>JAEFAR010000031.1 GCA_016287675.1 Lachnospiraceae bacterium
TTTTTCATTTATCATACCCTTACCAAAACTCTCTCAGAAAACTCCCCGTGATTTGTTCGGATTAATTACAATCTTGTCCTTTTTATTATTTAACAATGCTGCCATATAACTGTAAACGCTACTTAATTCCAATATCATTATATCGCATTCGGACATAAGCTGTAAATCACATTGATTTTCATCTCGACTACGATTTTCAACACTATAGATTACTTCATACGGCGAATTGGCAAGTCCGTAATCATCAGCATGTTCTTTGATCCACTCGATTTCATCTGAAAAAACAAATATCCGAGGAGTTTTACTCTTTTTGTTTTCAGAAATATGTTTATACACTGCTTGTAATGCATTTTTAAAGTATGCACAATCTGTCATTTTTATATATGCATATGCTCCACGTCTGATATGAACAGAAATTGAAAGACTATCATGTATTAGATTTAGCATTTCAATATCATATTTTTTCCAAAGTGGAGGTAACGTTAACTCTTTTCGAAACATTTGCTCGTGGCTCATAAACCACCCACCATTTGTAAACCAGCCAAAATAATAGCAGTTCCCTTGTGAATTTAGCATTTCCGGCATATAATAGTAGTAAGGCATTCTTGCTACTTTTCCGTCAAACTGGTAAATTGGAGCCTCTGCTATCATAAAAAAATCCAATCCATTGTCTTTAAGTATTTGCGGCAAATGAGTTCCTCCTCTGAGAGGGGGGCGTTTATTTGCTTCTACTATTATCTCCTCCCATACATCAGAATCAAAATATTCACTTGCAAGCTGTATATGCTTTAAGTTAGGAAATTTGTTCAATTGATAATCATGATTCTCTATTTCCGAAACTCGCTTGTCGATTAATTTATCCCCAGTAAGCGGATGTTGACAGAAGAACCATAAATCATCAAGCAAGATTAGTTCATTTTTGTCCTTAGTATTTTCCTCTAAGCACCTTGCAAATATATATTGAGTCAGCTGATTTGTAAGCCCTCCATCTAATAATACTATTTTCATTTTTATCCACCTTTCCGCGGAAGACTCTAGTTTTTTTCATGAGTCCTAATTCTACTGTGACTCTTAAATATTGTAGCCTTTCGCACCTATTTGCCGTATGTAACCATAACGTAATGCAGAACTCAATTCACTTCAGTCAAAAATAAACAGCTACGGTATTAATGGCATATACTGTTTTTGTGTAACATACTCTATTTTATTCTCTTTTCAATCAAGTTAAAATGTACATCCTTCAAGTTTTTAGCTTAACCTTTTATCCGTTATTATCTTCAAAACCCTATCAATTTCTGCTTTTATTCCCTCCTCATTTCTTAACATTTCAGCAAATCTCCCGCTTGCAGACGGATTTGCCATTATCGCCCTGACTATGTTTACAATGATCCCCGGTTGTTCATTCTGTCTGTTAAGCGTTAATGCTAGCCTTAATGCTCCTTCCCAATCTTTAAACTGCGGGGATGTCCATGGCATTTCCCCTATACAATTCCATGCCTTCAATAAATCTCCGCAATTCAGATACGTGTAGCATCCAAAATACAACATCTCATTATGTGCATTCTCAGACACTCCGAATGAAAGATCTCCTTTTTGAGCCGCTTCAAAATCCTCAGGCCGTTTTGCCAATGATTCATATGCAGCCAAATAATTGTTGACAAAAGGCATTGCCAGATCCGGTCGATTATTGATAATGCATATGCGTGTCATCTGCGCATCAACCGCACATTCTTGCGCGTCTGTAAACCGACACGTATTTTTAAACAATTCATAGTCATCAGCCGCGTCCTGTACTGATGTTCCGGCAGATTCGTGAAGTTTAAATACATCTGTAACCAACTGTCTATAATAGTTGTTTTCCTTTTTTTCTGAAAAAGTCAGAAGAGTCTCTTTTATAAATTTCAAGCCAAGTAAATTATCGTGAATACCTATTTTTCTTCCTGTCTTGAATCGAAGCTCAAACTCCAGATCATCGTCCTTGATGAGTTTTTCGATCCACTTGATCCCATTTTCAAACTCCTTGGCATCACATCCGAGGTCTTTACATATCATCAGAGCATCTGTTACTCTGTCGAGAACATACTCTTTTTCCATATATATGCTCTGATCAAGTATATTTTGCATATAAAAGACCTGATGATTACTTTTAAGATAATCATAGTTTTTAGTTATCTCATCAATATCTTTTTTAATTCTATCTGCGTTTTTTAAATCTATCGAAGCAATTGCATCCATGCATGCAAGTGATAATCTTGTAAGCTCAGTCAGCTTTTTTTTCTCTCTTAAAACATCCACTCTTTCCGTTATTATTTCCGGTGTGTACCATCTTTTTGCATGTCTGACATAAGTCGCTATTATCCATTGATAAAAAGATGAAGTCAGATCTTTTTCGGTATAATCATGTTCATTAAAAAGTGTGTCTTCAATCAATTCGTCCGTTTTAGCCTCGTATCCCCTCAGAGACGTGATTTCCTGTATCATCTGAAGTCTGGTTCTGATACTCCTCTTATCCTTTTCAAATTCTTCACAAAGGATCGGATAGTTTCTTTCAAATTTTTTTAATCTCTCCTCCTCACTGGCGAAGGCATATCCATGGTGATCTGCGTAGCTTTTAAGCTCTTTTAAGGGCAAAAAAGCAGGATCAAGTGCCTCGTGTATCTTTCCTACAAACTGTGTCTGGGGTATTCTTCTTATCATCCTCTGCATGTCCACAACCGAATAACTTCCGTCATAACTGTAGTCATGCAGTTTGTAACTGGCCGTATTATATTTTTTCTGTTTTCCGCTCTTAAAGAAATCTACCAGATCCTCAATATCAATAAACTCCTCATCGTCGTCCATAAACATGAACCACTCGCCTGTAGCAAGCTTTAGGCCTGCGTTTCTTGCAGCTGCGAAATCGTTGATCCAGTCAAAGTGAACAAGTTTTGTCGCGTACTTTTTAGCTATCGCAAGCGAACCGTCACTCTTTTCCTCACCTACAGTATCTACAATGATCAATTCACACGGAATCCTGTCCATGATCCTTTTTACGGATTCCATTGTTTTTTCAACCGTATCTATTCTGTTTGAAACAAGTATGCTGATGCTGAGTATTGGTTTTGTATTGTTCATTTTACCCTTGATTATGCCTTTCATTATTCTACTATATTCTTATCGTCAGAAATGAGTTCCTCTTTGAGTTCATACTTCAAAAAAATGTAGAAGCTATTTCATTTTCAATCGCTTCTTTAACGTTATTGATCATTGAGCAATTGGCATTAAAAATCCCCGCAAGACATTGTTGTCTTACGGGGATCTCAACCAACACTATTGATCTTGACATCACACAGTGAAACATCATATCGTTTTTCAGGGTAACGCTAATAGGGCCTGTTGCGTCTTCAAATGAAGCAGGCAGACTCGTATCATTATTCTGTTTTGCCATATTGGTTTTCCTTTCAAACAAGTGAGTAATCGGTGATAACCACCTTGAAAAAGAATATAGGCTGCAGCCTACGCGACAAGAAGCATCGCGAACAAGTAGTATTATACATGATTATATGGCTTTTACAATATGTAATGTTTCACAAAAAAACCGCCTCAAATTGTGCAGTTTGCACAAATGAAAAAATGATAAAAAACGGCCTCCAAGCCTCTATTTATCAATAAGAGCACATATTAACACTTCTGGATCGTTATTTTACTCATATGATCCGGAGACATTACTTAGGATATCAAAAAAACGAAACGCTCCCCGATCTCGGGGAGCGCTCCGTTTTCTCTCTGTTTTCTTACTTATCAGTTTTCGATCAGCCCTTTACAGCTCCGCCTGTCACGCCTTCAACGTAGTACTTCTGAAGGAACATGAAGAGGACGGTGATGGGGATCGCCACAACTACACCGGCGGCGCAGAAGTGGGTGTAATGGGCGGAATTGTTGGATTTTGTGATCAGGTTCTGCATTCCGACTGCAACCGTCATTCCGGCGCTGGTGCCGTGGGCAATGTATTTTGCAAAGATGAAATCACCCCAGGGAGCCATGAATGCTGTGAGGATCTGGTAGATCACGATGGGCTTTGCCATGGGTAATGTGATCCTGAAAAGAACTTGCGCTCTTGTAGCGCCGTCAATCCTGGCAGCCTCATCAAGAGATCTGGGTACGGTATCGAAGAAGCCCTTTGATACGTAGTAGCCCATTGCTGCGCTGGCAGTGTAGATCAGGATAAGTCCCGGAACGGAACCTGCGCCGGTCCAGCCGATCTTACTTAATATTGTGTAAAGAACGATCATGGTGATGAATCCGGGGAACATTCCCAGAACCAGCATGATGTTCATAAGTGCCTTTCTGCCTCTGAATCTCATTCTCGACAGTGTGTAGCTCGTGCAGAGAACGATGAATGTGTGGATCAGTGACGAAACCGCAGCTATGATAAATGTATTCTTGTACCACAGCATGAACTGTACCGTCTTATCGGGATCTTCCACAAATAAAGCCTTGTAATTTGCCCAGCTCCACTGTTTGGGGATGAGGTAACCCACCTGTCCGGTGTTTTCTCCTCTGAAGGATTCAAATACTATACATACGAAGGGGATCAGCCATATGATCGACATTAGTACCAATATAATGTAGATAACGGTGTTTCCGATCGTCGTTTTTGCTTTCATTCCCATATGCTTACGATTGTCACTCATTGGAAATCCTCCTCATTCTTATTGGACGGCATCAGGTTGTAGGAGATCACGGAGATCGTCGATACTACAACGAAGATCATGATGGCGATGACCGCTGCCAGTTTGTAATCCGACGTGGCCCCCGTTGTGATGTTGAACAGCCAGGTTATGAGAAGGTCCGTGTCCGAAGCCGAGGTTCCGAAAACCGTGTATTTGGGGTTTGACACCACGCCGCCGCTGGTCAGGAGGTAGATCACGTTAAAGTTGTTGATGTTTCCGATGAAGCTTGTGAGCAGGTAAGGACCTGTTACGAAAAGCATATAAGGAAGTGTGATGGACTTAAACTGCTGAAAAGGATTTGCTCCGTCGATCCTCGCGGATTCGTAAAGATCCTGGGGGATGTTCATGAGTATGCCCGTTGCAATGAGCATCAAATACGGGATTCCGATCCAGATGTTGATAAGGATCACAAGGATCCTGGCATATGTTGAATTCTGCCAGAACTCTATGGGCCAGTCGATCAGACCCATGTTTATCAAAAATCCGTTTATCAGACCGTTCTTTGAGAACAGCTTTGATACGTACATAAGGGAAACAAACTGGGGGATCGCTATGGTGAGGACCAGGATGCCTCTCCACATCTTCTTGAGTTTGATCCCTTTTTTATTGATCATGAGGGCAACCACGATACCGAGGAAATAGTTGGTGAAGGTTGCAAAGAAGGCCCAGACCAGTGTCCATCCCAGGATGTGCACAAAGGTGTAGCCAAGGTTCGATCCCGAGGATGCGGAAAAGAGATTTTTGAAGTTATCGAGCCCCACCCAGCTGAAGAGCACCGTGTAGCCGTTGTGCTCCGCATCGTAATTGGTGAATGCGATAAAGATCATGAATATGATGGGCAGCACCATAAACACGACGATTCCCGTCATGGGAAGCGCCAGCAGTGTCTTGTAGAATTTTTCATCCACCAGTGCCTTAAGATCCTGTCTCGTCGTCGTCAGCTTCTTGCCTTTTCCCAAAAGTTCTTCCGAGATCCTGTTCTGGCGGATGTTTTCTCTCCAGGCCCAAATGAAGGCTATGCAGAAGATGATGGTCAGCAGTGCATATAAAAGGATAAAAAAGGAATTGTCTCCTTCAACATTTACGTAAACGTCGTAGATCGGGTCGTAAACTCTCTTAACGGCTTCCGTTCCGAGAGTTCCCATCTTTTGAAGCCAGCCTACGCCGGTCGTGATCATATATGCAATGAACACCGCTTCGAAAATAAGGAAAAGTAATCCGCGCAATATCTGGCCGCGAACAAGGTTACCGAATCCCATTATCAAATAAGAAACTCTCGTGATCCAAGATCCGTTTTTAAAGGTCGTCACTATGTCAGAGAGCTCTGTTCCGACTGCTTTAAAGAATTGTTTAAAGCTGTTCTTTTTATTGTTTGATGTAGTACGTTTCATTCGAACGCCCTCCCAAATCCTGCGTAGATTACTTTTTCTTACTTTTGTTCTATTGAACCCTTTAATCTTAAAAAGTCAAAAGGGTATCGAGAATGCACTAAGGCATTCCCGATACTCAAATGAACATTATTGTCTGTCAATTATTTTGCGATGAGTTCAACCGTAAGATCTGCGTTGAGCTTAATGAAGTAAGTTCCGTCTGCTTCTACAACAAAGTTGCTTGAAGGATAAGCTACATCCCAGTTCTTGCCCTGACGTACCTTGAACTCTACACCCTTAGCCATTGTGTAAGCTTCGGTTGTCTTCCAGCTTCCGTCTGCCGCGATCTCCATAGGAAGGTCGATGGTCCAGCCGTCTCCGTTGATGCTTCCGATAACTGTGAAGCCGTAGATGTCGCTTGACTTTTCAAGTTCGATCTTACCGGAGTTGCTGTCCTTGTCGTAGGTGAACTTAACGAAGTAGTAGCCGGGCTCCTCAACTACGAAATTGGAACCGTCTGCCTTGCCGTCGCCGCCGATGTTGACTGTCCAGGACTTACCCTGACGAGCCTTGAATTCATCAAACTTTTCAAACTTGATAGCATCTGAATGCCATACGCCCTTGGAGTCACAGATCATGGAGATGTCTGTTGACCATCCGTCACCGTTCATGGAACCGATGATGGACCAAGCTTCCTTCTCATCAACGCTCATTGCGAAGAGACCGCTGATGGTATCCTGATAGTCCTGAAGAGCTTTCTTGAGCTCAGCATCTGTTGTTGCTGTCTTTGCGGATACTGCATATACTTTCGCGATATCCCACCATGAACCGTGGATCTGTCCCTGAGGGATAGCGTACTTGTTCTGCTGACCGAGAGCTGAAAGAGCTACGTCCTTCTGAACAGCTTCGGAAGCCATTGCCTTCTTGTTGGAAGGTCCCCAACCCTTGGATTCGAATCTCTGAACCTGGCACTCTTCGCCTGTGAGATAAAGAGCGAGTTTCTGAAGAACTGCTGCTCTCTTCTTGTCAACCTGAGGCTTTACACCGAGAAGCTTGTTTCCTGAGAAGGAACCGAGATGATACTCCTTACCGTCTACCGTGAAGGAAGGAAGATCTGTTGCTCCGAAGTTGTCGCCGAGAGCTGCCTTAACATCTGCAAGTCCCCATGTACCGGAGATTACAACTGCTGAAGGAACAGCAGCAGCAAAGTCGGATGTGGAAGAAGATGAGTTGTAGCTGCTGGACTTAAGGAGCTTCTGCATTCCCTTAAGTGCGATGAGACCCTTATCGGAATTGAATGTATCGTTAACGCTTACAAATCCGCCGTTCTCGTCTGTTGTCCATTCGGATACGCAGCCTGTACCGAAGAAGAATGCTGCATTGTACCATGCGGAAGTCTCAAGTTCCATAGAGAACATCTTTCCTGCCTTTTCGCAGTCAGCGATGATCTTCTCAAGGGAATCAAGATCGCTCTCGGGAATAACGGACTTGTCATAGTACATGAAGTAGCCGTTATCTGCAGTCAAAGGATAGCAGTAGATGGTGTCGCCCACAGATGCGGAACGAACTGCGCCTTCGTCGTTCATGTTTCTTACTTCTTCTGCAGTTGCCTGTCCGAGAGGCTGGAGTGCGCCTGCCATTACGAGACGTGCCAGCTGATCCTGTGCGAAGCAGAAAATGTCTGCTCCGTCTTCAACGGATGTGATCATGAGTGTTGCGGAATCTGCTTCCGAAACACCTTCGATGGTTGCATTGAGAACGATGCCGGGGTGATCCGCCTCGAACTTGTCGATCTGCTGTTCTGTTAATGCCTTTACGCCGTCTACCTCTGAAACCCAAACGGTAATATCGTATGTTCCGTTAAGTTCGGAAAGATCTTCGGCTTTGTTCTTTTTGCCGCAGCCTGCTGCGCCGATAGTCATGCAGAAGGCCATAGCGATTGCTAAGAGTGCTGTAAATCTTCTCTTCATTTTATATTCTCCTCTTTCTTTATTTTAAAGTCGCGCACTGCGACCTTAATTCATATTTGTTTTTCTTCTTACTTAAGGATCACGCTTGTCTGGGGACCTAGAGTGAGAGTGCTGCCCGTAAGCTTTGCATCTCCCTGTCCGATGAAATCCTTAACCTTTAACTTGCCTGCATCGATCTCCTTACATGCTGAAAGATCGATCTCAACATCCTTATCATTTGTATTATGTAAAAGGACGATCTCTTCTTCCCCGTAAGTGATCTTAAAGCCTCCGAAGGTCGTTGTATCAAACACCAGTGCTTTGTAATCACCTCTGGCGATCTCGGGATACCTGTTCCTTAAGGCGATCAGTTTACAATAGTAATTTAACTGGCTGTCTTCATCCTCAAGCTGGGACTTTACACTGCCGTTGGTCTGCTTTGACCTTTCATATGTGGTCCCCACGGGATCCTTTACCGTATCATCGTCTCCCCAGAACATGGCAAGCCGTCTGTTTGCATCCGTGTTTGCGCTTCCTCTTGAGCCTTTCAGTCCGATCTCTTCTCCGTAGTAGATGAAGGGAGAACCGCAGCTCAATATGTAAAGATTGGCTGCTATCTTTGACCTGTTTGAAGCAAGTGTCAGGTAACCTGAGGATCTGTCCATATCATGGTTTGAAATAAAGGGTATCGCCATTCCTTCCGGATTTGCCGCCAGCACTTTATCCTGATAGGTTTCCACATAATTTGTAAACACCGAGATGTTTCCGCGTTTTGCTGCATTTGCGATGAAGCCTTCCGCCTGAGCCATCTGGAAATTAAAGCAGTTCATAGCCTTCACATACTCCAGTGTCTCGGGATCTGCCGACCAGCACTCGCCCACACAGTATATGTCAGGCTTTATTGCTTTAAGTTCAGCCATATATCCTTTCCAGAAATCCACCGACTTGGGTGTGTTTCCGAAGTAGATGTACTTGACCGCGTCAAATCTGAATCCGTCAACTCCCAGATCCAGCCAGTAGTTGGCTGCCTTTACCATCTCCGCCTTTACTTCCTCATTATCATAATTCAGTTCAGGCATATCCGTTGAGAAGTTGCATTCATAGTAATGCTCCGTTCCCTGTATCTTTGAGTAGGCACAGCCCTGTATCTTGCTGTCTGCCGTTGCCCAGGAATAATAATCGTAATACTTGTCATCGGGCTTATTGTTTTTGTGCGCCAGAAGGAAGCGCTGAAACCATATGCTTGATGACGAGGTATGATTTGCAACAAGGTCCAGGATGACCTTTACGTTTCGTTCATGGCATATGTCCAGGAGGGCCTTCAGGTCTTCCTCAGTCCCGAAATCCGGATCGATCCGGTAGTAGCTTGTGGCATCGTACTTGTGGTAGCTGGGAGATGCAAAAACAGGCGATAGCCATATGCCCTGGATCCCAAGGCTCTTTCCCGAATTCACATCCCCGTCGTTCAGGTAATCCATTCTGTTGATGATGCCCTTAAGATCTCCGATGCCGTCGCCGTTTGAATCGGAGAAGGAACCCACGAAGATCTGGTAGAACACCCTGTAGTTGTCGGCGATGGTGTCCGGCTGCTTTTTGCCGCAGCCTGCAGCACCTACTGCAAAAGACACGAGAAGCAGTAATGATATTGTTTTTCTTAAGATCTTTTTCACTTTTCGCATCTTTTCCTTTCTATTTAATGTAACGGCGCGATTGCTTCACAATCCTTCCTAATCCGATACCGTGTTAAGGAGAGCATCGTCGATCTTGCCCCAGGAACCGTTGCCCTTGGGAGAACACTCGACGTGTATGCCCACTGTGATCGCATCACCCGTCTCAACTTCAAAATGAGGTATCTTTCCCTCATGCCATTCGTTGTAGGACGTGATGTTGGTGGGTCCCTTTGCGATGACCTGACCGTTCTTCTTTACGTAAGCATAAGCGTTCACATTTTCTGCATCTCCGCCCATGAGAGAGATTGAAAACTTGTAATTTCCTGCGGGAAGGTTCTTCACCTCCTGCTCAAGATCGAAATCCACCGACTTGGTCTTGTCCGCCCAGAAATGGAAATGCTTCGTTCCCGTCAGGGAATCCGTGGATTTGTCTTCAACGTAAAGCTCGTCGATGGGATTCTTGCTCGTCGCTGTCCAGCCCTTCTCGCCCTCTTCAAAGCTATAGTTTTCAAGGAAGTTGAACTCTATCATGGAAACAACGCATCTCGCTTCCATGCCGCCCGCGATGCCCTTGATCTCGTATCTTGCGGCTCCGTTCGACTTCATCTTTTCGTAATCGACGTTCAGCCATTCCACGTCCAGCTCCTTCTTGGAGCCATCCGTCATTACCGCATTCACTTTCTTCGGAAGCTCGATCTCTCCGTTCACGTCGATGATCAGCTCCGTATCCTGTATCGCATCGGCTTTCACTTCGCCCGAACTGCCGTTCCTTACCAGTCCGAAGACCTTTAAGGATTCCAGCACGTGACCTGTGGAATCAAAGAATGCCTGATTGTCAACAGCAGAACCGCCGCTGTACTTTCCCGCGTCGTTGGGATCGTACTCCTTTGCATAGGAAGATGCCCATCCGGATCCGTTCTTTTCCCAGAGTGCGTGATTCTCCTCGTAGTTCTTTCCGCCCGCCGAGATCCATGCTCCTTCCCAGTAGAACACGCCGATTCCGTTCTTTGTCCTGTTTGCAATGGTGTCCACCACATCCCTGAAGCAGGTTGCCTGCCCCTGAACAGTGTAGGGATAGTTTTTCGTCACCGCACTTCCGCCGGAGATCGTATTTCCGAAGAAATCCGTGTCCTCCGCCGTAAATGCATATGATGTCTCGGCCACCATTACCATTTTTCCGTATGTTTCCGCAACGTTCGAAAGAACTGTTGCAAGATTATCCAGCGTTCCGTGCCAAAAAGGATAGTAGGACGATGCAAACACATCGTAATCCAGGTTGTAGTAATTCAGCTTCTTGGCATAGTCCGCTATATTTGTAACCTTCTCCGGATTTGTGAAGTGTACCGCGATCAGCGCATTGGGGAAAACCTCTCTCGTGGCTCTGGAGCCTGCGTCCATGAGATAGTAGATGTTCATCCAGACTTTCTCACCGCACATGGCTCCGTTGGTTTCATTTCCCAGCTGAACCATTCCCACATCGACTCCGGCTGCCTTCAGTTTTTCAAGGCTTTCTTTTGTGAAGTCGTAGAGTGCTTCCTTCTTCGTGTCGATGTCCATTCCCTTCCAGGCCTTGGGGACCATCTGCTTTCCGGGATCTGCCCAGAAGTCGGAATAATGAAAATCCACCAGAAGTCTCATGCCGTTTGCGGTAGCTCTCTTTCCGATCTCAACTGCGGTGTTTATGTCGCAGTTTCCTCCGCCGTAGCCGTTTCCGTTCTTATCAAAAGGATCGTTCCAGACTCTTACACGGATGTAATTTACTCCCGCATCCGAAAGGATCTTAAAGAGATCTGTTTCCTTACCGTCGAAGTCGTAGTACTTTACTCCGCCCTTTTCAAGAGAGATGACGCTGGAAACGTCCATCCCCAATATGAATTCATCCTTCAAGCTTTCCACCTTTTCTACGTGCAATGTATCTGAAGGAACCGATCTTACGGGTAAAACTACCGGCTGAGGCTTTGCTGCTTCTGTGGGCGTCACGGCGGAATCCTTCTTATCGGAAGTTCCCTGTCCGCATCCACCTGCGATCATCGCCGTCGCCAGTGCCATCAGCATGATTTTTTTAATGTTTTTGGTACTTTTCACTAACATATCCTCCTGTAATCATAGCACGGTTTAGTAAATTTGTCTACATTTTTTTGGTAACGTTTCCAAGAATTTTCGTAACATTTCGGAGGAGCTATTAAAAATCCTCCATCTTAAACCTTTTCTTCATTGCTCCGTAACGGAAACGAGCCATCTCATTTTTCTCGAGAACGTCCTTTTCGCTGCCTCTGTATTGACAGCGAAGGCAGTAGTATTCTTTCTTTTCTTTATCATAGAACATATCAATGTCCAGATCCCTCATAAAGCATGAGGGGCATCTGAAGTTCAGTTTTCCTTTTCCAGCCTGAGCCATGTGGTAACCTCCTGTCCGCAGCCGATCTCTGTTTTGTATCCGAGTGTATACATAGGTGAGAACGCATATCCTTCTTTGTAATACCCTGTCGCTTCTTTGTCGTCGCACTCCATAACAACCCTTGTTTTGATAGGAGGTATAGAAACGGCAGTACTCGTCGCACCCTTCAGTTCATTTTCTCTACACTTGTAGTCGTAGCGACATTTTTCGGTTTTTCCGTCTACAGCTGTAAGCTGTAAAACGATTGAAGTCATATCCTCCGGATACTCTGTAGTGCCGTAACAGCCTACCATGTACTCGTTTAATGTGACCTTTGCGGAATCGTCCGACGATTGTAGAATTTTTCTCCTGATCTCTATGGAAGAATCCCCTTCCTTGAAGATCACCTCTGTCTGTAATTTAATGTTGAGCCCTGTAAATTCAATATCTACAGGGTCGAGCGTCAGTGTTCTTCTACCGTTGTCGTTAGAAAAGTGAGCTTTCGTTCTGCAGAGGCAAAGATCCACCTCTTCTCCGTTATATGACAGCTTTGCGGACCTTACCGTGCCCTCTCCCGCATAGTGAGTGAAGTAGCCTGCTCTGTACTTTTCCTGGATAAGGAAAGGATAGGATGCATCCTGCACGTGTTTTGTCCCTATGCCTACGGGCCATTCCAGCTTTGCCACGTAGGGTCTCAGGTCAACGATAGCGCCGCCCTGATCCATGTTAACACAGGCTCTCATAAAGGGATCACAGTACCAGAACAGCTGCTTGTCCGAGCCGTAAAGAATATCGCGCCACAGAGCACATTCAGGCTCCGTGTAGCTCTTCTTTTTTCTGTAATGATCCGCAAACTCGGACATGGTCATGTCCACCAGTTGCCCCTCTTTTTTAAGCTTCCCGTAGTAAGCACAGCCATCCTCGTAGGATTTAAGGAGAAGCTCGTAGGGTGCTTCCCATCTGCCCATCTTGTTCATCCAGCCCGGTCCCACAAACATCATGTTGTAGGCATAGCCATTGTTGTATTTGGCCAGGGATCTGTACTGATCTATAAGATTATAAAGGTAAGGATACTCCCATGTTTTTGAATCATAGATCATCCCCCGGAGCACGTTCTGGGGATGAGTACCGAAATTGCTTCCGTTTCCGTCATAGCAGGCGATCAGATCTCTGGAAAGATGGGGGATTGCAACTATGCCCGAATCTTCCCCTTCGTTTGCCGCAGGAGCATGAGTGTTCTGCTTCGAAGGTATCCAGGGGGCCCAGGGGCCGCCGTCCATCAGTGTGTACCAGGAATTATTGCAGGTGTGGTACGCCTTCGGTCCCTCTTCCCAGCAGGTGGCTACCGCACATTTTACTGACGGGTATCTTTCTTTGATGTAATTAATGAGATCCGCATCCATGTAATAGGAGCCTGTTGATTCGGGGTAGAATCCGAACTTCTCGTAGAACTTTCCGAACACGTCCTCCACAATGGATTTCTTGTCCTCCATGGAAAACATCCAGATACAGAAATCCTTTGTCTTGTACTTGTCCCTGAATTCCTTGCAGGGGAGTCCCAGAAGGGTAAGAGCGATTTCGTCACCGTACTTCTCGTGGTGCTCCTTCGCGATCTCCACCGCCTCTTCATTAAACAGCGAGGCATATGTCATCTGTATCGTTGTCTTTAAACCGTTCTTATGAGCGATCTCCTGCTGGGTCTTAAAGATGTCCAGAGACTCCGTCAAAAGATCCTTTCTGGTGATGTCCTCACCCTTTCCCTGCCCCGTGATCTTTTCCGCATACTCCGGAACCATCTCGGGCCTGTGTATGATGTTTACAATAAACTTATCCATTTTGATCCTCTCTGAGCCTAAAGGATGATCCCCTAAACTCTTTGTATTCTTCATCTTGGGAACAGCAACATATTGCGCGGAACTGAGTGTTCATGCCGGGGCGTGACACACGTATTAAGATAAGAAGTCCATGACCTGTTGTGTTTCTTGCGCAAGCGGTTGCTCTGTTTATCATCTTATCAACGATTTCAAACGCGGTCAATGTGAAAGTTGCACAAAATAGGGCGTGATTTTTGTGCAACTTTCACAAATTCATACCTGTTTCTTTGTATATTTTTGATTCTACCACTTAAACTACATCAAAAATGTGATCCGAAAAAACGACGACTGCCGCGGAAGTACAACCTGTCGACGATGAAGGTACAAAAAAAAGCCGCAGAAGACATTTTTGTCCTCTGTGGCATATAAACTACATAGCATAAGATCTTTGTCAGCTCATTTCTTTTCAAGCAGAGCATTATACACATCTCTCTTGGAGATCCCTCTGTCCTGCGCAACAGCTTTCATTGCTTCTTTTTTGTCCATTCCCTTATCAAGATACATCATATAATGCTCTTCCAGGGAAACGTCATCCCACTGCTCCCTTGCTTCCCTGTCCAGTTCTTCAAAGGAACGTCCTTCCATAACGAGAACGTACTCGCCTTTCGGTTCGTTTGCGGTGAAGAATGCAATATGCTCCGAGATCTTTCCCTCATAGGAACTTTCATGTTTCTTGGTAAGTTCCTTTGTAACGGTCATCTTCCTATCCCCCAGCTCATCCAGAAGCAGCTGTAATGTCTTTAAAAGCCTATGGGGCGCTTCGTACATGACGATGGTTCTGGTCTCAATTTTCAGTTCATCCAGGACCCTTCTGCATTCTTTTTTATCTGTGGGAAGGAAAGCTTCGAAACAGAATCTTCTTGTGGGAAGCCCGGACATTGTGAGGGCAGTAATACATGCGCAGGCCCCGGGGACAGACGTTACCTGTATGCCTGCGGCTCTCGCCTGCCTTGTCAGTTCTTCTCCGGGATCAGAGATTCCGGGAGTGCCGGCGTCCGTTATCACCGCCACACTCTTACCTCCAAGCATATATTCAACCAGCTCCTTCGCCTTTTCCACCTTATTAAATTCATGATAAGCCGTCATGGGCGTATGGATGTCAAAATGATTCAGGAGCTTTATACTGTTTCTGGTATCTTCAGCCGCAATAAGATCAACTTCTTTAAGAATGTTGATCACTCTGAAGGTCATATCTTCAAGATTTCCGATTGGAGTAGCACATAAATAAAGCATATATTCTCCTTCTTAAAAGCACAAAACCGCATAAATACTGTATTTCAGGTACCTATTTACGGAAAATTCATTTTCTTTAAAAATTTGCCAATTTTGTAAACTTTTTGTTGGACTTTTGTTGTACTTGGGATGCTAAAATGGCCTTGTTAGAAATTAAACCCCTCATAAGCCCAAGTCCTCGATCGGAGTTCCCCTCTCTGATCGGGGCATTTTTTTCGTGCTACGCACGAATAAATAATAAGCGGACAGGCGTAAGCGGATCTTTGCTTACAGCCTGTCCGCTTATTATTTATGAATCTAACAGAGACGAGGAAGTAGGCGCAACGCGCCGGATTCCGAGTGTCTGTTTAGCGATTTTTGAAAGCGCGAAGCGCGAAAAATCGCGTAGTGCGTAGCTATACATTGAACCACGGAGAAATCGCGGCGCGCTTATCAAAAATAATTAGATTTCTCCCCGATCAAAACCCATACTTCTCTTTTATCTCATCCGTATACTCATCTTTTTCCTTATAGATGATCAGTGGCCTATCCACTGTTATCCCGCTCTTTCCCCCTTTAACCGCTGCCACCAGCACCATATTTGGCTCCTTGTCGGCATAGGGGTACACCACCCTGAGTTCCTTTGGCTCCAGCTTATACTTCTGCATGGTTGCAAAGATCTCTGCCAGGCGGAAAGGCTTGTGCACCATGTAGATCCTTCCGTTGGTCTTTAACACTGCAGAGGCTTCTCTCACCACATCTTCGAGAGTACAGAGGATCTCATGTCTTGCAATGGCTTTTGCATCCTCCGGGTTTCTTTCCCCGTGTCCCGCGGTCATGTAAGGCGGATTTACCGTAACAACATCAAAGGAAGCCCTTCCGAAGATTCGGGAAGCTTCCTTAATGTCTCCTGTAACGATATTTATTTTTTCTTCCAGCGAATTCATGGCTACACTTCTCCGGGCCATGTCTGCACTTTCCGGCTGGATCTCCAGGGCAGAAAAATGCTCCGCTTCGGTCTTTGCAGACATGAGAAGGGGCAATATGCCTGTTCCCGTGCCCATATCCAGCACCCTTTCACCGGACTTCGCATTGGCAAAACCGGAGAGAAGAACAGCATCCATACCGAAGCAAAATCTGCCTGTGTCCTGTATTATCTTAAGACCGTTTCTTTGAAGATCGTCGATTCTTTCCACTGATCAAACCTCATCCAGTCTCGAGCCGCTTTCTTTTCTTTCCAGTTCCTCAAGCTCTTTGAGCTCCGAAGGCTCGCTGTCTCTGGTATCTTTACGCTTTCTGGGCTTGAATTCCAGGTCTGTTACATCGTAATCCTTAAGTTCTCTTTCGTCCTCACCTGTTTCCACCAGAACCTTCACCTTTTGTTTAAGAACCTGAAGGCTCTGTACCGTTCCCTTGAGTCCGTCCTTTGTGGTGACTTTCTCACCGATACCGGGAAGGCGGCTGTTCAGATCCTCGTAGGCTTCCTCCTCGTTTTTAAGGCAGCACATGAGCCTTCCGCAGACTCCCGAGATCTTTGTTGGATTGAGGGACAGGCTCTGCTCCTTCGCCATCTTGATGGAAACGGGAGCAAAATCAGCCATGTAGGAATGGCAGCAAAGAGGGCGTCCGCAAATGCCGATGCCTCCCAGGATCTTGGCTTCATCTCTGACACCCACCTGGCGCAGCTCGATCCTTGTCCTGAAAACCGATGCAAGATCCTTCACCAGCTCACGGAAATCCACGCGGCCGTCGGCAGTAAAGTAAAACAGCAGTTTGTTACCGTCAAATGTGTATTCGCAACCGATGAGCTTCATTTCAAGATTTCTGCTTCTGATCTTCTGCACGCAGGTCTTGAAAGCCTCTTTTTCCTTCGCCCTGTTGTTTGACTCCACAGCTTCATCCTCGGGAGTCGCGATCCTCATTACGGGCTTTAAAGGCTGCACCACCTTCTCGTCCTCGATCTCTCTGGGTCCCATTACCACGTAGCCGAATTCCACGCCTCTGGCGGTCTCTACAATAACGTTTCCGCCCTGCTTTATGTCAAGATCAAGGGGATCGAAGTAATACACCTTTCCCGCCTGTCTGAATCTTACACCAATAACTTTTATCATCTATGTACCTCCATTTAAGGCATATGGATACTGAACGCATATGCCTGTTTTTCAATTGTCTCTTAAGGCCAGCAGCATCACAAGAAGTGCGCTTTCCGCATTTACATTGGCCTTCATGCGGTCCCTGAAAAGGGCAATGGCATCGATCTTTTTTGTAATTCCCTCAAAACTGAACAAGGCAGCCTGTCTGTAAAGCTCCCGCTGTTCTTCCTTAAAGTAGGCGCTGTCGGTCCGGTCTGTGGACTTCACCACCAGCAGATCGCGATACCACATTTCGGTGAGTGAAAGACGCTCCGAAAGATTTCCCTTGTCCTCAGCCCATTCCCCGGCTGTCTCGTAAAGCTCCCCTGCATCCGCGGAATCAAGTTTTTTAAGCACCTTAAGGACCTCGCCCTTGATGCCGGAAAACTCATCCGAAGACGCAAATTCAATTGCCTTTCCCACAACTCCGTCGGAAAACCCCGCCGCAAGATCCGCCATGTACGCGGATGCGCCGTATTTTTCCGTCAACAGCTTTGAGATTTTGCTTCTTTCCACCGCACGGATGTTAAGAGAAATGCAACGCGAAAGAATAGTCTGAAGAAGAAGCCCGGGATTTGTTACGAGAAGCATGATCACAGCGTACTCCGGCGGTTCCTCGATGGTCTTCAGCATGGCATTCTGTGCCTGCACGTTCATCTTTTCCGCCTCATCGATGATGTAGATCTTTTTCTCCCGTGCATATGGTTTGATGACGATGTCCGAATTTAACTGGACCCTGATCTCATCAACGGATATCACGTTGGGCTTTTCGTGAGTGATGTACCTGATATCCGGATTGTTACCGGACAAAGCCTGCTTACAGGACCGGCACATTCCGCAGGGCTCCGTGCCGCCTTCCTCGCATTGAATCGCCATGGCAAAGGTGTTTGCAAGCAGTTTTTTGCCGCTTCCCTTTTCTCCCGCGATGATATAGGCATGAGAGACTTTTCCGTCACGTATGGCGCTCTTCATGTGCCCGACTATTTGTTCTTGTCCGATTATATCCTTAAAACTCATGTTATGATGTCCAAAAGCAGTCCCCTGATCTCATCGATCTTACTGAGGATCAGAAGGTGGTCCTTTTCTTCCTTCAAAAGCTCTGCTGTCAGCTCGTCCAGGTTTTGGTCGATCAGCTTGATCATGCCGTAAACTCTGTGTCTTCCCCTTTTATCCAAAAAGTTTTCACGCTGAAATTTGTGGGAACGCGAAACCACTTCATTCATAAAATCCTTTATGAGGGCGCGGTACTGCTTCATGTCGCGAACATCCATATGCTTGGCGATCTTCTTGCCCTCGTCGGTGATCTCACCCACAAGTCCCGCCAGTTTTTCCTGCAGCGCAGTATCCTCGATCTTACTCATGAGCGTAAACTCAAAGCCTTCCGCAGGTGCGGGGGCATTGGGCTTCACCTCAGTCATATTCACCTGTTGTGCCTGGTTTACTTTGTTGATATCCATGCAACAATTTCCTCTAAGCAACGGTTTAGATCGTCATTGATGAACCGTTTTTCAACACCGAGTCTGTTGAGCTCACTTTCCGAAAAATCCTTTTCATCCGCAAGGTATCTTCTGCACACCTCGGAATAGCCCGGGGTACCCTGCTTCTTTTCCCTTTCGATGGCGCGGGAAAGCCTTGTGTAATCATCTATGTAGGTGTAAATGGGAACGACCTTTTCCTCTCCGAAATGATTTCTGATCTGCTCATATCCCGCAAGGGTGGTGATCATCATGTAATCATTCTTTTCCAGGTCGATCTGTCCGTCATCTGCGGTGAAGTACCACCAGGGGCCGTAAACCGTGTCGTATCTGCGTATCTCAAGGATCTTTCCGTCCTTCTGCATACGATCCTTTTCCGCAACGCTGACAAAAAAATACTCAACGCCGTTAACTTCCCCGGGTCTGATGGGACGGGTAGTGTAAAGGATCACGTTCTTAAACCTTCCGTCAAATCTCTCAAGAAGCTTCTTGTAAACCGTGTCTTTCCCTGTTGCGCTTTTTCCCATAACCGCATAGATCTTACCCATGATACAATTCTCCGATAGTGTGAAGATTAGCTAACGCCACCCTTTATGATAACATAATTCCCGGAAGTTGTCATCTGCTCTTCCAAAAAAGCTTGGCTCAGGTTATTTTGAATTTTTTTCATTTTCTTGAAAATTTATGTTGACAAATGTTTTTTACCGTGGTAATATACCACTTGCGTTCGGCGAAACGCCGTAGCGATAAGCGGTATGCATCTCTAGCTCAGCTGGTAGAGCACCTGACTCTTAATCAGGGTGTCCAGGGTTCGAGCCCCTGGAGATGCACGTGGAAGGTTCAGTTTCGACTGTTAGATCAGTTGGGATTGGGCTTTTTTTTTACTTATTTTGCAATCGAACAGGCTGATCTTATCCCACAAAAAAATGTAAGCCCCAAATAAGGCTTACATTTTCTGATTTTTTCTATTTCTCAGTCCGAATCTCCGAGAGCTTCTATGCCTTTCACATTTCCCACCTTTTTCGCCTTGATGTTCTTAACAAAGAAGATGAACACCGCAGCACTCAAAGCATATGCCAGGCAGGCATATACAGGCAGTGCCCTCCATGCAAGGCTGACTCTGAAGATGAGGCCGATGAGCACGGGAGTGACAGTCTGTGCTGCCATGCTGGCTGTGTAATAGAAGCCGGTGAATTTTCCGATCTTTTTGGATGAACAGAGCTCTACCACCATAGGGAATGAGCAGTTGTGAACAAGTGCCATTCCGAAGCCCTTAAATGCCCATACGGCAAAAAGAGCAACGGGGAATGCGAACTCTCCGTTCTGGCCCGTAACCTTTCCAGTAGGACCTACAAAGCTCATGCAGAGGATGGAGAGCATGGTCACACAGAGACCGGCCGCAATCGTCCATTTACGTCCCACCTTATCAGCGATGTAACCCGCAATGGCAAATCCCGCAACGGATGCAACACCTCCGATGATGGTGAGGTACATTGTAGCGCTGGATGCGGACTGAAGGTAGTAGATAACGTAGTTTCCGATATATGTTCCGATACCGTTGTCAGCCATGAACCAAAGGAATTCCGCACAGAGGATGGCGATCAGCATGTTCCTGTTTTCCTTTGACATGGGCTTGTTGTCATCAACGGGTGTAGCGATGGCTGCCTGTTTTTCGCCCTCTTCAAGCTCATCTTTAATCTCTTCGATGATCTTGTTCTCCTTAACGGTAAAGAAGAGCACCAGCGCAGAGATCACCATGAGAACGGAAGCGATGACAAAAGGTATCTCGATAATGTAAAGCTTTCTTGCTGCATCGGATACATTGATGTAATTGCTGAGCTTCAGGAAGATACCCAGTACAGTGGCAAAGGCACCGCCAAAATAGCCCATGATGTTGATGATACCGTTTGCTTTTGCACGAAGAGGCTTGGGTGTGATATCAGGCATCAGCGCAACCGCAGGGTTACGATACATCATCATGAACATAAGGACAATGGCCATCATTACGATCATTCCCGCAATGTTGTGCCGGTGGAAGAATAAAGGAATGAAAGGGAAAGCCAAAGCTGCCACAAAAGTTCCCGTAAGAATGAAGGGCATTCTCTTTCCAATTGGGGTTTTGGTCCTGTCGGAAAGACTTCCGAATATAGGAAGAAGAATGAGAGCTGCCAGGTTGTCGCAGGCCATGACTATGCCCACCAGCCACTGAACCCTTAGAATGTGCTCCGCATCCCCCGATGCTTTAAGATTTGCCGAAGACATTCCGTACATCTTGCTCGCGAAGATGTCCGTTAGAAATGTGGGGCACCAAGAATCGTAGACCTGCCAGAGAAGCAGGATGCCAAAGAACGCAAAGCCGATAAGGGCCGTTCTTTTGTAATTGAGTTTTAACTCCATAATAACCTCCTCCAAGGATATATACTGCTTTGATTATACCATATTTAGCTCTTTCGGCAAACAAAAAACACTTCCTTCCGGAAGGAAAGAAGCGCTTTTTTATCTCTTGTTTTTCACATAGATCCTGATCAGAATGATGACTCCGATCAGCAAGACTATGATCCCTATAATGTATCCGATGATCACAGGCCGAAGATCCGGAACCTCTTCCTCCTCCACAGTAAGAGTTCCTGCGAGTATCTGGTACTGGGTTTCGTCAAATTCCTCAGTATCCTTGTATTCTCTCAGATACAGTTCCGCCGGGTCCACGATCTGGTAGGAATCGCTGGTAAAGATGATATCCGCGGTTCCCACATTCCTGTCTGCATAGTAGAAGGTCGCTTTTCCGATGACATTTTCCCCCTCCTGCATTTCCACGATCGGAGTGAGGGTACATTTGTTGTATACTTCCGAGAATTTGGCTCCCTTGGGAAGCACAAGTGTGGTTTCCGAAATGGAGAGATCCGAAGTTACCTTGTGAACAAATGCCTCCTTATCGCTGAAAAGCACGGGAAAGGCGTTTTTAACGTTCTCATCCGAGGATGCCACAGTCATCTCAAAATTGTCAAAGCCGTAGTCAAAAAGGCTCATGGTGTCCGTGTAGCAGTCATCCGTTCCGAGGGCATTGCCCAGCACCACACAGATCAGGGTCATTCCGTTTCTTTCCGCTGCCGTCACAAGGCAGGTCCCCGCCTCGTCCGTGTGCCCCGTTTTTCCCGCAAATACGCCGTTGTACCTGTAAGTCCTGTTAAGTATCTTGTGTCTTTGAGGGATGGCGTGGGAGCTTCTCTTGTTTGTATCCGGAAGGGTGTAATTGTAATTGTTTGAAATACGGCCGAAAGTAGGATACTCCAGACATTTTTTCATCACCAGGGCCAGATCGTAGGCACAGGTGTAGTGGCTGGCATCATGAAGCCCGTGAGCGTTCATAAAGTTGGAATTCACACACCCCAGCTCTTTCGCCCTTTCGTTCATCATCTCAATGAACCTGTCCATGTCTCCGCCGCCCACGTGTTCCGCCACTGCATAGGTAAACTCGTTAAAGGATCCCAGAAGGATGGCATAAAGGGCATCTTCCATGGAATACAGTTCACCCTCCACCGCGCCGTCACGGCTTGCGTCCCATCCGATGGAAAAGACCGCATCATGAGTGATCTCAACCGTATCCGTCAAACGGCTCTGCTCAATGGCCAGAAGCGCCGTCATCAGCTTCGTGGTACTTGCGGGAAACATCTTTCTTTCAGCTTCTTTTTCGTAAAGCACGCTGCCCGTGGAGGCTTCCATCAGTACCGCTGTCTGAGCCAATATCCCGGGGGCTGTGGGCCACACCGGAGCCGCCTTCACATTTACTGCAGGCAAAAAATAGCCCGACAGGCATATGCCTGCCAGACAGAGTCCCAAATATTTTGTTATTTTCTTTCTGAACTGTTTCATTTATATCAGATGATTTAAAACCACATTTTTAAGTTTTCCGATGGAAATGTAGCCCCTGAGCAGTGCATCCAGATCCGAACCTTCAAAAGATCCGGTAATGGGCGCTGAATCAGGCACGATGAAGGACGAATCTCCACGCTTCTCTACGCATTTGTATCCGTCGGGATACAGCTCCTCATGAGCAGGCACTCTGTCCCTGAGGATCCCCTTGCATTCGGATGCATCGCAGGATGGGAAATTTACATTCCAGATCTCTCCCCTTGAAATGGGAAGGGTCATCAATTCCTTCAGAACATCCGGAAGAAAAGCATCCACTGCCCCGTAGTTTTCGGGCCAGTCCACAGAAAAAGCCATGGCGGGAATTCCCTTCATCAGGCCTTCCATGGCCGCAGCGACGGTTCCTGAGTAAGAGATCTCCACTCCCGCATTAAAGCCTTTATTAATGCCGGATAAGATCAGATCGGGCCTGATCTTCAGATACTCCAGCGCCACCTTCACGCAATCCGCCGGAGTCCCGGAAATACAATGGGCATCAACACCGGGAACGGGATAATCGACCTTCTTCACTTCGATCCTGTCAAAGATGGTGATCCGGGCTGACATTCCGCTGCACTGTTCCATGGGAGCCACCACATGCACTTCTCCGTGCTCCGCGGCAAAACGGGCCAGTCTTTCTATGCCCGGTGCTTTGATTCCGTCATCATTAACAACCAGAATTCTCATTTATCTTCTCTCGCCTTCGTAATAAAGCTCCCCCAGAACAGCCCAAACCTGCCTGTTTGCCACCCAGGCATCATGCATTTCCTCTTCTGTGGGCTCTTCCACAGACAGATAGAGGCTCATTGGCAGGATCTCAATGGTAATGGAAGGAACTATCTCTTCCCCGTTCAGCCAATCGGTGTAGCCTGCGAGGGGAACTTCTTTATCAAGGTTCATTTCATTCATGTTGGGTTCATAATCCGTTACATAAACCAGCGCTTCCACCGCTTTCAAGCATTCTCTGAGGAAGTCTCCCTTCATGCCCTCGACTTCCCAGGAAAGGTCGTTTCCCGTGGCATGATAAGAGATGACGAACACCAGATCTTTTTCCTCCTTCAGCTTGTTCAGGACATCGATCTGGATCTTTACCTCAGTGGCACTGAAAGGCTCCTCTCCCTTGTAGCCGCCGCTGGCGGGAACAGGATAATCATTTGTCTCTTCCCATCCGAAAGAATAGTTTCTGTTAAGATCTATGCCCTCGGCATTTGCCTTCCATCTCTTGTAATAGTTTGAGTTGTGCTTTTTGTACTTTGCAAAAAACTCCGCATCTTCCCTGTCGCACATGGACTGGATCTTAGTCTGAAGATACATGTCCCTGATACCTGAAGGTCCGTATATGCTCAGATCCACTCCGTCAGGATTCTGCATGGGCAGAAGCACAAAGCAGATCTCATTAAACATGTCCCTGTAATTTACATCCTTAAAGTAGCCTTCATCGATGGTCTTCAGATAGTACTCCGTCTGCATCATAAGAAGCAATGAGGTGCAGAATTCCCTCGCATGGCAGGAAGCCGTAAAATAGATACATTTAGGCGCATTCGTATTTCCGACTGTACAAACATACATTTCGCGTTCATCGGGTGTTTTTCCTGCACTGTAATAGGAAAAAAGATCGGGATATCTTTTGGCAAGCTCGAATATGTCCTTTTCCATATCACTGTAGGAATAAACAACATCCTTGGGATCGACGATCTCAAAACTGTTGTAATCAAACTCAAAGGGCTTGTCAAAGGAGATATATGATTTATTTACCGTGTAAGCTTTTCCCTGATAAATGCACTCATAATAGAAAGAGGAGGAACTGTTTCCGGTAATAGTCAATTCTGTTCCGTTATAGATCCTTAAAAGCTTTTCTTTCACATCTGCCGTTGATCTTAATGTAAGACTGTAGCAGTCCACATAGGCGGAACACGGGAACTCGGGCTTTCCTTTTACCGCAGTCGACGGCTTCTTTGTGGGTGTCGGCGCAGGAGTGTTCGTCGCCGTAGGTACGGGAGTGGGAGTGGCAGTATCGGTGGGAACAGGCGTCGGTGTGTTCGTAACTGTCGGTGTGACTGTGACCGTGGGACTTTCCGTCGCTTTTACAGGCTCCGGTGTAGGAGTTTTTGTCTCCTCTTTCACCACTACAGGTGTGTCGGGAGTCTTTATTTCTTTATTTCCACATCCCGCAGCAAAAAAAAGGACTGCTGCACTTAATGCAAAAACGGCTTTTCTGATTCCGCAAATCATTGTTCTTCTCCTGTTAAAACATTATGTGATTAATATAACACATTTGAACTACTGTGTCATTAACGGCTTGCAACCAGCCGGCAGATCTTTTTCCCCAGTTTTCCGAACTTTATCTCATATTCGGTCATAATGTTGTCATCCGCAAACTCTGAGTTGTGCAGATCGCGAACCACCGATTCAAGTGTCCATCCATGCTCCGGGAAGCTTTCAAGAGAGTAGTCAAAAAGACCTTCGTTGTCTGTCTTAAAAATGATCTTTCCGTTCTTACTGAGGACCTTGTTGTATTTGTCTAAATAGGTCCCGGAAGTGAGTCTTCTTTCCGCATGCCTTGCCTTGGGCCAGGGATCGGAGAAATTCAGATAGATCTCGTCCACTTCTCCTTCTTCAAAGATCTCCGTCAGATCATTTGCATCTTCACAGAGAAAAAGAAGATTTGAATTGGGCTCCGGATCCGCTTCCCGTTTTTCGATGGCACGGATCAGGACGCTCGTAAATCTTTCCATTCCGAGATAATTGGCCTCGGGATGAAGCTTGGATAAAGATGTGATGAACCTTCCCTTTCCCATTCCGATCTCAAGCCTTATGGGATTATCGTTCCCGAAGACTTCTTTCCATTTTCCTTTATTTTCCTTTGCGTTGTGTGCGACGAATTCACTGATGGCAACCTTTTCATCCGCACCCTGAACTTTTCTTAATCTCATTATCTTTCCATCCGTTCTGTTTTTGGTTTTTCCGAAAGCCTATTTTATAATAGAAATCGGATTTTATCAACCCAAACAGGATGTTCCGGTAATATATGCAAAAGAATTTCCCATAAAAAAGCTCACACCCGCAGATGTGAGCTTTTAAAGATATTAAACATGATGTATAACTATTTCACCGAAATTAGCTTCTGCATTAATGAAGACTGTATGTTCTCCGTCCCATTCCACAGTTCCCTGTTCGACAACACGTCCGAAAGCCTGCTCCCTGTGAACTTCTGCCTTCCAGGTCTTTGGAATAAAGATCTCGATGTTTCCGAAGTTTTCTTCCGCATTGATGTAGGCTGTATTTCCTTTCATCGTAACCTTATTGTAATATGCCTTTATGGAACCGAAGTTTACTTCCAGATCCGAATTTGTGAACTCATCATCCTCAAAATACTTAACAGTCGATCCGAAAGTCACGTCAATGTTTGATCCGTCGCACTCTATTACTTCCGCTTCCTCACAGTCTTCTCTGCTTTTTGAACCGTATTCGGCTTTGAAAGTCCTGTGCCCGTTGTTGTCGCTTCGGTAAAAATGCCATCTTTTGGGTATCATGGCCTCGATACCGACATAGATCAATGCTGCGGGAACAAAGATGGCCCAGGCGGGAATGTTGGGTATTCCGTATTTCCCTTCGTATATGAACAACAGAAAGGCAAGGCTTCCGATTATCGCAAACAGATGTCTTTCAACTATACTGTTGATCAGTATGAGGCAAAGGATCACCGTCCATACTATTTCCCAGATCCCCAGCTGCCCGAACACATTACCCAGAAAGTTGGGATTGATTCCTTTCATTATCAGAAGGGCAGCAATGACGATCATGATCACACCGTAAACCATTTTTTTTCCGCTTCTACTCATCTCAAATCTCCTTTACTTTATCTCGTTCAATCTGTCATGCAGATCCTTGTAATACATTCTTGAAACGTAAACCTGCTTGATGGATCTTTCGAACCTGACGAAACAGCCCGTAATGTTTCTGGTGATGGCATATATCTTCGAGACATTTACGATGGCTGATTTCGATACTCTCATAAATGTCTGGGGAAACATCTCTTCGATCTCGTAAAGCTTAAGTTTTGTGGAGTACTCATTATCTATCGTGTGTACTCTCACATTTTTCTCTACGGTCTCAAAGAATATGACTTCCGATGCCGGCATGAAGTACTCTGTATCGTCCTTGTAAAGCGTCAGCTGCTGTTTTACCGTATCCACCTTACCAAAGGCCTTCTGCAGAGCAATGACTTCATCGTTCAGTTCTTTGCATCTGATGACTACTGTCGGCTCTATGCTGTTTTCGTCAAATTCGATCTGAAACTTCATTTTTTCTCTCTCGGTTTCTGACTTCCTTGTTACAAGCCACATTATAGCAAAAGATTTTTATTTGAAAAGGCTTTTTGACCAAGCGGCATTTTTCGGTCCCTAAGAGGTCGATTTTTCACCCCATAGTCATTTTTTCCTGTTTTTCTCTGCCCTCTTTTCCACTTTTCCCACATGAACCGTATCATTATCCACCGTGAATTCGATCTCCCAATCCCCGAAGCTCATTTTGTAGATCCTTCCGGGTTCATCCTGATACTGGGGTCTGGGATCCTGGGAAAGCACTTTTTCAAGCACCGTCTTTTTTTCATCATCCAAAACACCTGCTGCCTTCGGATCAAAAACCACCTTTAAACAGCCCTCTTTTGTGTTCATGGCAAATCCGTCGGAGGCTTCGGTTATCGCATCCACATAAGGAAGATAGGGCTTTATGTCATAGATCGGAGTCATGTCCTTCATGTCCGGTCCGGAAACTATCAGTGTCTTTCCTTCCTTTGTATCCTCTGTCTTTTCCAGTCTCACCACAGTGAGCCCCAAAGGATTCGGCCTGTAAGGCGAGCGGCTTGCAAAAACCCCGACTCTCACATTTCCTCCCAGCCTCGGAGGCCTTACGGTAGGTTCCCATCTGTCCCTCTGCCTGTTGTCCGAAAAACCCCAGATCAGCCACAGGTGTGTGTATCTCTCTATCTCTCTTAAGGCATTCGCATCCCTGAATTCAGGTTCAAAAACGATCCTTCCTTTTATCTCAGGGATTATCCCGCTCTGTCTCGGGATCCCGAATTTCTCCGGAAAGTCCGTTCTGATGTAAGCTATGGGTTTTAAAGTAAGTTCATCCATATCAAACAATTCCTCTGACAAAATCTGCCAACTGAGCAGCTATCCTCCTTTGCGCTGCCTCTCCCGGATGCCAGTCCGCGCCGTAGGCTTCTCCATTTCCTATGGGCTCCTGTTTTATAAAATACACATCTTTGTCCGTTTCATTCAAGGTCCTCACCTGTCTTTGAACCTCATCACAAAGATCAGTGTTCATGACACCCAGACAGCAAACGATCTTTGCTTTTTTCCTCTTGGACCTTATGAATCCTAAAAACCGTGCATATGCTTTCCCGAAAGCCTCTACCCTGTCTTCTTTTTTCCTCGTGTAGCTGGCGTCATTGGTTCCCAGGTTTATTACAACAACATCCGGATCGAAGTTTAAGAAATCGTGGGGCTGAGGTTCACTGAAGCCCTCAAATCCATAGCCACCGAAATCCTGTAATCTGTATATTTCCGGCATTAAAGGAACGCTAACGTCGGGCTCATCCGCTTCAGGCGGGATCCACTGTGTCAAAAGTCCGTTTCCGCTCCATGACACGAGTTGGAAATCCGCATTCAGATCCTCAGCTGCCATCACTGCATAAGCCTTGGCGGGGTTTTCTGTTTCCGTGCAGAAGGTTTCGTTCTCACTTGCAGCTTCCACACCGTAACCGCAGGTTATGGAATCTCCGATAAATTCCATTTTTAGATCCTTATAAGGCGTGGGATTTATCTCTCCGTCAGCCGTTATCTCTTTGATCCCTACTTTACCGAAATTGTTCTCCGAGAATCTCATAAGTCGGATAACAGATTTTTGTGCCTTATCGGATTCAAAAACGGTATAGGATCCCTCTGCCTTATCCAGCTTAAGCTTCCCTTTGTATTCGCCGTTTACGAAAACCCCCACAAATCCCATAAGGTTAGGATCGTCAGCCTTATCTGTTTTGATCACAACATCCGCTTTTTTCCCCGTAAATTCAAATTCAACGTAAGCACCCGAAAAACAAAGATACAGTATTCCGTCTTTTTCCACATGTCTTCCGCAGATCTTAACTCGCATATTCCTTCATCCTTTTCCTTTTTTTGAATTGTACCATTTAAGGGAACTGCGGGCAACAAAAAAGGTCGCTTTCGCGACCTTAGATCTTAATTATTTTCAATTGCCGATTTCCTTGTAATAAGGTAGGCTGCAACAAAGATCACAGTGAGAGTACAGATACACGCCACAACAATGGTGATGCCCTTTCTGGATCCCAGCATGTTTGAACCGATGTCTTCCTTCGCTGCTTCCCTGATCTGATCCTGAGTAGGTTCCACAGCTTCAAACATATTGGGGCCGCCCACATCCCTCACGGGAAGTTTGTCATTCTCAGGGTCATCTATGCAGATCCAGAAATTCCTTATCCCATTCACGTATCCGAAAAACAGCCATTTCATCCCCTGCTCGTCTGTGAAGCTGTAGGAAGGGTAGGCACTTTCAACATTGATCGGCATTTCATCACAGTTAACGGAACCGGGATAGGACCATCTCAGATAACCTTTTTTAAGTTCGATCTTTTCGTCCCTTACGTTTGTAATGCTGTCTTTATACTCCTCTCTGAAAGAGATATGATCATACACTACTACGGCATACTCCAGAGGAATATACTCTTCGGAAGTGTTGAGTCCCCAAAGCTTATCTTTATAGGTTCCTTTGTAGTAAACATAAAAGGTTTCACCGTTCTTAAGCTGACCCTTGGTAAATGCGGAATCAGGGCTGTTGTATATGTTTACAAAGCCGTTGGGGCTGTTGATCATATAAGCTCTTTGTTCAACGGTATATACACAATTATTTTCATCAAAAAAGTTCTCGGAAGGTTCCCAAAGAACATCGGCCTTGGCAACAGATGTTCCGGTCAGAAGCAATACAAGCAAGATTGAAAAAAAGCCCACAATTGACTTTTTCATATAATCTCCTTTCACAGATCAAAGCTAAAACAAATATATAAAATTACTGTCCTAACATATAAGACGAAAAAAAGAATTTTGGGTTTCATAATATAAGAAAATAAAAAAGATGCCCAGAACCGGAATCGAACCAGTGACACACGGATTTTCAGTCCGTTGCTCTACCAACTGAGCTATCTGGGCAAAATTGCGGGAGTAGGATTTGAACCTACGACCTTTGGGTTATGAGCCCAACGAGCTTCCAGACTGCTCCACCCCGCGATGTTAAATAAAGAGTCTGAATGGATGGGGAAGGATTCGGACCTTCGAAAGCGTTGCTAACAGATTTACAGTCTGCCCCCTTTGGCCACTCGGGAACCCATCCAAAAAGCCGATGAGCGGATTCGAACCGTTAACCTGCTGATTAC
>JAEFAR010000032.1 GCA_016287675.1 Lachnospiraceae bacterium
GGGAGTTTAGGAAAAACCATTTTTAGGAGAAAAATTATGCATATTACACTGACAGGCAATCTGGGAAGCGGCAAATCCACACTGAGCAAAGTATTTGAAAAGGAGTACGGCTACGAGATCTACTCCACCGGAAAGGTGATCAGAGAACTGGCTGAGGAACGCGGCATCACCGTTCTTGAAATGAACAAGCTCATGTCCGAGGACTCAAAGTACGATCACATGATCGATGACCGTTCCGCTCAGATATCAAGAGAAAGACAGGCTGACAACATCTTTTTCGATTCTCGCCTTGCATGGCATTTTGTGGGAAAGGCATTTCGCGTGTTCCTTTCCGTAAGTCTGGACACAGCAGTTTCACGTATCATGGGAGACAACAGAGGAAACGTTGAGACCTACTCTTCTCCCGAGGAATGCAAAACTTCTCTGAAGGCAAGAGTCGCTGAAGAAGAAAAGCGTTACAAAGAGATCTACAACATCGACTACTTTAATTACACCAATTACAACCTCGTCCTCGATTCCACGATCTGCACTCCGGACGTACTTTCAAAGATCCTCTACGATGAAGCTGTCGAGTACTACAAGGCTATGGATGAAGGAAGGACCTACACACGCCTCATCATCTCAAAAGAAAGAGGTCTGGATGATTTCAAAAAGGAAGCGGAAGCCTCAGCTCCTGAACTCAGGACTCTTCACGGTCACGAGTTCTATGTTATCACATTAAAATAAACGATTAAAAAGCCAATAAAATTACAGCCTGCGAAACGCTTGACAAGCGCCGCAGGCTGTTTTTGTCATTTAATCTCAGATCCCGTATACAAGCCAAATGTAGATGTATGCGGGTATGATGGCCGCAAGCGTGAAAGGGATACCGATCTTAAAGAAATCGGAATTTTTCACATCGCATCCCTCCTTGCGGAGAATGCCTATGCCCGTGATATTTGCTGAAGCACCGATGGGAGTAAGGTTTCCGCCCAGTGTGGCTCCGGAAAGAAGTCCGAAGTAAAGAGGTGTGGGATCGATACCCAGCTTCATTGCCAGTCCCTGGATAACCGGAAGCATGGTGGCAACGAAGGGAATGTTGTCAACAAAGGCTGAGAACAGAACGCTGCCCCAGACGATGATGGTGTAGATCAGGAAAACGTTGCTTCCGCCGGCCTTTGCCATGAGGTCCGCAACCCAGTCGATGACGCCCATCTGCTTGATGCCGCCGATCACGAGGAAGAGTCCCACAAGAAGTCCGATGGTCTGGAAATCGATCTCCTTAAATGCATTCTTAATGACTTCCTTTGCTTCACCCTTACGCTTGAACCATGTGTAGATGAGTCCGATCACAAACATGGTGCAGCAGATCAGTCCATTCATTATGCCCGGAGTGTTGGGGATGAAGGAAGCGACGATGAGGAGCAGGATGGCACCGCACAGAAGATAAGTGGGGACCATGTCCTTTACCGGAGTCTTCTCCCCCGTGGGGACCTTGTCAGTCTCTTTTCTGAACATTATGAGAAGGATCAGTGCCGAAAGAACGGCGCCCAGCTCAACTGCCCAGAAAATGGAAAATTTACCCTGATAGAAAAAGAAATCCATAAAGCTCATGTTGGCATAGGATCCAAGCATGATAGCCGTGGAGTCGCCCACCAGTGTGGCAGCTCCCTGAAGGTTTGACGAAACTGCTATGGCGATGATAACGGGGATGGGATTTATCTTTATCTTCTTACAGATCATGAGCGCTACCGGAGCGATCATGAGAACCGTGGAAACATTGTCAACAAACGCCGAGATCACGCCGGCAAAAAGCGCCAGGCTAACGATGGCCCATTTTACATTGGGCACCTTTTCAAGAATGATGTCCGCCAGCCTTTCGGGCATCCTGCTTTCCGAGAACAATGCAACAAGTCCCATTGTTCCGGCGATCATCATGAGGACGTTAAAGTCCAGTGCCGGAAAGATCTCATTTAAAGGAAGCATCCCGGAAACGATGAAGATAATGGCAGATCCCAGCGCAATGAAAGGTCTGTACTTGTCAAAGACGATCATTGCGACGTAGGTGATGGCAAATAAAACAATCGCAAAAACCATTTATGGTTCCTCCTAAAAAATAATTTCTATAATAAAAGACCCAAACAGAATTCCATCCACCGGTCATCGATCCTCCCGCTCGGTGATCAGAACCTCATAAGGATTCAGGGTACTGATCTCATCGAGGTCGCTTCTGTTGTAATTTGACATAACGATCTTTCCGGAAATCTCGGGAAGCCCTGCGTTGTAGCAATTCATGTTTAAAACAACCGTAACGCACTTGTTACCGTATGTTCTCTTAAAGGCATATACCCCGGTTTTGGAATCGATCTTTTCATAGTCTCCGAACTGCAGGGCATCGCTCTGTTTTCTGAAGGCAATCATCGCTTTGTAAAAAGCAAGGATACCGTTTTCATCCTGCTCTTCTCTCGCGACGTTTATCCATTCATGGTTTGCATTGATCCTGAGCCAGGGAACGCCCTCCGTGAATCCGGCATTTGATGTGCCGTCCCACTGCATGGGAGTTCTGGCATTGTCCCTCGTGGTTCTGAAGATCATTTTCATCCTTATCCCGCAAGGTATCAGAAACTTCTTTAAAATCCCGTTGATGGTTTGGCTTTCAACGTCCTGGATGTCGGACATCTTGTCAAAATCCCCGTTGGTCATGCCGATCTCTTCGCCTTCGTAAATGAAAGGAGTTCCGCGTAAGCAGAGATTTAAGGCACAGAGCATCTTCGCACTTTCTTTCCTGTAATCCTCGATGTCACCGAAGCGGCTGACAGATCTGGGCTGATCATGATTTTCGAGATAATTTGCCGTCCATTCGCATTCTCTCTGCCATTTGTCCAGCGCTGCGATCAGTCTCTTGGGCGCATAGGGACGCTTGAACCACTTAAGGCCTCTCTGATCGCATTCCATATGCTCAAAACCGAATACCATGTTGAGTTCTTTCCTGCTCTCGCCCATCAGCAGATTTGCCTGGGCAGGGTTCACAAACACTGTTTCTCCCACGGTAAAGCAGTCATAATGGGAAAGCACATCCTTATTAAGGCGTCTTAGGATCTCATGACAGCCTTCGGTACTCAGATAATGCTCCAGTCCCGTAAGTGCGATCCTTCTCTTTCCGTTATCCAGGCTGTTCTTGTAGATCACGTTGATGACGTCGCATCTGAACCCTGCGATCCCTTTATCCAGCCAAAAGCGCATTATGTCGCAAACCTCATTGTAAACATCGGGATTGTGCCAGTTAAGGTCCGGCTGCTTTTTATTGAACAGATGCAGATAGTACATCTCTTCCCCGGGAACCTTTTCCCAGGTCTTTCCCCCGAAGAAGGAACCCCAGTTGTTCTTCTTTTCCCTGAAATAGTAGTAGTCCCTGTACTTTTTGTCCCCGGCAAGAGCCTTTTGGAACCATTCATGTTCATCGGAAGTGTGGTTGATCACAAGATCCATGATGATCTTAATGCCACGCTCCCCCGCTTTTTTAACCAGTTCATCAAAATCAGCCATCGTACCGAAATCCGGATGGATGGCTTTATAATCCGAAATGTCGTAACCGTTGTCACAGTTCGGACTTGCATATACGGGGCTGAGCCAGATGCAGTCTGCCCCAAGCTCTTTAAGATAATCAAGTTTTTCCGTGATACCCGGAATGTCTCCGATACCGTCCCCGTTGGAATCGTTGAAGGATCTCGGATATATCTGATAGATGATTGCTTTACGCCACCATTCTTTGTTCATATTCTTTCCTCATATGTTCTCAATCCCCAAAGAAATTCTGAATTCCCGTTATCGCCTTTGCTCTGGCCCCTATGTCCTTTTTGTTGTGTTTCAAATAGAACTCCAGAGCAGCCAATTCTTCTTCACTAAATCCATTACTGCTTCTTACGGAACAATCCGGCAAAAGAGCCTCAGCATAATCCTTCCCTCTTTCAAAACGCACGGCAACAACCGGTTTGCCGTCTTTTGCAACAACCGAACTATAGGTCATTTTCATTTCTTCGGAAGAATTGTCCATGTTTACCGCCTTTCATTCCTCCCGGGCTTTTTTCCCCGTAGTAAAGGAATAGATGAGACCGATGACTATGCCTACAGCAAAACCGCCTGCATGACCAAAGATATCAATGCCTGTTTCGGTAAGGGCATCCGCTGTACTGAGTGCAATAAACAAAAGTATTCTGATAAAAGGTATCCTGAACATCTGCCTTCTTAATGAAAGGATGATCAAAACACCGAACAGACCAAAAACAGCTCCCGATGCGCCGGCTGAAATGTAATTCAGGTTCAGGATGTTGTTTCCCAAAAAGCATCCCAGTAATTCACCCAAAATGCCGCAAAGCATGTAATAGATCAGAAACCTCTTTGATCCGAATTTTTCTTCCAGATACATTCCCACGCCGTAAAGGGCGATCATATTACTGCCCAGATGGGCGATGGAAGCATGGGTGAACATGGCAGTGAAGAGCCTGTACCATTCGTTTCTCAGAATAAGGTTCCATCCGATACCGAATCTGCTCCAAAGATCGCCTATTTTAAGGAAATTATATTCAATCACAAACAGAATAACATTGACAGCCACGAGAGCAATAGTGACCTTCGGGGTCACACTCGGGTTGTAGTAGGTCTGTTTAACCTTATTTTCTTCCATCTACTTAACCTCTTTGTAGATCAGATTTCTGATCTTTCTGGTAAGATTCCAGGTCCCTGCATTAAATTTCTGCATGCCCATAAGGATGGTAAGCTTGTTTTTAGGATCGTTTGAAAAATAAGCACCAAGCCAGCCGTCCCAGCCGTATTCTCCAACTTCTCCGAAAGTGATGGCCCTTGCGGGATCCCTCAACACTCTCAAAAGATTGCCATAGGTGTAGCCTGTAAGGCCATCCCAGCCGTCAAGACCCTTTTGCTGCCAAGGCGCAATACTGCCATTGGTCATAAATCTAACCGCTCTCTCGGAAAGCAGTCTTCTACCCTTAAATTCACCGTAATTCATCAGCATCTCTGCGAAGCATGCATAGTCATCCAGAGTGGAGCAAAGTCCTGCACCGCCGGACTCAAAAGCCGGTCTGTGATCCAGCTTGTAATTGATCCCAAGGTTATCCGTAACTGCAAGCTTTGCCTCGCCCTCAACCGTATCATACACATCCGCAACTCTGCTTCTCTTCTCTTCAGGCACCCAGAAATCTGTATCTGACATTCCGAGAGGCTCAAAGAATTCTTTTTGCAGAAAATCTCCGAAACGCATTCCCGAAACAACTTCAACAACAGCGCCCAAAATGTCCGCAGAGGTACCGTACTTAAAGTTCTCGCCGGGATGGAAATCAAGATCGAGTCTTCCGATCCTTTCCGCCAGCTCTACGGTGCCGATCTCCTTGTCTGTGCCAAGCTTTTTGATCAACTCATCAAAAAGAGCCGCAGACTGACATTCAGCCGCTGTACCGTTTCCGGGATAAACCGTTCCCGAAGCCATATTCAATAAATCTCTCAATGTGATCGGCCGATTGGCCATGACTCTGCCCTCTGCCGTGGCAACATGGGCATCTTTAAATGAAGGAATGTATTTCTGAACAGCATCGCCCAGATCTATCATCCCTCTGTCCATTAACATGATCACCGCAGCGGAAGTGATCGGCTTTGACATGGAGTAAAGCCGGATTATAGTATCCCTTTCAAAAGGAGTTTTCTTTTCTATATTTTTATATCCGCTTTCGGCGTAAGCGATCTCACGACCGCCTGATATCACAAGGGCGTTACAGCCTGCCACTTCGCCACCGGCAACTGCTTCGTCCATAATCTTCTTTATCTCATTTTGCATATTTTTTCATCCTCATTGATGACCTCACAATGGTCATACAAGGCTATTATATCAAAATATGCATTAAAAAGCAACTTCCGACTAAGCCGCTTCTGCTTCCTCCGATTCTGCACCCTCTTCAAGGAACTCGTAATACTCTTCCTCCGATACGAAAAGCCTGTATCTTCCGTTCACATAACCCATGAATCCATCACTTACCGCATAACCTTTCATGTTGATCTCCTTTCCCGGCAGGATCGGTTTCTGCCTGTTAAAACCAAGTCTTTCTCTCTCTTTCCGACTTGATGATAACAAAAACCGTGCGGATTTTTCTCCGCACGGTATAAGAGGATCAAACCATATTGAACATGTTATAAACAAGGAACAAACATTCCGCCTGCTATTTTGAGACTCATCACTCCGAGAGGTGCCAGGAAGATCGTGCAGCAGAGCAGTAACCCCACCACGGCAAAAAGGATCGCTATCGGAAGCTTAATGAAAAGCCAGAAAACAAATCCAAACAACATACTTGAAAAACAAAAGCCTAAAAAAAACAAAATGCAAATGGCAGCCAATCCGCCCAAGAATCCAAAGATCATTTTTCATTCCTCCATAACTCCGGGTCGCCCGAAGCAGCAACACTGTTTATCTTTTGTCACCATTATAGCAGATAATCTATCAAGATAAACCGCTCATTCGGCGAATTAAAACTATGTAATGGGAAAAATACACAAAAACCCGGGAAGCGATCCCGGGTCTTGTCATTTTTAAGATCAATAGTTGTCGGATGAGATCTCGAAGTAGCTCTTCGGATGAGCGCAAACGGGGCAAACCTCGGGAGCCTTTGTTCCAACGATGATGTGTCCGCAATTGCGGCACTCCCAGACTTTAACCTCAGACTTTTCAAATACCTTCTGAGCTTCAACGTTTGCAAGAAGTGCACGATATCTTTCCTCGTGTCTCTTCTCGATCTGAGCTACCATACGGAATTTTGCTGCCAGGCCCTTAAAGCCTTCTTCCTCCGCTGTCTTTGCGAAACCTTCGTACATGTCTGTCCACTCGTAGTTTTCGCCGTCAGCTGCTGCTTTAAGATTTGCAGCTGTATCTCCTATGCCTTCCAGTTCCTTGAACCAGAGCTTTGCATGTTCTTTCTCATTGTCGGCTGTCTTTAAAAAGATCTCAGCCATCTGCTCAAAGCCTTCCTTCTTAGCTACGGAAGCAAAGTAGGTGTACTTGTTTCTTGCCTGTGACTCACCTGCGAATGCAGCCTGCAGATTCTTCTCTGTCTGTGTTCCTGCGTACTTGCTCATGTAAAGTCCTCCTTTTATTCTTTTCCTTGTTGTTGGTTTTATTGTTCATCTCACGTATGTGGCATTATCCGCCTGTCTAACATTATCCCCGAAAAAAACGGGAGTGTCAAGCTAAATATCACTGTTTTTCGCGAGCTTAAGCACCTTTCCGTAGCAGAGTGCTGTCAGTCCCGCCGCTGCCAGGATAAGGATGATCAGAACAATATTGTAGTTGATGACAAACCCCAATGCCGGCGCTGCCACAATGAGGAACATCGTAGCAAACATATTGGGCAAAAGATACACTGTCATTCCGGTACTCTGTTTGACCACTTCCACTTCATTTTCCCAGTCGAGCTTAAAGTGCTTTATACCGCACACACAGCCCCAGGAGCTTGAAAACGTGAGAAGCACAAAGCCCAGGATCAGCGACAGGACGATCGAAACAAAAGGCATTCCGAACGATATGCCGAGACAGAGTGTGGCCAAGATCATGAAGGGTGTTGTCAGATACATGTTAAAAAGCATCTTTCCTTTGTAAAGATCCTTTTTATCTATGGGAAGACTTTGAACGATCCAGTAATTCTTGCCCTCGAGTGACAAAGAGACGACCGGTGTCGAGACCATTCCCAAAAGCATATAGATTACCAGCGGTATCGCAGGATACACTATTTCCTTCGATATCGGAGCACCCTGAAGTATCACATTAAGCATATCATCCGCTTTCACAAAGCAGGAAGCCACTGCCAGTACAACAACCAGCAGCTCTCCCATGGCATTATTTGTAAAATAGACGACAGAGCCTGTCATACGCTTAAATTCTTTAAACGCAACAGCATTTAAAACGCTTCTTTGCTTCTGTTCTGTCATTTTAAACTTCTTTGCGGCTTCATGTGATTTGAGCTTTGAATTGATCTCCCTGTAGCGTTTTCCAACCAGCGTAAAGACCAGTTCAAACAATGCGATGCTGATCACCGTCAGTAAAAGAATATACAGAACATCCCCCCTGACAACGGCATCTTCAAACCATTTTGCGGGAGGATAGAAAGATGCGATCTTATCCATGATCTCCGACAGGTTCAGAAGCACCTCTTCCGTCTTTTCGTTTCTGATCATATCCTCTGCAAGGACCCTGACCGCGATCACCGAAAATCCCGCCGCAAAAGTAAGTATTATCTGAATGATGTTCCTTTTCTTAAAGCCGGAGCTCACTGCTGCGATCAAAAAGCCGAGGAAAGACGCAAGCAGCATTGGGATGATCGGAAGCAGCAGCGACAATACGATCCAGACCGGATAGACCCAGACTGCGGGGCGGGCATATATGGCATATCCGATCAGTATAGCCACAGAGATTCCCATATCGAACAGCGCACTGTTCAGATACATGTACAAAAACTTGCATCCCGCTACCGTTTTTGCTTCAAAAGGTAAAGACATCAGCATGTCATATTCCTTGAATTTGAACAGATATCCGTTGGTCTTGAGCATTGTGAGAAAGAACGAAAGCAACGTTATCATCAATGCGTTTAAAACAGGCAGAACACCCGTAAGTCCCATTTGTCCGTAGCCCACGCACATCCAGACAACGATGAACAAAAGGAAGGCGCTCAAAATGCCGTATCCAACCGCACTTCCGACTATCTTTTTTCTCTTTTTCGGATCCTTGCAATTCCTGTAAATGTTAATTCGGGAGGTTGACAGCATCAACGCCTTAAGAAGCAGCAGGATGTTATTATTCTTCATCGTATACCTCCAGGAAAACTTCCTCAAGGGACTGACTGCCCACCAGCTCTTCCATGGTGCCCGATTCGATTATCTTGCCTTTTTTTATGATCGCAACCTTGTTGCAAAGCTTTTCCGCAACATCAAGCACATGTGTCGAAAAGAAGATGGCGGTTCCCTTGTCGCACATCTCATGCATTACCTGCTTTAAGAGATAAGCTGCCTTGGGATCCAGTCCAACGAAAGGTTCGTCCATGACCATAAGCTTCGGCTCATGGACAAGGGCAGAGATGATTGCAAGCTTTTGCTTCATTCCGTGTGAATAGGACGAGATCAGATCGTTCAGCGAATCGGTGATCTCAAACATATCCGCGTATTTCTTGATCAGTTCCTTTCTCTTTTCCGCGCCGATCTTAAAAATATCCGATACGAAGTTCAGAAACTGTATGCCCGTAAGATTCTCGTATAGGTCCGGATTGTCCGGGATGTACGCTGTGATCTCCTTACATGCAAGGGGTTCCTTCTTTACGGAATGGCCGTCTATCAGGATCTCGCCCTCGGTAAAATCCAGAACGCCCACAACAGCGCGGAGTGTGGTGGATTTACCTGCTCCGTTGTGTCCGATAAAAGCGTAGATGTCTCCGCTCTCCACCGTGATGTTCACGTCATCCGCAGCTTTCTTTCCGTTACCGTAGCTTTTTGAGTAACCTTTGATCTCCAAAATCGCTTTCTTTTCCATAAAACTCTCCTTAAATTTGAATTGTGACTCCATAATCGGCAAGTACTGTAGCAAATCTACACCTTCCACCGAATGGAAAGTCAACACTTTTTTTATTCTTTATCATTTTGGAGAAAAAGTCAACCTGAACTTTTTTGGGGGCTCACCGACTCATTTTGGGATTTCTTTATTATTCTTCCAATTGTTTGATCGCTCTGCGTATCTTAACCCTCATTATCAGCCCAAAGCCCCAGACGAAGCAGCCGGATGCAAGTGTGATCACTCTTTCGACATTGGTGTTCGCCAGAACGGTTGTTAAGGTCATTGCGATGACGATACCCACTACGATAAGGATCTCGGTGAAAATTGCATATGTCTCCAGCTGAGACCTGGTCATCAGCAGGTTTTTGGCGGTGTTTTCGCCGCGGTCGATCCTCTCCTCATCCGACATCCTCTTTGCGTACAACAGTTCGGAAACCTGAATTCCCAATTCATTGCACAGGGGCTCGTATAATGAAAGGTCAGGCATAGTTTTGCCGCTCTCCCAGCGTGATACCGACTTCTGGGTCACTCCCAGCTCTTCCGCCAGTCTTTCCTGCGTCATACCTTTTTCTTTTCTCATGGCTTTAATAAAAGCACCGATCTTTTCCTGATCCATAATTTACCTCCTACATTTTGTGAATCGATCTTTGTAGGTTGATCATCCCATAAATGCCGAAAAAATTACAGGACACAAAGTGAGTATTTGAACCTTTGGGGATGTTTGATCACTTGTAGAGCACCTTGTACGTTTTGATCTCAAAGGGTTTAAAGGAAGTTTCCATTCGATCTCCCGCAGGCAATTCCGCGATCGTTTCTTCAAGCATATCGGTTTCAAGGATGCTGTCTGCATCAAAGCCGAAAGAAAGAGCTGCGTTCGTGAATGTACCCTCAGCTTCGTATACTCTGATAACAAAGCCCTTGCAGTTGTCTTCCGCGGGCTTTACGGTTTCAACGATGACATTTGCTCTGTCGCTCCGCACAAGGCTTGTACCGTCGCAGGTGCCGCAGTCTGTTACGGATGTAAGGACAGGGTAATTCAGCTCATAGGCGGGAAGCACTGTGTTCTGTGCACTGAAGCCGCCTGCGTGAGGTAGGAAGGCATACGTTACCTTGTGTCTTCCCTTGTCCCCCCTGACATCGGGACGATTTCCGCCTTTATGGAGAGAAAGGCGCAAAGATCCGTCCATCACGGAGATTCCGTACTTGCAGTCGTTTAAGAGGCTGACGCCGTAGCCGGGCTCGGAGATGTCCGTGTACTTGTGGGTGCTCACCTCAAACTTTGCCTTTTGTTCGGCAGTATTTCTGGTGGTAGGTCTCTTAACGCATCCGAACTGGGTTTCGCAGCGTGCGTACTCCGAGTTGACGTTTGTATCGAAAGCAACCTTTAAAAATCTGTGATCGTCATTCCAGTCCATGATGGTTTCAAATGTGATTTGTCTGCTGTCTGCCCAAAGGATCATGTCCTGTACAAGAGTCGACTTTTTCGTAAGTTTGTATTCTCTTCGGATCCTGAATTCACAGTTTCCGTCTGCAACAACTTTTTCCGACAGAAGCTCTGCTGTGGGTCTGAACTTACATTCTATGTCCGCGTCCACATTCCAGTTGTCGTAATCCACAGGAACATCTTCCGCGATAAGGAAAGTGTTGAAAGGAAGTCCCTCTCCCCTCAGTTCCCTGCCTGCCTCCTTATCGATACAGGAAGAGATGAAGCCCTTTTCATCAAAGGTCAGCTCAAGAAGAGGAGTATCAAGCTTTCTTCCGTCGTACACGAAAGCGCTTTCCGTATCACGGCGTCCGTCATCCTTTACCGTCTTTAAAAGCACATTACCGTATGCGGGAACGTTAAGTCCGAGGATCACGTACTTCTCTTTTCCGTCGAGATCCGTGATCTTTTGACTCCTGTATCCGTCGGAAGGCTTAAGGCCTTCGGGAAGTGAAACGTAAAAAGGCGCTTTTCTGTCAAAGCCGAGAGTGTTCGATAACTTTACGGATACTTCGCCGTCGTGTGCTGTGTTCCCAGCATCCGAGCCGAGCAGTTTTTCGATCTCCGAAGTGCTTTCCTTAAGCATATTGCCGATCTCCGCAAAGCATTCGTCATGTGCACTTCCTATGCATGTGCCGGGCAGGATGTCATGGAACTGATTCACAAGAAGCTCCGCAACCCTCGGTCTGATCTTCTCGTCGGATGCCACCTTTGAATTCCCGACAGCATCTCTTACTGTGAGATACTCCAGATTGTGGAGGTTGATCTCCGCCTTTCTGTTGTTCCTCTTTATCTCATGCTTGTTTGTGAGAGTGCCTCTGTGGAGTTCAAGATAGAGTTCACCCGTGTAAACGGAAGGTTCAACTGCATTCTTTTCAAGTTCCTGCATGAAGCGGCTCACTGTTGTATGCTCTGTTTTCGGAACTCCGTTGCAGTCCTTCAGTCTCCTTGCGATCTCGATCATCTCAAATTCGGGGCCGCCGCCTCCGTCACCGTAACCGTAGGCGATGAGTCTGCTGTCCGTAACCTTCTTGTCTTTAATGCCACTCTCGGAAGTCACGTCCGTTATCAGACATTTGGGATCGGGCCAGACATGGGTCCTGTTAAAGTGAGCAAAAACCCTGCTTCCGTCGATCCCCTTCCAGATAAAGGTGTCGTAAGGAAATTCCGTGGTATCGCACCATGCGATCTTTGTTGTAAGAAAGTACCTGATCCCGCATTTTTGCATGATCTGCGGGAGCGCAGCGCTGTAGCCGAAAGTATCCGGAAGCCAAAACGCATCCGAAAGATATCCGAAGTTCTCTTTCGTGTATCTCTGTCCCCAGACAAACTGTCTGACCATGGCTTCACCCGTCGGGATGTTACAGTCACATTCCACCCAAACGCCTCCGTTGGGCTCGTATCTTCCTTCCAGGATCTTTTCCTTCATCTTTTCAAAAAGCGAAGGATAATTCTTCTTTATCAGATCTATGTGATAGGAAGAACTCTGGATGAAGGTGTATTCGGGATACTGATCCATAAGGCTCACCGTGTTTGCGTAAGTCCTTGCGCACTTCTTTAAGGTTTCTTTCTTATCCCAGAGCCATGCGGTGTCCATGTGGGAATGCCCCACAAGTCCGGCAAAAGGAGCGGAATCGGAGTTTTTGACAGAAAGAACCTCTTTTAAGACAAGGTCTGCCCTGTCGCATGCCTCATAAAACACTTCCCTGCCCGTGTTTTCAATATCATAGCAGACGATCTCATGCACCTTTTTAAGTGCATTAATCACATCGCTCTGTCTGAAGATGTCATGATCCGCATAGTCCGCTATTTGACATGCTATGTAAAGATCGAAATAAAAATCCCATATCCTCTCATTCTTTACGCAGATATCGATCCCCGAAAAACTTATGACAAACTTTTCGTCTTTGTTGTCTTCAAAGGGGGAAGTACCGGCAACATAATGATGGGCATAATATTCTACGGCCAGTTCATAGCGATCACCGGCCTTTGCGCTTTTTGCAAAGAGGTCGCAGTAATGATTTCCGTGACCTCCTCTGTTTATCTTGTTTGTAAATGAACCCGAAGGCACTCCGTTCACGAAAAGAAAGCCCTCGTAGCCGTCGATCAGCGGCTTTACGAACAGTTCCTTACCGGCAAGTCTTTCAGGTATCACGTAGTCCGTAACGAACCACGCAAAGCTGCCTTCTCCCTCAAACGAGCTTCCTTTGGGGCAGTCTCGGAACAGTGTCCTGTCAGGCACCTCACAAAGTCTGTCCTTAGTGTGAAATGCACGTGCATGTACCTCATCTTCTTTTATGAACAAAAGCGGCTCCGTCATCTCCACAAGCCTTCTCAGTTTAAACATCATCTGATCGATCTGTCTTTTTTCCAGCATCTCTGCCTCCAAAATCAAAATTCTATCTCAAGTCCGTCATAGGAAACCAGCATATCTTTTTCTTTAGCCATTTCCGTGAGCCTTCCATGCAGGATCCTTCCGTTATGTGAAAAATGGTTCAGAACAAAAAGGCAATCCGGCGCGCATATGCCTGCTTTCTGAAGCCTTTCTTTTTCAGCGCAGGCATCCACAAATCCCATGTGATAGTCTCCGTCCTTCTGCTCTCCCTGAGTGCAGTCAAGGCTTACAAGGTTCAGTCTGTGGGGATAGTTTACTATAAAATCGAAAGTCTCCTTCGGAAAAGATCCGGTGTCGTGGCAGTAGAGGACGGTCTTGTCTTCCTTCACGCTCCTCACAAGGTAGATCAGGCATTCCTGCGTTCTGTCGTGCTTCGCAAGAAGAGGTGTCACTTCGTAATCTCCGACACTTATCGCTTTAAACGGAATCGCCCTCTCATAGACAAATCTCGGATCGTTGTCGCGTGCGGGAGGCACAAGAAGATCAATCTTCCTGCCCACATTTTCCGGTCCGTAAACCCTGAGGCCCTTTTTTCTGCCATGGGTGTAGGGCTCTCTCAGAAGTTCGAGATCCGGTGCATAGAAGTGGTCCGAGTGGTCATGGGTCACAAAAAGGTAGTCAACTTTCCTGAAATCCAGTCCGTAAACATTTGCATGAAGCATATTGTCAGGGGGAAAATCCAGTAAAAGATCGTCATTTATAAGAGACTGGGATCTTGTCCTTATGTTTTTCCCTCCGAGCCGGCGGGCTTCATTGCACAGTCCGCATTCACAGAAAACGCAGGGCCAGCCTTCCCCTGCAGCTGTTCCGTAGTAAGTGATCTTCATCGTTTTATCTCCTATATCGTAATTTCAGCTTTTGATGGTTCTTTCCACTTCTCCGATGACTCTGACATCATATTTGTTGTTGTTAAGGGGCGGAGTCATGGATGCAAATTCCTTGATCTCAACATTCACATTGCTGTTCCTGTACTGACTGGGGGTCATACCCGTCAGCCTCTTAAATTCCTTTGCAAAATAGAACTGATTTGCGTATCCCACTGCTTCCGCTATCTCCGCGATGGAATCGGAGGTCTTTCTGAGTGCCCTGCAGGCTCTCTCCATCCTTACGGATATGATGTATTTCTTGGGCGATATGTTCAAAACAGAGGAAAAAACCCGGTCAAGTTCCTTGCGGCTTAATTTCATCTTTTCCGCCAGTTCTTCCACCGTAAGCCCTTTGTCGCAGGTTCTTTCAACATAATCGATGGCAGACAGGGCATAGAATTCCGCATTCATGTCTTCGTCAACAAATGAACGCTGTGCGGAACAGTCCAGAAGGTAACCGAAGATGTTGTAAAGATCCGCCATCATCTTGCAGTATCTGTTGGGCATCTTGAGAGAAGTGGAATAAAGATGGGACATCTTCTGTCCCAGATAGCCTTCAGGATCTCCCACTGAGGGATGAAGGGAAGTGATCCCGGCTCTTTTAAGATAGTTTTCGATAAGATAGCCCGAAAAAGAGACCCAGGTAATGTTCAGTTTTTCCTGTCCGATGTTTGTAATGGATGAAACATCTCCGGGAAAGCAGGCAAACATGTCACCTTCATTTACATGTTTGATCAGATGCCTTACATTTATGGATCCGCTGCCTTCATTCAGATAACAGAGGGTAAAAGCATCGGGATTTCCAACGTTCATGCTTTCATCCTCAAAAACATCGCAGTTTCCGCAGCTCAGCAGATTAAATGTGATGTTCAGATGGGATCTTTCACTGATCTGTACAACTGTGTTCTTTTTCAGGTTTGTGTTCATCCTCTACCTCTTTTGAACGGATATCTCGTCATTAAGTCTTTCTATAAGTCCCACAAGCTCCCTTGGGCTTGAAATGGTGAAATCCGGAGTTTCTTCCGCATTTTCGGGGACCATGTTGTATCTGGGACTGTAGGTAAGGAGAACGGATCTTATGCCCATTCTCTTCGCTCCCACTATATCACGTTTTATGTTGTTTCCGATCATTACGATCCTGTATTTGTCATCGTCTGTCAGTCCCAAAGCATCCATCGCAGTCCTGAACATGCTCTCATGAGGCTTTTCATGCCCTATCTCACCCGAAATTGCTTTTGCGTCAAAACAGTACTGCAGTTCCTGTTCATCGTAGATGTTATCGAAGGACTGCTTCGTTCCGTCTGCCACAAGAGCTATCTTATAGCCCAGGTCATGGAGTGTGGTGAGGGCTTCCCTTGCTCCGTCTATCATTTTTGCATGTATCACCGTCAGGTCCTTTGTTTTGACCTCTGTTCCTTCATCGATCAGTGTGTCGCCGCTGTCGATGAATACTACAATCTTTTTCATGTTCACATCCCCTCCTTCGGTTTTACTATGCCTTTGATCATCGACGTATCCGTCAGGTGGCAGGCCACAAAATGTCCTTTTTCCCGTTCTCTGAACTCAGGAACTTCCGTATGGCATTTCTCGGTGCAATAACGGCATCTGGTGTGGAAAGGACAGCCTTTTGGAGGATTGGCGGGATTGGGAATCTCTCCCGCCAAGGGGATTCTTTCGTTGTTCATATCGGGATCCGGAATGGGCACAGCGGACAAAAGAGCCTCGGTATAAGGATGCATGGGCTTTTCAAAGATCGATGCGGTATCGGCGTACTCCACCATCCTGCCCAGATACATTACTCCCACTCTGTCCGAAATGTGTTCCACTACGGAAAGGTCATGGCTTATAAATATGTAAGTAAGGTCCATGTCCTTTTGAAGATCTTTCAAAAGGTTCACCACCTGTGCCTGAACCGAAACGTCAAGCGCGGAAACGGCTTCATCGCATATGATGAGTCTGGGGTACATTACAAGCGCTCTGGCAATTCCGATCCTCTGCCTCTGTCCCCCGGAAAAAGCATGGGGATAGCGCTTTAAGAATTCGGTCTTAAGCCCTACTTTTTCGGCTATAAACTTGACTTTTTCTTCGATCTCCTCCTTTTTCAGCTTGAAATTGGCTTTTAAAGGCTCGGAGATTATGTCAAACACCGTCATTCTGGGATCCAGAGAAGAATAAGGATCCTGAAAGATCATCTGGATCTCCTTGCGGAGTTCCTTCATCTTCTTTTTGTCGATATTGCTGAGATCGTACACTTCTCCGTCCGCTGCCCTGTATTCGGCTGAGCCGGAGCTCGGAACGTAGGCTCCGACTATGGTCCTTCCCAGGGTGGTCTTTCCGCAGCCGGATTCTCCCACTATGCCCACGGTCTCACCTTTTTCCATCTCAAATGAGATATCGTTTACGGCTCTGATGGTGACTCCCTTGGAGTCAAAGTATTTACAAAGATTATTTACTTTCAAGATAACTTCAGACATTCTTCTGCCCTCCGTTTGCAAATTCGGCTCCGCGATAGCAGGCCACAAAATGCCCTTCGGAAACTTCCGTGAGTTCCGGTTCGCAGCCCTTGCAGGCTTCACACTTTGAAGTACATCTGTCTTCAAAACCGCAGACATCCGAAAGGTTCATGGCAAGAGGAACTGTTCCGTCAATTGAAAACAGCCTTTCCTTTTTGCCTCCGATCTTGTGTACGGATCCGATCAGCCCCCTGGTGTAGGGATGTATGGGATTGTGAAAAAGATCTCTCACGGACGCCATTTCGACGATCTTGCCGAGGTACATTACAATTACTCTGTCGCAGATCTTCGCAACCGTTCCGAGATCGTGGGTAACGTAGAGGATACCCATTCCGTAATCCTTTTGAAGCTGCTGCATCAGTTCAAGGATCTGTGCCTGTATCGTCACATCCAGTGCGGTTGTGGGTTCGTCCGCGATAAGAAGCCTCGGATGACAAACGAGCGAAGTTGCGATCAATGCTCTCTGAAGCATACCGCCCGAGAACTCGTGAGGATACTGGGTGAAGCGCTTCTCCGCATTTGATATGCCTACTTTCTTCATCATATCGATGGCGATCTCTTTCGCTTCTTTTTTATCCTTTGTAATGTGAAGCCTGATGGTCTCCGTCATCTGGCTTCCTATGGTGAACAAAGGCGAGAACGAAGTCATCGGCTCCTGGAACACCATGGAGATCTGCTTTCCTCTGATGCTCCTGATCTTTTCGCCGTCGGGCTTAAGATCCAGAAGGTTCATCACTTCGCCGTCCTTGTAGAAATCTATGTTTCCGGATGCGTGGGCTTTTTTGCCGTTGATGCCGAGGATCGCCTTACATGTGAGACTCTTTCCGCAGCCGGATTCTCCGACAAGTCCCAGAGTTTCGTTCTCGTAAACCGAAAAGTTCACTCCTCTTACGGGTGTCAGAAGGCCCTCATCCATTTTGATCTGTATCTTAAGATCCTTTACATCCAGGATCTTTTTGTTTTCATTTTCCATAGAGCCTCCTATTTGTAAGGATCGGCCGCATCTCTGAGACCGTCTCCCAAAAAGTTAAAGGCAAGAACCGTGATCGCCACAAATACAAGCGGAATCAGTTTCCAGGGACAGTTCGCTATGTTGTTGATGCTCTTGCACTCCTGAAGCAGTACGCCCCAGCTTGTTGCGGGAGCACGCATACCGAGTCCCAAAAAGCTCATGGAAGTCTCGCCCAATATCATATTGGGGATGCCAAGAGTCAGATTAACGATGAGATAGCTCATAAAGCCGGGAACAAGATGCTTTACGATGATCTTAAAATCCGACACTCCCGCAAGTCTTGCTGCCAGTACGTAATCCTCTTTTTTAAGAGACAGGAATCTGCCGCGAACCGTTCTTGCAAGCCCCGGCCAGCTGAGCAGTGACATGATGATCGTTATCAGAATGTACACGTTCGTAACGGATATGCCTGTGGGAATAGCCGCAGACAACGCCATCCACAAAGGCAATGTGGGGAAAGACATAAAGACTTCGATTATTCTCTGAATGATCGTATCTATGATCCCTCCGTAAAAACCCGAAACGCCTCCGATAATAACAGCAAGTACAAAAGAGATCGCAGTTCCCAGAAGCGGCACTGTGAGCGATACCTTACTCCCCAGCAGGATGCGTGAAAACATGTCTCTTCCGAGGTTGTCGGCGCCAAGGATCAGCACCTTGACATCCGAAGGTGTTCCGTCTTCGTTTTTCACTCCGTAGAGGTGAACATCACCCTTTATGAAGCCTAAAAGCTTATAGGGTGTACCCTTTACAAACAGGCTGATCCTGTGAGGCGTTGCAGTGTCCTCGTAGTACATCTTCTGCCCGTAATCGTTGAATTTAAACTTTTGGGCATATACAAAAGGTCCGATGAATTTACCCTCATGGACTGTATGGATCTTAGTGATGGGAGAATCGGAATACTTTGCCGAATAATTCTCAAGGTCTTCGGGAGCTATAAAGTCCGAAAAGATCATGCAGAAATACAGTATGCCCAAAAGGACGATGCTGAAAATGGCGAGTTTGTGCTTAAGGAGCTTTCGTCCCATCAGCTGCCACTGTGACGACATGTAGTACTTTTCCTGCTTCAGTCTTTTCTTTTCAAGAGCTCTCTCTTCTTTGCTTTTCAGCAATTCTTCTTTATTGTTCATTTTTGCTTTCCTCCAAATCCTTGATCCTGGGATCCATTGCCATGAGCAGAAGATCCGAGATCAAAGTTCCGATAACCACGAGAATTGCAGAAATTAGCAGTATGCCTCCGGAAAGATAAACATCCTGCGACTGAAGCGCCTTCAGAAGAACAGGTCCCTGAGTGGGCAGCATGAGTACGATGGCCGTGATGGTGGAACCGTTGAATATGCCCGAAATCATTCCTCCGAGACCGCTCACTACGGGATTCAGAACGGATCTCATGGCGTATTTGTAGGTCAGCGCAGGTTCCGAAACACCTCTTGCCCTTGTGGACAGGATGTAAGGTCTGGCCTGCTCGTCCAGCATCTGCGCTCTGGTGCTTCTGATAAGGCCGCAGGTTCCACTGGTTCCGATAACGATTATGGGAATTATCATATGTTTGATCCACTCCTTGATCGCCGGCCAGGAAGTCGGAGGTGTGTCGGGCAGCCCCATGATGGGTTTTCCGAACCACTTGTAGGACAGGAACATCAGAATGATGGCAAAGAGGAAATTGGGGATGGCCATTCCTATAAAGCCTATAAATGTGGCCAGATAATCCCCCACCGAATATTGATGTTTAGCTGAATAAATTGCAATGGGAATAGATAAAAGATAGGTAAAGATCATGGTTATGAACGAAACAGCCAGGGTTGCTCCCAGTGTTTCCCCGATCTTAACCGTAACCTTTTGATTGTAGAAAAATGAAACACCCCAGTCTCCCGTCAATATGCCTTTCATCCAATCCGCATATTGAACAAAGAACGGCCTGTTCGTGCCATACTCTTCTCTCATGGCTTCAATTTCAATTTCCGTTACGGTTTCACCCTCGGCTACCATGTTTTCCACAAGATAGTCGACAAAATCTCCGGGAGGAAGCTGTATCACAAAGAAAACCACCACTGTGATCAACCATAAAGTAATGACAGACATCCCAAGTCTCTTACCGATGAATTTGATCTTACTCATACATATTACCCTTCTCATTAGCAAAATGTGCGGCAGGAGCCGCACATTCCGCCAAAAATTAAATTTGATACACTTTACTGTTCGCTGATATATAACTGCTCAGGTCTCATCATGCTTGCAAATCTGAACTCATCAACGCTCATTGCCGTCTTGGGGAAGTTCTTAACCTTGTTGTTTACGATCCATCTTGACGGGCTTGCTGAAAGGAAACCGATGATCCATATGTTTTCCTCATGCAGCTTATAGATCTTCTTTACGTTTTCGTTGATGATCTCGTTCCTGTCGGGACCAACCGCATTTCTGATAGCTTCATAAGCGTTTACGAGCTCAAGCATATCTCCTGTGGGTGCGATACCACCGTTCTTCTCGCTCTTTCCGTCTTCATACCACTTGCCGTAAAGACCTGTCCAGCACTTGAAGTTACGCATGGGAACGATGTCGTCGGGTCTGATGGCAGGGCTGGAAACGCTGGGTCTCTCAATGGAGCACTCAACATCGTTGTTCAACTTTGCCTTTGATTCTTCGGCATCAACCTTCGTGGAGATCTTGATACCGAGTTTCTTGTAATAGGTCGTGATCAGAGAGATAAAGTCTCCGTGCTGTGAAGCATCTGCCAATGTGATGACGATCTCAAGATCCTTGTTGGTACCCTTCATCTTACGATAGGTTCCTTCTTTCCTGTCCCAAGGCTCTGTAAGCTTATCAAGAAGTTCGTTTGCTCTTCCGGGGCCGTACTCGGTCCACTTCTTTGCCCAGGTCTCGCTGTAACCGAAGTTGCCTTCGGAAACGGCACACTGATAAGGATCCGCCTCACTGTTGGAAAGGGTTGCGCTAAGCACTGTTCTGTCAACGCCGATGGAAAGAGCTTCTCTGAAAGTCTTATCCTGGAAAAGTTTTCTCTTGTCGAGATCCTTTGCTGTCTGGTTCAGGGCAATGGTATACGGAGATCCCCAATCCGCAGAAGTCCATTTGTAAATTGTGTGTGTGTCCTTGGTTGCCATGGCAACGGTTACAAAGTCCGCCGATGCAGGGGAGAACAGATCGATCTCGCCGGCTGTAGCCTTAAGGACTGCCTGCTCAGACTCATTGATGATCAGAACTTCGATGCTGTCGAGATAAGGAAGCTGTCTTCCTTCGCTGTCAACCTTCCAGAAATAGGGATTTCTTACAAGTGTGTAAGTCTCGCCGACCTTGTTCCAGTTGTCCTTAACTGCAATAAAGCTTCTGAGCTGGGGAACGATAGCATAGTCCCAGTTGTAGTAACCGACATCCTTACCCATTGTCTTGTAGGATGTCCATGCTTTGCCGAATGCCTTGTTTGCATTCTCAAGAGCCTGTTCCTCTGTGATAAGAGGGAATGTGGGATCGTTGGTCACTCCGTCTTTACGTGCCACGAAATCCTTATAAAAATGTTTAGGCAGGAACATCCACTTGTTGTCTACCGCCACCTCCTGTGCGAATGAAGGCTTGGGTGCTGCGAATGTTACCGTAAACTTATAATCGTCAACTTTATCGAATTTTGCCCAATACTTCTTGCCGTCCTTTGCTACCTGGTAGCAGTTGTAAGGCTTGGTTGTAAAGCAGTTGTAATAATCGGGTGAATCAACGGCAACTGCTGTTCTGTCCGCATTGAGTGCGGGAACGGAACAATGATCGTAATAGAAGATAACGTCATCTGCAGTGAAGGGTTCACCGTCCGACCACTTCATGCCCTCTCTGAGTTCAATGGTCCAAACGGAACCGTCCGCATTACTGTAGAAATTCTTGCACACGTTTGCTTCCACTTCGCCGGAGCCGTCCTGCTTGAATCTGAACATTCCCTGCTCGGTGTAAGGTCCCCAGCTCCATCTTCCGCCGTCGTTTGATGTGATCTTGACAGATCCGCCGTACTGTCCGAGGCTTATAACATCGGGCTCAACCATTACATCGGAAGCCTTCGGGATCCTGTCTTCAAGTTTGGGAAGTTCTCCCTTTGCAACCTTTTCCGCAAGCATGGGTGCTTCTTTTTCGAGATTCTTGATCTCGGGTGTAGGTGTCGACTTCGTTCCCACAGCAGTTGTGGGCTTCGAAGAGGTTCCCGTATCTCCGCTCGGTGTCGTTGTATTATCCTGTCCGCAACCCATTAAAGCTGCCGAGACCATGGATAAAGCCAATACTATCGACAATAGCCTTCTCTTAACTTTCATTTTTTCCTCCCAATCGTGAAATTGAATTTGTTTCAAAATTGTTTTTGTAGATCTATATTACTTTGAGCGCTCAAAATATATACTTTTAGGTGCGATTTCTGCTTTTCTGCCTCCCATAAAAATTCCCTTGGTAAGGAGAAAAAACATGTTATCCGCATTCTCGAAATCGTTTTCGCAACCGCCGAATCCCTTATTTTAAAGGCTTTTCAGCTTTCTGTCGTTGGTTTTTTTGACAGTCGGCTTGATTTTTTCTGTACTAATCTTATCACGTATGCAATATATGTAAATGTGTTTTTAAAGATAAATATATACTTTTGTTCCAATTCTCTCCTTTTTATTCATATTCTTCTCAGAATTACATAAATTTTACAAACAATACACTGCAATTTGACAAGGACTTTATCGCAGTGAAGGAAAACGCAGAGGGAATATATGCCTTTATGATCCGATTTATATATAATCAGCCCCATCTATTGAGACCCTGCTCACAGCCGTGATATAATCCACCAAAAATTTACACCTCCAACGAAAGGAGTCAAAAACATGGAAAAATGCTTTAAATCTGAACATCCAAACCCGCAGTTTCAAAGGAAAAACTGGATGAATCTGAACGGAGTCTGGGATTTTGAATTCGACTTCGGCAAGAGCGGCCGGGAAAGAAAAATGTACGAAACAGGAAACTTCACAAAAAAGATCAACGTTCCCTTCTGCCCCGAGAGTGAACTCAGCGGCATCGGATACAAGGATTTTATGAACGGGGTCTGGTACAGAAGAACTTTTGAACTGACAGACTGCTCATCCCGCAGAACTGTGCTGCATTTCGGCGCAGTGGATTACAAAAGCGTTGTCTACATTAACGGAAAAGAAGTCGGGACCCACTTCGGAGGTTACTCCTCATTTTCCTATGACATCACATCCTTCTGCCATGACGGGGAGAACACTGTTGTTGTGTACGCCGAGGAAAACATGCAAAACGGGCTTCAGCCTGTGGGAAAGCAGAGCCGTTCCTTTTACTCTCACGGCTGCGACTACACAAGGACCACAGGCATATGGCAGACGGTCTGGCTGGAGTTTACGCCCAAGGACTACATTGTATCCTTTAAGCTTTATCCGGACATTTCCGCCTCTGCCCTTCACATTTCCGCAGAGCTTAAAGGTCTCGGAAAGTTCAGCGCCGTGGCTTCCTTTGAAGGCAAGGAATGCGGCCGCGTGACATTCGACAAGACAGCATCTTCCGGAAACACCGTTAACGTTACCTTAAACTTAAACGACCTTCACCTTTGGGAGATCGGAAAGGGCGGTCTCTATGACCTCGATCTCACTTTCAAAGACGACGAGGTTCACAGCTACTTCGGAATGAGGGAAGTACGACTTGAAGGCAACCGCTTCATTTTGAACGGAAAGAGCGTTTTCTTGAGAACAGTGCTGGATCAGGGCTTCTATCCCGACGGCATCTACACCGCCCCCAATGACGAAGCGCTGATCAACGACATTAAGCTCTCCATGGATATGGGCTTCAACGGAGCCCGTCTCCACCAGAAGGTCTTTGAAGCACGTTTCCTTTACCACTGCGACCGTCTGGGCTACATGGTCTGGGGAGAACACGCCAACTGGGGACTGGACCTTTCAAATCCCATGGCACTTCATTCCTTCCTGAAGGAATGGCTCGAGATCGTAAGCCGTGACTTTAACCATCCGGCCATCATCGGCTGGTGTCCCTTCAACGAGACCTGGGACTACGACGGCAGGCAGCAGCTTGATGACAATCTACTGCTGATCTACAGAACAACAAAGCTTCTGGACACCACACGTCCCTGCATCGATACAAGCGGCAATTTTCATGTTCATGAGACGGACATATACGATCTTCACGATTACGAGCAGGATGTGGAAAAGTTCACACACACCTACAGCGAACTTGCCAAAGGCGGCAGCATCATCGGAGAAGGTCATGTGCACAGACAGCAGTACGACTTCCCCGAGTATCGTGCCCTTCCGCTCTTCATCAGCGAATACGGCGGCATCAAGTGGGATGTGGACAGCAACAACGCCGAGGCCTGGGGCTACGGAGCAGCGCCCAAGACGGAAGAAGAATTCCTTAACCGCTACAAAGGCCTTACAGAAGTACTTTTGAACAATAAAAACATCTTCGGTTTCTGTTACACCCAGCTTTACGACATCGAGCAGGAAACCAACGGACTTTACACCTACGGAAGAAAAGCAAAATTCGATCCCGCATTTTTCAAGAAAGTAAATTCACAGAAAGCAGCCATCGAAGATTAAAAAGAGTTATTGCATAAAAATGTGACACTTTGCGTCACCAAACGTCGCAAAGTGTCACTATTTTTTTCCAACGGCTTTATTTCCTGCAAATATACAGCAGGTGGTTCGTGTTTCCCAGGAGCTCTCTCTTTTCGGCAAACTGCAGATACCACTCTGAAAGTGCTTTAAAGTCCTCTTCGGAAACCGAGAAATCAGCCCGTTTTTCCAGAGGCTCCAGAATGCCGTCCACTCCCGCAGTAGTGATCCAAGTGACGCCCTTTTCTTTAAACAGGGCCTCGAACTCCTCCACGTCGTAGCCCGTAAACAGCTGCTCCTTAAAATGCCTCACTCTGTAATCCTCTGTGAAGTTCTCCTCAAGGCCTGCAGGGAAGTTCCCGTAAAAATAGTTTGCATACATTATCGCATACACCGAGATGAAGGCGAACAGGATCACACCGCCTTTTTTTGTCACCCTGATCGCTTCGTCTATGGCTTTGTCAATGTCCTCTTTTTCGTAAAGATGGTAAAGAGGTCCGAAGACCAGCGTCACGTCAAATGACTCATCGTTAAGCATCGCAAGGTTTGTGGCATCTCCTTGGAAAGCATGTAAACCGGTAAGTCCCCTGCCCTTTTCTTTAAGTACGTCGAGATTCTTTTGCACCAGCTCCACACTTGTAACATCATAGCCTTCTTTTGCAAGGGCTACAGAGTATCTTCCCGTTCCCGCACCCACTTCCAGTACCTTGCATCCCGTCTTTAAGTATCTGTGAATGTAGTGCATGGTCGTTGCGAACTCCAGTCTGCCGTGAACGCTCCGGTCAAGTCTGCCATCCTCATCGTATTCCGTGTAAAACTTTCCCACGATTTCTTCTCTTGACTCGCCTTCTCCGATGGCATTGATCCTTGTAAAGTACTCTGTCTCGTTTTCATGATGGATGTAGGCGCCGTTCTTTATCTGTACCCTGAGACTCGCGGGATTGTCTTTGTTTACTGACATGTAAACCTCGTGGATGCTCATCTCCCTTGCCTTTTTTAATGTCATTTCCAGACCCTTTGTGGCATAACCTTTTCCTCTGAAGGCAGGAGAAATGCAGTAACCGATGTGTCCTGCCCCCTCCCTCAAGGCATCGTTCAGGCAGTGCCTCAGGTTAAATATGCCCACGTAAACACCGTCATCCTCAAGCACATAGGTAGTGTCGGGCACAAATCCTTCCGGAAGCTCCTTTCCCATAGACCAGTTTCTCTTTTTCTCGATCCATTTCAAAAATCCCTCGTAATCGAGTCCGTAACATGCGTTCATAAAGCCGTTCTCATTTTCCTTAAAGGTCATAAACAGTTCATATGCCTTCCTGTGATCTGAATCCTGTACTCTGATAAGTTTCATAGCATCCTCCTTTATAAAAAAATACCCCACCGAACTCTTCGTCCGATGAGGTCTGGTATCAGGTTAAAATGTCCTTCTATAAGGTACATCTCCTTTTCTCATCAAACGTAACACCAATAGACGCCTTTGAATTATCGGGCGCATTAAAACCGGTATTATTCGTATTGATGAGTTTAAAGTTCTTCATTTGCTTTCTGCCTTTTCCTGTTTTTACTAACAAGTTATCGTGCATAATAGCACTAAACCGCCCGGGTGTCAACTTTTTCTTGTCCGTAACGTTCTCATGTGATATATTAACGACTAAAAAGGGGGAAAAAACATGCAGAAACAACCGGATTTAATACTTAAAGAACGAAGGCTCATTAAAAATCTCGGCAATGCCATATTGATCGGCTCATTTTTGTTGACTACCATGGTAGTTTTTGGGTTAAATATGGCACTCATTCCATTAAGAACACTTGATGTAGGCGAAATAACACGTGAGGGGCAGACCTGCGCCATCTATGGCACCGCTATTTCCGACAAACTGGGCACCCTTACATCTTTTCCCGGCACGGGTCTATATGAAATAGAGACCATTGACGAGGAGTATTACTTTGCTCTTATAGATGATACTATTGCCGATGACTACTCATACATAGCCGACTACGTCAGTTTTTATGCCTATTCAATGCCTATGCATGTGTTTAGTGACAGCGTCATTGACCTGGTAAACCACTATGTAGGCTATGAATGGCTTGACGCAGACTCACTGAAAGACTACTACGGTGACTACATCTTCATGATCAGCTCCAACGTGCGATTAAGACGCACCCGATTTCTTATCTATTCCTTAGTTTTGACACCTCTGTCACTTGCATGTACTATTTTTGGTGTATGCAGGCACAAAAGAAGCAACAAATGCAAAAACAATTATACAAAGGGCAGGATTGCCGTGATCGTGGCAATGATCTTGGGTTCGGTAGTTTCATTCGGTTTTCCCTACAGATTTACCAAAATGATCTTTTTGTTCATTTTAGCGCGTTATGTGATGCAAAAATATACCGAAGACACCGAAAAAAGCCATAGATTTGTTTGTATCATAACCTGTTCATTTTCCATTGTCTTCGGCCTGATCGGATCGATATACTACACCTACTACACATCGGTATTCCAGTTGTTCAAAGCTTTAGTCATGCCGTTTACTTGGGAATTTTTAAAGATCACCCTACTCACTTGGATAAACTTACTAAAGATCGGACTCCCCATCGTTATTCAGATCCTCATCATGTTTTACCTTTACAGACTTTACCTGCCCGTTGATACAAGCATACAAAAATATGTTACTTCGGCAGCTGATTTCGAAAATACCGATACCATCGCACCAAATAACGATCAGGAATGATCCGCAGAAAACAAAAAACCTTGAGAGCATATGCTTTCAAGGTTTTTCTTTTAGAGGCGACAACCGGATTTGGACCGGTGCTCACGGTGTTGCAGACCGATGCCTTACCACTTGGCTATGTCGCCATATCAGTCTGTCTCAACGACAGCTTCGCTATTATATCTTATGCTTTCAAAGTTGTCAACCGATTTATAAAGATTCAGAAAACTTTGTGGTTACTGTGTTACAGTTCGCAGTCATGCGGCTTGTTAAACCTCCGAAGGCTCGCTTTCAAAGATGTTTGGCAAACCGCATAAACTGTTCACACCATTATGGATCTTATCATTCTCCCGGAGTCTCGTAAAATGCCTCGGTCTCATCAATATCATTTACCGGGGGCTTCAGTCCCTCAATGGAAATGCCCTTCTTCTGTGCGAAATCCCAAAGAGCCGCATGCACTGCTTCCTCTGCGAGAAGTGAGCAGTGGATCTTTACGGGAGGAAGTCCTCCGAGAGCTTCCTGAACTGCTTTGTTTGTAAGCTTCAAAGCCTCTTCCACGCTCTTTCCCTTGATCATCTCCGTTGCCATGCTGCTGGTGGCTACTGCCGCTCCGCAGCCGAAAGTTTTAAACTTGCAGTCATTGATGATGTTGTTCTCATCGATATCAAGATAGATCCTCATGATGTCGCCGCACTTTGCGTTTCCGACAGTGCCCACGCCGCTGGGATTTTCGATCTCACCCACATTTCTGGGGTTTGTGAAGTGGTCCATGACCTTTTCGCTGTATTCTATAACCTGACTCATTTTTTTCTCCTGTTCTTTTGCTGTTCAAATGACTGTTCATGCGCATCTTGCTGTTAAAACACGCCATGCTTCATGCTTTTTGTTTCTTTATAAAATCCTCGTAAAGAGGTGACATGCTTCTCAAGCGCTCCACGATCTTCTTGAGAGCTTCCACCGTGTAATCGATCTCTTCCATGGTGTTCTCGTCGGAAACCGTGAGTCTTAAAGATCCGTGAGCGATCTCATGAGGAAGACCGATGGCAAGAAGCACATGGGAAGGATCGAGAGAACCGGATGTGCATGCCGAGCCGCTGGATCCGCATATGCCCTTCTGATCAAGCATTATGAGAAGGGATTCGCCCTCAATGAATCTGAAGCTGAAGTTTGCATTATTGGAAAGCCGTGTTGTGCGGTGTCCGTTTAGCTTTGTGTAAGGGATCTCTGCCAGTACCCTGTCGATCAGATGATCACGAAGAGCAGTCTCCTTTGCTGCTCTCTCCTGCAGACGTTTTGCAGCAAGCTCCACAGCCTTGCCCATTCCCACGATACCGGAGGTGTTCTGGGTTCCGCCTCTTCTTCCCTTTTCCTGGGATCCGCCGTGGATCAGGGATGTGATCTTGATGCCGTTTCTTACATAAAGGAAGCCGATGCCCTTGGGTCCGTTGAACTTGTGTCCGCTGGCGGAAAGAAGGTCAATGTTCATGTCGTTTACGTTAATGGGAAGATGAGCAAAAGCCTGAACAGCGTCGGTGTGGAAAACAATGCCGTGTTCATGGGCGATCTTTCCGATCTCCGCAATGGGCTCAACCGTTCCGATCTCATTGTTCGCAAACATTACGGAGATCAGTGTTGTGGTGGGGCGGATTGCATTTTTAAGTTCCTCAAGGTCAACAACTCCATTCTCGTCAACATTCAGGTACGTCACCTCAAATCCCTGCTTTTCAAGAAATTCAAAGGTGTGAAGAACTGCGTGGTGCTCGATCTTTGAAGTGATCAGATGATTTCCCTTGTTCTTAAGAGCA
>JAEFAR010000005.1 GCA_016287675.1 Lachnospiraceae bacterium
AAAGCAAAAACTTGCTGTAAAGTGTGTCGCGGGTTTACAGAAGCAACCATCAACAACATATTGTTTTTTAAGCTGGAGGAACAAAAATGTCTCAGGATGAAATCTGGAGCACCATTCCCGTCGGCAAACTGGGCATCATCGCTTTGCGCAGTTGTGACGACATAGCAAAGAAGGTGGACAAGTACATCGTTGAGTGGCGCAGCGGCCGTACTCACGAGGAAATGAACACCATCAACTTCGAGGACTACAAAAAAGACTCGTATCTCATCGATGCAGAATGTCCCCGTTTCGGTTCAGGCGAAGCAAAAGGCCTGATCAAGGAAACCGTCCGCGGCGACGATCTCTATTTCCTTGTTGATGTTACCAATTACTCCATCACTTACACCGTCAGCGGTCATGAAAATCACATGTCCCCCGACGATCACTTCTCCGATCTTAAACGTCTGATCGCTGCAGTAGGCGGAAAAGCCCGCAGGATCACGGTGATCATGCCTTTCCTCTATGAAGGCAGACAGCACAAGAGAAGCGCCAGAGAATCTCTCGATTGCGCACTCGCTCTTCAGGACCTCATCAACATGGGCGTTGATTCCATCATAACCTTCGATGCTCACGACCCTCGCGTACAGAACGCAATCCCCTTAAATTCTTTTGAGACAGTACAACCCACTTACCAGTTCCTTAAGGCCCTTCTTAAGAAGGTTCCCGATATTACTCTCGATACCCAGCACACAATGGTCATCAGCCCTGACGAAGGCGCTATGGGCCGTGCGGTTTACTTCGGTTCCGTTACGGGCATAGACGTAGGTATGTTCTACAAGCGCCGCGATTACACAAAGATCGTAAACGGCAGAAATCCCATTGTTGCACACGAATTCCTGGGTTCTGATGTGGAAGGAAAGGATGTCATCATCATCGACGACATGATCTCCTCCGGAGAAAGCCTTCTCGACACCGCAAGAGAATTAAAGGCAAGAAAAGCAAAGAGGATCTTCCTCTGCGCCACATTCGGTCTTTTCACAAACGGACTTGCCGCTTTTGACAAGGCTCACGAGGACGGAGTTTTCGATCTCATGATCACCACCAATCTGGTTTACCAGACTCCCGATCTTCTTGCCCGCCCTTACTATGCAACGGCAGAAATGGCAAAGTACATCGCACTTCTCATCGATGCCATGAACCACGACCGCTCCATCAGCGAGTTCTTAAGTCCCACGGCACGTATCCAGAAGTTCATCGAAAAGTACAAAAACAACCAGCTTAACAATTAAGACTGTTTCAACCGTCTTTACCTTCGCGGCAAAGACGGTTTTTTTTGTTTTACGGATCGAAATATATGCTATAATAACCGTAAAGCAGGCATATGCCCGCGTGATGCTTTAAAGTGGGGGAAATAAGATGAATAAGATACTTATAATAGAAGACGAAAAAGAACTGAGGGCGGAGCTCTCCATCCTTTTGGCCAATGCAGGTTACGCGCCCGTCGCAGTCACGGATTTTACCGATGTTGCTTCACAGATGCGCGAGGCGGAAGCAGATCTCGTGCTCATGGACATAAATCTTCCTAACGCGAACGGGGAGGCTCTCCTGCAGGAGTACAGAAAAGTCTCCGAAGCGCCCGTGATCATGCTCACCAGCCGTACAACGGAGCTGGACGAACTCATCTCCATGAGCTACGGCGCGGATGATTACATCACCAAGCCCTACAACCCCACCATCCTTCTATTAAGGATCTCGGCGGTATTAAAAAGGACCAGAAAGACAGGTCAGGAAAGGCTTTACAGAGATGTTCACGTCAGCAGCCTTAAGGGCACCCTCTCCCGAAACGGCTCAGAGCAGATGCTCACCAAGAATGAAATGCTGATCTTCCAGTTTCTTCTGGATCATCCCGGGGAGATCGTTTCCAGGGACGATCTGATGACAGCCCTTTGGGACAGCAATGAATTCATAAACGACAACGCTCTTTCCGTAAACATCAGCCGTCTGCGCAACAAGTTACAGGATCTCGGTCTTCCCGACGCCATAGAGACCAGAAAGAAACAGGGTTATATACTGAAATGAAGCTTACCGATCACTTAAAAGACAAGATCTATCTTTTTATCATTGAGGCTGTGGCTCTGACAGTTGCAGTCATCTTTCTGGCAGCCTTTAAAGTCAGATGGGAAGTTTTCACAGCTCTTGCAGTGGTCTTTCTTCTGGCATGCGTTACCGCCGAACTCTACGACCTGAGCAGAAAAAAGAAATTCTATGATTTTTTGTACAATGCTCTTGACGGTCTGGACAAAAAATATCTTTTGACCGAAATGCTTCCGGAGGCGGATTTTCTGGAGGGTGAACTCCTTAAGGATGTGCTGTTGTCATGCTCAAAATCCATGGCCGAAAACGTAGCATTTTACAGGATACGTAACAAAGAATTCCGAGAATATATCGAAATGTGGGTACATGAAGCAAAGCTTCCCGTTGCAACCCTTGAACTGATCTGCCGCAATAACCCGGATATAAAAGACAGGATCAGCGGTCAGCTGAAAAAACTGGATGAGTACATTGAAAACGTTCTTTACTATGCCAGAAGTGAGAACGCTGACAAAGACTACATAATAAAAGAGACACCCCTAAACAGGGCTTTTGCGAACGCCGCCGTAAAGAATCGGGAAGCACTTCTTGCCAACGGCGCGGAACTTGAGACTCAGGGTCTTGACATTACTGTGCTCACCGACGGCAAATGGCTTGAATTCATCTTTGGACAGCTGATCTCCAACAGCCTTAAATACAAGGCGGAGGACCGTCCCTTAAAGATCTCCGTAACAGCAGAGCCCCATGAGGACAGCGTTGTTCTTCTGTTTAAAGACAACGGATCCGGAATTCCCGCAGAGGATCTTCCCTATGTGTTTGAAAAAAGCTTTACCGGAGCCAACGGCCACAGGCATCCCGGCTCTACAGGAATGGGTCTTTATATTGTAAAAAGCCTTTGCAACCGTCTTGGGCACAGTCTGACCGTAAGATCCGAACAGGGTGCTTTTACTGAATTCATCTTCACCTTTTCCAAAAATAACCACCTTAAAATGTCCTGACCCCTCTTTAACTGAGTCGGCCTCTTGTTACCTTACATTTTTGTAAGGTAATTTTAGATTAGAACAGCGACAATCATTACACCTTTCGGTACAATGCAGAAAAAAAAGAAAGGATGATCTCCTATGGAATTACTCAGAGTTCAGCAGATTGAAAAATATTACGGAAACAAATCCAGCCTTACAAAGGCAATCGACGACATCTCCTTCAAGGTGGAGAAAGGTGAATTCGTCGCCATCATGGGTGCCTCGGGAAGCGGAAAAACAACCCTTCTCAACTGCATATCCACCATCGACCGCGTTACGGCAGGTCACATCTTCCTTGAAAATGAAGACGTCACGGAATTAAAGGGGAAGAAGCTAAACTCCTTTCGTCGGGAAAAGCTTGGCTTTATCTTTCAGGATTTTAATCTTCTTGATACCCTTACTGCTTATGAAAATATCTCACTGTCCCTCTCGATCCAAAAATGGCCGGTCAAGACGATTGATAAGGCGGTTCAGATTGTAGCGGAACAGCTTGGAATCAGCGACATTCTGGACAAGTATCCCTTCCAGCTTTCGGGAGGCCAGAAGCAGCGTGTCGCTTCAGCCCGCGCCATCATCACAAATCCCAAGCTCATCCTTGCGGATGAACCCACAGGTGCCTTGGATTCAAAATCATCCGGCATGCTTCTTGAACGTTTTACGTTTCTCAACAGGGAGTACTCCGCCACCATCATGATGGTCACCCATGACAGCTTTGCTGCCAGCTATGCAAGTCGTGTAATGTTCATTAAGGACGGAAAGATCTTTAACGAGATCTCCCGCGGCAAAGCATCACGCAAAGAATTCTTTGACAAGATCATCGATGTGGTAACGCTTCTGGGAGGTGATGTAAGCGATGCTCTGTAAGATCTCGATCAATAACATAAAGAAAAGTGTTAAGGATTACGCTGTTTATTTTTTCACTCTTGTGATAGGCGTTTCCATCTTCTACATCTTTAATGCCGTCGGAAGTCAGGCCGCCATGCTTCAGATGGAGACAAGCCGCAATGATCTCGTAAAGCTCCTGACGGGGATTCTTTCCGCAGTCAGTGTTTTTGTGGCCATAGTCCTGGCCTTCCTCATAATATATGCCAGCCTCTTCCTTATGAAGCGCAGAAACCGTGAGTTTGCGATCTACATGCTCCTGGGAATGGGAAAGGGAAAGATCTCGGCCATTCTTCTCATAGAGACCATCATCATCGGTATCGGCTCCCTTGCGGTGGGTCTTGTTGCAGGCATCGGACTTTCCCAGTTCATGAGCGCGCTGGTGGCAAATCTTTTCGATGCGGACATGACATCCTACAAATTCTCAGTTTCCGGAACCGCCATCTTAAAGACGATCATATGCTTCGCTGCCATGTATCTGTTTGTGATGATCTTTAACAGCGTATCCGTCACCAAGATGAAGCTCATAGACCTAATCCAGAGCGGCAGACGTTCCGAGACCGTTCATGCGAAGAACCCCGTTCTTTCCGTGATACTCTTCATCATAGCTTCGGCAGCTCTGGCATGGGCATATTATATGGTGGCTTACGATTTCGGAACTCTGAATGAAGTAAAGGTCGTACTCAGCATAGTGCTGGGCGCCGTTTCCACTCTGCTCATCTTCTTCTCCATATCGGGCCTTCTCTTAAGGATCTTCATGTCCTTTAAGAAGCTGTACCACAGAGGCCTGAACGCGTTCACCTTCCGTCAGATCAGCAGTAAGGTAAACACCATGATACTTTCCATGACTGTCATCTGCCTGATGCTCTTCGTAACCATCTGCGCCCTTGCATCATCTTTCTCCGTAAGAAACGCGATGAACATTAATCTGAGAAAGTACTGCCCCGCAGATGCCCAGATCGAACTCAGTGTTTACGATAAAGAGCGGAAATACGATGTCTACGTGGATATTGAAAAAGAATATAAAGAGACCGGGCTTGATCTGAACACGATTTTTGGTGAACACGTCCACTTTGCATCCTATGCAGACAAAGGCAAAACCCTTGCCGATTTCTTCGGTCCCTATCTTGAGGAGCTGACGCGGAAGTTCGCTTTTTTCAGGTTCAGTGCTCCCATGTCACTCGTTAAAGTCAGTGATTACAACGATCTCATGGATCTGTACAACAGGGACCGCATCTCACTTAAGGATAATGAGTACATGGTCATCTGCAATTACAGTTCCATGAAACAGATGCTGGATCTTCCTCTGAGTACAGCTCAGAGCATCACTGTCTTCGGTAATGAGCTGAAGCCCGCCTGCAATGAATGTGTTGACGGCTTCATCGACTTAAGCACCTCTGCTTTCTGCTCAGGCATATTCATTGTTCCCGACAATGCAGTGAATGAAACTCAGAAAGAACATGATTACTTCATCGGAAATTACAGATCCCAAGGCAAAGCAGAGATCCGTGCCATTGAAAAAGACATGAACGATTTTATCGAGAAGTCATGGACTCCCCGTATCAATAACCTGTATGGTTTCAACAGTACCGAATACGGCGGGTGTTATTTCTCATTCAGCACAAGGACGGAGCTTTACGACAGTTCCATAGGAATGTCTGCCATTATCGCCTTCATCGGACTTTACATAGGTATCGTGTTCCTCATTGCCAGCGGAGCCATCCTTGCTCTTAAGACCCTTTCCGAAAGCGTTGACAGTGTACCCAGATACGAAATGTTAAGAAAAATCGGTGCGGAAGAGAATTCCATCACAGGTTCCCTTTTCATTCAGACCGGTCTGTTCTTCCTGCTGCCCCTTCTCTTGGCTGTGATCCATTCCTTCTTTGGAATGAAATTTTCCTCTCAGGTACTTGAGTCCATGGGGACAGAGGGAGTTTCCATGTCCATAGCGATCACGTCCATGATTCTGCTGCTGATTTACGGAGGGTACTTCCTTATCACCTTCTTCTGCAGTAAAAACATCATTAAGAACAGGATCTGACAGCATATGCCCTTCTTCATTTTTTTCTTGCTTTTATACTATATTTAGTGTAGTATGGACTTGGTTGTACACAAGAGACGATCACAAAATCCTGCAAAATGGGAAGGAAGGGGAAAGATCATGTTTAACAAAAACATTCGTGTTGCGGATATACGTGCCGGAATGATCATGGCTTCAGATGCTGTGGGTATTAACGGTGATGTTATTGTCCCCAAGAGCACTGTCCTTTCCCAGCGTTATATGGCTCGTCTCACCAATGCAGGCATCAAGACCATCAGCGTATACATACCTGACTATATTGCTACTCCGGAAGAGCTCAGAGAAAGTGCTCCTCAGGAGAACCGTCTTAAGGACACTCAGGAGTATCAGGATTTCCGTCGTGAGCTCCTGGCTGCGGCAGGGGATCTGTCCGAAGTCTTTGAGAGACTGATGATGAACCCCCGCTCCCAGATCGACTCGGAAAGCCTCATCGAATCCATAAACAGTCTTTCGGATAAGTACGGCGGAACGCTCCATGTTCTCGAGCTCCTGCAGGCATCAAGAGATTTCGATGACAGCATTTTCATCCATACGGTGGGTGTCTGTCTGATCTCGAAGATCATTGGTATCAAAGCACAGTTTACAAAAGATCAGCTTAATGATCTGCTCCTGTGCGCTATCTTCCATGACATCGGAAAGATCACCATCCCCGAGGAAACATTGAACAAGCAGGGACGGCTGACGGAAGAAGAGATGGAGGAGATCCGTTCTCACACCACTCTGGGATACAGTCTCCTTACCCAGACCTCACTTCCCGAACATGTGAGTCTCTGCGCTCTCTACCATCATGAGCGGTTCGACGGATCGGGCTATCCCGAAGGCCTCAAAGGTCAGAACATCCCTTTCTACGCACGCTATGTTGCCATCGCGGATGTTTACTACGCCATGACATCCAAGAGACCTTACCGTGAAGACATCTGTGCCTTCGATGTCATCTCGGCTTTTGAAAAGGACGGTTACAGCAAGTACGATGCTGCGGGGCTGATCCCGTTCCTGAACTGCCTTGCCCAGTCCCTCATCGGATCCCATGTCATTTTAAATGACGGTACCGACGGAAAGATAATAATGCTTAACGAGCGCCTCACCCGCCCTATCATAAAAGTGGCTTCGGAATTTGTGGATCTCATGAAGCACACGGAACTTGAAATTATTAAGGTTATGATGTAAATAAAACCCTTCAGGGGAAAAAATAACCCGATACATCTGCATCGGGTTATTTTTTATGCTTTTTAAAGCTTCATTGTTCAGTTAAAAGAAAATCTGACAACCGCAAAGGACTGCTTCGGAAGGACCACTTTCCCGTAAGGATCCGCGGAAAACTCTTCTGTCTTCACCCTGTCCTTAAACTCAACGGAATTATATGCCCGGGGATCGTCTCCCTTAAGTAAAACGATCTCTGCACTCTTCACTTCGTTGTAATCCGTGAGATCAAAAGAAACCTCTCTGTCTTCATCCGAAGCGTTTGCTATCTTAAGGATGACTTCATCCCTCTTAGCATCGTAAGAAGCGTTGAAGAAAATCTTTTCGCCGTCGGGATCAAAATCCGAATCCGCTTCAAGATCCCAGCTTCCCACGTTGTTTGAGTACATCTTCTGAACATGGTAGCTCGGTGTCCCGTAAGCTGTCTCATCATTGAACCAGATCATATCCGGAGCCCACTGAACATAGCCTTCTCTTGCAAAAAGGGGAGCGTAGCTCGACATTACAACCACATCTGCATTTCTTTCAACACCTGTAAGGAAAGCGGCCTCAGACACAGCACCCTGCAGTGTGTTGCCGCTCTTTTCGGAGCCCGGACGCTTGGGGTGAGCTGCGTACTCCCCCGAAAAGACCTTCACCGATCTGTCGTAATCGTCATAGAAGTGGGTGTTCTCAAGGAACCATTCCGGAGGCATGTAGTAATGCTCATCTATGGCGTAGGTGAAATTTCTCTTGTCCCTGTTCTCACGGTAAAAATTCCAGGCCGCTTCGTATCTCTCGGTGCGGACATCGGGTCCTGCGGAACCGATGAGCTTCATTTCAGGATACTTTGCATGTATAGCCTTTTCAAAGATGGTATATCTTTCAAAGAAATTCACTCTTTCGGTTTCCCACTGCTCGTTTCCAATACCCATGAATTCCAGATTGAAAGGGGCGGGATGACCCATACGTGCTCTTAAAGCGCCCCATTTTGTACCCACATCTCCGTTTGCAAATTCGATGAGGTCGAGAGCGTCGTGAACATATTCATAAAATGCGGGATCCGTTGTCTCAACCAGCTCGGTTGACTGGTACTGGCAGGCAAGTCCCACGTTGATAACGGGAAGTGCCTTGGCTCCGATGTACTCACAGAGAAGGAAGTACTCGTAGTAGCCCAGACCCAGAGTCTGGTTGTAGTGTGAGAACCTGCCCGTGTAATTGTTCTCTTTGTTGTTTCCGTGTACAGCCCACCGATTCCAGTTGGAAACGCGGCTCTTGGGATCTCCCACGCTGAGTTTCCATTGATATCTGTTCTCAAGGGTGTTACCCTCTATGATGCATCCTCCGGGGAAACGAAGGAAGCCGGGCTTAAGATCCTTAAGAAGCTCCGCCAGATCTTTTCTGAAGATACCGAGAACCGCATCCTGAGGGAAGAGGGATATGAAATCAAAATCCGCTTCACCTCTTTCGGAAAGAGTGATCACAAGGTGTGCTCCCCTCACGGAATAGGGAGCGGTGAAGGAGTACCTGAACTCTCTCCAGCAATCGCCGGCGGTAACCGTAAAGGTCTTTTTGTATATGACATCTTTATCTTTTTCGATGATGACGTTGACATCCCCGCTATAGGAGGGAGTGTTCATCCAGAACACGCCGTTATAGCCGTTGCCCTTTTTCAGACAGAGACCGTCAAAGGATTTGTTTGTAAAACCCGAATTGGCTCTCAATGTCTTAAGGTGAAGGTAATGAGGGTTCTCCTTTACAAGAGGGCGCACCGTTCTCGTCTCCATCACCACAAAGGGACAATCCTTGGGATACTTGTACCATCCGTATATGCCGTCGTATTCCGGCGCATATGCATCAAAATCACCCGTAGTCCTGAAAAACTCAAAGCTCCTGTTTTCGATCATCTCTGCATAGAGACCGCCGTCAGCCGCATAATTAATGTCCTCGAAAAACAGCCCGAACATGTTGGGATTTATATCATGGGTTTTAATGTCTGATACGGTAATCTTCATATATGCTTAATTCTCTTATCTTTCGCAGTTGTTAACGGTTCTGGGGAAAGGAAGTACGTCCCTGATGTTACCCATACCGGTAAGGTACATCACGCAGCGCTCAAATCCGAGACCGAAGCCCGCATGTCTTGCGGTACCGTACTTACGAAGGTCAAGGTAGGAATCGTAATCCTCTTTCTTAAGACCCAGTTCTTCCATTCTCTTAAGGAGAAGATCGTAATTGTCCTCTCTCTGGCTGCCTCCGATGATCTCACCGATACCGGGAACCAAGCAGTCTGTAGCAGCAACCGTCTTCCCGTCGGGATTCAGCTTCATGTAGAAAGCCTTGATGTCCTTGGGATAATCCGTTACGAATACGGGGCGCTTGAAGATCTGCTCAGTGAGATAGCGCTCATGCTCCGTCTGGAGGTCACAACCCCATGAAACCTTGTAATCGAATTCATCATTGTGCTCCTCGAGAAGCTTGATGGCTTCTGTGTAAGTCACACGACCGAATTCGGAATTCATTACATGTGTAAGTCTCTCGATGAGACCTGTGTCAACAAACTGATTTAAGAACTTCATCTCTTCCGGAGCGTTCTCGAGAACGTAGCGGATGATGTACTTCAGCATGCTTTCCGCAAGGATGATGTCATCATCAAGATCCGCAAAGGCGATCTCGGGCTCGATCATCCAGAACTCAGCAGCATGACGTGTGGTGTTGGAATTCTCTGCTCTGAATGTGGGGCCGAAGGTGTAGATGTTCTTAAATGCCATTGCATAGTTTTCACCGTTAAGCTGTCCGGAAACAGTGAGGTTTACGGGCTTATTGAAGAAATCCTTTGAGAAATCCACTTTACCGTCTTCTGTCTTGGGAAGATTGTTCAGGTCAAGAGTTGTAACCTGGAACATTTCTCCGGCGCCTTCGCAGTCACTTCCCGTGATGATGGGTGTGTGAACGTAAACGAAATCCCTTTCCTGGAAGAACTTGTGAATAGCGTAAGCAGCAAGGGAACGGATCTTGAACACTGCTTCAAAGGTGTTGGTCCTGGGACGAAGGTGTGTGATCGTTCTCAGGTACTCCAATGTGTGGCGCTTCTTCTGAAGAGGATAATCGGGTGTGGATTCGCCTTCGATAAATACGGAAGTAGCCTGGATCTCAAAAGGCTGCTTTGCTTCGGGAGTGGGAACGAGAGTTCCCGTTGCGATGATAGCGGAGCCAACATTCAGTTTGCTGACGCTTTCAAAGTTTTCCATGGTGTCATGATAAACGATCTGAAGAGGCTCAAAGAAGGTTCCGTCATTCAGAACGATGAAACCGAAGCTCTTTGAATCTCTGATGCTTCTTACCCATCCGCCTACGGTAACTTCCTTACCGAGGTATTTTTCTTTGTCGCGGAAGATCTCGCGCACGTTTGTAATCTTGCAATCCATTTTCTATGTATTCCTTTCATTATCTGCGATATTCCGCAGCTATTTTTTCAAAGACCGGCAGAGCCCGTTCTATGGTCTCTGTCTGAACACAATACGCAATGCGCACATGTCCGGGACATCCGAAATCCCTTCCGGGAACCAGGAGAAGATCGTACTTCTTTGCCCTTTCGCAGAAGGCGACTTCATCCTCTTCCAAAGCTCTCGGGAACATATAGAACGCTCCCATGGGCTTAACGCAGGAGTAACCCGCTTTGATCAGGCCCTCATAGAGGATGTCTCTGTTTTTGTTGTATATGGAAATGTCGGCTGTTTTGTCGGCACATTTTCCCGCAACCCTCTGAAAAAGGGATGGGGCATTAACGTATCCCAAAATTCTGCCGGCGCCGCAGACTGCAGCGTAAACATCTTTGCAATCATCCATCTCGTCGGGGACAAGCACGTATCCGATTCTTTCCCCGGGAAGAGAAAGGGATTTTGAGAAGGAATAGCATATGAATGTATTTCGGTAGTACTTGGTTACAAAAGGGAGACTGATCCCGTCAAACACGATCTCTCTGTATGGCTCGTCGGAGATCAGATAGATGGGATGACCGTACTTTTCGGATGCTGTTTCGAGAAGTGCGGCCAGTTTTTTGATCGTGTCTTCCGAATAGACTGCTCCGCTGGGATTGTTGGGGCTGTTGATGATGACCGCCTTGGTGTTTTTTGAAAGGCTTCTTTCAAATTCCGTAAAATTGATCTGAAAATCCGAAGGTTCCGCGGGGATCAGAACACATCTGCAATTGACGGTGTTTTCGATCCAGCACTTGTATTCCGGAAAGTATGGCGCGGGAACAATGAATTCGTCACCGGGACAGGCGATGGCCTTAAGGACGATGCAAAGCGATGCTGCAGCTCCCACGGTCATATAAAAATTGTCCCTGTTAAACTTTGTTCCAAAACGTGAATTCAGGCTGTCTGCCATTGCCTGTCTCACCCATTCCAGTCCGGTGGCGGAAGTGTAGCCGTGAAGGACCTCGGCCCTTTCCTCTGCCACAAACCTGTTTATCTCCTCTGTCACACAGTCGGGAGGCGCAACGCTGGGATTTCCCAGGGAAAAATCAAAGATGTTCTCCCTTCCAACGATCTTGGCTCTCTGATTACCGTATTCAAATATTTCTCTGATAGTCGAGCGCTTTTTTCCAAGGCCCGTCATAGCCTCTGATATCATACTTTAAATCTGTAACCCTTTCCCCAGATGGTCTCGATGTACTGAGGATTTGTGGCGTCCTCCTCGATCTTCTCTCTGATCTTTTTAATGTGAACGGTAACGGTGGCAATGTCGCCGTCGCTGTAGGATTCCATTTCCCAAATGCGGTTAAAGAGCTCTTCTTTTTCAAAAACTCTGTCGGGATGCTCCGCAAGGAATGTAAGAAGGTCAAATTCCTTCTTCGTAAGATTCTTTTCTTCACCGTTAATGAAAACTCTGCGGGAAGCCTTGTCGATCTTAAGGCCTCTGATCTCAATGATCTCACCTGCTCTGCCGCCGTCTCCGGAAAGACGTTCAAAACGTGCGATGTGAGCTTTTACACGGGCAACCAGCTCGTTGGGGCTGAAGGGTTTTGTCATGTAATCATCCGCACCGAAGCCCAGGCCTTTGATCTTGTCAATGTCCTCTTTCTTAGCGGAAACCATGATGATGGGAACATTCTTCTTTTCGCGGACCTGCTTGCAGATCTCAAATCCGTCCTCGCCCGGGAGCATAATGTCTAAGATCAAAAGATCGTAATCTTTTTCCAATGCATCCCTGAGACCGCTTCTGCCGTCAGCATCCACGTTAACGGTGTATCCGTTTAACTCAAGATAATCTTTCTCGAGCTCTGCGATGGACGCATCATCTTCAACAATTAAAATTTTAGCCATTTTTCTTCTGTGCTCCTTTCTTAACCGTGAACGAGATCGTGGTTCCGCTTCCCAATTCACTTTTTACAAAAACCCTGCCTTTGTGTTCTTTGACTATTTTATCTACTATGGCCAGACCAATTCCGGTTCCTGCCCGGCCTGATGTCCTTGATTTATCGGCTCTGTAAAACCTTTCGAAAATGTGGGGCTGAGCCTCTTTGGAAATCCCTATACCGTTGTCGATGACAGAGATCCTGACCGAATCCCAGGAGTCCGTGAGCTTTACGATGATCTGTCCGTGAACATCCTCTCTTCTGTACTTGACCGCATTTCCGATAAGGTTGTTCATTACCCTTCGTATCTGCTCGCAGTCTATCGACACCGTGGTCAAAGGATCGATCTCGGAAACAAATTTCACCGTAAAGTCCTTCATTTCCAGCTCGATGGCATACTCATCCACACAATCCCTGAAGTAATTCACCGCGCTGACCTTTTCAAAATTATAGGGCAGCTTGTTGTTATCCAGTTTTGCGTAGTAGGAAAGCTCATCCACGAGAAGGGTCATGTCGGTAGCTCTTACCATGATGGTCTTGAGATACCTGTCACGTTTTTCCTTAGTGTCCGCCACTCCGTCAAGCATACCTTCCGCGTACCCTTTTATGGCTGTAAGGGGAGTTTTCAGATCGTGGGAAACATTACTGATCATTTCCCTGACGTCCTGCTCGTACTGTTCCCTCTGATCTATCTGAGTCTTCAGATGGACTCTCATTTCTTCGAAGTCATTGCACAGCTGACCGATCTCATCGTTCTTTTCTCTTTTTACGCTATACTTGAGATTTCCCTGACCGATCTGCCTTGTGGCGAAGCGGAGATTCTCCAGAGGATGGATGATACTGTCATTCAGCCAGTTGAACAGCGCTGCGGCCACCGCACCTATAGCTATGATCGAAATACCCACGCCGATCAAAAAAGATCTTGTCATTCTGTAAAACAGAGCGGAAGCCTCGGTGATTATCAGAAAGCAGCCCTCACTTCCGTCAGTGTAATTAACGTTTCCGTGTTTCACCAGAACGGGACTGTTGCCGTTGACATACACAGCGCCGTCAAAGGATGCGCTCTTTGTTTCTATCGCAGTATGAACCGAAGTCCTTACCTTTTCGAAAGCCTCTTCATCACCCACAAAGAGTTCTGTTCCGTTCTTTTCCACAACCAGATAGGAAAACTTTGTCATGAGAGTGGCATTCATCTTCTCGATCCATTTTTGATTCTCAAGTCTCTCGGGATACCTTGCCACCGTCGTACTTAACTCATTGTACTCACTTTGCGTGAGCTGAGTGAGCGCATGTACCGGCTGGGTGATGATTGCAAGGGTTCCGATACCTCCCGACCTGAATCCGTGCAGTCCGATGCCCATGGCAAGGATACCGATACCGCCCAAAACGGTACATGGAGTCAGGATCATTACGAGAAATGCGATGAAAATTTTCTTTTGCAGATTCATAAATCCTCCACAGCATGTCCCCTATCCATACTTAATTGTTGATTATAACACATTTATTAATATTTTGTATATACAGATAAAATTTTTGTTACAGTACAAATATGAGCAATTTCAAACCCACTCCGAAAGCCTGTTATCAATGAGTTTTAACATGTTGTATATATGTGAACGGTTTCCGTGTTTACAGGCATCTTTCCGCATATTTACAAGTTAATGTTCACGCCACGGTCAAAACATGTTTTGACCGTGGTATTCTGCGAAGCAGAATATGTCGGTAACAAGCCGTTTTTTGAAAATGTATTTTCAAAAACGGCTTAGTACCGACACATCTGTGAACATTAACCTAAACAAAAGATATCCGAATCTATGTAGTATTCCCTCTGCAAAGGCCTTTGTTAGCCCGCGCTAACCATATGCCTGTCTCTTAAATTTAGCAGAGTTCCGCATATGGCGCCCCATGTTGTTTTATCTTGACAAAACTGTGATTTGAGATATTATAGAAGGTAGCATATTATGTGCTGAAACCATTTTATATTTTTTTTCATTAAAGGAGACTTATGGATAAAAGATTATTTACATCCGAGTCAGTTACGGAAGGACATCCCGACAAAGTCTGCGATAATATTTCGGATGCCATTCTGGACGCCATCATGGAACAGGATCCCATGGCGAGAGTAGCCTGCGAAACAGTCTGCTCCACCGGTTTTGTTCTTGTAATGGGTGAAATTACAACCAAAGCAAACGTTGATTATCAAAGCATTGTCCGTAAAACCGTTTGCGATATAGGTTACACCAGCTCGGAAATCGGCTTCGACGGAAACACTTGCGGCGTCATGATCGCGCTTGACAGCCAATCTCCCGACATCGCAATGGGCGTGGACAAGGCCCTCGAAGCAAAACAAGGTAAAATGACCGATGAAGACATCGCAGCCATCGGCGCAGGAGATCAGGGTATGATGTTCGGTTACGCAACGAACGAGACCGAAGAACTTATGCCTTATCCCATTTCACTTGCACACAAGCTCACAAGACAGCTTACAAAGGTACGTAAAGAAGGAACTCTTCCTTACCTCCGTCCCGACGGAAAATCACAGGTTACCGTCGAGTACGATGAAGCCGGACATCCCGTTCACATCGACGCTGTCGTTATCTCTACACAGCACGCTCCCGAGATCCCTCAGGAACAGATCCATGCTGACGTCGCAAAGTACGTTATCGATCCTGTGCTTCCGCCCTCACTTGTTGACGGAAACACCAAATTTTTTATAAACCCCACCGGTCGTTTTGTTGTGGGCGGTCCCAACGGAGACTCCGGACTTACCGGAAGAAAGATCATCGTTGACACCTACGGCGGATACGCAAGGCATGGCGGCGGAGCCTTCTCGGGCAAAGACTGCACCAAGGTTGACCGTTCCGCATCCTATGCGGCCCGTTATGCAGCAAAGAATGTTGTTGCAGCAGGTCTCGCAGACAAGTGTGAGATCCAGCTTTCCTACGCTATCGGCGTGGCAGAGCCCACTTCCGTAATGGTGGACACCTTCGGAACAGGAAAACTTTCCGATGTTGCTCTCACAAAGGTTATCAGAGAGAACTTCGATTTTCGTCCCGCAGGCATCATCAAGATGCTGGACTTGAGAAGACCCATCTACAAGCAGACTGCCGCTTACGGACATTTCGGAAGAACTGACGTTGACCTTCCCTGGGAGAAAACAGACAAGGTCGATGTTCTTAAGAAATACTTAATGTAACAATAAACCCCCTATCAGAGCTAAAACAGTTGCCGGGAGGCTCAGGTGAAGACCGAAAAGATTTCAATAACAAAAGTAAAACCCGGAATGATCTTAACCGAGGATGTGTACAACGCCGCAGATCAGTTGGTACTCAGCGAGGGCACCGTACTTTCCGATCACAGCATCACACGTCTTAAGTTCTATTCCATTCGCGAGGTGACCGTTTCCTACGAGGTCAAAAAGCACGTACAGAAGCCCAAGAAGGAACCCGAAAAATTTGTAAGTTACACCGAATTCGTCAAGAAGAGCGATGACTTCAAAAACTTTTCGAGTACTTATGCACGCTCTCTGAACAGCGTAGAAGACCGGATGAGAGCATTTGCAGCAACGGGAAAGGGTCTCGATACCGATGTCCTTCTGAACAACGTAGCCGATGTTTACAGCACGGTTGCCAGCCACGGTCAGCTTTTCGACATGCTGATGTGCATCAGGGATCTTGATGACATCACCTTCGTCCATGGTCTGAACGTAGCCATCATCTGTACTGTATTTGCTCAATGGCTCGGCTTTAACAGAAAAGATTCCGATACACTGATCCTGTCCGGACTTCTGCATGACATCGGAAAACTCTCGGTTCCCGAAAGCATACTGAAGAAAAAAGGTGCACTGACCGCAGAAGAATTCGACATCATCAAAGGTCATGCAAAAGCAGGGTACGATCTTCTTAAAGACATCAATATCGATCCCAGGATCCCCATCGCCGCTCTGCAGCACCACGAGCGCTCAGACGGTTCGGGCTATCCCGACGGTCTTATGGCCAGTCACATCAATGAGTTTGCAAAGATCATCGCCATAGCGGATGTTTACGATGCCATGACGGCAGCAAGAAGCTATCGTGGTCCCATCTGTCCTCTGGAAGTGTTAAACATCTTTGAAAACGACGGACTTTCCAAATACGATCCGAAATTCCTTCTCACCTTTATGGAACACGTTATCTCCACCTACCTTAACCAGTACGTGCTCTTAAGTAACGGCCAGATCGGTGAGATCGTAATGGTCAACAAGCATTCTCCCGCCCGTCCCATCGTCAGACTCCTGAATTCGGAGTGTATCGATCTTTCGGCGGACAGAGAAGTCAGCATCGTCGGTATCGTTTAAACAGGCATTAAAAGAGCGGCACTTAAATGCCGCTCTTATTTTTTCATATTATTTTCGATTCTCAGCCGACCCTCATCTTAAACTTTCTCAGGGCCTTTTCGTCCTCACTGTCCATCTTTTTGATCACTCCGCCGAGCTTTGTAAGCTTCTGCTCAAATCCCTCGTAACCGCGTTCAACATACTCGATGTTCTCAACTACGGTAACTCCTTCGGCAGTAAGTCCCGCAATAACAAGTGCAGCACCGGCACGAAGGTCCGATGCGAAGACCGTGGCTCCGCTCAAAGACTCAACCCCGTCAACAACAGCCGTGTTTCCGTCTACCTTGATGGAAGCTCCCATGCGCACCAGTTCATCCACGTACTTGAAACGGGCTTCAAAAATGCTTTCCGTGATAACGCTTGTGCCGCTGGACAATGCCAGGAGCATCGTCATCTGGGGCTGAAGGTCCGTGGGAAATCCGGGATAAGGCATAGTTTTGATGTGGGTGTTTCCCGTTCTTTCGGAAGTATAAACATGAACCGCATCATCTCTTTCTTCCACGCAGGCTCCCATTTCAATGAGCTTGGCGGAAACCGCTTCCAGATGCTTGGGGATGACGTTGTAGATCACGATGTCTCCGCGTGTGGCGGCGGCAGCGATCATGAATGTCCCCGCCTCGATCTGATCCGGGATAACGGAATAGGTGCTTCCGTGAAGTTTCTCCACTCCCTGTATCCTGATAACGTCGGTTCCTGCACCTTTAATGTTGGCGCCCATGCTGTTCAGGAAGTTTGCCACATCTACCACGTGGGGCTCCTTCGCAACATTTTCTATGATAGTCTGTCCTTTTGCAAGAACAGCAGCAAGCATAATGTTAATGGTTGCACCTACGCTGACAACGTCAAGGAAGATGTGTGTTCCTTTCAGTTCTTTTGCTTCAGCCATCACCATACCGTGTCTGATCTCAACCTTTGCGCCCAGCTTTTCAAAGCCTTTTATGTGCTGGTCGATGGGACGGTTTCCGATGTTACAGCCACCGGGAAGGACAACCTGTGCCTTCTTAAAGCGTCCGAGCAAAGCTCCTATCAGATAGTAAGATCCCCTGATCTTTCTCAGGTATTCATTGTCGAGTGAAAGAGGCGAGATCCCCTTTGCATTGATCCTTACGGAATGAGCATCCTTTCTCTCAACCTTAGCACCGATCTCTTCCATAGCCCGAAGAAGGAAATCGATATCTTTAATGTTAGGAACGTTGTTCACCGTTACTGTCTCTTCGGTCAGTGTAGTAGCCGCCAAAATTCCCAGAGCGGAATTCTTTGCTCCTCCGATTGTAACTTCGCCATGTAACGGCGAGCCTCCCTTAATCACATATTGATCCATCAAAAAGCTCCCAAGGATAATAGTCAGGCTTTCATCTATCCCTCATATAGCGAATAACCTGCATAGAATTTTTATCGGACGTGCCGATAACCCAATCTTTATATTAATTCATATGCCTGCTTTTGTAAAGCAATTTTTTCTTCTTTTCAACCTAAATAAAGTATGTTAAAATACCGATATATCAATATGTAGTAAAATCATTTTCTGACATTTTGGTTGTGAACAGACAGAAATACAGGAATTTCCGACGGAGGCATGTAAATGGACTTTATCAATATCGAATCCACTCCTCAAGAGGTAGAAGGAAAAGTAAAACAAAAACTGAAATTTAAAACAGGCAAGTTCGTTTGGCGCATCAAATTCTCCGCGCCTCTCGACCCTGCCTCTGTTAATAACAATAATCTCAATGTTACGGACATGAGCGGTGCCAAGCTCCAGACCTCGATCCACTACAACAGTGACACCCAGGAGATCGAGATCGAACCTTTGGCCGCTTATGCCAAGGATTCGTCCTACAACCTGAACGTTTCCAAAAACGTCCGTTCTGTAGGCGGTCAAACCTTAAAGACCGATGTTTCCATCACCTTCAAGGTTTGATGTCCTCTTCCAAAATTACCAGATTGTAATTTTCCATGGTCGCTTCGGCGGCCATTTTTAATATTTCCGGCGCAAGGCGTTTGTCTGCCTTTGCCACCGCGTTCTGAGCCAGCTCAAGGGCTACGGGCAGTTTTGCTTCTCCCGCTGCCGTTCTTCTTGCTATCTGCTTTTTAAGTGCCTCCGCAGCATTTGACTCTATGGAGTAATCCGCTTCCGTAAACACATCATAGGCAAATCCCATAAGTTCATCCACGCTGTACTTGGGCAGATGTATCCTGTTATTGAACACACCGTTAAACCGCTCGTTGTTTCTGAAGAGGCTGTTGATCCTCTTCATGTTGTCCTCAAGGATCAGACAGGTGTCCGTTCTCTTCTGTCCGTAGAGATCCACCAGTGTTCTCAGGCTTACACTCGTAAGAGCTCCCGCATTTTCCACCAGGATATTGCAATTCTTAAGATCTTCGGATCTGCCGATCAGGTCTATGCGATTCAGCTTTTCCGCATTGATCTTTGCGGTTTTTTCGTACCTGACAGCACCGATACCATGCATGAGTCTGATCATTGTAACCGCGAGAGTGCTCTTTCCGCTCTTTTCTTCGCCTGTAACCACAAAACAAAGAGCTCCCTTTTCGTTGGCTGCCAGTTCAAGGGATTTGAGGATAGACCTTCTCAGCTCGTCGATCCTGAAAAAGTTACCGCAAAGTCCTTCCACGTCCACTCCGTTACCGGTGATCAATTCACGGAGCTTTCCTTCTTTGATCTCCGAGGGTGAGTAGTTCATCTTCGGGGCATACAAAACGTACTGAGGCATGGATCTCTCAAAGCGTCTGCTGTTCAGTTCTCTCATAAAGCACTCTTCCAGCACGCTCTTGGATCGCTTCAGGCGGTTAATGTCTTCTTCATCATCTATATCTTCTTCGGTGTTGCCGAAATTTCTTCCTATTTCATCAACGGAAATCTCCCCAACGTCGTATTCTTCCTCTTCCTCGTTCATCCCCGTTTTCAAAAACTTTGCAAAAGCATTTTCCTCTTCGGTCTCAACCCTGACTTCATGCTCCTCATTTACTTGAGCTTCCGAAACCTCTTCCGATCCCTCTTCTGAAACTGCCTCTGTTTCCGGAATCTCCTCTGCATTTTCAGGCTCGGTTTTCGGATGAAGCTCTCTCGGGATCGCGTCGATCTCGGGTTCCGTATGATCTACGGTGATCTCCTCTATCTCCGGAGCCGAATGCTCAACTGTGATCTCTTCTATCTCAGGATCGGAGTGCTCGGCTGTGATCTCCTCTATCTCCGGATCCGGAGTCTCCGCCATGGTCTCTGCCACGGCCTCTGCCAATGTCTCTTCGACATTCGCAGCATCGGTTTCCTCCCCGGCTTCCTCTGCTTTTTCCTCCTCTATGATGTCCCGAACCCCCTGTGCGATGTCCTCAAGTCCGTAACTCGATGTGGCTGCAATGATCTCGGATGCGGGATCATCCGGTGAAGGCTCCGTGAAGACTGCGGTTTCCACCTGAACAGCGGCAAGGTCCTTCGCTTCTTCTCCGGGGTGTGCCATCTCCTCCGCGGCCATAACCTCAACCCCGATACGCCTCTCACGGGCAGAAACCGAATTCTTGATCTCCTCCGCAGTGACTTCTCCGTTGTAGTACGCGAGAAGCATTGATGCTTTGGAAGCCACGAGACTCATCTTAAAGGCATTTACGATCTTTTCGCACTCTGCCTTGCATTCCTCCTCCATGCCGGCTTTGTAGTACTGCTTTGCCAGCTCGTAGGCCCATTTTTCGGTGTACTCGTTCCGATTGATCCTCTTCAGTGCTTCGATCACACTCTGACGGTCCGCGTCCTTTTTCTTCAGTATCCTGTAGGCATATACCGCGCAGCTGTATTCATCATGGGCCGGCAATGCGGAATACTCTGCCAGATACTCTTCCGCATCTTTGATATGCCCTGTCTCCAAACACACATCCATCACGTCATGATACATGAGTTTGGAGGGTCGCAGTCTGTATGCCTTCTTGAACAGTTTCTCCGCATGGGTGAAATCACCTGTCTTGCCGTAGGTTTTGGCAAGTGCGATGAAGTCGGATGCGGTCCTCGCGTGCTTCTCTCTTATCTGGGGAAGCAGCGCGACAGCCTCATCGTATTTCTCGTCGGCCAGAAGTTCTTTTAATCTGTCAAAATTCCGGTCATTCATTTCTTAAATTACATCTCCTTGTAAAGTTTCAACGTACTAAGCATAATTTCCGGTATTTCTATCTTGTTCTTTTCAATGGCACGGTATCTGAGTTCCAGCTCTTTTACCTTTTTCAAAGCCTCTCTGTTGTACCTTCCGATGGCATCGGCAAATGCGGGCTGTGTTTCCAGATTAGCCCTTATCTCCTTATTAAATGGACAATAGACTGCCAGTATCTCTCTGGAAGGTTTGTTCAGCTTCATGCCTCCCTGGGATTCAAACTTGACCCACTGTTCGTAGTCCTGCACGAAGACTTCCCGTGCATTGTTCTTGCCCTTAAGGAGCTGTGCCTTGATCTTTTCTTTCTTGTCGTCCGTCAGTTCCCTGTTCTTTCTGTAGTACTGAATGTAATCATAGTACTCGGAAGTGAGGGACTTGAAATGTATGTTATTCCATGCCGAGCCCTGCATAGTCCTGCAAAGCTCCCAGCGGAAACGTGCCAGATTCCTGATGTAGAGATCGTCCAGAGATCCTTCCTGAAGAATGGGGAAAAGGAAACGTCCGGAGCTGTCACGATGCTTGCAGCTGATCTCCTGCCACATTGTGGCATTTGCGCCGAAGCAGGGGAAAAGGATGATGTCCGGTCCCACTTCCAGCATGATGGTCTCTTTTTCTATGCCCAGCTTCTTGTCCGCGAAAAGAAGCTCGCGATGGTAGGCAGAAAAATCAAGTTCCCGGTAACGCTGTACCGTCTGACCCATTCTGTCCTTTGTGATCAGGGCTTTCAAAAGACTTCCCGAGATCTGTTCGCTGCAGAGAATGGGCACAAAAGTGGTCAGGGAGCCGTTTACTATACGCTCGGTGTACTTGAACATGTTAAAGATCTCGAAATCCAGCTTTTTGCTCTGATCCGCCTGGCGTGCCCTGGCTTCGGCTTCATCGATCTCTCTTGTTTTAAGAAGTTCTCGGAGAGACTCGTTGTACTCCAGATCAAATTCATTCTTTGAAGGCTCTCTGCGTCCTTCGTAGACGGCTTTGAGCCATTCGGGCATAGTATAGATGTGGCAGAAGTAATTCTGCTTCGTCTTGAAATTCAGTTTGCAAAGTTCGACAGCCTGCTCCTTTGTGAGCAGTCTCTCATCCGTAAATCCGAAATTCAGGAAAAGCTCTACGGGTTTGGGTAATCTGCTGCTGCTCAGGCTTGCAATGAAAACCTCTTTGTAGATCTTGTAGAACTGATCAGCTATCTTTCGTCTCAGTTTTCTCTCATTGTCTTCACTGCTGAGCCTGTCATTAAGGTCCGCAAAGGCATTTATGTCATTTTCAAAATCCTTCGCGTCTCCTTCCTGTATCTTACCAAAGGCAAGAATGGTCCTTAAGGAGTTCTTAAGGCTTCTGTAAAGGTCCTCATCCGCTGCCGCATCGTCCACGGAAGCAACTGCTTCCACTTCCGCACCGCTGTTCATGGATTCCATGACCATTTTGAGTCTTTCTTTCTTGACCGGCTTTGCACAGCCCATGCAGTCCACTGCCGTTTTTTCTGCCTTGATGTAGAAATCCTTGAGAGTTTCGCAAAGGCTCTCAAGTGACTTGTCCGGTCTTCCCGTCTTCTCAAGTTCCTTATACAGCTGAACGCATCTGCTTAAAAGATTGTTCTCGCCTTCGTTGTATATGATCGAATAAAACTCGTTTATGTAAGCACCCACATTTATGGTGTTTTCAAGCATTCCCAAAAATGCAGAACTCGTTTCCCTGACGGTTCTCATGACCATTTCCAGAGAATCGCCGTAGAAAGCTTTTACCACATTTCCCGGCACCATGGAAAGTTCCAGATAGTAATCCCTTTCATTCTGGGGAACCGGCTGAGGATCCACGTAGGCTTTCAGTTCGTCTATGCCCGTGAGGTCCGCAATGGCCATGCCGCCGTTTTTGCAGGCTTTCACGTACTTGTCGTAGCTGTCGCTCAGGGTGCTGTAGAGCTTGGGAGCGAGAGCCAGATAGCGCTCGTTGATCTTCATGATCTCGCCGTAAAGTCTTGTAAGGGATGTTACCACCAGACCCTTGTAATCCTTGTTGCTGGTGGAGAGCATGGACTTAAGCCCCTCGAATTCCACTACCGGAAAGGCATAGATCATGCAGTTGGGACCGGCTATGTAATTCAAAAGATAGCGTCTGTTCACACTGTCGGGAATTCCGATGAAGGTTCCGGTGGGCAGATCTGTTTTTACAAAGTCGTTCTGTGCCGTAACCGAGCCCTTGATCACCGCGCAAATGCAGCTCATGGGATCTTTTTCTTCAAAGATAACGGTGCCCTTCGGTACGATGTTTGCTTCTCCGATTTTTAAAGGATAACTGCTCATTTTAACCTCCGACTCTCAGGAATTGGTCAAGCCTTACAAGTCTTGTCTTTCTTCGTTTTCGGTTTTTCCGGCTTTTTTGATCTCCGCATTTCTCGCCCTCAGATCCTTAAAAAAATCCGTGAGCATGGCGGAGCACTCTTCTTCCAGCACGCCTTCCGTAAGTTCCACCTGATGATTGAAGGCGTCGTTCTGCAAAATGTTCAGAATGGATCCGGCGCATCCTGCCTTGGGATTCCTGCATCCGATGATGCATCTTCTCATCCTGGCCTGAACAATGGCCCCCGCACACATCTGGCAGGGTTCCAGAGTAATATAGATGTCGCAATCCTCCAGCCGCCAGTCCTTAATGACCTTTCCCGCCTTAGCGATGGCTTCGATCTCGGCGTGGGCCAGAGTTGTCTTCTTTTTCTTTCTCTTGTTGTATCCTCTTCCGATGATCTTCCCTTCGTACACGATCACGCATCCGATGGGAACCTCACCGATGTTTCTTCCGCGCTTCGCCTGATTTATGGCTGCACGCATATATTTTTCGTCCTGTGTCAATTTCATAAACTGTTCTTTTCTTCTTAAATCAAAGCGTGAAGTACAGGATCTCCGTTTCCGTTTCAAAGCCCAGCTTACCGTAAAGCCTGCAGGCGATCACATTGGGGCTTCCCACCTGAAGGTAGAGCTTGGTATCCCTAAAGGCATACATGATGCTCTTCATGTACTTTGTTCCGTAGCCTTCATGCCTCATGTCTTCTCTGACTTCCACCCCGTAAATGTACATTCCGTCATTTAAGGGCCTGAGCTTCGCCGTGAACACGCCCTTTTCTCCGGACTCCACGATGATGGTCTCTTCCTCTTCTTCAACTCCGTTGGTCAGAAGGATCTCTGCTCCCGCTTCTTCTTTTCTGTCTCTGTCGGGGGCCAGGGAAAACATGTACTCACTTCTTGAAAGCTTTAAGATCCTGCTTTCTCTCATCGCCTTTTCAAGCTCCGAGCCGCCTTCCGCAAGCATATAAACCCTGTGCACGTCTTCCTTTGCAAGTTTCTTCTGTGCCTTTAAAGCCAGGGCTTCCAGCTTACGAACTTTAGGCTTCCCGCCGCAGTCCGTGATCTTTATCTCCGCTTCGCCGTTCCCCAAAAGGAAGCATCCGGCAAGCATATGCCTGTAGGACAGTTCTGCTTCGTCTTCAGAAGTAAAAACCAATTTCATAAAGCCTCCGAAAGTTCCGCGAATTTTTCGAGAGTCAGTTCCTCTCCGCGTACAGTTTCCTTAAAGCCGCATTTTTTAAGGGCATCCAGGATCCGTTCCTTGGTATAGACACTGCCGAGATCGGCCGTAAGACCGTTCACCAGCGTCTTTCTTCTGTGATTGAAGGATGCACGGATCAGGGCAAACATCTTCCTGTCGTCCGTCACCTTCACAGGCTTTTCCTCATGAAGCTTCAGGCGGATCACCGCGGATTGCACGTTGGGACGGGGCATGAAGCAGTTCTGGGGCACGTAGGCCGCGATATAAGGGTCGGCGTAGTACTGAACAGCCAGTGAAAGAGCGCCGTAGTCCTTGGTACCGGGTCCGGCCTGCATGCGTTCAGCCACCTCCGTCTGCACCATGACCGTAATGTTCTCGATGGGGATGTGCTCCTCAAAAAGCTGCATGATGATAGGGGTGGTGATGTAGTAGGGGAGGTTTGCCACAACTTTGATCTTCCTGCCGCTGTTTCTCTCCTGAACCAGTTTATTGAGATCCATTTTCAGGATGTCTTCGTTGATGATGGTCAGATTATCGTAAGCCTTTAATGTGTCTTCCTGCAGTATGGGGATCAGGTTTTTGTCGATCTCAACCGCCACAACCTCTCTCGCCTTTTCGCAAAGAAACTGGGTCATCGTGCCGATGCCGGGGCCGATCTCCAAAACGAAATCATCCGGCCCGATCTCCGCCGCATTTATGATCTTGTCCAGTACATGCTGATCTATAAGAAAATTCTGCCCGAATCGCTTTTGAAAGACAAATCTGTATTTGTTAAGAATTTCTATGGTTTCCTTCGGATCTATTAAATATCCCATGGTTCTCCCTGTTTCCGATTTTATTTGAAAGAAGCACATTCTGCTCCACATTAGAGTGATTATAACAATATTCTTCTTGTAATTCAAGGGTGCAGCGCCACTCTGTAGTAAGTTTAATAGTAAGTTTATTACTGTTCACGATCGAACTACGCAGAAACTTTCCAAGCAGAACAGGATAAATTGATGTAGCTGTTCGCAACAGCCGATACAAGAAGCCGCCCGAAAGCTTGCTTTCAAGGGCGGGTTTTTGTGTCGGCAGTAGCTGCGTAGCAGCGTGCGTACAAGCTGTCAAGCTTGTGCGGGCGAACAGCGGCAAAGCAACTATACAGCGTAGCGGCATGGTACAAGCAGTTTAACTTATGAGTTTAAACTGTTACGAAGTGCGCTGCACCCTTGATCCCCCCTCCGAATGAGCAAAAAAGCGAAGCGTTTTGCGAATTTGTCACAAAAGCCTCTACCGAAGTCACCCGAAAGCTTGCCAGTTATCGATGCTGTTCGCAACAGCCGATACAAGAAGCCACCCGAAAGCTTGCTTTCAAGGGTGGTTTTTTGTGTCGGCAGTAGCTGCGTAGCAGCGTGCGCACAAGCTGTCAAGCTTGTGCGGGCGAACAATTACTCCCCCTTCACAAAACACTTGAAATATCCCCTAAAGTGGCTTAAACTTGTAGCAAACAATTATTTCCCCACCCAAGGATGAAGAGATGGAAAACACATTTAAGAGAGAACACACTGATTACACACTGAGCCCCTATACAGGTCTCACGAGAGATTCATTTATTGATGCCGCGAAGTACCTGATACGAGGCTTTTTTTCAGGCATTAAGGACATAGATTCCGCTCCTGTTGTAACAAGAACGGAATTTGACATCACCTACCCCCATAAAAACGCAGGCCCGGAGCAGCTTGACCGTGAAAGAAGAGCCGAGATCTTTGAAGGACTCGCACGGTCCATGTTCATCGCTGCGCCACTGATCCATGAAGAGCCGGATCTTAAAGTCAACGGCTTTTCTTTACGCGAGTACTACAAAAAGCACATTCTAAAGGTCGCAACCTCCGGGAACGACGAAAGCGCGGGAAGCTACGATGAGATGATGAAGAGTGCGGGAGGGAATCCATATGCCTGCTTTCAACAGACGGTTGAGACCTGCGCACTGGTGATCTGCCTGGACATCTGTGAAAAAGAGATCTGGGAGGATTACACCAAAGAGGAGCAGGACACGATCGCAGATTTCCTGAGCGGCTACGCCCACCACATGACAGTGCCCCAGAACTGGCGTCTTTTCAACATGCTGGACCTGGCTTTCCTAAAAAAACACGGCTATGAAGCAAATGACGATATCATGCTGGATCATGCTCTCGCCATAAAGGATTATTACGTCGGAAACGGATGGTTCAGGGACGGGCAGAGCTTTGACTACTACTCCTGCTGGGCATTCAATGTCTATGCACCCATATGGTGCAAATGGTACGGCTACGATAATATGCCTGAGATCGCGGCTTTTTTCGAGAACGCATCCAACGAGCTTATGAAGACCTACCCCGCTTACTTCGGCCGAAACGGCTTCGTGAACATGTGGGGAAGAAGCTGCATATACAGAAACGCGGCTGTAAGCCCTCTGGCTGCCAATTTCTTTTTCAAAAATCCCACGGCAGATCCCGGAGTCTGCAGGCGTGTGACTGCAGGCGCTTTGCTGCAATTCCTGGAGCGGGAGGACTTTTTGTCGGGCGGAGTCCCTTCCCTCGGATTCTACGGTCAGTTCCCGCCTCTTGTTCAGGGCTACTCCTGCGCAGAATCTCCCCTTTGGCTGGGTAAGGCCTTCCTGTGCCTTGAGCTCCCGAAGGATCACCCTTTTTGGACAGCCAAAGAAAAAGACAACTTTGAAGGTCTCTCGGGCAATGATGTGAGGACGAACGTTCTTGACGGTCCGGGACTTGTGTTCTCGAACCACGCCGCAAACGGCGAGACCATCCTCAGATCAGCAAAAGTGATCAAAAACAAAAAAGACTTTCATGGCATGCAAAACTATGCAAAGCTTTGCTATAACACGGATTTCCCCTGGGACAGCGCATTCATCCGGGACCTGAACGTGATCCCCATGAGCTATACAATAAAGGACGCTTCCATGACGGAAGCAAAGACAGCCAATGCACTTTACCATTGCGGTGTAAAAGACGATGTTTTTTACAGAAGAGCCTTCTTTGACTACGAAACGGAGACAGAGATGCACTGGATCGATGCCATGGATCTTGCAGACTTTACGGTTCCTTACGGCATCTTCAGGGCAGACAGGATGAGACTTGTCAGAAAGCCCTCCGTTGTGACGCTTTCCTCCTTCGGATTTCCGGCCGGAGACACCGAGACAAAAGAATTCAAAAAGGACGGAGCGACCGCGATCGTGATCAAGGGCACCGACGGACACGGCAGAAAGATCTCAATGGCAATGACGCTCTTCATGGGCTTTGATGAGATTAACACCGTATTTTCAAAGGGCACAAATTCCGACAAAAAAGACTCCGTGATCATCTATGCCACAGCCCACAGAAATGCACAGTACAGTGCAAAAGAAGGTCATCTGCTGCTCTCACAGATCATTACAAGGGCAGACGGAGGCGATTTCACCGAGGATGATCTTTTCCCCGTAAAAGAGATCGCATGGGCAAACGAGAGTGACAGGGTTTTCGAGTACCCCACGGTTATTTTGAAAAGCGGCAGAAAGATCAGGATTTCCTTTGACAGCATCGAAAGCAGATTAACTACATAAATCGGAGATTAGGTATGGGTCGAAAATTAGACAGAAAAAAAGTGTTTTTTAAAAGGTTCTTTTCTGAGGACTTTTATTCTCACAGAGCCTACATAAAAATGTATGACAGGCTTCCGGTGGATCAAAAGCTTGTACTCCTGGAATCCCAGCACGGAACGGTTCTGGGCGGAAACATTGCGAAGCTCCTGAAAACTCTCTGCGAAAATGAGGAATTTTCCGATCTGAAGCTTTACGTTACTGTCCGTAAAGAAACAAAAGCAGCCATCTCGGCACAATGGAAGGATTTCAAGAATTCCGAACGGATCAAGGCCGTTCGCTTCGACTCCCACGAGTACTTTAAGATCCTGGCGAGTGCGGGAAGGCTGATAAACGACAACACCTTCACTCCCCTTTTTACAAGAAAACCGGGGCAGCTCTACCTGAACACCTGGCACGGAACGCCCCTTAAAACCCTGGGAAAAGCCATTAAGGGAGAGCGCTTCGCCATCGGAAACGCCCAGAGAAATTTCCTTTCCGCAGATCTTCTCCTGTATCCGAACGAGTACACGAGAGATGTGATGCTCAGGGACTATATGGTTGAGAACTTCGGAACAGCAAAGCTTGCAATGACAGGCTATCCCAGAAACGAGGTATTCTTTTCCGAAGAAACAAGAGATGAAATGCGAAAGCGTTTCGGATTTGGGGATTCGAAAGTATATGCCTACCTGCCCACATGGAGGGGCATTGTGGGGAAAGTTGACCGTAACGGGCAGGAGAACGAGCTGGACAGTATGTTCAGGCGGCTTGATGAACTGCTCCCCGAGAACACCGTTGTTTACGTAAAGCTTCACCCCATGCTCCGAGGCAGCATGAACACCGCAGCTTACAGGCATATCCTGACATTTCCCGACAACGTCCCATCTTACGACTTCCTGCAGGCAACCGACGGCCTCATAACGGATTACTCCAGCATAATGTTCGACTATGCGGTCACAAGGCGTCCCATCGTGCTCTACACCTACGACGAAGAAGAGTATCTCAAGGACAGGGGGCTGTATTTTCCGCTAAAGGAACTGCCCTTCCCTCAAGTGAAGACAGTGGAAAAGCTTGCGGAAGAGCTGGTTTCTCCGACGTCCTACGATGACACGGATTTTTTGAAGCGTTTCTGCCCTTACGACAGAGCGGGAGTTTCACTCGATCTCATGCGAAACTTTATTTCGGGAGATCTTTCCGGCTACCCTGCAGTTCCCTGCAACGGCAGGAAAAACGTCGCGGTTTACGGCGGAGATTTCATCCGAAACGGCATAGCCACCGCCCTCATCAACATGACGAGGAACATTGACAGGGATAAGTACAATTATCTCATCCTCTACAAATACAGCCCGAAAACCAACAACACCCCCGGCTACCACGAGCCTGCGCTGGATGACATCCCGGAAGAGATCGCAACTCTCGGCATCACAAATCCCAGATGCGGGACATGGTTTGAACTAGCCTGGTCCAAACTCTGGAAAAAATGGCAGCGCCTGATCCCCTCTCTCCCCTACAGGTCAGCCAAAAAGGCATATGAAAGCATAGCAAGGCGCGAAGCGGTCAAGACCTTCGGAAACGCCCGTATCGATGCGGCTATTCAGTTTAACGGCTACTTCCCGGACATCATCTCCATGTTTAAGGTGATGGATTGCGGACGTGCCATTTTTGTCCACAACGATATGAACGGCGAGAATAGAAAGCCCTTCGCAGTTCCCAGAAAACTCCTGTCGGAAGCTTACACATCCTACGATGAGGTTGCGATCGTTGCGGAAGAACTGGCTCCGAGGATGGATCTCTACATCGAAACTTCGGGCTACACAAAACGCGATTACACTGTCATCCCCAACATAATAGATTACAGGACCATCCTCAAAAAAGCCGATGAAGAACTGCACTTCACGGAAAACACCGTAACGGACGTTACGGAAGAAGAACTTAAAAACATTTTAAACGGGCCCGATAAGGTGATCTTAAACGTTGGAAGATTTTCCTATGAAAAAGGACAATTGCGCCTGATCGAAGCATTTGAAAAAGCTTCAGCGGACCATACAGACGCCAGGCTCATTATACTCGGCTCCTACGGACCGTACTACAACCGCGTGCTCGAGCGTGCCGCCTCATCCCCCCTCGCAAAGCGCATCACCGTCATCAAATTCCTTGCCAATCCCTTCCCTTTGGTGAAGCAGGCGGATCTCCTGGTGCTCTCTTCCCTCTATGAGGGCTTCGGACTTGTGCTCTGTGAAGCTGACATTCTCGGTGTTCCCTGCTTTTCCACACGGATCACGGGTCCCACAGACTTCATGGAAAAATACAACGGAATGCTTGTCGAAGATTCCACGGAAGGGATCGCAGAAGGCATCAGGGCCTTCCTGAGAGGCGAAGTAAAGAAGACTCTCACCGTGGATTACGAAGAGTACAATAAAGAGGCTGTAAAAGCCTTCGAAGATATGGCAGGAAGGCTTACCAAGATCAAAAGATAGAAAAAGAAGCCCCGGTTTCCTTACGACAAACGGGTGGCATCCCTTAGTGCTGCTTCATTCCTGACCTGACACGGTTCAGGAGCACCCGCTTCGTAAGACCGAGGCTTCGATTTGGCATTATATATAGTTTTAGAGCGATTGTCAAGGGGCACTCGCTGCTTCGCAGCTTACTGTATATTGTACAGTTTTCATTTATATGTACATTCGCAGAACACCTCGTGGGACGGGATATAATCCCCCCACTGACTGCTTGCAATTCCGTACATTATCTTTTCCCATGTCGCGTTCTCATCGTTCACGAGAACATATCTGTCATAGTCGGAGATCAAGGCAGTCGGAGAATTTACTTCTCCGGTGAAGTGTTTCAGATACTTCCATCTCTTAACAGCTATGCCTCGCCCCGGCTGTTCATAGACACAGTAGCGATCTCCGTCTCGATGAAGCGGCGAAACAACAAACATCTCGCCGTCATATGCCAGCTTTTCCAAATAAAGCGCGGGGTAATCTCCCTTTACGGCTTCATAGTAGTCCTTCGAAGTTCTTTCCCTGTCGAGAGTATAGTAATATCCCAGCAGTATTTCGGCCGACTTCCCGTCAATGACCTTCTCATAAAACTCCGTCCATATTTCTTTCCCGACGGCGACACTGCCGTCTTCCATGATCACAAATCCGTTTTCTTTGGCAAGCTCCAATTCCCCCGGCTCCGCCGCTCCGTTTGCCCTGTATTGGATCAGCTCCTCCTCGACATGCCACGGATCGGATTTACTTTTGTAAACATCGACCAGGATCGTTTTGTTGGGATATTCCTTCAGCGTGTATATGCGATGGGCATACGTTTCATCAATTTCTTCCTCGTCAAAATCAAAGATCATCTCATCCCGTGTATAATCCACATTTTTCTGATACACACTGTCATATCGGTAAACTTTGCCGTCAATAGGGATAAAGTACAAACCTCCCAGGATCCCTGTCCTCTCCGTATCATACGGAACCTTTTCCCCGTTTTCTTCCAAAGCCCATTCCGGCGCTTTGTTCAAAACCTCAACATCCTTCTTTCCGCAGCTTCCCATGACCATGGCCGCTGCCATAAGGAGCAGTACATAAAAGCATTTTTTCATGTGTTTTACCTCTCCTTTTATAAATTTAGCATGTCTCCCCTTCCGGCAGTCTTATCTGTTACAGGGTTTATGCTTGAATAAATTCAACGTGAACATTCCTCGGCTGTTTATCCAAGAAACGTCCACGTTGGCGGTTTTCAGCCTTCCGGCTGATCATTTTTCATTACTTCATTGCACTTTTAAATTCCTGAATGTCGGTAGCCTTCGCAGCTGCCAGCAAGAGTTTGTCAAGCTCATTCAGATCGGAGATTCGATCGATGTAATTACAAATATCATCATCAACCGTTCCCAAATTTTCAAGCACCTTAAAAATAGATTCCTTTTTGCCTTCTGCTCTGCCCTCTTCTCTGCCCTTTTCTCTTTCCATGTCATAATGTTCACCCAGAGTCATAATGCCCTCCTGTACAAACGGATCAGATTTAACATAGTTTACAAACCCATTAAGCTGTTTCGTTGTTGAATCGCTTACATTATTGTTTTGAATATAGTCTAACATGTTTTTTATTTCCTGACTACCCCCAATCGTTCCCGTCGTATTGAAGATCATGATGGTAAGGCCGTCTTTATAAGGTATAGCAGGATCTTCTACGCAACAATTTCTGAAAGTGTACACCATTCTGTCTTTTCCAAAAGGATCATAGTCAAGTATCATGATGATGTACAAGTCAGGTAACGGAGCAAAGGTCTTTGCTCCTATAGGCAATCTTTTCGAATCGATCTTTGCCTGATAAAAACGATTCCTGTGGGGGAGGTCGGAAGAGCTGCTTCTGTGAGGCTCAATATCATAAATATTTGCCACTCTCTCAACCCCATCCTTTTCAATTCTTTCCTCAACTTCCACATCCAAGCGGATTCCTCGTTTTTCCAGGTCTATTCCCGGAATAATACGTTGCGATGTAACTTTTATCTTTGAAAAATCACGTTGCAACAAAACCGACAGCAGAAGTTTGATGCTTTGCTCTCCAACATTAGGATCGCTTGCTACCAGATTCATGAGAGCGTCATCGATGAGGCTGCTCTCCTCCAATGTTTTTCTTGCTTTTTCTTCCGACATTTTTGTTCTCCTATTGTTTTCTTCTCTTGAGGGTTGCTCAAGGAAACTGAGCGCACTATGTGCGTCTTCTTTTATTCTTCAAAACAATCACAGAAACTAAGGCCGGGACAAGCAGAACAAGAGAAACTTAAGAATAAAACAACACCAAAAAAAACACTATAAAAACAAAAAATCTCTTGTGGGATAATGGCGAAACGCCTACGACAGCCAAAGCTGCTCATGAATTATCTTGATGAAAAGAGGATATCATGAATCAAGGCAAAAGTAAAGAATTAAATGTTCAGAAACAGCTCTTTGAATTCCTTCTTTCCCGGAACAAACGCCTTTTCATAAATATGCGAGAAATGATTTTTCACTGTCTGTTCCGATATTCCAAGCATATAGGCTATTCTCCTGTTTGAAAATCCCGATACTTTTAAAAAGCCCAATTCAAGTTCACGCTTCGTAAGCCCCAGCTTTGAAGCCACTTCAAGATAGCGTTCTTTTGTTACTTCGGGATCATTGATCATCGCCATTTTCGAAGTCCATTTCTTCGTTCATTTTCTTCTCGGCATTAAGCTTCAAAGGTAACAGCAACAATTCCAGAACAACTGCATAAAGCCCGATCAGAAAACACAGGGAAAGATTTGCGCCAAGAGCTTTGGCATCCGCCACTTTGCCAAGGATGATTATGCTCCATACAAAGAAAGCAAAAAGAGCGCCATATACCACAAGTTTCTGGGCCGCCCCCACTCCCGCGACTGTGTTTTTAAGTTCCAGCAGGCTGTAGGGTCTGATCCCAACGGAAAACGCCCTGGTGAAGTTTTTCCATTCGCCTGTGATCATAAGCCCCGGAACAAGAAACAATGCGATGATCAGTAATGAGATCCCGTCAAAGAACAATGGCAGATTTGATGTCCTGTCTTCGGAGATCGCGATGCAAAATCCGAACACTGCCGCTATCAGGATCACTTCTCCGAGCAATATCCAACGTATATTTCTTTTCATGATGCCTCCTTTCGTGAACTCTCAGGTTCAGCTTCGCAGTCATCATAACACACGCGGAACAAATAAGATATAGTACCTTTTATTTTTCTTATGTCGCTGCTTCGCAGCTTACACAATAAAAAAGTATTCCGTGAAAGCAAGCTTTCCGGAATACCTTTTTATTGTGTATTGCGTACAGTGACTACTTTACGACAATGTTTACAATTCTGCCCTTTACGTAGATCTCTTTAACGATGGTCTTGCCTTCTACGAAAGGCTTTACGCTGTCCATGCTCTTTGCTTTTTCAAGGGCACTTGCCTGATCCTCGTCGACACCAAGTGCAACGGTTCCGCGGAGTTTTCCGTTTACCTGAACACCGATCTCAACGGTGTCTTCCTTAACGGCTTCGGGATCGAACACGGGCCAGGGTTCCTTTGCAAGGGACTCGCTGTGGCCAAGGATCTCCCAGATCTCTTCTCCGATGTGAGGGCAGACACAGGAAAGCATCTTTACAAAGCCTTCTGCATACTCCTTCGGGCACTTGCCTTCCTTTATGGCAGCGTTCACGAAGATCATGAGCTGGCTGATGGCGGTGTTGAAACCGAGAGTTTCGTAATCGTCTGTTACTTTCTTTATGGTCTGGTGGTAAACCTTCTTGAGCTTTCCGTCATTGTCGGATGTGATGTTGTTCTCATCCGTAAAGAAGCTCCATACACGGTTAAGGAAACGCCTTGCACCGGCAACACCTTCGTCGCTCCAAGGCTTGGAAACCTCGAGAGCACCCATGAACATCTCATAGAGTCTCAAAGTGTCAGCGCCGTACTTGTTTACGATGTCGCTGGGATTTACAACGAACTCTGGGAAACGCTTACCCATCTTGATGCCGTTGGAGCCAAGGATCATGCCCTGGTGAACCAGTTTCTTGAAGGGCTCCTTGACGGGAGAAAGTCCCTTGTCATAGAGGAAGCGGTTCCAGATCCTTGCATACATGAGGTGTCCAACCGCATGCTCGGGTCCGCCGATGTAAAGGTCTACGGGCATCCAGTGCTTAAGGAGCTCCTGATTGCAGAATTCCTTGTCATTATTGGGATCGATGTATCGCATATAGTACCAGCTGGAGCCTGCAGAACCGGGCATTGTGGAGGTTTCTCTCACACCCTTCACTCCGTTGTGGTCGTACTTCTTCCATTCTGTTGCATTTTCAAGAGGCGCCTTGCCGTTCTTTCCCTTGTAATCATCAAGCTCGGGAAGGATGAGAGGAAGTTCCTCATCATCAAGGACATGGATCTTTCCGTCCTCCTCGTAAACAACGGGAACAGGCTCGCCCCAGTATCTCTGTCTTGCAAAGATCCATTCACGGAAGTGGTAATTTACTACTCTCTTGGCAACGCCCATCTTCTCAAGCTTCTGAGTGATGGCTTCCTTTGCTTCTTCAACGGTGAGTCCCGTAAACTCCTCGGAGTTGATGAGCTTGCAGCCCTTTCCGAGATAATCGTATTTCTCAAATGCGCACTCGGAAACGTCACGTCCGTCGATAACCTGGATCATGGGGATCTTGTGGGCAATGGCATATTCAAAGTCTCTCTGATCGTGTGAAGGAACAGCCATGACAGCGCCCGTTCCGTAGCTTGCAAGAACGAAATCTCCGATGAAGAGTGCAACTTCCTTGCCGTTTACGGGGTTGATGGCTTTAAGTCCCTTAAGTTCGCAGCCCGACTTGCCCTTGTTGAGCTCTGTGCGGTCCATATCGTTCTTCTTGAGAGTCTCGTCAATATAGGCCTGAACCTCTTCCTTGTTCTGCACTCTGGGCATGAGATCCTTAACGATCTGTCCGTCGGGTGCGAGAACCATGAAGGTGATTCCGTAGATGGTCTCGATACATGTTGTGAAGATGGAGAATTCTCCGCCTCCCACGATCTGAAATTTAACTTCGACGCCTTCCGATCTTCCGATCCAGTGACGCTGCATATCCTTTGTGGATTCGGGCCAGTCGATCTCGTCAAGACCTTCAAGGAGCTTCTCAGCAAATGCAGGCTGGTCGATGACCCACTGCTTCATGTTCTTTCTAACAACAGGGTAGCCTCCGCGCTCCGACTTTCCGTCAATGACTTCGTCGTTGGAAAGCACTGTTCCCAGCTCTTCGCACCAGTTTACGGGCATATCGATGTGCTTCGCGTATCCTGCGAGGTAGAGCTGCTTAAAGATCCACTGGGTCCATTTGTAGAAAGAAGGATCGGAGGTTGCTATGCATCTGTGCCAGTCATAGTCAAAGCCCAATTCCTTTAACTGCTTGGAAAATGTCTTTATGTTTTCCTGAGTGAAGCCGTTGGGATGATTTCCCGTTGTTACGGCGTACTGTTCCGCAGGAAGGCCGAAAGAGTCGTATCCCATGGGATGGAGGACGTTAAAGCCCTGCATTCTCTTCATTCTGGAAACTATGTCTGTAGCGGTGTAGCCCTCGGGATGCCCTGCATGCAGACCTACACCCGAAGGATAGGGAAACATGTCCAGTGCATAGAACTTGGGTTTCGAAAAGTCCCAAACATCCGTTTTGAACGTGTCATGCTCCTCCCAGTATTTTTGCCACTTTTTCTCAATGACTTCAGGATTGTACTCTCGTGCCATAATGTCTCCTTTGCACATTTTATCTCCGGCCTTTCGGCTCGGCGGTAAATGATGTATTGCTTCTTATTATCATTTGTATATTTTGGCATTGTATAACAATTTCCCCGTTTAATCAAGAAAAACTTACAGTTTTCCACTGTCTGCCTCTTTGCGGCGGGAATTTGTTTATATAAAGTATACAATTTGTTTTTTGTATTTTTACGACATTTTATATAATTTTGTTGTACATTATCTGTTACCATTGAACTACATATATATGGACGAAGGAAGGAGATCTGAACATGATAAAATTAAACAGCCTTAGGGTTAAACTCACCGCATTCTTCCTGCTTCCCGTCATTTTCATAATGATAGTAGGCTATACGGCTTATGCCATAGCATCACAGGGAATGCAAAAAACATATGAGTCAAATGCAGTAACAGCCCTTGAACAGGTTGCAAAATATTACGAACTGACCTTCGAAGTGGTGGAAAGCAAAGCAGAACAGCTGGCAAGCCTTTCGGAGCTCAAGAACCTCTACGGAGGTGCCTACACGGACGCGGATGAATTAAGAAGCGCTCTTTCAAGTGTAAAGAGAAGCGCAAAGAACCTGGCGGAATCCGATCGTATCGTAGGCGATCTTTCAGTGCTCTCATTCCAGCAGACGGCCTTTTCCGTTGCCAACGGAAACTATCTGATGGTAAACAGCTACATCGGCTCTTCAACAGCCGCTGAGTTTGAAAAATCCCCCGATTACGACCTTTTAAAGACCAAAAAAGACGGCGCGGGCTGGATTGGTGTAAGGACCTTCATAGACACCTATGAAGCTTCCAACGGTTTAAACAGCTCACCCTATTGTGCGGTATACGTCAAACCCTTTTACAATTCCCTCGGCGACAAGCTGGGTTACCTGTCGGTAGATATAAAGCTTGACATTTCCACAGACGTCCTCGGAAGTATCAACCTGGGGGACGGAAGCGTTTATGCCTTTATCACTTCGGACGAAGTCGAAACTACAACTTCCGGAAAGAGTGATGACGACAAGACCATATTCGCCTTTACCACATTCTACGATGATCTGAAGGCATCAGCCAGCAATTCCGGCTACGAATGGATGATCGATGCAGAAGATAAACAGGAGTACCTCTATACATATGCAAAGATCGGAAACTCCGGATCAGTCATATGCTGCCGTATCCCGAAGTCTGTCATTAACGAAAGCGTAAGCAACATCAGGTCCGCCTCCATTATCGCAGTTATCCTTGCTGCCGTTGTTTCATCACTGGTGGGCATCGTCGTTTCCAGCAGGCTCGGTAATGCTGTACAGGGCATATCAAAGGGCTTTGAGCAGGCAGCACACGGCGATCTTACCGTAACCATTGAAACAACACGTAAAGACGAATTCGGAACCCTCTCCGCATCCGCCAATAAGATGATCGAAAACACCAAGAGACTGCTTTCAAAGGTTTCCGCTACCGCAGATTCCTTAAAGTCCTCTTCGGAAGAGATCGGAATCGCATCAGAGAATCTCGTAACAGCATCAACGAACATCACATCATCCGTTAACGAGATCAGAAAGGGTCTTGAACAGCAGGCGGAAGATTCCGGCGATTGCCTTGCGGCTGCAGACAAGCTCACCGAAAAGATCGAAGTTGTGAGAGGAAATGTGAAAGCCATCGATACTATGGCAAACGATGCCGATGATTCAGTAAAGAGCGGTATCGGTGCAGTTGAAAACCTCAAAGTCAAAGCAAATGAAACAAGTGATGTTACAAGAGGCGTCATCGTGGACATCGAAGAACTGGCCCGTGAGACATCCTCCATCGGAAACATCATTGCAACCATCGATGATATTGCCAGCCAGACCAATCTTCTTTCCCTCAACGCCTCCATTGAGGCAGCAAGAGCCGGAGAAGCAGGCCGCGGTTTCGCAGTTGTTGCGGAAGAGATCAGAAAGCTCGCCGAGCAGAGTGCTGTTGCCGCAGGTGAGATCGGCAATATCATAACATCAGTTACTTCAAAGACTACAAAGACCGCTTCCGCCGCAAAGAAGGCCGAGGAGATCGTAAAACAGCAGGAAGAAGCTGTTGTTACCACAATGGCCGAATTCAATGTTATCGGCGAAAATGTAAATACCATAGCTAACCACTTAAAGGATATCGGCCTCCAGGTGGAAGAGATGGAAAAAGCAAAAGTCAACACCCTGACAGCTGTTGAAGGTATCTCCGCTGTTTCGGAAGAAACAGCCGTAGCCTCCACGGAAGTTGAAAACACTGCTGTAGCCGCTCAAAAGGCTGCCCAGAACCTTAACGACGTAATCAAGGATCTCAGAAACGCAGCAGATTCCCTTACAACAGAACTCAAGGGCTTCAAGTTATGACAAATACAAGGAGGATAGTGCTCATGAAGAAAAGACTTCCGGCACTGCTGATCGCAGGAGTTATGGTTTTATCCCTTACAGCCTGCGGAAGCAAGAATGTTAAGATAAATCAGAGAACAAGACAAAGCACAAGAACTCAGATCATTAATCAGACAAGTGAAACCAAACAGACAGGTACCTCCACCGCTGCTTCCACACCCACACCCGCGCCCATTTCTTTGGACAAACTGACCTATGCGGAGGCTCCTGAGCTTGCAGCACTGGTGAAGGCCGGAACTCTTCCCTCAATCGAGAAAAGGATCCCTGACAAGGACAACATTTTTGTGGCACAGTCAGATGCCGCAGGAAACGCCCTTGAGATAGGCAATTACAGCGGGAACTTCAATATGACTCTGGGCGGCGGTTCCTGGGACATTGCACGTCCCGTTCTCGACAGTATCATCCGTTACAACACGGATGGTTCCTATGTCCCCAATGTCATCAAAAGTTTCGAACACAACAGCGACTATACTGTTTGGACCTTCCGCCTGAGAAAAGGTATGAAGTGGTCAGACGGCGATGATTTCACCGCAGATGACATCACCTTCTGGTATTACATGGTCCATATCAACAACTTTGATACGAAAGCAAACTGGGCTGCCCTTAAGGACGATAAAACAGGAAACTACGCAGTCCTTAAAAAGGTTGATGATCATACAGTTACATGGACATTTGAAACCTCAAAATACCCCGGAAACTTCATAGAGAACGGTGATTTCAAGTGGTGCTGGGCTCCTTCACATTACTTAAAGGACCTCATCCCTTCATCCATATATGTTCAGAACGAGTACTGGAAAGACACGGGGCTCTCGGACGAACAGGTTGTTGCTAACGCAAAGGCCAAGGGCATCAACTACTCCAAGGTTTCCGACATTGGAAAGAACGTATGCTACTACTTCTGGAACACTTCCGGACTTCCCACCGTCAATTCCTTCGTTCTTACAACAAAGGAAGGAAACAACTCAAGATCCGCTGATCTGTGCATACTTGAAAGAAACCCTTACTACTGGAAGGTGGACGCAAAGGGAAATCAGCTTCCTTACTTCGACAACATCTACATGAAGAAGCTGGGCGAGGGCGATGATTCCGTAACCATGCTGGCAGAAGGTGCCCTTGATCGTATAGAAGTTGGAATGGATCAGGTTTCTGCCCTTATGGCTCAGCTGGGCGACGCTGCTGTTCTTAAGACTGTGGCGGGCTCTAACTGGGGATCCTACCAGATCACTTTTAACTATACAAATTCCGACAAAAAATATGCCGACCTCTTCGCAAAGAGCGAATTCCGTCAGGCAATGTCCATATGCGTGGACAGAGACGAGGTTTCTCTTCGTGTTTCCGAAGGCTTCCTTGCTCCCGGTCAGTGTGCTCCTTCTGCAGGTAACTTCGGATACGATGCGGAATGGTCAAAGAAATGGACCGATTACGACGTTGCAGCAGCCCAGAAACTTCTCCAGAACTGCGGCTTAAAGCTCGGCGCCGACGGCTTCTATGATTTTGCGGACGGCTCGGATCTTTCCATAGACTTCATTTCATCGGGCGGAAACGCAAACTTCATCTACAGCATTCTTAAGCGCTACTATGATGCATTACACATTAAGACCACTCTCACCGACTACGAAGTGGCAGTATATGATAAGCTGATCGACGACAACACCTGGACAGCGGTAATGTGTCCCAGAATGTCAGCCGGTGGTTTCTCCCTCAAGGAAAGAGCCGCTTCCTTCGTTCCCATCGCTCAGGCAGCTGAGTGGTACGGAGATTACGGTACCTACTATACAGATCATTCAAAGGGTGTTGCCCCCACAGGTGATATGGCTCAGCTTGTTAAACTCTATGAGCAGTGGACAGATACAGTAGACAGTGAAAAGAGAGACGCTGTGGCCCTTCAGATCTACGATCTCCACAAGAAGAATCTGTGGTCCGTTGCCTACCTTGAAGGTGCAAACTCCTACTGTCTCATTTCTCCCTCTTTGCGTAACTTTGCGGACAATCTGGTCAGCAACGACCTTTACCAGTACGCAAACATTTATCACTTTGAAACATTGTTCAGAAAGTAAGATCTGAAAAAAAGTGCCTCCTGATGCGATGTGAGCTGTTACAGCCCTCACCGCACAAGGAGGCTTTTTCCTTTTATTATCTTGTTTTCTTAAGAGTTTCCAGTATACCGCCGTCTTTTATATGTGAAAAATCAAAATACACATTTCCTATGCCCTGCTCTTTAAACAGCCCCAGCAGAAACTCCGCCTGGGCTTTTTGCGCTTTGTCGGCCTTCGGATAGCAACCCCATTCTCCGATGATAACGGGAAGGCCCACGTGCTCCGCTCCTTCAAACAGAGTTTTAAAGATGAAGCCCACACGCTCGAAGCCTCCCGCACCGTAATCTTCCGTATCCACGAGGATGTCATATCCGTGGGGAACATAGGCCTGCTTTTCGATGATCCTGCCGTCAGGGTAAACCGCAGGGGAAAGTGCTGTGGGAACTGCCGCATTTGCAAAATAATTGCTTTCAAGCATCAGGATCGTGTCGGGATCTTCCTCACGGATGGCAGCTGCCACCTCCGAATAGAACGGAGTGAGGACTTCCGTTTCAAAAGCAGCTGTAATGGGCGCTATGGCTGAGATCAGTTCAGCGATCTTCGTCTCATCTGAAAGACTCGCCATTCCTCCTTCTCCAGCAATGCTCATTATGATCTCGAAGATCTTTGCCCCGTCGCTTCCCGGAAAAGGCTCATTCATAATGTCGTAGCCTATTACATAGGGATTCTTTGCGTATCTTTTCGCAATGAACCTCCACAGTTCCCTGTAATGATCCCTGATCCCCATGCCGTCGGAAGCGGGAGTGTTTTTCCAAAAGTTGTCGAAAGCATGCTGCACAGCAGCACTTAAAAGATAGGATTCGCTCCAGAGCCCTGTCCTTATGTGTTCTTCATCATCAGTCACCGTAGCCCATTCGGGAGCTCCGTCTTCAAAAACGACTCCGTAGAGATCCTGATGCATGTCAAGAAATACAGGGATCTCTTCCGCTGCCGCCATATCTATGATCCTGTCCAGCTTTTTAAAATAGGCCTCATCAAACTTTCCCGGGTCCGGCTCAGCTCCGTCCCAGATCACCCCAAGTCGGATCAGGTCAAATCCGTTTTCTTTAAGGAATCTGAAATCCTCTGCCGAGTAATCTCCTATATAATCCTTCGCCTTGTCCTTGCACACCATGTTGATGCCGTGAGCGGTAAACTGTTCCCCGTTGTCACGAACAAAGCTCTTGTTTTTGATCTGTATCTTTTTATTCATTCTTCCACCTTTTCGAGTGCTTCGGTTTCACCGTTCTCTTCAGCCTTTCCTCTTGCCTTCACGTTAAAATCGGATATCTTCTTTTCAAGTTCACGTCCGATGGGGAAAAAGATCAGAGGGATAAAGCCCACAATGCAAAGCAGCATGGGCACCAGTCCCGCCCCCACTCTTATGCCCCAGACGGTGCGTTCCGTCTGCTCCGCAAGAGTTCCGTCATATCCGTAATGACTGATGATGGTTGCAAATGCAGATTCCTGAAAAGCCGTAAGGATGGTTGTAAGAAGAGCGAAGAGTCCGCCGTAAAGCCCGGTTTTTCTCGTTCCGGTACGCATCTCGTCATAATCGATGAGGGCACCGTTCATTACAACTCCCGATGTCTGGATGACATTAAGGGCAAAGATTATCAATATGTAACTGATAACGGCCTGCCAGCCGGAATTGATGATCACAAGGCTTCCAAGTCCGAGGACCGCCGGGATCATGGCGATCATGGTTATGGTCTTTGCACCGTATTTCTTTATCTGTTTTCCGGCCCAGGGCAAAAGGGCAAGCATTACCAGGCCCGGGATAGTATCTGCCACGGCTGCAAAGGTTCCGGAGGTTTTAAGCACCTTGTCCATCATGTAAAGGAAAGGATTATAGTACGCGGCTATTGCTCCTCTGGCGATGACAAAGAAAAGAAGATAGGTGAGGAATGGTCTTGAAAAAACAATCTCTCTGACATCTCTCCATATGTCCTTAAGATTTTTATGTTCCGGTGCGACTGCCGTCTCGTAAAGTTTTTCATTGTCCTTTAAGGGTGCCAGGGCCAGGAAGTACATCGCTGCATTTACCAGCACAACAAGGCTGAAAATGGGGATGATCAGCGCCCGGTTTCCGCCACCCACCAGCAAAAACGTGGGGATTATGGTGGTTACAAAGCCCACAACATTACCAAGATAGGTTCTGATGATGTCCACATCCACACGGTCCTCCTTGTCCGCTGCAGCCAGCAGGAAGTAGGAGTTGTAGGAAACAGAGAATACGGTATAGGCAGTATCGTAAACAAAGAGTTCAAAAAGAAGGACTCCGAAGATCAGCCACTGGCTCCATGAAGGAGAAGACAGCAGCATGAAAAAGAAGGAGATCAGCATGGCAGGAGCCGTCACTCTCATGAGGTAAACGTACTTTCCACGCTTTCTGTTAAAGGGCATCTTGTCGATGTAGGCCCCAAGGAGCGGATCGTTTATAGCATTCCAAATGCTGTAGATCAAGTAGATCAGGCCATAAAATTTCGCATCCAGTCCGATGATGTCAGTGTAGAATTTCATCAGCACGTTGTGGATCACGATCTGTCCCATCACAGATGCGGGTCCGGGAAGTGCTATGAACAGCTTCTCACGGAAGGAAAGGGCGCTGTTTGACGAGCGCCCTGTGAAGATTGCACCGATCCTTTGACTGATTTTTGATTTTTTACTCATAAAGCCTCCCAATACTTTTTTTGTTTTCCCAAAAAATACCTCTTGCATAATCCGATTATAAACCTTAAAGTAGCTTTAAGGTCAAGAGTTTTTAAAAAGGAGGATCCATGAAAGAATTCTACACCATCGGAGAAGTTTGCAAGATCTTTAACATCCCTGCTTCAACCTTACGATACTATGACAGCATCGATCTTCTTTCCCCCTGGAAATCAGGTGAGAACGGCTATCGCTACTATTCAAAAGCACAGTTTGAGATCATTTCCATGATAGGCTTTATGCGCTCTCTGGGCACTCCCATAAGGCGTCTTAAAAAGATCCTGTCCGGGAACGGTCCGGAAGGCATATGCACGGAGCTTAAGAGAAATGAAAAAGAGATCGGAGAACGGATCGCAGAATTGGAACTTTTGAAGCAAAAGGTGGCATTATATGAAAAAAACATCGCGGAAACCTGTTCTTCCGATGAAGTAACTCTTGAGACCCTTCCGGAAATGTACATGATGTCAAAATCCTTCGGCGACAGGGATGAACTGGACGTGGAAGAGATCATAAAAGTCACACGTGGGTCCGGAAACTGGGCAGACACTGCAGGGATCATCTCAACGATCAGCGTGGAGGATCTCCTTAAGGGAAACTTTCATTCATACGAAAAATACGGATACATTTCGGAGCTCCCCTGCCCCGTAAAGAACAGGTACACAGAAGTTCTTCCCCGGAGGCTCTGTGCCTGCGTGACCATGAGGATCCGTACCGTGGAGCATTTCGAGGCGGATGAAGCCTACTGCCGCCTTATGGGATTCATTAAAGATAAGGGACTGACCCCCGCAGGTCCCGCCATCGAGAGAAACATCTTAGACATCTGCGGCTCAGATCCCAGGAACCCCACCATGTTTTTCAGGGTGTATGTGCCTGTGAAGTGACACCATTTTTTTCTTGACTTTTTTAAAAAACAGGCGTATTCTATCCCCCGCTACACTGAGTGTTAATTCCTTCCCACTCATTTCGGTCAGTAGTGTAACCAGTTGACCTTCAACCCTAAAGGAGATTTAAAATGCAGAAGAAAGTATTATTTATCGCACAGGCAGGCATAATCGCCGCCCTCTATGTCGTTCTCACCGTATTCGTCGCAGCCTTCAATCTGGCAAGCGGCGCTATCCAGGTCCGTATTTCCGAAGCCCTTTGCGTGCTTCCCTTTTTCACTCCCGCAGCAGTTCCCGGCGTTATCATCGGATGCTTTTTAAGTAACATCATAACAGGCGCAATGCTTCCGGACGTCATTTTCGGAACCCTTGCAACAGCAATTGCGGCAGTGGCTTCCTATCTTTTAAGAAACCACAGGTTCCTTGTTACTCTTCCCCCTGTTTTGGCAAATGCCCTCATCATCCCTTTTGTTTTAAAGTATGCCTACCACCTGGATGATGCTGTATGGTTCATGATGCTTACCGTGGGGGCGGGAGAGATCATCTCGTGCGTCGGATTGGGCTCCCTTCTTATCACAGCCCTCATGCCGATCAGAAAGCTTATTTTCGGAGACGCTTACGTTAAAACTTCGAAAGCAGGCTGATCAGGAAGCCCGGAAGGAAACAAAGAAGTCAGAGAGATCGCTTGACCGGTGATCTCTTTTTTATCGCTTGACAAACCGCGAAAAAGGTTTATACTCATTCACCGACAAGGCATATGCCTTGATCTTAATTAAATAATGCATATGTGCTAGGGGCGCTGACGCTGAGAAACAGATAAACTGTTGACCCTCATTACTTGAACCGGATAATACCGGCGTAAGGAAGCTGATTTTTTACCTCCGCGCATATGTGTAAGGAGGATTTTTTATGTTTACAAAACAGGACGGTTATTATGAAATAGCCACAGGCGGATACATTGTTTTCGCCATCTTAACATTTGTTGCGATCCTTGCTGTGGGAATGTTCTTCCAAAACAAGAAGGACAGCAGAAAGTTCAACGTAAGAACACTTGTATTCTCTGCTATCTCACTTGCCATTGCTTACGTACTTTCCTATGTTCAGCCCTACAAGCTTCCCTGGGGCGGATCCGTTACACTCTTCAGCATGTTCTTCATCACACTGATCGGCTACTGGTACGGGCTCAAGGCAGGTCTCACCGTTGCATTTGCTTACAGCATCCTTCAGTTCATCCAGAGCGGCGGTTCCTACATCCTTACACCTTTCCAGGTTTGCTGTGACTACTTCTTCGCCTTCACCGCTCTCGGTCTTTCCGGACTTTTCAAAGACAAAAAGAACGGACTTCTCATCGGTTACGTTGTTGCCATCGCAGCCCGCGGATTCTTCCACACTCTCGGCGGCTACATCTACTGGATGGAATATATGCCCGAAGATTTCCCCAAGGCACTTGCATGGGCTTACCCCGTGATCTACAACTACTCCTACATCCTCATCGAAGGTGTGGTTACGGTTATCATCATTTCAATCCCTGCTGTTAAGAAGGCTCTCGCTCAGGTAAAGAAAATGGCAACCGAAGCTTAAAAATTTTTCTTGACATGTTTATATATCTGTGGTAAAAATGTACCAATATAACACTTTAAACCATTGAAGCGGAGATAACGGCGACTACGACCTTACAGAGAGCCCGGGATGCTGAGAACCGGGTGTGAAACGGATCGTCAAATGGACCGCTGAGGGCGCAGGGAACGGAAAGTTTTTACTTTCTCAGTATTTTGCGACGTTGGAGGCAGACGTTACTTTGCCGGGGATATGACAGTATCCTGCTGAGAGCACGGTAAACGTGAACACGAGGTGGCACCGCGGATAAAGAATTGATTCGTCCTCAACAGAAGTTTTTTCTGTTGAGGATTTTTTTATACCCGGAGGTCAAAATGAACATACTACCCTCATACGAAGAAGTACAAAGGATCGCAGCCACAAAAGTGTACAAGGTTCTTCCCGTGAGTTGCGAGATCCTGTCGGACTTCACGACACCCATCGAAGTGATGAAGATCCTGAAAAACGTATCCACACACTGCTACATGCTCGAGTCCGCCGCAGCCGATGAAAAATGGGGCAGATACACTTTCCTGGGCTACGACCCGAAACTGAACATCACCTGCACTGACGGTGAGATCACGGTGGGAAATCTGAAGTTTAAAACAGAAAACCCTTCGGATTACCTGAGACAGATCCTTGCAGACTACAAGAGTCCTCGTTTCGATCACCTGCCTTCCTTCAGCGGAGGTCTTGTGGGCTACTTCTCCTACGACTTTTTAAGTTACTCCGAGCCTAAAGTAAAATGCAATGTAAACGATACGGAAAGCTTTAAGGACATAGATCTCATGCTCTTCGACAAGGTCATCGCCTTTGACAACGTGAGGCAGAAGATCATCCTTATCGTAAATATGACGCTGGATGACTGCGAAACAGGATACAATAAAGCAGTCCTGGAGCTGGAAAGCCTCGTATCCCTTTTAAGAAACGGCAGGAAGAAGGAAGAACCCGGCGGAAAACTGACAGGAGAAGTCACTGCTCTTTTTACCAAAGAAGAATTCTGCGAAATGGTAAATAAGGCAAAGCATTACATTAAAGAAGGCGACATCTTCCAGATCGTGCTTTCCAACCGCCTTTCGGCCCCTTTTGAAGGAAGTCTTCTGAACACCTACAGAGTGCTCAGAACAATAAATCCCTCCCCTTACATGTTCTATTTCTCCGGTACCGATGTGGAGGTTGCGGGCGCTTCTCCGGAAACTCTGGTAAAGCTTGAAAACGGCAGGCTCCACACTTTCCCCCTTGCAGGCACAAGACCCAGAGGAAAGACTCCCGAAGAGGACAGAGCCCTTGAAGAAGAGCTTTTACAGGACGAAAAGGAGCTGGCGGAGCATAATATGCTTGTGGATCTGGGAAGAAACGATCTGGGAAGAGTCAGCAGGTTCGGATCAGTAAAAGTGGAAAAGCTCCATTCTATCGAACGCTTCTCCCACGTAATGCACATCGGATCCACGGTGGGCAGCGACATCCTTCCCGAAAAGGATGCTCTTGATGCCATTGCAGCCGTACTTCCCGCAGGCACCCTTTCCGGAGCTCCGAAGATCAGAGCCTGCCAGCTCATCGGCCAACTTGAGAACAACAAGCGGGGGATCTACGGAGGCGCCATCGGCTACATAGACTTTACGGGAAACATGGACACCTGCATAGCCATCCGTATTGCCTACAAAAAGAACGGACGGGTCTTTGTGAGAAGCGGTGCGGGCATAGTTTACGACTCCGTTCCCGAAAAAGAGTACGAAGAATGCCTGAACAAGGCAAAGGCTTCCCTTAGAGCCCTTGAGATCGCAAACACGGAGGAATGCTTATGATCCTGCTCATCGATAATTACGACAGTTTTTCATACAATCTTTTTCAATACGTCGGTGAACTCAGTTCCGATGTATTGGTCATCAGAAACGACGAAATGACGGTTAAAGAGATCGAACAACTCTGTCCCGAAAAGATCATCCTTTCCCCCGGTCCCGGAAGGCCCGAGGATGCAGGAGTTCTGGTGGACACAGTCAAAGAACTGGGTCCAAAGATCCCGATCCTTGGCGTCTGTCTCGGTCATCAGGGCATATGCCTGGCCTACGGCGGCGTTGTGACCTATGCATCAAAGCTCATGCACGGAAAGCAGTCTCTGACAGAGCTTGACACGGATTCTGCCATCTTTAAGGGCTGCCCCAAAGAGACACTTGTGGCCCGTTACCATTCACTGGCAGCTGACCCGGGCAAGCTTCCCGAATGCCTTAAGATCACGGCAGTAACAAAGGAAGGCGAGATCATGGCAGTGGAACACAGGGAATTTCCGGTTTTCGGAGTGCAGTTCCATCCCGAATCCATCATGACTCCCGAAGGAAAGACCATGATAAAGAATTTCATAGATATGTAAATGACATCTTACAATACATCAAAACAAAGGAGTGTAAAACAACCATGATCAAAGAAGCAATAATGAAGATCGTAAACAAAGAAGACCTGACCTACGATGAGGCATATGCCGTGATGAACGAGATCATGAGCGGCGAGACCACTGCAACACAGAACGCGGCTTTCCTTGCGGCTCTTTCCACAAAGAGCGCAAAGGCAGAGACAACGGACGAGATCGCAGGTTGTGCGGCTGCCATGAGAGATCACGCAACTGTCGTTGATACCGGAATGGACGTATTTGAGATCGTAGGAACCGGCGGAGATCATGCGGGAAGCTTCAACATTTCCACCACTTCTGCCATCGTTGCCGCAGCAGGGGGCGTGAAAGTGGCAAAGCACGGAAACCGGGCGGCTTCATCAAAGTGTGGGACCGCAGACTGTCTGGAGGCTCTCGGAGTGAACATCGACCAGAGTCCCGAGCTTTGCGTAAAGCTCCTTAAGGAAGCGGGAATGTGCTTCTTCTTCGCCCAGAAGTACCACTCATCAATGAAGTACGTGGGCGCCATCCGTAAAGAACTGGGTGTCCGCACGGTGTTCAACATCCTGGGACCTCTCACAAACCCCGGAAAGCCCAAGATGCAGCTCCTGGGAGTTTACGATGAGTACCTGGTGGAGCCCCTGGCAAGAGTACTTGTGAGCCTGGGTGTAAAACGCGGAATGGTTGTTTACGGCAAAGACAAGCTGGATGAGATCTCCATGAGCGCTCCCACTGCCATTTGCGAGATAAAGGACGGCTGGTACAGATCCTTCACCATCACTCCCGAGGAATTCGGATTTGAAAGATGTACAAAAGATGAGCTTAAAGGAGGAACCCCTGAGGAAAATGCAGAGATCACAAAAGGCATCCTTAAAGGAACAAAAGGCCCCAAGAGAAATGCTGTTCTTCTTAACGCAGGCGCTTCCCTCTACATCGCAGGTAAAGCAGACAGTTTCGAAGCCGGCGTAAATCTTGCTGCAGAACTCATCGATTCGGGCAAAGCTTATGAAACACTTGAAAAGATCATTAAAGTAAGTAACGAAGGCTGATCAATCCCCATTTCGGAGGACACATGAACATTCTTGACACACTGGCTGAAAGTGCAAAAGAGAGGGTTAAAACCTCCAAAGCCCTGAAGCCGCTGAACATCATAAAAGAACAGGCAATGGCAATTCCGAAAGGTGATCTTTCCTTTGAGCGTGCCTTAAAAGAGCCCGGGATCTCCTTTATCTGCGAATGCAAGAAGGCATCCCCTTCCAAGGGCCTGATCGCACCTGATTTCCCTTATCTTCAGATTGCAAAGGACTACGAAGCCGCAGGTGCCTCCTGCATTTCAGTACTGACGGAGCCCACGCGTTTTCTGGGATCTGACGGTTACCTGAGAGAGATCGCATCGGAAGTCAGGATCCCCGTCTTAAGAAAAGACTTCACGGTAGACCGGTACATGCTTTACGAAGCAAAGCTCCTCGGAGCTTCAGCCGTACTCCTTATCTGCTCGATCCTGCCAAAGGAAACGGTCAGGGAATACATCGGGATCTGTGATGAACTCGGACTTTCCGCCCTTGTGGAAACTCATGACGAAAAAGAGGTTCATGACGCCCTTTGGGCAGGCGCAAGGATCATCGGTGTGAACAACAGAAATCTGAAGGATTTCAGTGTTGATACTAACAACAGTGCAAAACTCCGGAAACTGGTACCCGAGGATGTGCTCTTTGTTTCGGAAAGCGGCATAAAGTCCCATGAAGATGTGATACTTGCGGAGGAAATGGGCGCGGATGCTGTCCTGGTGGGGGAGACCCTGATGCGTTCTCCCGACAAAAAGGCTGCTTTGAACGAGCTTAAGTTCGGAAAGTGAGGAAGAGATGACTCTGATCAAAATGTGCGGACTCTTCCGTGAAGCGGACATTTACGCTGTAAACAGGATCAAGCCCGACTTCATCGGTTTTGTGTTTGCTCCCAGGAGCAGACGATATGTGACTCCCGAAAAAGCGGCAGCCCTAAAAAAGCTTCTGGATCCCGGGATCAAAGCAGTGGGCGTCTTTACCGACTTCCCTCTGTCAGGCATAGAATCTCTGGTCAGTTCCGGCGTGATCGACATCGTGCAGCTTCACGGAACAGAGAGCGAGACAATGGTCAGATCCGTAAAAAACATCTGCCGCTGCCCCGTGATAAAAGCCTTTAAGATACAGACCGCAAAAGACGCGGCAGACGCCGAAAACAGCTGTGCGGATTACATCCTTTTAGATTCCGGCAATGGTTCGGGTAAAGTTTTTGACTGGGAACTTTTAAAAGATATCAAACGCCCCTATTTTCTGGCAGGGGGCCTAAATCCCGAAAACGTGGGGGAAGCGATAAAACTCCTTCACCCTTACGGCGTGGATGTAAGCACAGGTCTGGAAACCTTCGGGCTTAAAGACGAGAAAAAAATGGCGGCATTTAAAGCAGCCGTCGGAAAGGAAGAACAATGACAAACCCCAAGGGACGCTTCGGAGTGCACGGCGGACAGTACATCCCCGAAACACTCATGAATGCGGTGATCGAACTGGAAGAAGCATACAACAGATTTAAAAATGATCCCGATTTTCAAAAGGAACTGAAGGATCTTTTAAATGAGTACGCAGGAAGACCTTCAAGGCTCTACTATGCCGAGAAGATGACAAAGGATCTGGGAGGTGCAAAGATCTATCTGAAGCGGGAGGATCTGAACCACACAGGAGCCCACAAGATCAACAATGTCCTGGGCCAGGCACTTCTCGCAAAGAAGATGGGAAAGACCCGTCTCATCGCAGAAACAGGTGCGGGACAGCACGGAGTTGCAACAGCTACCGCTGCCGCCCTTATGGGCATGGAATGCGTGGTGTTCATGGGAGAAGAGGACACGATCCGCCAGGCGCTGAACGTCTACAGAATGAGACTTCTTGGCGCTGAGGTCATCCCCGTAAAGACAGGTACCGCTACCCTTAAGGACGCAGTCTCGGAAGCCATGAGAGAATGGACCTCAAGGATTTCAGACACCCATTACTGTCTGGGCTCCGTCATGGGACCTCACCCCTTCCCCACCATTGTCAGGGATTTTCAGGCTGTTATCTCAAAGGAGATAAGATCCCAGCTTCTTGAAAAAGAGGGTCGTCTTCCGGACGCAGTCATCGCCTGTGTGGGAGGCGGTTCCAATGCCATCGGCAGTTTCTATGATTTCATTCCCGATACTTCTGTCCGCCTCATAGGCTGTGAAGCTGCGGGACGAGGCATAGACACCTTCGAGACCGCTGCCACCATTTCAACAGGCCGTCTTGGTCTCTTCCACGGCATGAAGTCCTACTTCTGTCAGGATAAATACGGCCAGATCGCTCCTGTCTACTCCATCTCCGCAGGGTTGGATTACCCCGGGGTTGGTCCGGAGCATGCTCATCTTCATGACATCGGACGTGCTGAGTACGTTCCCGTTACGGATGAGGAGGCTGTTTGCGCTTTTGAGTACCTTGCAAAGACAGAAGGGATCATTCCCGCAATAGAATCGGCCCACGCTGTTGCCTATGCCCAAAAGCTCGCGCCCACTCTTTCCAAGGACAAGATCATCGTAGTCACCATTTCGGGCCGCGGCGACAAGGACTGCGCTGCCATCGCCCGTTACAGAGGGGAGGATCTTCATGAGTAACATAAAAAAGGCCTTTGAAAACGGGAAAGCTTTTATCCCCTTCATCACCTGCGGAGACCCGGATCTGGAAACCACCGCAAAGATCGTAAAGGAAATGGCCGCAAACGGGGCGGACCTTATCGAGCTGGGCATTCCTTTCTCGGACCCCACCGCAGAAGGACCGGTCATACAAAACGCCAATCTCCGCGCTCTCTCGGGAGGTGTTACCACTGATAAGATCTTCGATCTTGTAAGAGATCTAAGAAAAGACGTAAAGATCCCCATGGTTTTCATGACCTATGCAAATGTGGTCTTTTCCTACGGTGCTGAAAAATTCATTTCAACGCTGAAAGAAATCCAGATGGACGGCTTGATCCTTCCGGATCTTCCTTTTGAGGAAAAGGATGAATTTCAGCCACTTTGCGATAAGTACGGTATCGACCTTATTTCCCTCATCGCTCCCACTTCCGAAAACCGTATCGCCATGATCGCAAAGGAAGCAAAGGGCTTCATCTACATCGTTTCAAGCCTCGGAGTAACGGGAACCAGATCCGAGATCAAAACGGACCTTGCATCCATCGTAAAGACCGTCCGTGAAAACACGGATACCCCCTGCGCCATCGGTTTCGGAATCTCAAACCCGGAACAGGCAGCCGGGATGGCAGATCTATCCGACGGAGCCATCGTTGGATCCGCCATCGTAAAGATCGTAGAAAAAGCAGGCAGAAACGCCGCTCCCGAAGTGGGCAGGTTTGTAAAGAGCATGAAAGATGCCATTAGATAACAAAATCCCCGGATCCTTCAAAGATCCGGGGTGTATTTTTATCTTTCAAGTCTTTGTTTCATCTCATCGTACTTGGCGGAAGTCATGAGTGCCGTTTCTTCCGTGTCTTTAAGCCGTACGGTGTAGGTCCAGCGTCCGTAGACCTCCAGCTTTTTAACAGCATCCATACGGATAATGTAGGATTTATGGCATCTCATAAATTTCTCGGGATCAAGCCTCTCCTCCAGCGCTCCCAAAGCCTGGGAAGTAAGGAACACCTCATCCTTGGTGATGATCCTTGTGGAGCTGTCGGCTCTCTCGATCATGATGATATCCTTAAGATCCACCAGATCGATCTCTTCTCTTCCTTTAATGATCAGCTTTTCATCTCCCGTGGCCTCCGGCTTTTCCTCAGAACTCCGAACTGCGGAAAAATCCTTTATCCTTCTAAGGGTCTTGCCGATCCTTTCCATATCAAAGGGCTTTACTATGTAGTCAAAAGCATATATTTCAAAGGCATTTGCCATGAACTCGCTGTGAGCGGTGGCAAATACGATCTTCACCTTCGGATCCACCTCTGTTATAGCTTTGGCGCAATCCATTCCGCTTTCGCCCTTTAAGTCGATGTCCATGAAGACCACCTCGGGACGAAGTTTCAGAAAATCACTGATGGCAGAAGCAAAGTTACCGCATGCGGAAACGACTTTAAAACCTTCGTTCTTCTCAACCATACGTTTTAATATGCTTTGGATCTGTTCTTCATCTTCCACGATCATTACTCTAATCATGTCTTCGTCCCTTCGGTAAATGTCTCAGATTGTTCCGATCTTATTTCTTCTTTGTATCTACGAAATCAGTCACACCGTTTCCGATATCATTTTTCATCTTTGTATCTGCCTGTACATTCTGAAGCTTGTAGTAGTCAAGAACACCCAGATTGCCGCTTCTCAAAGCCTCTGCCATTGCCTTGGGCACTTCTGCCTCTGCCTTTACGACTTCGGCCTTCATTTCCTGCTCGAGAGCAACAGCCATTGCCCTTCTTTCCTCGGCCTTTGCCTGAGCGATCTTTGTGTTTGCCTCGGCCTGAAGACTCTGGAGGTTTGCACCGATGTTCCTTCCGATATCGATGTCTGCAATATCAATGGAAATGATCTCGTAAGCCGTTCCGGAATCCAGACCCTTTTCAAGGACCACCTTGGAAATGTCGTCGGGATTTTCAAGAACTGAACTGTGAGTTCCCGCAGAACCTACTGTCGTTACGATGCCTTCACCGACTCTCGCAAGAACTGTAGCTTCTCCGGCACCACCGATCAGCTGATTGATGTTTGTTCTTACGGTAACACGTGCCTTAACCAAGAGCTCTATACCGTCCTTCGCAACCGCTGAGATCACAGGTGTTTCGATAACCTTGGGCGTTACGCTCATCTTAACTGCCTCAAAAACATCACGTCCCGCAAGATCGATGGCAGATGCCTGTTCGAAAGTTAACTCTATGCCTGCCCTTTCTGCTGCGATCAGTGCGTTGATGACGCTGTCCACATTACCGCCGGCAAGATAGTGGGCTTCCAGCTCGTTTGTTCTGACCTTAAGGCCTGCCTTTGTCGCCTTGATCATGGGTGCTACGATGAGCGCCGGTCTGACGCGACGGATCTTCATTCCCACAAGTGAGAAGATGTTGATCTTCACGCCGCTGGCTACTGCCGAGATCCACATTCCCACGGGAATGACAGAGAAGAGCAGAAGTATCAGTACGACGATGACCCCCGCTATTACAAAAGGGGCAGCTTCAACTGCAGATAAGAATGCATACGTTTTCATTTAATTTTCCTCCCTTACCATTACTTTGTTATTTTTGATCTCTGTTATTTCAAGCCTGCTTCCCTTCACGATGAACTCACCGCTTGAAAGGATGTCAAGCTTTACTCCGTTAAATTCGCCCTTTCCTGAGGGTCTCAGGTCCGTGATGGCCTCCCCCTTCTGGCCGATAAGGTACTCCATGTCCTTACCTTCGATGAAAAGATCTTTTCCGCTCAGGTCCGTGTCCAGTTTGATCGGGGATTTAACCTTCTTTGAATTAAAGACTATGATACTGATCACCAGCATCACGGCGATCACGACAATGGTGATCACTCCCACCATTATCCTTTCCCCCGCGCTCCTGCCCGTAAGGAAAACTCCCACTGCGGAACAGATGACGCCTGCAATTCCCGGAAATCCGAATCCGGGCATATAGAACTCGATCCCGATCAGGATCACACCTATGATCAGAACCACAATTCCAAGGATCTGTATTGGTTCCATTTTACACTCCTTTCTCAAACTCCACCGTAAAAACGGTTTCCTCTTCGTTTGATCTCAGCTTTATCCTGCCTTTGTTTGCATATAATGAGTCGGCCACGATGGCAAGTCCCATTCCGTGTCCTTCCTCTTTCTTGGTGGAAAAACCTTTTTTGAAAATGTTTTCCTGCATTTCCTTAGGGATAGCAGGACCGTTATTGGAAATCTCAAAAAGGTATCTGTCGGGTGTCTCCGTAATGTTTACTCCGATGCTCCTCTGTTCCCTGTCCGATTCTTCCAAAGCTCTCATGGCATTATCCAGAATGTTTGAAAGTATCTTGCAAAGCTCCCAGTCTTCGATGGAAAGATGTTTAAGATCCGATTTCACTTCAGCAACAAGATCCACCTTTGCTCTTTCAGCCTCCGCCATTTTCGCCGCCAGAAGCGCATTCAGCGCCGGCTTTGAAGTCTTTATGGCTTTCCCGGTCTTCAGAAGCTCTTTGTAAACTTTACGAAGGTAGGAATTCATCTCATCATATTCTTCCAGCTCCATCAGGCCATAGATCACCTGCAGATGATTCAGATAGTCATGCCTGTCCATCCTCAGTTTGTCATTCAGCAGGCTCAGATTTTCAAGGCTCTCCATAAGGCTGTCGTTTCTTTTAGCCTGTTTTTGGGAGCTGCGAGCCAGTAATGCTGCGGAAATTGCCAGGATGACGGCCAGGACTGCCGTAATGATCAGATAGATTTCGCTGTTACCCACGCTTTTTTCCTCCACAATGCGAGTGTACCACATTCCATATTTTTAACAACCTCTGTTCTCTCAATTATACAGTTTTGAGATTGAAATGTCATTATAGGCACCAAAAAAGCCGACATTTCTGCCGGCTTGTATTTTTCCTTACTTTTCAAACGAAACTCTTATGCTTCCGCTGGTAGTGGTGATGTCCAGTGTCTTTTCCCCGCTTCTTGTATTGGGAAGATTTGAGGATCCCGAACCGGTCTCGGTAATGATCGAAAAATCATCTTCACTTCCCCTGATGTTTCCTCTGACGGTTCCGCTGGTTGCATGGAATTCGCCGGACTTACCGATCTCAAGCCCGCTGAATTTGAGCGATCCTGATGTGGCTTCTCCGTAGATCAGATCAGCCTTTACATTTGTGTAATCATGTCCCCCGGAGCTGTTCTTCGCAACGATCTTTTCTGCCTGAGAATCCTCAAGACGGATCGATCCGCTGGAATTGGAGAGCTCTATGTTCCTGACGGCAGTCAGGTCATAGCATCTGATGGACCCCGAAGTCGCTGTAACCTTAATATTTTTTGCTTCCGCCTCCTTCAGCTCATTGCTTCCGGAGCTGCTTCCGCTGCTCAGATCCTTGCACTTAACGGAATTTGCTTTTATGCTTCCCGAAGTCGTTTTGATCTTTGCATCTCCTGCGACTTCAACAGTATTGACTCTGACGGAACCGCTGCTTGCTGAGACCGTCAGCTCTTCAGCCCTTATGTCTTCAACCTTTAAAGACCCGGAGGTAGCTTCGACCGTCACACTCGTTCCGTCCAGTCCCGTCACTTCGGCTCCTCCGCTGCTGCATGTACAGTTCACGGGGCCGCAAAAATCTTCGGGAAGGATGATCTCAGTAACATATTGCGTAAAATCCACGTTAAAAAACGCAAATTCGATTATATTTTTCTCTTTCCTTGTAAAAGTCAGATTCCCGTCTTTTTCTTTGATGATCACTTCTTCTCTGTCTTCATCGACATAGTATCTGATCTCCGGAGTCTTGACATCGCCCCTCTTTATCACTGCTTTGACACTTGTTTCGTTAACCGTAAGGCTGTTGATCTTGTCTGAGCATGTGTAATTCTTCTCAGTTCTCATACCAAACCCCTTTCCATTTGTTCTTTTGGCATCTTTTCTCACAAGCGAAAAACCGATGCAGGTAAACAGGATCCCCGCAAGGCATATGCTTAAAGCAATTATAGCAGATTTTTTCATATCTATCCCTTCCTTTTTTATTTAAATAAAGTTTTTTTAAGTCCAACAAGCATTTTTGCAAACACTGTTCCCGTTTCCTTGAAAAACAGGAGACAGGGTTTATAAAGCAGAAATGACAAACTACCAAGAATCATTGCTCCTCCTAAGCAGATCATCATCGTTGAAAAGGGTGCAAACCCTAACAGTACTCCCGCTGCTCCCACGAGACATGCCAGAGTTGTCAGCGGGAATACCAGCAGCACAAGTGCGATGGTCAGCACGATAATCCAGTAAACAAGGCATATGACCATAAAGCAGACTGCTATCACCGCAGCAATGGGAAGCCAGATCGGAAATCCCAGCACCGCAAGAACTATCCAGATCGCGCCTTTTCCGTTGCTCTCAGCCTTTGCCTTACTCTGTTGTACTCTTTCCTTTACCAATGTGGTCACGGGCTTTTCCCAAACCACTTCCTTAACGATGTCCTGAATGGATCCCAGGGATGCGGTGGCTTCCTCTTCCGTCATTCCGTCCTCCATCCTGTCACAGATCATTTCATCGTAGAACTGAAGCATGTTTTCCACATTGCCAAGGTTTTGCTTTTCAAGCTCTGTTTTTAAAGTGCTCAAAAATTCTTCCTTACTCATTTTTTTCTTCCCTCTCTTTAACTATAAACTGATAGATCTTCACTATTTCCGCCCACTCTTCAAGCATCTCCGTGATCTTTTCACGGCCCTTGTCGGTGATCCGGTAGTACTTTCGAAGCCGTCCGTTGTGCTCCATACTGAAGACTTCCAAAAGCTCCGTCTGTTCCAGCCTTCGCAAAATGGGATACATGGTGGATTCACTGATCTCGATAAAATCATTTACATCTTTGACCAGCTGATAACCATAGGACTCTCCCTTTTCCAATACTGCCAGAACGCAGGCTTCCAAAATGCCACGTCTAAACTGGGATTCCATTCAGATCTCCTTTCCCTGATTTTGGGTAATTTACTTGCTAAATACCCTTTGTTGCATCATACTATACACCGCATAGTATGATGTGTCAAGAGGTATTTTTAAAAAATAGGCACCATAACCCTAAAGCTTCAAAAAATACCGCCTCATCACAACTCGTGCGATAAGGCGGCATTTATTTTTCTTATATGATCAAATGAAATTCGTCCAGAGGTGCTCTTCTTTTTCGGGCACTCCGATCTCTTTCTTGCCCAGCTCTATGCTCTTCATCAGGAAGATCATGTTTCTTGCGAGAACACGCATTACCTGCCTGCCCTCCAGATCCTGTTCGGCTTCCCCGGCACTTCCGCCGTGAATGTTGTTCCAGTACTGACTCGAAGCTACCGCCATGTTGGATATGGTAAAAAACTTGTTCAGTTCATCGAAAGTGGCCGTTGTTCCGGAACGTCTTGCACAGGCAACAGAAGCGCCCACCTTAAAACTCTTATCAAAATCCGTGCTGTAAAACAGTCTCTGCAAAGCTGACATCAAAGTTCCGTTGGCGGATCCGTAGTAAACAGGCGATCCGATAACAAGTCCGTCCGCCTTCTCAAATTTCTGTGCCAGCTCATTTACAATATCGTTAAAAACACATTTTCCTGTTTTACTACAGGAATTGCAGGCTATGCATCCTCTGATGTCTTCTCTTCCGATAAGGATGTCTTCGTACTCCACACCGTTCTCTTCAAACACTTTCTCCATCTCACGGAAAGCCAGTGCCACATTTCCGTCTTTTCTGGGGCTGCCGTTTAGCATCAAAACTTTAAACTTCTTTTCCATGGTTGAACCTCCTGAAGCTCCTTAAACTTCCTTCGCTGCGACCAGCTCTTCCACCTGTTTCTTTTTCTGGAACAGCACGCAGCCGCCTTTAAAAAGAAAAGTGATATCGGTTGTAAACACCGCAACGGGATGCGTCCTTACGCCTCGTTTACAAGTTTTCCCGTCATGTGTTCGACAGTGAGTTCCAGACATTGTACGTGGATCAGCGAACCTTTGAGCTCCTGCCTCAGGTACTCCTCGTCATCCGTAAATCTTCTGCACAGTTCCGAACAGATCTCAATTGTCTTTTCCTCATCTTCCACGAGCTTTATGCGGCCGAAGATCACAACACTGTTGATGTTCAGCGACCAGTGCCCATCCTTTCGGTAACCTTCGTCGTACACGCAAAAGCTCACCTTGTCGCATCTTTTTATCGCATCGATCTTGTGTCCCACCTTTGCGCCGTGAAAATAGATCTTTCCGTCAGCTTCGCAGTACCAGTGATTCATGGGTATTCCATAGGGATAACCGTCGTCCCCCAGGACCGAAAGCACGCCCCGCTTCTGTGTCTTCAGGATCTCTATGCATTCCTCTTCGCTGATCTGCTGTTTGTATCTTCTCATTTCTCTGAACATATGCCCACCTCCTTGTAATCTGTAACTGCACGATCGATCTGTTTTTGAGATCATTCTACCCTTCGGACAAAGCCGTGTCAATCAATTCCCGAGCATATCCTCCGCCCGCCTCAAAACATCGTGCACTTTTTCGATATCCGACGGTTTCGAATTCCTCAAAAAATTGGTCTTGTACCTGTTAAACCAGTCTTCGATGCGGGCATTAAGCCCTTCCTTTTCTTCGTTACGGCACAAAGACGTCATGACGCGGTTCACGATCCATATGCCTTCCGCTGCGTTATCCAGGATCTCCGTCAGCTCTTCGCCAAGGATTTCGGGATTATTTACGATCTTCTTTCTCAATTCGTTCAGATCCTTTTCCTTTTCGGCGGGATCTTTTCCTTCGAGCTCCCCCGAAAGTTCCGAGAGACGTCTTTCATATTCTGCGAAATCCCCTGCAGTCGCACACTTTGCATAGGTGTCGATCAGGCGCACGAATGTTCCCCAGTCAAAGACCTCGCACCCGGAGATCCCGTCCTGTATCGAAACCGCCGTCAGGGTTTCATCGCCGTATTCGACAAGAGAAATGTCTTCCGACATAGACTTAAGATCGCGCTTGATCTCCTCTTTGTTCCACGCCATGGCAGCTCCGAAGATCATACCCGGGATAGAAAGGAAGGGATGGTTTATATGCCCGTAATCGCCCCAGTCCGTGACCATGATCCCGCTGACTCCGTGTTTGTGCCCGAAGCCGCACATCAACGCGATGTTTACGAAGCTGTCCCCGATCCTGTTTACAAAATGATTCCAGCCCGAAACCCCCGGGCAAACGTATTGTTCTATGCCGTTTTCCGCAAGAGCCTTTATGTACGTGTCCTTCTCGTTCGTACCGTATCCCCAGGACAGGCAGACCGTGTTCTCCGGGAGAAGTTTAAACAGCTCCGTGTCGCCCGCGATCACGTCTCCCCAGATCATGGGCGTTCTCCCGCTCTCCTTGACGAAATCGCACAGCTTTTTAACGTATTCCGTGTAAACTTCCTTCTTCGTCTTCGTTTCAAGCAAAAAACGGGATTTTCCTTCGCAGAGGTCGAATGTTTCGTCGCAGCAGATGTTCACCTTTTTCGATGCAAACAAAGGCATATATTCCGCGAGCATCTCTTCGATCAGTTCCACAGCCCCCGCCTCGCTCACAGCTATGGTGTGATGGCCCATCCTGTCGAAAAACGAAAAATCGCTCCTGTCTTCTCCGAGCTCACAGAAGCGCCTGTATTTTTCCGTCCTCAAAAGCTTGTAGAGATGTCCGAAGCAGGAGAGGGAGGGGATCAATTCTATGCCCTTTGAAGCGCAGTATGCGTCCAGTTCCCTTATGTCTTCCGCCGTAAAACAGCTTTCGTCCTCCCAAAGCTCGGGCACGCACTTAAAGGCAAATGTATGCTCGATGTAGATCTGTAATTCATTGTATCTGTAAAAGGCGAGCTTATCCACAAACCTCTTAAGCTCCGACATGTGCATGACCCTGCCTCTGGTCTGATCCAGATAGTAGGCTCTGTGCTTTATGTCAGGGCAGTCGTGTATCGTGACGACAGGAAGTCTTCCCTCGTTTTGATCCTTTAATTGTTTGATGAGCGCCTCAGCGTACAAAGTCCCGCGCAAACCGCCGGAAACCACCTTCACGCTGTCTTTTTTTGCATCTATCTTAAATTCTTCTTCTCCCAGTCCGCTGTCTTTTATAAACTCAACATCATTCGAAGCAATGCCGTCTCCGAGGCTCATTTCCTTCGGTGTGGGGATCAATCTGAACCTTTTCATCTTACCGCCTTTCCGCAAGCCGTTCTCTTCTTTGAACCGCCGCTATGCCTCAACTATATCAATAAAAACATTTTTAGAAAAGAGGATACAATTGGGACGTTATAACTTATTCTACCATTTTATTCAGTTTTATAGTATAATGGATGGACTTTAATTCAGACATTTAACAACACACAGGGAGTGTATCTTAATATGGGCATATTTGAACTTCTGCTTTTGTCCGTCGGTCTTGCCATGGACGCCTTTGCGGTTTCCGTCTGCAAGGGACTCTCGGTCAAAAAACTGACTGTAAAAGAATGTTTGATCTGTGGGATCTGGTTCGGCGCGTTCCAGGGAATAATGCCTTTTTTGGGCTTTCTCATAGGCTTCGGCTTTGAAAAATGGATCCGGATCGTAGCGCCCTGGGTAGCCTTCGTCCTGCTCAGTCTCATCGGTATCAACATGATCCGTGAAGCTTTTTCTGAGGAAGAAGAGGAAAAAGCGGGCTTTGATGTAAAAACAATGTTCCTGATGGCAGTGGCCACCAGCATCGATGCATTGGCTGTGGGCATTACCTTCGTTGCCGTACCGGTTCAGGTCCTTGGATCCGGAAAGTTCCAAAATACGATCCTGGCAGTGATCGTGATCGCTGTTGTAACCTTCCTGATCTCTGCCCTGGGCGTAAAGATCGGAAATCTCTTCGGTTCCCGTTACAGATCCGGATCAGAGGTCATGGGAGGAACCATCCTCCTCTTCATCGGAATGAAGACGCTGATCGGGCATCTTGACACTTCAGGCGCCATGAGCAATTCAGATAACATTTTCGGAATGCTGATCCCTCTTGTGGGAACGGCTCTGGGGGCCGCGTCGGTATATGCCGGGAAGAACAGGATCTCTGAAAGGATCCGTGTTCCGATGGCAGGGACTGCCGCAGGCATAATGCTCTCAATCTCTGTCTGGGGCATGATCGAACCCGCTGCCGGAGGCTTCAACAGCGCAGGGCATCAGGCCATCGTCCCTCTCTTCATAAGCTTTTGCGCAGGGATCGCCCTGCAGTTTATTCTGGACAGTACCATCCCTCACACCCATGCTTTTGTGGAGATCACCGAGGGGATACGGAGCAATCTGAAAGACGGGACAAGAATGATGCTGGCAGAAGTCATCCACCATGTACCGGAAGGACTGGCTCTGGGTGCGATCTACGCCGCTCATTTTCTGGAGACCGACTGGATCCCCGCCTCCACACCTCTTTTCCTGGCTGTGGCGCTGGCGATACAGAACTTCCCGGAAGCCCTGTTTGTGTCCCTTCCCGTAATGGAAAAGGGTACGGGAAAGGGTAAAGCCTTTTTCATGGGGGTTGTTTCGGGAGTCCCCATCCCCATCGTTGCTGTTTTTGTTCTGATCATAGTAGTTCTTTTCCCCGCTGCACTGCCCTACATCATGGCTGCGGCAGGTGGCGCAATGATCTACACCACCGCAGAGGATCTTCCTCTCATGGTGGGAAGCAAAGGCAACGACAGCGGCGCATTTGCCTTCATTATCGGCTTTTCGATCATTATGCTTTTAATGTTTGCAAAATAAACTTTTATTTTATCAGTAACAGGGTTATTATTACTTGATCAGTTTTTCATTACGGAGGATGGAAAAAATGGAATCAACCGACAGACTCAGCTTTTCTTCAGACTACATGGAGGGTGCGCATCCCGCCATTCTAAAGAAACTTATAGAGACCAACATGGAAAAAACAGCGGCTTACGGAGCAGACATTTACTCCGAGTCCGCCCGTGAAAAGATACGAAAAGCCTGCAACGCTCCCGAAGCGGACATCTTCTTTCTTGCAGGGGGGACTCAGGCAAATGCCACGATGATCGATGCAATGCTCCGTTCCTATCAGGGTGTCATCGCAGCGGAAACAGGCCACATAGCAGCTCATGAAGCGGGCGCGATCGAGTTCGGCGGTCACAAAGTCCTGACTCTTCCCCAACACAACGGAAAGCTGGCAGCAGCAGACGTGGAAAACTATATTGACAGCTACTATGCAGACAAGAATCATGAGCACATGCTCATGCCCGGAATGGTCTACATCTCACAGCCCACCGAGCAGGGAACACTCTATTCATTAAAGGAGCTCACGGATCTGAGCCGTGTCTGCCGTAAGAACAACACTCCCCTGTACATGGACGGCGCAAGGCTTGCATATGCTCTGGCCTGCCCCGAGAATGATGTCACCCTGCCTCAGATTGCAGAGTACTGCGACGTTTTCTACATCGGAGGTACAAAGTGCGGAACTCTCTTCGGAGAAGCTGTTGTGATCCCGAAGCACGATTTCATTCCCCACATTTTCACCATGATCAAGCAGCACGGCGCTCTTCTTGCAAAGAGCCGTATAGCGGGCATACAATTCGACGTCCTCTTCACAGACAACATCTATGACGAGATCGGCAGAAACGCCATAGAAACCGCGGACAGGATCAGAAACGCCCTTAAAGAAAAGGGCTACACCTTTGCCTTCCATTCTCCTACAAACCAGCTGTTCGTAACCCTCACAAAAGAAAAGGCAGACGAGCTTTCAAGGCAGGTGGAGATGGGCTTCTGGGAAAATGTTGACCCGGATCGGGTGGTAATGAGGATCGCCACCAGCTGGGCAACCCAAAAAGAAGATGTGGACAGATTGATCGGATTATTGTAAAAAAACCGAGGGAATCGATCAGCCCCCTGTCCGTCTGACATAAGGCTTTTCAAATTCTCCTCGGCTCTCTTTGATCTCTTACTTAAGTTTTATGCCCTTCGACGGAACACCTTTGTCATCAACGCAGGTACCCCGCTTACTATCAGTACAAGGAAGATCATTATCAGCGCATAAGCATATATCTCCTCGTACTCATTAAAGTAGCTGCTGCTGTAAACAGCCTTTCCAAGCGAATTCTTTGTCTGAACCAGATACTCGGTTGAAACCACAAGCTTAAGGCCCATTCCCACTGCGCTTATATATGCCTGCTTTAAATAACCGGCCATAAGCGGCAGATGGACATGAGTCAGTACATAAAGACTCATGGATCCATTCAGGCGATATACGTCGATCAGGTTCCTGTCCATGTTGCGGTAGCCCTCGCAGACAGCCTCGCTGATCAAAGGGATCAGGAAGAGCGTAGTGGCGATGACCGGTACCCGCGTGTATTTTGTGAGTACCATGATGATCACCACCATAACTATCATGGGTATGGATCTTAAAAAAATCATAAAGGGCTTAAAAAGTGAGCGGACAAGATCGCTGTATCCCTCCGGAATACCCACAAGAATTCCGATCAAAGATGCGATTAAAAGCGCTTGGATCAGATGTTTCATTGATGTCAGTATGAGCCTGTAGGTTTCGGGCTTTCCCAGTAGTACAAAAAAAGCTTTCAATATCTCGGGAACTCCCGGGAACACGAGCCGGTCACCCTTAAGACTGCCCGCGAGCTGGATCAGAAAACCCAGAAGCAGGATACCCAGCATGAATGAAACGGTTTCTTTTATTCTATTTCGCTTCAAAATAGAAATCATCGGCAGGTACTTCTCCTCCGAACTGTTTAAGATCTATGTTTGCTGTAGTTTCAATCTGCTTCCTGGCATCCTTTGCACTCATATACTTTACAGCACAATTGGGGATGGCCTTTGCCGCAACCTTCGCGTTGGGAAGGATCCCGAGGGATGCGGCTGCTTCAGCTACTGTTTCAAGTTCTGTTTCACACTTCCCGGCGGATTCTTCGACTTTCTTAAGGTAAGCCTTAACAACATCGGGCTGTTTCTCGGCAGTCTCGGGATTTACAAAGAGTCCCGCCTGAGTGAAGCCGTCATTGCCTGTAGCTTTCTTGTAAAGATCGTTCAAAGAATATCCTGTGATCTTTTCGTTCTTGATCTTCGCCGCCGTTAGTGCGGGCTCTGCTGTAAGGACGATGGCTTCCTCATCCGTCAGAAGCAGGCTCTGAGTGTTTGCGGCACCTGCAAGATACTCTATGCTTGCGGGAACGATCCCGTTCTCTTTTAATGCATAAAGGGCGATGGATGAATTTATGGTGTTCTCTCCGAACAGTACGACCTTTGCACCGTTCATATCCTCAAGCTTAAAGCCCTCGCGCTGAGATGCAAAATAAAGATTTCCCCAGGATACGACAGCCGCCAGCTTGTAGGTGGATTTTCCCATCTTGTAAAGCTTTGCGCCCGCATTAATGGGAGCGATCACAAAATCCGCAGTAGCATTTGAAAACTCGGCGGTAATGGTCTCTGCAGCAACAAATGTGTAGTTGTCGGGGTTCTCTTTTGCGATTGCCGCAAGTGCGATGGCGGGCGCCCCATTGGGAGCGGAGACCTTTACGGCAGATGTGTCGGCATCCTTTGCCGAGCCGCAGGCAGCAAGGGACAGTGCAGTAATGCCTGCAAAGAATAACGATAAAAGCTTTTTCATATATGAATATCTCCTTATATGTGTATTATGTGGGGTTAGATAAAACTAACGGCAGTAACTATATTATAATTCCATCCTTTTGTCAAACAATTAACTGTAAACAATTGCCAAGTATCCGGACGCTACGTGTATGCAGGACACTTTCGCCCCTTCTGCACGTAACGTTAAAAGAACGGCCAGTAGGAAAGCAGGAAGCCGGGAATAACAACTATTATGAAAAAGGCCCAGCTGACAAGGGTGAAGACCTTCACGAATTTAAATCCCTGTCCGGGATACTCCCTCACATAGATCCTGTAATTGATCACAGAGGCCAGCGATCCTATGAGAGAAACCAGACCTGCTGTGTCCGCGCCATAGATCAGCCCCGCAAAATTCTCGGAAAAAGGATAAAGAACAATGGATGCCGGAACGTTGGAAATCACCTGACTGAGGCCTATGGCCCACCAGTACTCCCTTCCTGCCACAGCCTTTTTAAGCATTGCGGAGATTCCGGGATTAGCCGCAATGGATGACGAGAAAACGAAGAAGCACAAAAAAGTCAGGATCAACACGTAATCCACTCTTTTAAAAAGACTCCTGTCGTTAAAAAAAACAGTTGCCAGTACGATTCCCAATGCCCAGCCCCAAAGGCCTGTTCTTGTTACGATCACGGCAAGCACCAGCACAAACAGCGCCAGATAAACTGCGCCACGTCTGTTGATCGAAGGCCTGCTTTCTTTAACATTTTCATCCGCTGCCTGTGTTTCTTTACCTGTTACCTCTTGTGCCGCTTCCTTCAGGTTTTTCCTGTACAATACAAGAACGAAAATAACCAGCAGAACTGCAGAGGAAGCGCAAAGGGGAAGCATATGCAGCATAAACTGTCCCGCGCTCACATCGGCCTGTCCGTACAGAAACAGGTTTTGGGGGCTTCCGAAGGGCATGAGGAGAGAGCCTCGGATGGCTGCGATGTTTTCCATGGATATGACCGGCAGGATATATTTTTCTTTACCTCCCTGCCTGAAAAGCAGGATAGTTAGCGGCACAAAGATGATCAGCGACACATCGTTGGTCACAAACATTGATGTAAAAAACACACCGAAGATCACAAACAGTGACAGTCCCACCATGGAAGGGATCCCGGAAGCAAGACGTACAACAGGTCCCAGTACATTTTCCTTCTTAAAGCCTTCCAGCACGCAGAGCATCATCAGAAGGATCCCCAGCGTCCTCCAGTCAATGTCTGTCAGCAGCTGCCGGGTGGGCGGTGTGACAAAAAGCGAAATGACAGCTGCCACAAGTGACAGCGTCAGCATCATTTCTTTTTTTAACAGGGTTATCAGTTTCTTCATTCATTTTCCCTTCATTCGTACATAAACTTTTAGAACGGTTATAGCAGAAACCTCAGTTTAAAGCAACATAAAAATGAATCCCTGACACCGTCCCCAAAGATTCATTTTTTGACTTGTATTTGACAAAGTTTCGTTGTATCATTGTCGCATTGTAAAAAAACAGGTGAAGATAAAATGATGAAAGCGAATTACCATACACACACGCCCCGCTGCCATCACGCTGTGGGCAGCGAACGCGAGTACATCGAATCGGCGATAGCACAGGGCTTTACAGTCCTTGGCTTCTCCGATCACACACCCCAGCCTTACCCCGCCGGCTTCAGATCAGGCATCCGAATGAGCATGGAGGAGATCGGAGAATACACCGAAACCCTGGTGCAGCTCAGAGAAGAGTACAAGGATCGAATCAGGATCCTCATAGGTTATGAAGTTGAGTTTTTTCCAAAATACTTTGACTCTCTTATCAAGGAACTGAAGAAGCATCCTTTGGATTATATCATCCTCGGACAGCACTTTGTACCCGACGAGATCGAAGGATTTTACACCGGCATGAAAACAGACAGTGCAGAACACTTAAAGGCCTACGTGGATCTTGCTGTTGAAGCTATGAAAACAGGGCTTTTCACTTACCTTGCCCACCCTGACCTCATCAATTTTACAGGAGATGAGGAGATCTACAAAAAACACATGTCCCGCCTTGTGGAAACTGCGGTTGACATGAACGTTCCTCTGGAAGTGAACATGTACGGCTTTGTTGACGGCCGTCACTATCCCTCAGACAGATTCTTCAGATTTGCAAATGAGTACGCCCCCCGGTTCATCATCGGCTGCGACGCTCACAAGCCTGAGATGATCAGACAGCCGAAAAGCATTCCGGGATTTTCGGAGTTTCTTGATCGTAACGACATAGTCTACGGAGATAACATCATCTCTTTAAAACCCGTTAAATAAATGTGACCGATCCCACACATAAGGACTAAGCAATTAACGCCCCCGCAACAGATTGTACGGAGGCGTTATTTTTCGCTAATATTTTTCTCATAAGACTTTTTACTCAAATGCCTCAGCCACTTTTGTAAGCAACTCTCTGATGGGAAGATGCTGAGGACAGACTTTTTCGCATTTTCCGCACTTTATGCAGTCGGAAGCCTTTCCGTTTCCGCCTGCGATCAGCGTACTGTTGTAGTATTCTTTGGGCTTTCCGTCTCTGAAGACTTCATTTCTGTTCATTGCGGAGAACATGTCAGGTATCCTGATCTTCTTAGGGCATTCGTTCTCCTCCACGCAGTAACGGCAGGATGTGCAGGGGATCAGGTTCTGCTTCTTCATGATACCACAGACTTTTGCTATTGCAGCACTCTCAGCTTCGTTTATGGGTTTGAAATCCTTCATGGAGGAAATGTTGTCCAGCATCTGCTCCATATCACTCATTCCCGAGAGGATAGTCGACATCATGGGAGCGCTGGCTGCAAAACGGATGGCATAGCTGGCGTTGCTTCCACCCTTTAAATCCCGGAGCACCTTGTCCGCCTCTTCCGGCAGTTTCACCAGACTTCCGCCTTTAACAGGCTCCATCACCACAACAGGCTTCCCGTGTTTCTCACACACTTCGTAGCACTTGCGGCTCTCCACATTTTCATCGTTGTAATCCAGATAATTAAACTGGATCTGAACAAATTCCACTTCCGGATGTTCTGTCAGGATCATATCCAGAACTTCTGCCCTGTCATGGAATGACAGCCCGAAATGACGGATCAGTCCTTCCTTCTTAAAGGAATAAGCCGTTTCATATGCACGGCATTTCTTGTATTTCTGATAATTCTTCGCATTCTGGGCATGCATGAGATAAAAATCAAAGTAATCCACGCCGCAGAGCTCCAGCTGTTTTTTTATGAAAGGTCTGATGTCCTCCTGTTTTTCAAAGAAGGTCTCCGTAAGTTTGTTCGCAAGAAGAAATCTGCTGCGGTCGTATCTCTTTGAAACGCAGTCTCTTATTGCAGTCTCGGATTTTCCGGAAATGTATCCGTGAGCAGTGTCAAAGTAGTTGAATCCCGCATCCACAAAGGCATCTGCCATTTTTATGAATTCATCGTAATCCACCCGATCTCCCTTCATGGGCAGACGCATGCATCCGAATCCCAGATTACCGTGTACCTCCGGGAAAAACTTGTTGTTTTGCATAAAAGCCTCCTAACCGATACCGAAAACCGGCATTTTCGATCCTGTAAATGGTTGTTTTTTCATTATACACTAAAAAAATGTTTTTCAGCAATAAGGCGTTGCAAGAAATGTTCGTTTCATATAAAATCGTATAAAACATCAATAACAAGCAAGGAGAGTATCATGAACAGACCCATATTAGGCAATAAGCTCTACCTCTATCTGACCGAATTCTTCGCAGGAATGTCAGTCATGGCTGTTGAGCTGGGAGCCAGCAGACTTCTGGCCCCCTACTTCAGTTCCTCTCAGATAGTATGGACCATCATCATCGGAACCATTATGATCGCCATGGCACTGGGAAATCTATACGGCGGTAAAAAAGCCGACAAGGATCCCAATCCCGACAAACTCTACGGAAGGATCGTGATCGCAGCTGTCTGGATCGCACTGATCCCGGTCGTTGGCAAGTACATCATCATGGGCATTTCGGGACTGCTGGTTTTTGCAGTAAACTCCAACTTCCTTGTGATCGCTGCCTTTGCTGCCTGTATGGTGATCTTCGTTTTCCCTCTTTTCCTTCTGGGCACCGTTACCCCGTCACTTGTAAAATTCACGGTGGACAGTCTCGATGACAGCGGAAGCATAGTCGGAAAGCTCAACGCTTTCAACACCATCGGAAGCATCATCGGCACCTTCGTTCCCACTTTCATCAGCATCCCCGCGGTGGGCACATCCGTTACTTTCCTCATTTTTGCAGGCATATTGCTTCTGCTCAGCATCGTTTACTTTGTGAGCTCAAAAGTAAATTTTTTAAAGGCCAAAAAGGTACCCATTAGTATTCTCCTCTTCGTACTGTGCTGCGTTTTTGGCCATAATAACAGCTTTGCATTCTGGGAATCCGGCCTGACATACGAAGGGGAATCGATCTACAATTATCTGAAAGTGACAGAAAACACCAGCAGAGTTGAACTTTCCACAAATGTTCTTTTTGGTGTTCAATCTGTTTACATGAAAAACAAGGCCCTCGCAGGGGGCTACTACGATTACTCAATGGCAGCAGCCTTCATGAGCGGAGTAAACGAGAAAAAGGATTTCAAGATCCTGATCCTCGGAAACGGCACAGGCACCTTTGCCACTCAGTGTAAACGTTATTTTGAAAATTCTTCAATAGAGGGTGTGGAGATCGACCAAAAGATCACGGATCTGGCAGTGAAGTACTTTGAATTTCCCACAGACATCCCCGTCAGCACCTACGACGGAAGAGCCTACCTAAATGCCATCGACGAAAAATACGATCTGATAATGGTAGACGCCTACCAGGACATCACCATCCCCTTCCAGATGTCCTCTGTGGAATTCTTTTCACTGGTTCGGGATCACCTGAATCCCGATGGTGTCATGGTCGTTAACATGAACATGCGGAGCAGCAAAGAAGGAAGCATCAACGAGTATCTTTCCGACACCATCGCAAGCGTTTTCCCCGAAGTTTACACCGCAGAAGTGGAACGCTACACCAACCGCTGCTTGTATGCCTCATTTAACAAAGACATCCTTGACCGCATGAGAAGAAACAACGAGATCGAGCCTTCGGACGAACTTCGATCGCTCATTGCAAGGGTGGACGGCAGACTCATCCCTTATGAAGGAGGCGTGCATATAATGACTGACGATAAAGCACCCGTCGAACTCCTGGGAATGCGTGTGATCGACGAGATCATACAGGACGAGGTTGCTTACTACAAAGGCATTTTCAAAGAAGGTGGCCTTAAAGCTCTGCTGGAATCATGGTGATGAAAAAATCTCTTTTTGCCGAAACCTGTCATCTTTTTCTGCGTCTGATAAAGTAAATACAAGTAAGGGAGATTTTAGTTATGGAAATCACATTTTTATTGTTGGCAGTAATCGCCTTGATAGTTTGGGCAGCCGTCAGATTCTTCATTTGCGCCAAAAAAGACGAAGTGAACTTTAAGCACGAGGCTTTTCTGTTCCTGATCTTTGCCTACTGCCTTCTGGTTGCAAGAGTAGTCTACTTTCCAACCAAATCACCGGACGGGCGTATGGTCCGCATGATCATTGACTTTGAGAACATGTTTCCCCCTATGATCAACCTGACCCCCCTGACCTTTGTTTCGGAGCGCTATCCCGGCTGGTGGATCAATGTTTTCGGAAATATCATCATTTTCATTCCCGCAGGTATTTTCATACCCATGGTCTCGAAGCGTGCAAAGAATATTCTTCAAACCACGATCATCGGTTTCGGCTGGTCGCTTCTGATCGAGCTGTCCCAGCTTTTACTTTTCGACAGATGCAGTGACATCGACGATCTCATACTCAATACTCTCGGTGCAGCCATCGGAGCGTGTGTGTTCTTTGCCGTCGGAAAATCCGGGAAAAGATTGTGATTGCATGCATTTCTATGCAAATATTGCTTTCCGGAAATCAATACTGCATTTTTTACTGTTCATTTATTCCCGAGGATGTTAAAATAATAACGGTGTGCCGAAGGCACTTCGAATAAAACACATAAAGGAGGATTTTTGTAATGGCAGTTAATCGTTTTGTATTAAACGGCGTTTCCTATCACGGACACGGCGCGATAAAGGAAATTCCCGGGATCATCAAGTCCAAGGGATTTAAGAAGGCTTTTGTAGCTTCCGATCCCGATCTCATTAAATTCGGTGTGACCGCAAAAGTCACAGACCTTCTTGAAGCAAACGGAATCCCCTATTCATTATACTCAGACATCAAGCCCAACCCCACCATTGAAAACGTTCAGAGCGGCGTTAAGGCTTACAAAGAGTCCGGAGCAGATTTTATGATCACCATCGGTGGCGGATCATCCATGGATACAGGTAAGGGTATCGGTATCATCGTTAACAACCCCGAATTTGCAGATGTCCGCTCCCTTGAAGGCGTTGCTCCCACAAAGAACCGTACGGTGTTCACCATTGCCGTTCCCACAACAGGCGGTACAGGTGCAGAATCCACCATCAACTACGTTATCACCGACGTTGAGCGCAAGAGAAAGTTCGTCTGTGTAGACCCTAACGACATCCCCGATGTCGCTGTGGTAGATCCCGACATGATGAGTTCCATGCCCAAGGGACTCACAGCCTCTACAGGTATGGATGCTCTCACACATGCTATCGAAGGCTACACTACCGGAGCAGCCTGGGAGCTTTCAGACGCTCTGAACCTCGAAGCCATCAGACTCATCGGAAAGAACCTCCGAAAGGCATTTCAGAACGATCCCGAAGGACGTGAAGGAATGGCTCTTGCTCAGTACGTTACAGCTATGGCTTACTCAAATGTCGGTCTCGGTATCGCTCACTCCATGGCTCACACACTCGGTGCCGTTTATGACACACCTCACGGCGTTGCATGCGCAATGATGCTCCCCATCGTTATGGAATTCAACGCAGAATGCACAGGTGAGAAGTTTAAGGCTGTTGCCGAAGCTCTCGGTGTAGATACAACAGGCATGGACCAGAAGACCTATCGTAAGGCCGCTATCGATGCTGTAAGACAGCTTTCCGTAGATGTGGGTATCCCCACAAAGCTCGAGAAGCTTCAGGAGAAGGATCTTCCTTTCCTTTGCGAATCCGCTGCCGCAGATGCCTGCGCCCCCGGAAATCCCAAGAAGGCTTCCCTTGCAGATTTCGAAGCTATGTTCAGAAAGCTCATGTAATAATACAATATCAAACAAAAAGACCGTCCGGGATTTTTCCCGGACGATCTTTTTGTTTTATCCCCCAACTTCTTATAAAACCTTATAAACCAAATAATAAATGATCTTTCTCCAGCGGGGATCTCCGTTATCTCCCAGATCCACACCGTTATCGCAGCTCTGATACATTCTCTTAATGACCCAAAACTTCCGCATGAATTTCGGCAGCTTTGGTATCATTACGTAAACATAATGATGTGAGTAGATCTCTGCCGCCATCTGAAGCGGTGTAACACCGGTGATCAGACCCTTTTCCAGGATCTCCGTTGCAATCTCAAAGCACTTTTTTTTATCTCCGTATTCATCCTTCATACCGATGTTAATGTTTTTTCTTCCCATTGACAGCCTTTACTCCTTTTTAATTCTTCCCCTTAAAAGACTCAAGAAATGCCCCCACCGGCCCCAACTCATCCCAAGATATGAGCATTGAATTACTGAAATGAAGCCCCAATATTTGTTTAATTTCAACGCCTTTCCGATCGCCTCTCTTCAATAATGTCAGAAATAACAGAATTCACAGAACGTGCTGATGTCCCCTCACAGGACCGCGTAAACGATAAAGAATTATTGAAAACAGGAGCCGGTGGGCGCACTTCTTAAGAATTCTCAACTCAGAAGAAAGCCGCAAAAAACCGGCCGGATACAATTAAATTTTTAAGCTCAAACCAATGCGGATCGATAAGAAACGAACGTACATTTTTCCCCCAAAAAATCACTCGTTAGAATTTTGAATCTGCCTGAAAGAAGGTGCTTCGGTACTGAACAGCCCTTACACTTTAAGACTATATTAGTGTAACGCGTAACATTATGGAAGTAAAGAGTAAAATTTTAAGATTCTGAAATCTTAAAATTTTACCTATTTGTAGTTTTTATGTCAAACTTTCATTGTAAACTAATAGCTGCGCCATAGGCACAGCTATTAGTTTTACAATAATGATCAGTGAACTTCATCGAATTCAACACCGGCTTTTTTTAATGAAGTATAAGCAGGTGAACCATATTTCACAACCGCATGCAGTCTGTTGCAGTTTGCAAATGCTGTATCATCGACTTCCCAAATATCTGTAGTAAGCCAAATGTTCAAGTCATAACATGTAGCAAATGCATAACGGTCGATGCTTACCACTTCATTTAGCATAATATCATTTTCAGCAGTGAAATAGGCCCCCGCAAAATAATAAGGAGGAATGTAACTCACTTCATCTTCAAATGCGATCTTTTTAATATTCGCTCCCGCAAAAGGTGCTGTGGAAATTGATCTTACACTTTCCCCGTTATAGATAGAATAACTTGCTGTCAACAATTCGATGGTAATTCCCTCAAATGCGTGCGATCCAACTTTTATTCCTCCGACTTCAAGGGCTTCAAACGAAAGATTTGTGCAGCCCTTAAACGCCCTTTCACCGATCTCGGTTACAGAAGCAGGGATATTGAGCTTTGTAATACCGGTGAGTCCTGAAAATGCACCATCCGAGATCAATCTGATACCGGTTCCGAGATCGACTTCCCTGAGCTTAAAGCCATATTCTCCGGCGGAGTAATTCTTAACTCCGTAGAATTCTCTCATGTAAGAAGGACAAACTATCTTAAGGTAAGCGGAACCTCTTGTCAAAAGGTCCTTCAAAGGGAAGTAATCACAGTAATCATCTTTACCGACAGGATATTCTTCACCCGTAGCAATGTTCAGATAGCCACGGACAGCAACTCCCTTTGTCTTGGATGTGTATACTGTCTTCGGCAATGTTATTTCGACATAGTCGTTTACACCATACTGCCTGAACTTCTTAAATCCGGTTTTTGAAAGGCCTGTAACAACCCACGTTCCGTCAATACAAAGATAGGTAAAATCCTTTTCGTCTGTCTGAAGCTTTACATTCGGCTCTGTCAGTAAAGCACCCTGATCCGTGGGCACGGGTGTGGGCTGGGGAGTGGGTGTACTTGTAGGAACAGGCGTAGGTGTACCTGTCGGCGCCGGAGTATTTGTGGGTGTAGGTGTGTTCGTAGGCGTCGGTGTTGGAGTATTTGTGGGTGTAGGTGTGGGTGTCTCCGTAGGTGTGGGAGTCGGAGTGGGCGTAGGGGTCACCGTGGGTGTCGGCGTGTCTGTGGGCACGGGAGTGGGTGTGTCCGTAGGCACAGGTGTCGGTGTATCCGTGGGCACCGGAGTGTTTGTTGCCGCAGGAGTCTTGTCCGTTGCGGATCCCGTTACATTTGCCTGCTGATCTCCCGAAGGGTTTACAGTCCCCGTAACCGTTGCTCCCGGGGTTTTGGAATTGTTATCCCCGGAGTTTCTTACTATAAGAATAATCACAAGGGCAATTACAATAATCGCCGCTGCGATGATCATAATCGTTTTTGGTTTTTTCAAGCTTTCCTTAAGCTTTGCCAATAAATCTTTCATTACTAAAACAACCTTTCTAAAGCACCTAAAAAAATAAACACTTGTAAACTGTCGCTATGATAAAGTAAAGTTGTGACATAAGTGTGTCCAAGTTAGGTTATAAAAAAATAATTAACTATTGTAGGATACAGCACACAACTATTTTTTTCAAGAAAAAAATCAGCTCTCCTCACCTTTTTTATCGGGTAAAGAGAACTGATGACATTATTCTTTTAGTTTTCGCTTTCGCACTGTTTTTCTATGCGTTGAACATTACCTTCTCGGAATTGAAGGATTTTGTTACGGAGAAAGTGCAAAGTGCGGCAAGAACAAAGTTGCCGAGGAATGAGAACAGGAACTGAGTTGCCTCAAGGCTGTTTGTCATGATCTTCTGAACGGAAAGCGCAGTTCCGTAAACAGGGATCATAAAAACATAATCCGCGGGAGTCTTACTGGTCGTAAACATTGTAGTAAGCGCTGCGACCATGATAACGATGTACAAAGGAGAAACCAGCGAACTTGCGGTCTTTACGTCCTTGGCACGGATCGAAAGTGCTGCGATCAATGAAACATACAGGTACGCAAGTATGATCAGAAGAACTACCAGCATAAGGATCTGAGCAGGCGAGATGTGAATTGAAAAGTCCACAGCAGCTCCGCCTGTAACCGTCTTCATCATCATAGGCATTGCCACTACCATTGAAAGCGCGTACACAATAGCTGAAATGATGGAAAGCGCAGCCAGTGCGATGATCTTACCGATGGCAAGGTTTCTTCTCTTAAGAGGTGTAAGGAGAAGTCTCGCCATTGTTCCTCTTTCCTTTTCACCTGCAATGGCATCGATAACGATGCTCATGGCACTTGCAAAGATCAGGAATGTGATGAGGTAAGGAATCAGCATTGCAAGGAACTGTCCGTTTTCCTCATCCTCATTAACTATACGGTTTAAATTAACATCGAAAACCTTGAGTTGTTCAGCTCCTCCGATCCTGTTGGCGATGATCGCTTCCTTGTAAGGATTTGCAATGTAACTTGTGAAATTCTGATAAGCCTGAGAGGAATAATCCTTTGCGGTGTTGACTCCCACTTTGATACCGGGTACGGCATCTCCGTTTTTGAATTTGGCGATCTTGTCGGTAAATCCGTCATCGAATGTAACCAGAAGATCTGCGTTTCCTTCAAGGATGTCCGCCTCGATCTTGTCTATGCCTGTGGCATCCTTTGCAAGGAAGGTAATGTCTGCGGTCTTGTCATATCCCGTCTGACTGATCAAAGCCTTTATGTCGTCGGGGGTGTTCTGCATGTAAACGATGGAAACATGTTCCTTAATGTCCCTGTTGATCCCTGAAGCAAGGTTTCCGATAAGGCTGTACAAGCCAACCATTATGATCGCGGGAAGAATGAAGAGTGAGAAGACCAGCTTTCTGTCTTTAAAAACACGGTCAAACTCTTTTTTAAATATCATCCTGATGTCTTTCATGCTACTCCTCCTCCTTGTGATTGTCACGATAAAGAACGAAGAATGCATCCTCGAGATCCGTTGCATTGTTCTTTTCAACTATTTCGGGAACTGTGCCTTCTGCAACCAGCTTACCGTCGATTATAACGCCGATCTTGTCGCAGAGCTTCTGTGCCTCGGACATGATGTGAGTCGAAATGATGATCGTCTTTCCCTGTTCCTTAAGATTCATGAGAAGATCGGTAACGCTCTTTGCGGTGATGACATCAAGTCCGCTGGTAGGTTCGTCAAAAATGACCACCTCGGGATCCTGAACAAGGCTCACTGCTATTGCTGCCTTCTGCTTCATACCTGTGGAAAGCTCCTCGATCTTCTTGTCTTCAAACGCATCTATCCCAAAATAACCGAAAAGCTCTTTCTTTCTTGCTTCGATCTGCTCCTTGGAAAGGCCGTGAAGATTTCCGAAGAACTCAAAAAGATACTTGGGTGAGAAGAAAGGATCGAGCTTTATTTCATTGGTCAAAAAGCATATTCTTTCTCTGACCTCTCCGCCCTGGTTCACCGTATCAAATCCGCACACCTTGACCTCTCCCTCGGTAGGTGTAAGAAGTGTTGCTATGCAGCGAAGAGTGGTCGTTTTTCCTGCTCCGTTGGGTCCCAGCAATCCGTAGATCTCACCGGGTTTAGCGGAGAAAGTGATCTCTGACGCGGCGCATTTGATGTTCTTTTTTGTCTTGCGCTTTGCCATCTCTGATTTGCTCAGCTTGTAGACCTTGGTAAGGCCTTTTACTTCAATCATGAATGTTCCTCCTATAAATTTTTTCGTTATCTGTCCCTGTTGAATGTAACAAAAACACCTAAATTTTAGCATATCAGCTATAGGTTTTCAACAAATAAAAGCGCGAAATAGACGTTTGTAATGCGTCTATTCCGCGTTTTATCATTCATCCTCGACCTTTACCGTAAACACATCCGCTTTATCCCAAACAGGTCGGTTCACTTCCACCACTGTCTCTGCCCGCCACTGCTCATAAAGTCTTTCAAATTCAGCCTTCTGCCTGTCGGCGATCATCTCTTCCTTTTTAGCCTGGGTGGCATCGGCATCAAATGCCGTGTCGCAATAGAAAATGTAGTAATAGTTTTCTCCCTCGATGATATCCGAAAACTCTCCGTCTCTCAATCCCATCAGGATGTTTTCCAGATTCCCGTCCTTAAGATCTCCTTTGCCGATCATAAGGTCCAGCATGGAAAGATCATCCGTTTTCGTTTTGGCATAGGAATACATGTCCGAATAAGTCTTCCAGGTTTCCCTCATGGAATAGAGCTGGTCCCTGATGGCGCTTTTTTCTTCCTCCGTGTACTCCGCTCTTTCTCCGTTTGCTCCTATCTTTGCATTTCTGAGAGCTATGGAGTAGAAATGATGCTGACTCGCCACCTCATTGGGTATGTTCGTGTCAATATTCAGCGTGGCCTGCTCAAACACCTTTCTTGCCAGATAGTTGTCGCAGTAAACTCTTCTTACCACATTTTCGTTTACACCCATCTCAAGGATCTCACTGCCCTCAAGGGTCTTCATGTATTCCGCTGCCTGCAGATCCACTTCCCTCAGTTCATCCTCCGAAAGATAGACGTTCAGCTCATTTGCCCTGAGGCAGACTATCTTAAGATAGATTATGGATTCCAGCACCTGTTCCTTAACCGTGATGCCCAGCGTGTCTCCGTTGGTCTTGATGCGGTAGTTCCATATGTCTGTTCCATAGTACTGCTCGTAGTCTTTTCTGGTGGCATCAAGATAGACAAGACCCTCGCGGTAGTCGATCTGCTGCTCCCCTACCTTGAGCATGGCGCCTTCCGTCCAGCCCGTCACCTCTTCCTTTTTTTCTGCGGGAAAAAGCTGACAGCCTCCGGTCAGGACCGCAAAGCATATTAAAATCGCAAATAAACGCTTCAAATCAAACAAGCTCCTTCATCCAACCCAAAAATTCCTTTAGTCTTTCGAACAGGAGTGCATCCTCTTCCTTTGTGCTCAGTTTTTTCATACCCTTTTTAACCGTCAGGGTGAAGTAGGGCGCATCCGTACCCTTGAGCTCCGTGGTGGGATGCATCTTGATAAACCCGTCCAAAAGTTCCGTCTTTAGTGGCGCTTCGTTGTACACCGAAAGCCTCAGTTTAATAGTTGACTTGTCCGAGGGCATCAGTGACACCGCTGTAATGTAAACGCTGTGGCAGAGCGCCTTCAGCTGTGCAACATCCAAAAGCGAATTGACAGCCTCCGGCACCTCTCCGTATCGGTCCGTAAGTTCGTCCACCACATCCATTTTCTCTTCTTCCGTCTCGATCATGGCGATTCGCTTGTACATGTCCAGCTTCTGGGTCTCGTTCTTTATGTAATCCGAAGGAATGTACGCATCGATGGGCAGCTTGATCATGGTCTCAAAGTCATCCGACACCACTTCCTCGCCCTTTGCCTTCTTTATGGCGTTGTCCAGAAGTTTGCAGTAAAGATCGTAGCCCACTTCCTCCATGTGACCGCTCTGCTCCGCTCCCAGAACATTTCCCGCGCCCCGGATCTCCAGGTCTCTCATGGCGATCTTAAAGCCGGAGCCAAGGTCTGAGAACTCGCGGATGGCCTGCAGACGTTTTTCCGCAATCTCCTTAAGGGCCTGCCCACGTTTGTACATCAGGAAGGCATAGGCAGTTCGGGCGGATCTTCCCACTCTTCCTCTCAGCTGATAGAGCTGTGAAAGCCCCATCTTGTCCGCATCATCGATGATCATAGTGTTTACGTTTGAAATGTCCAGTCCTGTCTCTATGATGGTTGTTGCCACCAAGACATCTATCTCTCCGCTTATAAAGGCATACATGATCTTTTCCAGCTCACGCTCGCTCATCTGTCCGTGAGCAAATGCCACATTGGCGTCGGGACAGAGCCTTTGCACCAGAGCGGCCTTTTCTTCAATACCGTTGACTCGGTTTGAAACGTAGTAGACCTGTCCGCCCCGGGACAGTTCACGATTGACCGCTTCACGGATGATCTCATCATTGTGTTCCATAACAAAGGTCTGGATGGGAAGTCTGTCCACCGGCGGTTCTTCAAGAACCGACATTTCCCTGATCCCCGCAAGACTCATGTGAAGGGTCCTGGGGATGGGCGTAGCGGTGAGAGTCAGCACATCCACATCTTTCTTTAATTCCTTTATCTTTTCCTTGTGGGTGACTCCGAAACGCTGCTCTTCATCCACCACCAGAAGGCCAAGATTCTTGAAAACAACATCCTTTGAAAGTACGCGGTGTGTTCCTATCACAATATCCACCGAGCCGTCGGCAAGTCCCTTGATGGCTGCCTTCTGCTGAGCGGGTGTTCTGAAGCGGGAAAGCATCTCCACTGTCACGGGGTAGTTTACAAGCCTGCTCGAAAAAGTGTTGTAATGCTGCTGTGCCAATATGGTCGTAGGCACCAGAACAACCACCTGTTTTCCGTCCTGAACAGCCTTGAACGCCGCGCGGAGTGCTACTTCTGTCTTTCCGTAACCCACATCTCCGCAGATGAGGCGATCCATGATCCTGCTGCTTTCCATGTCACGCTTTGTATCTTCTATGGCTTTCAGCTGATCGTCCGTTTCTTCGTAAGGGAAGAGTTCCTCGAATTCTCTCTGCCAGACCGTATCCGGTCCGAAGGAAAAGCCCGGGCGGGAGGACCTTATGGCATAGAGGTTCACAAGGCTGTCCGCAATGTCCGCAACAGCCTTTTTAACTCTTTCTTTTGTCTTTCTCCACTCATTGGAATTGACCTTGTTGATCCTGGGCTTCTTGTCCGCATCCGCGGATGCATACTTTTGTATGGATTCCAGGTTTGTGGCGGGGATGAAGAGTTCTCCGTCACCGTATTCTATCTTAATGTAATCCTGTTCCGTCTTGTCGTTCTCACGCTTTTCTATGCCCCGGTAGATGCCGAGTCCGTTTCTCTCGTGAACGATGTAATCTCCGTAGGTCAGCTCATGAAGAGAATGGACCGCATTACCGGAATCCGCAAATCTCTTCCTGTGCTTCTTTCTCGTCGCTCCGAAGGTGTCTCCCTCCACCAGCACCGCCACCTGCTGCAAAGGGTACTCAAAGCCCTTGTGAAGCGCACCGTACATAACAACGATCTCTCCCTGAAGGATCTCTCTTTCCCTGTCCTCGCTGAAAATTGAAGTTATGCCGTATTCAGCAAGCCCTTCAGCCAGTCTCTGTCCTCTGGCACTGGAACCTGTCACTATGATAGTCCTGTATTTCTTTCGCCTGTAGATCTCCAGATCGTGGACCAGAAGCTCTATGCCCGATACATAGGGATTTACGTTCTTCGTGGTAACTGCCGTTCTTTCCTTGACCTTAAGTCCCGCACTTCCCATGTCAAGTGTGGAGAGAAGCAATGTACGCTTGTTCTGCCCCTTGGCCAGAATGCGCTTATAATCGTAGATCACGTCCGCTCTTGAAGGCAGAATGTAGCCTCCCTCAAGACGCCCGATCATGCTTTCCCTGAATTCGGTCAGACTCGCCTCTCCCTTTTCTTCCAAACGGATGGGCTCGTCAAACACGATGAGATCCTCATCCCCGAAATAATCAAGAAAAGATGCGGTCTCATCATAAAAGCTGGTAACAAAAGCATCCACCGAAGCTGCTCCTCTGGAGTACTCGATGGCTTCAATGGCTTCCTCGCAGGCCTTTTTCAGCCTGTGTGCCTCTTCATTTTTCATTTCCTTACGAAGGGATGCTTCACGCACATTTTCTTCTTCCCGGATCTTTGCGAAGCCAGCGTTCATTTCATCGTCTGTAAGGATGAACTCTGCAGCCGGGAAGATTATAAGCTCCTCCAGGTTTTCCACGGAGCGCTGGGAATCGGCGTCAAAACTCCTTATGGAATCCACTTCGTCTCCGAAAAGCTCGATCCTGGCGGGGTTTTCGTCATTTAAAGGAAAGATGTCGATGATCCCTCCCCGGACCGCAAATTCACCGGGTGCGGAAACCTGGGACTGCCTTTCGTAGCCGAGAGCCACCAGTTTTTCTTCCAGCTCCGCCGCATCTACGGTGTCATTGTTTCCGATCCTCACAGTGGCTTCCCTGATCTTATCAAGGGGAAGGATCTTGTCCAGTGCAGCATCGATGCTCATTACAATGGTAACGGGGCGATCCGACAGCATCTCTTTTATGGCTGCGGCCCTTTCCTTAACGATGGCGTTGCCTTTGATGTCAGCCTGATAGAAAATGAGATCTTTTGCGGGATAGAGCCTGGGATTGGCACCGAAGAGCTTAAGATCGTCGCAGATCTCCTTTGCCCTCAGATCATTGTAGGTCACTACCACGCGATTCTTGTATCCCTCAAAAAGAGCAGCAAGAAAATGACACTTTTGCGAGTCGACACACCCCGTCACGTGGACGGGTGTCCTTCCCAGCTCAAGTGCCCTTTTTGTCTGTGCATATTCTGCTGATTCCTGTAAAAGTGATGTAAAGCTATTCATCGGATTTAGTTTTCTTACGATTGAACGTGTTCATGGCTTTTGCAACATCGCCGACAACAAACAGTTCCGCTGCCGTAACCGCATCTTGAAGAGCAGCCCTGATAAGTACTTCATCATCCTTGCTGAAATGCCCCAAAACATAGTCTTTCAGATCCCATTCCTTGGGCTTTTCTCCTACTCCGATGCGAATCCTGGGGAAGTTTTCGCTTCCCAGATGCAAAATAATGTTCTTGATACCGTTGTGTCCGCCGGCACTGCCCTTTTCCCGTACTCTGATAAATCCGGGATCCAGGTTCACATCATCGTAGATGATGCAGACGTCCGAGGGATCGACTTTAAAGAAGTTCACCGCTTCGATGACAGCTTCTCCGCTCAGATTCATGTAAGTCTGAGGCTTCATTAATACGACCTTTTCTCCGCAGATGGTCCCTTTGCCGATCAGGGCCTTAAATTTCTTTTCCGTAACGGAAATCCCTGTTTTGTCGGAGATGGCTGTGATAGCATCAAAGCCGATGTTATGCCTGGTTCCGATGTATTCCTTATCGGGATTTCCCAATCCTGCTATTATCTTCATTAGTTCTTTGAATAGTTCCTGTTATAATTCTTTGCCGTTGTGGTTGAGTAGGATACTCTTCCGTTCTCAAGGGTAATGCCCTTGTAATAGAAGAGTTCCGAAACCGTAACAAACTGATAGCCCTGAGCTGACAGAGTCGCCATGATCTCGTTGCATGCTTCCGCTGATGTGTAGTAAAGGGAATGCATAAGGACTATCTGCCCGTCCTTCACATTATCGATCACGTAATTGCTGACCTCGGTCACCTTTGCATTGATGTCAGCCTCAGTGTTCTTTTCGGGATAAATGATACCGCCGTCCCAGTCTCTTGTGTCCAGGAACCAGTTGATCATGGGCATGGGGAGATGCTTTGCCATGTAATCCAGTTTGTCGTTTCCGCCGGGCATTCTGATGAGTGTGGGAGCGTATCCGATAGCCTTTGCTATCACAAGATTGTTCTTGTTTATCTCAGTCCAGAAAGACTCCTTGTCACAATCTTCCTTCTTAAAGGAAACATGACTGTAGGTGTGAGATCCCACCTCATGTCCCTTTTCCGCAATGGCTTTTATGGATCTTGTACCGGCCTTTGAACCGTCGATCCTTTCTCCGATAGAGAAGAAGGTGCACTTTGCATTGTATCTGTCAAAGATCTCAAGAAGCTGGGTTTCTCTCTTTTCATAGGGTCCGTCGTCAAAAGTGATGGCGATCATGGGCTTCGTGGGATCGAGGTTGGTACGCATTTGATAACCGATCTCGTAGCCGTTCACATCCCTGTACATGAAAGCAGTCGCTTCAGCCAGATCGGCGTCAAAAGTGAACTCCTTGTGGGTGAGTTCAATGAGGGATCCGTTTCCGAATACAAAAGTAACCTTGTTATCATGTATGAAGAAGTTGTTGTAATCGTCTGCTTTATATGCTTCATCGTAGCTTACGAAGCCTGTTCTCTTAAATGTCTCGTCCTTTTCTGCCGCGTAAGTCTGAAGTCTTTCCTTGATCACTGCGAGATAAGTCTCTCTGAACACCTGATTTGCAGCCAGTCTGTCACCGGAGTTTTTGTCAAAGGTGTAGGCTTCCCTGTGGATGTCAGCCGTTCCGTCTGCGGTGCAGGTCATGAGCACAGACACATAAGCGGGATAAGAAAAAGTCTCTATCGTGACTCTGGGATTCTTTGCTTTGCTTCCTCCCCAGATCTCAACGTCGTTAACGGCTTCCTCCGCCAGTGCTCCCACAGTCTGTCTGATCACCTGAGGAACCGTATCAAGTCCCGCGATGGCAGTAACCGCTGCGGTAGGAACGGGTGTTGCGGTAGGCTTTGCGGTGGGAGTGGGTGTCTTTGTCGTCACTGTCGTCGTAGGAGTCGGTGTTGTCTTTATCTCCTGCGCCATGGTGGGCGTCGCGGTCACCATCGAGATCTCCTGAGTGGGAGTGGGTGTATTTTTCGGCTCCTTATTGCCGTTTTTGTTCTTTCTCGTCAGACCCCAAAGTATTCCGACAAAGATCAATAAGACAACTACGATCGCGATCATCACGATCATTATGATTCTTGTTCTGTTTACTCTTCCGAATTTAGGTGTGTTCATAATCTGCTCTCCAAATCTCGATCAGCGATGTTTCTTATTTCCATCACTCAATCATACAACATTTCCGCTGATTTAACAAGTGCCCTTGCAGACAAAAACAGTTGATCCGAGATAAACTAAAAAGTTCTTCCACATTTTGCGGAAGAACTTTTGCTTCAGATCTTATTCGAGTGTTCCCTCTGTCAGCGCTTTCTCGTATGCGCTGAGGATCAGCTTCTGCATGCTGTCCCGGGTTGCGGAGTTGATGGGATGAGCGATGTCTCTGTATTCTCCTTCTCCTGTCTTGCGGCTGGGCATTGCGATAAAGAGCCCCTTTTCGCCGTCTATGATCTTGATGTCATGAACAACGAACTCACCGTCCAGTGTGATCGAAGCAACCGCTTTCATCTTACCTTCCTTTTCAACCTTGCGGATCCTTACATCTGTAATGTTCATAATTTGTTCCTCCCTGTAGTCATATATAGTTTTTGCATAGTGCTAGCCTATCTTATATCTGTCTTCTTTCACGACGACCACCTTGATGTTTCCGTTTTCACCGATGTAGGTGGAGTTGGGTTTGATGGTATCGCGACTCTCGACGATGCAGTTCTCAATGTAGGTGTTGTCACCGATCCTCACATCGTTCAGGATAACAGAGTTCTTAATGGTTACATTGTTTCCCACGTATATCTTCTTAAACAGTACCGAATTCTCAACGACTCCGTTCAGGATGCATCCGCTGGAGATCAGCGAGTTGCTGACCTTCGCCCCGGGATTGAATTTTGCCGGCGGGTTGTCGTCGATCTTGGAGTAAACATCCGGGTACTCCTTAAAGAAGTAATCATGTACATCCTTTTTAAGGAAATCCATGTTTGTATCGTAGTAGGAACGAACCGTGGAAATGTTGTTCCAGTAGCTGTCTATATCGTAGGCATATATATTCTTGACATCCTTATATCTTATAATGATGTCGCGGACCAGATCGTCCCTGTTCTCCGATGATGCCTTTTCCAGAAGTTCGATCAGCTGCCTTCTTCTTATGATGTAGACTCCGATGGATACCCTGTTGGACTTCTTTACCAGAGGCTTTTCTTCCATTTCGGTGATCCTGTTGTTCTCGTCCACCTTTACTATACCGAATCTGGTAACATCGGTCCCTTCCGGCATTACCTTTGTTACAACGGTGATGTCAGCATGTTTGTTGATGTGGTACTCAAGGGCTTTTCCGTAGTCCATCTTGTAGACTCCGTCTCCCGAAGCGATGACCACGTAGGGTTCATGGCTGCTCTTAAGGAAATTAAGGTTCTGAGCTATGGCATCCGCCGTACCCCTGTACCAGAATCCGTTGTCCGGTGTTATTGTAGGGTTAAAAACGAAAAGTCCGCCCTGTTTTCTTCCGAAATCCCACCATTTCGAAGAGCTTAAATGCTCATTTAAGGATCTGGCATTAAACTGTGTCAAAACCGCCACCTTCTGTACATGGGAGTTTGACATGTTCGACAATGCAAAGTCTATAGCTCTGTAGCTTCCCGCTACCGGCATTGCGGCAATGGCTCTCTTATTTGAGAGTTCCATCATTCTCGTGCTGTTACCGCCTGCCAAAATGATTCCTATCGCTCTCAATTAAGTTCACCTGCCTTTATTATGTTTTCGCCCGAAGGAAGCCAGTTGTTGGGGAAGTCCTCCGGTGTTGTCGTTCCGCAGATCGCTGTATTCTTTCCCGCAGAGACATGATCCGGTATAGTGGAGCCTTCACCCACGGTAACCAGTCCGTCACAGTAAATGTTGGGTTTCCAGACATTGGGGCTTTCTTCTCCAACCCCCAGCTTTACGTTGCTTCCCACAGTGCAGTTCTCTGCTATTATGCACTTGTAGAGCTCGCTGTTCTTTCCCACAACGCTGCCCGTCATCACGATGGAGTCCCGCACGATGGCGCCCTCTTCTATGATAACGCCGGGACCGATAACGGAATTGAACACCTGTCCGTAGATCTCCGCCCCTTCTCCGATAATGGCTTTTTCGATGTAAGCCCCGGGAGCTATGTATTGAGGAGGAATGATCTCACTCTTTGTGTAGATCTTCCAGAACTCTTCGTAAAGGTTGAAAACCGGAACCAGATCGATGAGTTCCATATTGGATTCCCAATAGGATGTGAGTGTTCCCACGTCCTTCCAGTATCCGTTGAATTCATATGCAAAGATCCTCTTGCCGTTTTTGTGGCAATATGGGATTATGTGTTTTCCGAAATCACAGCCGGGCTGCTCTGAGAGTTCAATGAGAGCTTCCTTCAGCACCTTCCATGTGAAGATGTAGATGCCCATGGAAGCAAGATTACTTCTGGGCTGTTTGGGCTTCTCCTCAAACTCCGTGATCCTTCCCTCTTCATTTGTGATGACGATACCGAAACGACTGGCCTCTTCCATGGGAACCGGAATTGTAGCCAGAGTGATGTCTGCGTTATGTGCCTTGTGAAAATCCAGCACCATCTCGTAATCCATCTTGTAGATGTGGTCTCCGCCCAGGATCAGTACATAATCCGGATTGTAGTACTCCATGTACTTAAGATTCTGGTAGATGGCATTTGCCGTTCCCGTGTACCACTCTGTGTTTGTGCTCTTTTCATATGGCGGCAGGATCGAAACGCCTCCCACGTTACGGTCCAGATCCCAGGGAATCCCTATCCCTATGTGTGTGTTGAGCTTCAGCGGCTGGTACTGGGTCAGAACACCCACCGTGTCAACACCGGAATTGATGCAGTTACTCAGAGCAAAATCGATTATTCGGTATTTCCCTCCGAAAGTAACCGCCGGCTTTGCCATATTGGCAGTAAGCACGCCAAGCCTTGATCCCTGGCCTCCCGCCAGGAGCATGGCAATCATTTCTTTCTTGATCACTTTCTGTCTCCTCCTGATGTCTGTTGTGCTTCTAAGTGCCCTATTTCAAGGCATTACTAAAGACTATCATAGCATATTTTTTGAATATTGCAACTATTTTGTTAACGGGATTGGATTTGAATATTAAATTGTTTTATAACGATATTATTGCATATTTATATATTTTTATAATTCTGTACAACATCGCAGAGCTCTACGGCATAAAAATCAACCCGGCCTGTTTACAACTCATCCCGCTACCACCGACCGTCGCTAACCTTCGTGTCTGACTAAATTCTTCCCCTGAAAATGCCGATATATAAATCGGGTAAATCTCGTTTTATCCGAAAACAACCTACTTTGATCACTGTTTAACCCCTTTTTTATCACGAGGTGTTTATGAATATCCAAAATGCTTTTGCCGCTTACGGCGTTAACAATCACGACTCAAAGCCCACTTCTTCCTCAGGTCTGGAAGACGCATTAAGTAAGATCGGACAGAGTAAGACACAAAAAACCTCTTCCTCATCCAAATCATCTTTCTCATCTATCGAAGCTTCCTTCGGCGCAGTTGAAGAAAATCTCGATTCCGCTCAGACTTCGGACATCTATTCCAAAAATCTGAACGGCGAGAATTCTGTTGCCCAAAGTTCGGATGAAGAAAAAACAGAGGCCGAGAAGAATCAGGATCGTCTGGAAGAAACTTCCGACAAGATGAGCACAGACGACATGGAAGCCCTCATAAACGAAGGCTTTGATGTTTTCGCAATGACAGCCGAAGAACTCAGTGCCGCTGTTGACAGACTGAAGCTTCAGAAAGAAGTTTTTAACAATGCTCTTCAGGATCAGATAGAAGCAAAGGTCGACGAAAGAGAAGCGATCATCGCAATGGCCATCAGGACGCTTGGCGGAAATCCCGATGCGGAAAAGATCGCAGACAAACTCATGAGAGCCAATCTCCCCGTTACTGCAGCAAATCTGCAAAAGATCGCCGTTGCTCTCGAAATGAGCGGTAACGAAAAAACAGTATCCGGCGCCGAAGCCGAGTATCTTATCAGAAACAAGATGACTCCCACTTTGGAGAACATCGCGGAAGCACGGTCCGCATCGGCTGTGCAGAAGAAAGAAAAAACTCTGACCGAGGCCGCATGG
>JAEFAR010000033.1 GCA_016287675.1 Lachnospiraceae bacterium
GGCATATAGAGATCGATGCGGCACAGGAAGGGGATAGCCTCAAGATCAGCATTACCGATAACGGGAGAGGGATCAACGACGAGACCGTCAAGGCCCTGGAGAACGATGACCCCGAAGCATTAAGGGGACATCTTGGCTTCAATAACGTGAATACCATAATCAGGATCTATTTCGGCAAAGAATACGGAGTGAGAGCGGAACGACCTGAACAGGGAGGAACAAGGATCAGCATTATACTTCCCGTTCTGCACTTCAGGACAGAATTATAATGATACAAACGGGGCAAAACCGTGTAACTAACGGGGGTAGGCCCCGTTTTTTTTGCTTCAAAGGCGGTCTTTGCAAGTTGTCCTTTGAAAAATGCAGTCCGTCCCCAAAAAGACATGGTTTAAAATTTTGTGATAATCTGATACCGTCTTACGGAGCATAAGTAAGGAAAATTCAAGTTAAAAGACAAATCAGAGGAGGTCCTAATGAAGGAAAAAAAGAAAAAGAAAGCCATGAGCAACCGCAGGTTTTTGGGAATCAACCTGTCGGTCCTTGCATTTCTCATGGTGTTTACTTTTGCACTGAATTACTTTGTTGTAAAATCTTACAACACGATTGAAATCTTCCTCACAGGCAACACCGGCGCAACCTTTGAAGGAGAGGGTGCAGATGCGGCCAGAGCCAACGCGAAGGAAGTAAGCCTCAGGATCGAGGCAGAAGGTGTAGTACTGATGAAGAACGAGAATAACGCTCTTCCTATTGATCTTAAGAAGAACAATAAGGTAGCGGTATTCGGATGGTCATCACATGGTATGGTTTTGGGCGGTACAGGCTCCGGTTCCGCTGACGTGACCAACGCCATAACATTTTATGAGGCACTTAAAACAGAAGGCTTCGAGATCTATCAGCCCCTGGCAGATTTCTACAAGGCATTCAAATCCGACCGTCAGGCAGGTCTTGCGGTAGGAAGCACGGATATGGCCATCTACGAGGCATCTATTGCCAAGGACTACAAGGCAGATCTTCTTGAAGGCGCCAAGGCATGGTCCGATACAGCAATCATCGTACTGGGCCGTGTAGGCGGTGAAGGAAACGATCTTCCCACAGTCGAAAAGAAGGGCTTTGACTATCTTGCACTGTCCGCGGAAGAAAAGGAACTTCTTGATTACGTTGGAAAGAATTTTGAGAAGACAGTGGTTCTTCTTAACATCTCCAACGTTATGCAGGTGGCACCCATCAAAAACGATCCCAATATCGACTCCATCATGTGGGTTGGTCTTCCCGGACTTGTGGGTAACACATCCATTGCACAGGCTCTTTCCGGAACCGTTAATCCTTCCGGTCGTCTCGCAGACACATATGCAGTAGATTTCACGAAGGATCCCACATACTACAATGCGGGTGAGATCGGTTCCAAGACCTATACGGACAAGAGCAATGCTCATTACATCGATTACAGCGAAGGCATATATGTGGGCTACAGATACTACGAGACAGCGGCTCACGAAGGTTTCATCAATTATGATGAAGCAGTTGCCTATCCTTTCGGTTTCGGTCTTTCCTACACCACCTTCAAACAGGAAATGACAGGTATGAAGGAAAAGGACGGACAGATCGAAGTCAAGGTAAAGGTTACCAACACAGGTGACAGAGCAGGTAAGGAAGTAGCTCAGGTTTACTTCACTGCTCCTTACGATAAGGCGGAAAGGATCGAAAAGTCTTTCGTAGAGCTTGCAGGCTTTGCAAAGACAGGCCTTCTTCAGCCCGGCGAGTCCGAGACACTTACGATCACATTTGCTGTTGAAGACATGGCTGCATTTGACTACCTCGGCGAGAAGGCATATGTCCTCTCGGCGGGTGATTACGAGATCAAGCTCATGAACAACTCTCATGACATGATCGCCTCCGACAATTATACCGTAAAGAAGAAAGCCGTGTACAAGGACGGCAGGGACGGAAAGAGAGAGTCCGATCTCATTGCCGCTGTGGGCATCTTCGGATACGCAGACGGTTCCGGCGAAACGGTTCCCGTTAAGTATATGACAAGAGAAGACATGACACTTCCCGTTTATCAGGAGCCCAGACAGGCTTCCGCAGCAGTAAAAGCAACAGATAATGCTTCCTACAGGAACGATTCCGTTGCCCTTGCTTCTTACGAGAACGAAGCAGTTACAACAGGCGTTGACGCAGGCATAAAGTTTAATGACATGGCAGGCGTTGCATTTGACGATCCCAAGTGGGATGAATTCATGGATCAGCTCACTGTACAGGAGATGATCGATCTGGTTTCTTTCGGCGGTTACAAGAACGAAGCGGTTGCTTCCGTTGATAAGCCCAAGTGCCTCGACTTCGACGGCCCTAACGGCTTCAACAACCAGAATGCTTCCTCCACAGGCGTTGCAGGCGGATGGGGTGTTGCTTATCCCAATGAAACGGTTGTATCCAGCACATTCTCCGAGGAAGTTGCTCATCTCTGGGGTGAGGCTCTCGGTATCGAATCCAAAAACTACTCCATCCCCGGATGGTACGCACCCGGTGTTAACATTCACCGCTCACCTTACGACGGAAGAAACTTCGAGTACTTCTCCGAAGATCCTCTTCTTTCCGGTAAGATCTCGGCAAAGGTTTGTCACGGCGCGGCGGAGTATGGTCTCTACTGCTATGTAAAGCACTTTGCGGCAAATGAAACAGAAACGGATCGTGCTTCCAACGGACTTTTCACATGGCTGAACGAGCAGGCTCTTCGTGAGATCTATCTTGTACCTTTTGAACTTTCCGTAAAGGAAGGCGGCACAACAGCTGTCATGAGCTCCTTCAACCGTATCGGTGACAAGTGGGCAGGCAACAACTATGAGCTTCTTACCACAGTTTTAAGAAATGAGTGGGGCTTCCATGGAACGGTCATCTCCGATTACTACATGTCCATGCAGGCATTCATGAATCCTCAGTGGAGCATCGTTGCAGGTAATGACCTGCTGCTCACGGGTATGGAATTCTTAAGTCCCAAGTGGTCCGATGAGGATCTGGCAGATCCCTTCATCCAGCAGGCGGCAAGAAGAGCTGCAAAGAACATCTTCTATACAACAGCAAACAGTAATGCAACAGGTTCTTCCTTCGCCATGGCGGGAGAGGAATCCCATCTTACACGTACACTTCTTACCGTAATTGATATTGTTCTCGGTGCAGGCATCGTGCTCTATGCAGTACTCATCGTACTCCGCACGACAAAGCACAGGAAGTACATCATCGGTATCATTGAGCAGAGAAGGGGGAACGTAAGATAATGAAAAAGAATCTTAAAAATCTTTTTAAAGCTGTTTCCTTGACCCTGGCAACAGCACTCACTCTCACGGTTTCCGGAGCATCCTACGATGTTCTGGCAGCCGAGGGCAAGGTTTATGAAGCAGAAGATGCGGAAATTACGGGTACACCCAGTCAGGAAGGTGCCTCCTTCGTAGAGGAGCATGCATCTGCAAGTGGTGGGAAAAACGTCGGATTTTTCGGTGTGGCTGGCAACAGGATCACCTGGACCGTTGAGCATGAAGGCGGAGATGTAACACTTGACTTTGTGCTCGCATCCGGAGCTTTTTCCTTTGAGACCTTCGGAAACGGACCCATGCAGTTAAAGGATGCCGTAAAGCTTTACCTTAACGACAAAGAACTTGCTTTTGACGATATCACTCTCGAAGGCAATGAAAACTATGACAACTGGACAGAAGTATTTGTTCCTGCTAAACTTAATGCAGGTACAAACAGGGTAGCGCTTGAGATCATCGAGCAGCCCAATGCATTTTTCCCTGTATCACCCAACATCGACTGCCTGAAGATCTGTGCTCCCGGACTCGGAAACCCGGGATCGGCGGGAGTTGCGGACAACACTCCCGTAGTAACCTATGAAGCAGAGGATGCGACGGTGGAAGGAACACCCAGCACGGGTGACCGGTTTGTTGAAGACCACGACACAGCCAGCGGCGGAAAGAACGTGGGCTTCCTCGGAGCAGTGGGCAACAAGGTTACATGGACTTTCGAGCACAAGGGCGGAGCTGCTACACTTGACTTTGTTCTTGCATCCGGAGCATTCTCCTTTGAGACCTTCGGAAACGGCCCCATGCAGCTCAAAGGTTCCGTAAAGATCACACTTAACGGCAAGGAACTTGATTTTGAAGACATCACTCTCGAAGCCGGTGCAAACTACGACAACTGGACGGATGTATATGTCCGCGCGGACCTTGCCGCAGGCACAAACACCGTTTCTCTTGAAGTCATCGAGCAGCCCGGGGCAATGATGCTTGTTGCTCCCAACGTTGACTGCTTAAAGGTGGGCGGCCCCAACATGGGCCTTGCCGTAAGCGGCGGCGGAACAAAGATCGTCGAGAAGGAAGTCATCGTTGAGAAGATCGTTAAAGAAAACAAGTACGTTAACGTTCCCACACCTATCGTAAAGACAGCGGCTCAGAATGTTAAAGATGTTGCATTTTTCTCCTGCATCATCTTCTGCATCCTTCTGGTCGGTTACTGCGCATACAGCTTCATCAGAAAAGCGACCATGTCCGATGAAGACAAGAAGGCTTTTGACAAGGTAAAAGAAGAAAAGAAGGCATTGAAGGATGCTTTCGAAGCTGATTATAAAAATGTATCCGGCGCCGAAGAGAAGGAGATCGCAAGATACGGTTATGCTCTCAGGCGTCGTGAAGCAAAGAAAAAGGCTTACAGAGATCTTGAAAACCTGACCTACGGTGAGGGAAAAGCGAGAGCAAAGGCTCTGGATGCGGCATACAACAGACATGTTCCCGCATTCCTTGCATGCATCCTTGTAACTGCCTGTGTTTTGGGCTCTGTCATCGGGGTTAACTATACAGGAAACGTAGTTTCGGAAAGTGTGGCGCCTTTGAATGTGAATTCTACACTTATTGTAACAGGATATGACTGGGGGCCGGGAGCGAACAAGATCGTCCTGAATCTTACGGATGATGTGAAAGCTTCCGATGTCAGTGGGGACATGTTCAAGGTCTCTGTCACAAAGCAGGGCTTTATGGCTGCCATGGGTGATACGGTGGCGGACAGGGTCGTAACGGATGCCTACATTTCCGATGAACAGGGTAACAAAGTAAACGGAAAGTCCAGGTTCATCGCTGTGGAGATGACGGTAGATCCCGCAAAGGATGAGACAAATCCTTTCCATTATGATTTCATGGACACTCAGAGAAACACATGGGCTGCTCCTTACAACCACACCGTAACTCTTGTTAACGGCAAAAAGCTTAAGATCGGTAAAACGGTTTACACCAAACTTGAGTGCAAAAAGCAGAACCGGATCCTCTGCCCGGACTTAAATGATGTAACTGAAACGGTCGCAACATATGCGGGTCAGGAACTCAGATATGCTTCCTATGCTCCCGAGAAGCTTTCCAAAGACAACAAAAAGAACGCTCTCATCATCTGGCTCCACGGAATGGGTGAAGGCGGTAAGGACATCAGGATCAATACTCTCGGTAACAGAGTGTCTGCACTCTGGCAGGACGAGGTCCAGAAATGCTTCGACGGAAACGGTGCTTACGTTCTGGCTCCCCAGTCGCCTACCATGTGGATGGATAACGGAACAGGAGAACTCTCCACCGGAGCGACTGCATCCATGTATGAAGAGGCTCTCTGGAAGCTGATCACCGAATACGTTGACGCTAATCCCGATATCGACAAAAACCGCATTTTGATCGGCGGATGCTCCAACGGCGGTTACATGACCATGAACATGATACTTCTTCATCCCGAGTACTTCGCCGCAGCTTATCCCTGCTGCGAGGCATATGCGGACGCAAACATCACCGATGCTCAGCTTGAGGCAATAAAGAACATCCCCATGTGGTTCACACATGCAAAGAATGATACCACGGTCCTTCCCGGGGATTTCACCGTTGCCACTTACAAGAGACTGGCAGCTGCAGGTGCAAAGGAAGTTCATTTCACATTCTGGGACGATGTGAGAGATCTGTCGGGGCTTTATAAGAACGAAGACGGAACGGCATACAGCTACATGGGTCATTACTCATGGATCTACGCCCTCAACAACGATTGTGCAAAGGACTTCGACGGACAGAACGTAAAGCTTAACGGCAAGGATACTACCCTCTGGCAGTGGCTTGCGGCTCAGTCCAAATAGTGATATAATACTTTACAAACAGGGGTTCCCAATTTCGGGGACCCCTTTCCGGATTAAGGAGTAGTTTATGGTTAACATTGCGATCGTGGAAGACGAACAGAAGCATGTGGAGATCCTTAAGGGCTATCTTGACCGTTACGGCGAAGAGCATAAAACATCTTTTTCGGTCCGTGAGTTCAGGGACGGTATGGACATAATCGATGATTACAATACGGATTATGACATCATCTTTCTGGATATACAGATGAAACTTCTGGATGGGATGACCACGGCAAAAAGGATCAGGGAAGTGGACAAAAATGTGGTGCTGATCTTCATCACCACCACGGTTCAGTACGCAGTGCAGGGCTATCAGGTGGATGCTCTGGGCTATGTCCTTAAACCTGTTTCCTACATCCAGTTTGAACAGCTGGTGGAAAAGGCCATGGGAAGAGTGGACCAGAAGAACAAGAAGGACTACATCGTGTTCTCTGCCTCCGAAAAGCAGGTAAAGCTTGACTGTTCCCTCATCTCTTACATCGAGAGCAGGAGAAACAACGTGCTGATCCACACCAAAGAAGAGGATTACATCACCGTCGGACCTCTGAAAAAATACGAAGAGATCTTAAAGACCCGGGGGTTCTCAAAATGTCACAATGCTTACATCGTCAATCTTTCGGCAGTGTTTGCCATAGACCGGGATGAGGTGGTTCTGGTCGATAAAACGACTCTTCCCATCAGCAGGGCACGAAAGAAAGAGTTTATGAACGAGCTTACGGAGGGTATATTATGAGCCTTTTGGAGATCCTTGCCCCGGAAAACATCATGGACACTCCCCGTCTTTTTACCGGACTTGCGGAATGGGGAGCTGTTTTTGTCTGCTTTCTCGCCCACAAAAGAAAAAAGACGGGACCGCTGTTTGCGGTGCTCTGCATAGCCTTTGCCTTTCTTCAGACCATATTTCAGATCATAGCAGGCTTTTCGCACATTTCTCTCTGGATACCCAACATGATGATCGCTGTGGGGATCATCTACCTTGAGATCTATTTTGTTGTGGATGCAACACCGCTGGAAAGCGGCTTTTACACTGCACAGGCGTTTTTACTGGCAGAGTTTTCCGCATCTCTTTACAGGATGTTTTATGTATGGTATGCCATGGCTCTGGGACCTTCCAAGATCATTTCCACAGCCCTTATGCTGATAGTTTATTCTGTGGTGTTCTATGTGGTCTACAGGATAGACAGGAGGACTTCCAGGCAGGATGTACAGCCGGAGATCACTCTTAAGGATTTTGCATCCGCCATTGCCACGGGCATAGGAGCCTTTTCTCTTTCCAATGTGAGTTTTGTATGGACCAACACGCCTTTTTCCGTGGACAATATCCTCTATGTAAGAACTCTTGTGGATCTGGGAGGTGTGCTCATGCTCATGACCCAGAAGGACAAGATCTACGAGAGCACCATGTTCAACCAGAATTTTGCCATCAATCAGCTGCTTAAAAGGCAGTACGAACAATACAAGCTTTCCGTGGACAATTCGGAGATGCTTAGAAAAGAGATCCACGATCTTAAGCACTATCTGATCGCCCTTAAAAATGAGCCCAGTCCCGAAAAGAAGCAGGAGTACCTTGAAGAACTGGAACAGCAGATCGCTATTCAGGAATCATTTCAGAACACGGGAAATCAGGTTCTGGATGTTATCCTCACCAACAAGAGCCTTCAGTGCAGAAAGAAGGGCATCACCTTTAAAGTGATGGCGGACGGTGCAAACTTAAGTTTCATGCATGTAAGAGACATATGCGCCCTTTTCGGAAACCTTCTCGATAACGCCATAGAGGCGACCCAGACCATCACCGTGCCCGAAAACAGGCTCATCACCCTTTCGGTAAAGTCCAAAAACAATTTCCTCGTGGTGGAATGCATAAACTGCTGCGACAAGAAGGTACTGATCCCTCACAGAGCGGGGCTTCCCAAGACCACAAAGGAAGACAAGCAGAACCACGGCTTCGGATTAAAGAGTATCAGGATGATCGCGGAAAAGTACAACGGATCCATGAGCTTCTCCCAGAACAAAAACTGGGTAACCATCAAGGTTTTACTGACCAACAACGGATGATCGAAAAAAGCTCTTGCAGAATATCCTTATAAAAGCACGTTTTGTCCCCAAAGCGTGTTTTTTTGCTCCGGTTTGGTATAGTAGTGTAAAAAGGATATTAAGATTTATCCGCAATGAAAGGAAAAACATATGAAAGATTTTTGGAATAAGACCTGGGGAGCTTTTGCCGAGAAGCACCCTAACGGAGCAAAGTGGGTCAGAGAAGGCGGACTTTTTGTCATCGTTTCCAACCTCATCACGGTTTTTAAGATGCTTCTCCTGATCTTCCTTCCCGGAGCATTTGCATTTCTCGGGGACAAGGCGTTTGGTTTCCCCGGTATTGAGATCACCATGTTCGGACACACCTTCCCCTGGTACATCATCGGATATGGCCCGGAAGAAGGAGGCGCTGCTTACTTCGTTGCCTATATGATCGCCATGTTCGTGTTCGAAGTGATCAACTTCTTTATCCAGAAGTATGTGGTCTTCAGAAACTATGAAAAACCCGCAAAGCAGGGAGCTGTTTACTTCATAGCGTTCTGCATCATCACCTGCATCGTGAATTCCATCAACTGCATCTGGAAGGGTGGCATCACCTACGCTATCCCCGCAAATCTTGCATGGTTAAAGGAGATCGGAACAACAGTCCTTAACGGCGGAGTTTCCATGGTTGTATTCTTCTTTGTAAACAAGTGGATCTTCCCCGAAACAAAGAGAGAAGTAAAGGCAGAAAACTAAACCCATAACGCATATGAAAAGGATGGCATTATGACGGCAAAAGAAATCTTAAAAGAACTGAAAACAGAAGAAAAATGTGCCTTACTGGCAGGGAAAAACGAGTGGATGAGCAGAGACATTCCCCGTCTCGGTCTTCAGAGCATAGTCTTTTCCGACGGACCTCACGGACTCAGGAGACAGGGAGAAAAGGGCGATCATCTGGGACTCGGAGGATCACTTCCCGCAACCTGCTTCCCTACGGCGGCAACTGTTGCATCTTCCTGGGATCTTGAGCTTGCCGGGGAGATCGGAGAAGCTCTCGGTCAGGAGGCTAATGCACAGAATGTTAACGTTCTTCTGGGACCCGGTCTGAACATCAAGAGAAGTCCCCTTTGTGGCAGAAATTTTGAGTATTTCTCCGAGGATCCCTATCTTGCGGGAAAGATGGCAGCGGGCTACATCAGAGGCATACAGTCAAAGGGCGTATATGCCTGCCCGAAGCATTTCGCGGTGAACTCCAGAGAGTATCGCAGAATGGCCATGAACGCCGTTCTGGATGAGAGGACTTTCAGGGAGATCTATCTCACGGGCTTTGAGATCGCGGTAAAGGAAGGCGGAGCCAAGGCCATCATGTCCGCTTACAACAGCATTAACGGAGAATATGCCAACGAGAACAGACATCTCCTTAAGGAGATCTTAAGAGATGAGTGGGGCTTTGACGGCATCGTGGTAACCGACTGGGGCGCAAGTAACGACCACATCAAGGGCGTTAAGGCCAGCTCCAATGTGGAAATGCCCACTCCCGGACTTGATTCCGCAAGAGAGCTCCTTCGCGGCTTGAAAGAGGGCAGCATTACGGAAGAAGAGATCGACGAGGCAGTTCTTCCTGTGGTGGAAGCCGCACTCTATGCCGCTTCCGTAAAGAAAGAAAATGGCATTAAAGAAGCCGAACATCACGAGCTTGCAAGAAAAGCTGCAGAGAAGAGTGCCGTTCTTTTAAAGAATGAGGGTAACATCCTGCCTTTAAAGAACGGTGCAAGCGTTGCGATCATCGGTGATTTTGCTTTCACACCCAGATACCAGGGAGCAGGCTCTTCCATTGTTAATTCCACAAAGATCGAGAGCATAGTGGATGTGATCCGTGACTACTCTCTTAATGTTGTGGGATGTGAAAGAGGATATGTACGTACGGGAAGAAAACCCGACAAGGATCTCTATAACAACGCACTCAGGCTTGCGGAAAAGGCAGACATCGTCCTCTATTTCTTCGGACTTGACGAAGTGAGCGAGACTGAGGGCGGAGACAGACTGCACATGCGGATACCCGCGATCCAGCAGGAACTCCTGGAGGATCTTTACAATATAAATCCGAACATCGTGGGCGTTTTAAGCAGCGGAAGTGCTGTGGAAACACCCTGGATCGGAAACTGCAAGGCTCTTCTTAACGGGCTTCTCACAGGTCAGGCAGGCGGAAGCGCTGTCATGAACCTCCTTACCGGAAAAGCAAATCCTTCGGGTAAGCTTTCCGAAAGCTGGCCTGTGGCTTACGAGGATTGCTCTGTAGTGAACTATTCCGGCACAGAGACCACAAATCTCGAGTACCGTGAAGGACTTTATGTGGGTTACAGATATTATGACAAGGCTGATGTAGAAGTACGTTTCCCCTTCGGATTCGGACTCAGCTATACGGAATTTGCTTACAATGATCTTAAGGTCAGCGAAAAAGGGGTAACACTTTCCGTTACGAACAAAGGAAATGTGATGGGCGAAGAGGTCGTACAGCTTTATGTGGGACTTAAGGGCTCAAAGATCGTGAGACCTCTTAAGGAACTTAAAGGCTTCGTGAAAGTTGCCCTTAAAGCCGGAGAAACAAAGACAGTAAGCATGGATTTTGATGACAAGACCTTCAGATTCTTTAACGCAAAGACTGCAAAATGGGAGATTGAGGGAGGAACATATGACATCATGATAGGTGCTTCCTCAAGGAACATCGTTCTTTCGGGAACTGTCGGTGTTTCCGGAAACATGACCGAAATCCCTTATGATCTTAAGGATCTGCCTTCCTATGCATCCGGAAAGATCTTAAAAGTGTCCGATAAAGAATTTAAACTGCTCTACGGTCATGATCTTCCCACGGAACATACCGGCGAACTGGAGATCAACGATCCCTTCTGCAAGATGGGTGAAGCACGATCCGCAGTTTTCCGTCTGCTGTACAGGATCCTTAAGAAAAATGTGGAAAGATCCGCCGCCAAGGGCATTCCGGATCTTAATTCCCTTTTCATCTATAACATGCCTGTCCGCGCACTTTGCAAAATGGCAGGAAATTTTGTTTCCATGGAGATGAGCGAGGCTGTCCTCATGATGGCTAACGGTCATTTCTTCCGAGGCTTCGGCAGATTTTTGGGAGGCTTCTTCAGAAACAGAAGAGAGAACAGGAAGTACGAAAAGCTTCTTGCAAGTTTTAAATAAGCTTACACCATTATGCTTTTATCATACTCACCATGCAACTTGTGCAAAATTTACAAATAATATCAGTTTTCTCCTATTAAAATATACAATATGCACAAGTATAATGTACTCATCAAATTAAGCGACGATGAGTACATTTTTTTGTCGCAAAAGGAGGATAAATGAAGAGAAAGTTTTTAGCAACTGTATTGGTTTTTGCTATGGCTGTAAGCATGTTTGCGGGCTGTGGCGGCGCAGGCAGCAAGTCTAAGGGAGAAGAGACTGCTGTGGACAAGATCATTAAGGAAGCTCAGGGAATGACACTGGAAGAGCTTGCCAAGAAGGCTATTGAAGAGTCGAAGGGTAAGACTTTTTACGGAGTGGGAAACTCCAGCCGCGGTAAGTCCGCGCTCCCTCTTTTCATCGATTATCTTAAGACCATCGATCCCAATTACACCATGGAGTTCGAGTGGCAGCAGCCCAAGAACAACAAGATCTTTGAGCAGCTTTCATCCGACAGCTTAAAGAGCCAGGGTACATTTGCCATGACGCTTATCCAGGACGGTAATCAGATCCAGTCCAAGATGGTTGACACAAACATCTTAAAGACTTTTATTCCCAAGGAGTGGGCAGAAGCAAAGGGAACAACAGCCGCAAAGTACGACGGTTTTCTGTCTTTGCAGACACTGAACAAGGTGTTCATGTACAACAACAACGGAACAGCAAAGTATACAAACTGCTGGGATTTTGTTTATGAAGGATCACATCCTCTTTTCATGGGAGTTGACTCCGAGATCGTAGGAAAGAACTTCCTTATGATGCTCACTCAGGACAAGTATGCAGGATGGTTGAAGGCAGCATATGACAAGCTCGATTCAACAAAGAAAGCCTACTTCGAGCCCACCATCAAGGCTATGCAGGCAGATGCAAAGGATCTGGGACTCGGCGCAAACGGAGCATATGCTCTTGCATGGATCAAGCTCTGGGTCAACAGCTACAACGAGCAGACAGATGACGGCCCTATCTGCAACATCCTTGTAGATTCTTCCGCCAAGGATCAGTCCGGACTTCTTGTTTACTCAAAACTTCGTTCCGTTAAGGAATCTGCCAGCGTTTCCGTTAACAACATAAACGTTGCGGCTTACCAGGACGACTACACAGGTATCGGCGGATACGGCTATTGCCATTATCTCTTTGTTACCAAGAACAGCCCTCTTCCCTGGACAGCATGTGCATTCATAGCATTCATGACCTGCACCGAAGAAGGATTTGAAGCATGGGGCAAAGACATGGGTGGATACTCATCCAATCCTAACGTTGCAAAGGCGATCGAGGATAAGTTCCATCACTCTCAGGGCGGCGGAGCCGATTACCCCGCAAAGAACGACAGAGGATATGACTGGTGGACTGCGGAAGGCAAGGGCGAACTGGTACTGGAAGATCCCAAGTACTGCTCTGAAGTTTCTTTCACAGTCGGCAGCTGGATCGACGTTCTTGATCATTACAAAGCCGAATAATATACGATAAAAACTGTGGGGGTGTCGCTTTTGCAGGTGGCACCCCCATTTAAAAAGGGCTCTTATCAGGAGGATCACACATGACAACCGTAAAAGCTGACAAGGGCGCAATCTTCAGAAATAAAGTCAGGACCTGGTTTTCAAGACCCCAGAACATCATACTTCTGCTTTTCGGTATCGTCCTGACTTTCAGCACTGTTGCGCCTATAGTTGCGATAATAAAGGATACCTTCCAGATCCATCCCGGAACCATCGATCAACATCTGACGGGAAAGGTATCGGGCTATTCATTTGCCAACTATGTGGATCTATTTACAAGTAAGCTCGCAAAGAAAAATCTCTGGACACCTCTTGTGAACACGATCTTTCTTTCAGTGCTTACATGCGTCATTTCCATACTCTTCGGCGGACTCTTCGCATTCCTTGTGACCAGGACCGACATGAAGTACAAGCGTTATCTGAGTTCCATCTTCATCTTTCCTTACATCATGCCTCAGTGGACTCTGGCTGTTGTATGGCAGCACATGTTTTACTCAAATGCTGTAACAGGTACCGCAGACGGCCTTCTTGCATCGCTGTTCGGCGTGCATATGCCTGCATGGTGGTGCCAGGGGCTGTTCCCCAGCGCCATGGTGCTGGGATTGCACTACGCACCCTTTGCCTACATCCTGATCGGCGGCATTTTCAAAAACATGGACGCAAATCTTGAGGAAGCGGCTACCATCCTTGACACTCCGAAATGGAAGATAATGTTCAAGGTAACACTTCCCATGATCAAGCCGGCTATACTTTCCACCATCCTTCTGGTTTTCGGAAGCGCCATGGGAAGTTACCCGGTGCCTCATTATCTGAACCTTACCACACTTTCGACAAAATACATTTCCATGAACAGCAAGTACACCGGTGAAGCCAGCATCATCGCCATCATAATGATGATCTTCGGCGTACTGATCCTGGGACTCAACCAGATGAGCCTCAAGAGCCGCAAGAACTACACTACTGTAACGGGTAAATCCGGGCAGCTTACAAAGCTCAGGGTTGGGAAGATCGGAAAATATGCGGTAGGTATCGTTTTCATCGTTATCACCTTCTTTACAAGCATATGGCCCATCATCCTTTTCGCGCTGGAAACCTTCCTGCCCAACCCCGGAGACTACAGTTTCCTGTACACCGGAAATCTGGCCCATCTCACCACCAAGTGGTGGCTCACCAATGAGAACGTGACAGAGAACGGAATGTACGGGCAGTCGGGCATATTGTACAACAACACTATCTGGCATGCCTTCTTCGGAACTCTTCTCCTTGCGGTGGCATGTGCCCTGATAGCCGGAACCATCGGAACCCTGATCGGTTACGCAGTCTCAAAGAACAGAAGGAGCAAGTGGGCAAACTACGTGAACAATGTGGCTTTCCTGCCCTACCTCATGCCTTCCATCGCAGTGGGTGCGGCCTTCTTCATACTGTTTTCGAATGAGCACATCAATCTTTTCAACACCTACACCCTTCTCATCATTGCAGGTGTTGTAAAGTACATTCCTTTCGCTTCCAGAAGCTCGCTGAACTCTATGCTTCAGATCAGCGGTGAGCTGGAAGAGGCAGCGGTGATCCAGAACACTTCATGGATAAAGAGGATGGTAAAGATCATCATCCCCATCCAGAAATCATCCATCATAAGCGGTTATCTTCTGCCCTTTATGACATGCTTAAGAGAATTGTCCCTGTTCCTGCTCCTTTGCACTCAGGGCTTCATTCTCTCCACTACTCTGGACTATTTTGATGAAATGGGACTGTATGCATTCTCCAGTGCCATAAATCTTATCCTGATCGTTACGATCCTTGTATTTAACACACTTGTCAACAAACTGACCGGGGCCAGCCTGGACAGTGGCATAGGAGGTAAGTAGAAATGCCTGATATCAAACTTGAAAACATTACAAAGCGTTGGGGTAAATTCTTCGGCGTGGACAATGTGAGCCTCGACATTCCCAACAATTCATTCATTACCCTTCTGGGACCTTCCGGATGCGGAAAGACCACGATCTTAAGAATGATCGCAGGTCTTGAGACTCCCACGGAAGGCCGCATCACCATCGGTGACAGGGTGGTCTTTGATTCCAATGCAGGGATCAACATTCCCGCAAACAAGAGAAAAGTGGGATTCCTCTTTCAAAACTATGCACTCTGGCCCAATATGACCGTTTACGAGAACATATCCTTCGGTCTCAAGAACATTGACGAAGAGATGCCTGTTTTGGACGTTGAAGCAAAGCGGGCGGGAGACATGATCAGGGCGCTTACGAACGGAGCCCGGGTGAAGGAGATAATCTCCGAGTGCGTGGATAAGACCGGAAAAACGGATGAAAAGAAAGCCCTGGTAAAGCTCATAGATAATTACAACCTTTCAATCTACACCGCCAAAGAGCTTTACGGCCTCAAACTCCATGAGGCGTCGGATCCGAATGAAGCCGCAAAAGCGAAGTACACGGAGTACTGTACAAAACTTGAGGGCATCAGGGCAGCTTACCGTAAGGAAGGCAAGGATCTTAATGAAAAGTTCGAGGTGACGGTTAACGGAGAACCGGTCATTGCTAAAAGAAAGCTCACAAAGGAAGAGATCGATTCCAAGGTCAGAGCCTGCTCAAGGATCGTTAAGATCGGAATGTTCATGGACAGATATCCTGCAGAACTTTCCGGAGGCCAGCAGCAGAGAGTTGCCATCGCAAGAACTCTCGCTCCGGAACCTCAGGTGCTCTTCATGGATGAACCTCTCTCAAACCTTGATGCGAAGCTGAGGCTTGAGATGAGATACGAGCTCCAGAGACTGCACGTGGAGACCGGAAGTACATTTGTTTACGTTACCCACGATCAGATGGAGGCCATGACCCTTGCCACAAGGATCTGCCTGGTAAACAACGGAGTACTTCAGCAATACGCCGCTCCCCTTGAAGTCTACAACAGGCCTGAAAACCTGTTTGTTGCGGATTTTGTGGGAAATCCTTCCATGAACTTTGTTGAAGGAAAAGGAAAACAGGCAGCGGACGGAAGCGTTGCCCTTGACATCCTCGGAGGCGTTAAAGCCCGCTTCGTTCCTTCGGACAACATAAAGATCGATGATTGGAAGGCAGATCGTGACAAAAAAGCAAAACAGAAAGCAGACTATGAAAAAGAAAGGCTTTCCCTTAAAGGGGCTGTTGAAAAATCTAATAAAGACGAAGTCTTCAAGTACCACGTTCAAACGGTGGAGGAGCAGGATGACAGCCTTCAGGATGCTCCTGCTGTAACCGAAGAGGATTACGTTCTCGGCATCCGTCCCGAAGCCATCGGCATTTCCGATGAGGGCAGGATCGACACCACCATCTACGGCGCCATGCCCACCGGCATGGAATCCACTTTGAAGTTCAGAGTGGGAGATTACCTGCTTACCGGCGTCATCTTCGGCGGAGTGATCTACAGGATCGGCCAGGAAGCAAAGATCGACGTGAAAGGCAATGACATCCTTCTTTTCGACCGTGTTTCGGGACGCCTGATCTGCGCCGGAAGACTTGAATTGTAAAAAAACCTTCCTGATAAATTGGGCCGGGGCATGTCCCCGGCTCTTTTTGACCCTTTGTGGACGAGGTTATGAGTTCAAAACTCCGTCAATTTACCACAAGAAATCAGTAGTATTCTGTAATGCAAGTGATATAATTAACCACTGGTTAAAGAATTACAGAAGCTGATAAAACAGTCACTCCGTACGAGGTGCTTTTGTGGAAACATTTAAATTTGGATATAAATACTTTAAAAAAGACCTTTTTATCTCCCTTGCTGCCGAGATAATGAGTTTTACAGGCATATACACCGAACTGCTCCTGCCTCTCCTGTCAGGCATATTGATCGACTTCGTGATCAATTCCGAGAAGGTTGAAGACAAAAGCGGCGGTGTTTTTCATTTCCTGCTTACCGGAAGATTCGGTTCCGTTCATTCCATGGAACTCTTCTTTGCCGTGGCAGGCTTTTTTATGCTGCTTGTTCTGGTGAGGATCGTTCTGATATATGTCCGGGATCTGATTCAGGAAAAAGTGGGGCTTAACCTGGAAACAACCCTGAGGTACGCATCCTACGACAAGCTCATGAAGCTGGATTCCGACACCATCAGCGAGTACAATTCCGGTGAACTTTTACAGATCCTTAACAGCGATACCATAATGTTTAAGGAACTGTTCTGCCACAGGATCCCTTACTTTGGGGATTCTCTTTTCATGCTTGTGGCAACCATCGTTCTGATAGCCACCATCGACATTTCCTTCGTGTTCATTCCTTTGTTGCTGACACCCGTCCTGATCCTGACTATGCTTGTTTTTAAGAAGAAGGCAAGAGAAAATTTCATTAAGATCAGGGCCAACAGTGCAGAGCTGAACCTGACGACCCAGGAAAACATCAGCGGTGTCAGGATAGTCAGATCCTTTGTAAATGAAGAGCTGGAGAAAAAGAAATTTGATAAGGTGAACATGGCGTTAAGGGACACCAACATCAGGCAGGTGGGCCTCACCGCCGACATCGAGATGACCCTGAACGTCATCAAGCAGATCGCCTACGTGGGCACCATCGCCATTGCAGCCTTCCTTGTTATCAGAGGAAACCTGACTCCGGGCTACATTCTGGCCTCATCATCCTACGTTGTCCGTCTCATGGGTAACATCAACAGCATCAACAACCACATTGTAAATATGCAGCAGCAGGCTGTTGCGGGGCTTGCATTAAAGAGGTTCATGGAAAAAGAGAGCAGGACACCTGATGAGGGCATCCCCAGCCTGCAATCCGGAACTCCCAATATCGAAATGAAGAACGTTTCCCTTGAGATCGACGGTCAGAAGATCCTGGAGGACGTCTCCCTTTCCATTCCTTACGGAAAAAAAGTGGGCATAGTGGGAGAGACCGGATCAGGAAAGAGTGTGCTTCTTAAAACACTCCTCAGGATCAAGGAGATCACATCCGGAAGCATTACCATTGACGATCATGACATTAAAGAATACAGACTGGATAAACTCCGGGATATGTATGCCTGCGTTTTCCAGGACGCTTTTCTCTTCTCCAATACTGTGGAATCAAACATAGCTTTTTCGAAGCCCTATGCAGATCAGAAGCTGGTGAAGGAAGCGGCGGTCCATGCCCAGGCGGAGAGCTTCATAAACAAGCTGGAAGACGGCTATCAGACCATTATCGGAGAGCGTGGCATCGGAATTTCCGGCGGACAGAAGCAAAGGATCTCCATTGCCAGATGCTTCCTTAAAAATGCTCCTGTGTTTGTTCTGGATGATTCCACAAGTGCGCTGGATGTGAACACGGAAAAGGTGCTCCTTAATGAGATCTACGAAAAGTTTTCCGAAAAAACGCTGATCATCACGGCCCACAGGTTCTCGTCCGTTACCGGTTGCGACGAGATCCTCTACATGAGGGAAGGCCGCGTGGAGGAGAGGGGAACCTTTGATGAACTCATGAAGATGAACGGAAGCTTCGCAAAGGTCTACAACATCCAGATGTCCCAAAAGGAAACCGATTAAAGCGCAGCGATCTGCGATGCGTGCATAGAAAGGCTGAACATGGCTAAAAGGAATACATTTTTTCAGGATGAAAAAATAGAAAAAAAGATAGATCTTAAGCAGATGATGAAGACGCTTAAGTACGTGCTGCCCTTTAAGAAGACGGTGATCGGTGTGGGGCTCCTCCTTTTGATCTCATCCGTCACTTCCCTGATCCCGCCCAGATTACTGAAGATCATTGTGGATGAAACCGTTGTCAATGAAGATTACAGGCAGCTCATCATGCTCTGCGGAAGCATGTTTTTTCTGGCGATAGTTGAGATCACCGTTTCCTACATACAGACAAAGCAGATGGGTAAAGTGGGATTCAAGGTCATATCCAAGATCAGGACGGACATCTTTGAACACCTGCAGGAATTGTCCTTTGACTACTACGACAGCAGACCCGATGGTAAGATCGTTGTCAGGGTTACGGAATATATTAACGGACTGGCGTCATTTTTTTCAAACTATGTACTGATGTTCGCGGTCTACATCGTGAAGATCGTGGTGGTCAGTGTGTTCATGCTTTCATTGAGCCCCCTGCTCACTCTGGTAGTGTTTGCCACGGTCATCCCCATGATAGCCTGTATGTCCTTTTTAAAGAGGGTGCTCTCAAAAAAATGGACAGACCTTAGAGCCAAGAACTCCAACAGATCTGCCTTCCTTGTGGAATCAATCATGGGAGAGCAGATCATAAAGAACTACAGCAGGATCGAAAAGAACAAGTCGGTTTACGACGAGATCCATCAAAAGAGCGTTCACTCCTGGTGGAAGATCGTGATCCTTTCACGTCTCAATTCTCCCATCACCATGGGCTTCTGGAATGTTGGAACCCTTGCGATCTACGGGGTTGCACTGGCGCTGATCCTGGCCGGAGGTATGGGGGTTACTGCGGGAACAGTCATCACCTTCACAAGCTACATGTCGTCCTTCAGAGATCCCATTTCCCAGATCGCCACCATCATCCAGGATCTGGCCCAGGTTTCTTCAAACCTGGAGCAGGTTTTTGACACCATCGACTATCCCGTGGACATAGCAGACAAAGAGGACGCGGTGGAACTTAAGGACGTCAGGGGAACGGTGGATTTTGATCATGTTACTTTTGAGTATGACGAGGGAGTTCCGATCCTGGAGGATTTCAATCTCCACGTGGAGCCGGGGCAGACCATCGCCCTGGTGGGACACACAGGAGCGGGAAAGACCACGGTCATAAACATGCTGACACGCTTCTACGATGTAAAGAAGGGGGCTGTCCGCATCGAGGGTACGGATGTCAGGGACATCAAGCTGAGATCCTTAAGGAACGAAGTGGGTGTTCTCATGCAGGACCCCTTCATCTTTAAGGGTACCATCCTTGAAAACATCCGCTACGGAAAATGGGATGCGACCGACGAAGAATGCATAGAGAGTGCGAAGCTGATCCATGCCGACAGATTCATAGAACGCTTCCCCGGAGGCTTTAACCATATGCTTGAGGAGCGGGGAGCGGATCTTTCCGCAGGAGAGAGGCAGCTCATCAGCTTTGCCCGCATCGTTTTGAAGAACCCTGCCATCATCATTATGGATGAGGCCACAAGTGCCATTGACACGGAAACCGAGATGATCATAAAGGAAGCTCTGGATGAGCTCACTAAGGACAAGACCACCTTCATTGTGGCCCACAGACTTTCAACCGTCCGAAACGCAGACAGGATCCTGTGCATTGGAAACAAGGGCATCATGGAGTCCGGAACCCACGAGGAACTCATCGCGAAGCGCGGATTCTATTATCAACTTTCCAGAACATGATTGTGAAAAAATCTACATTGTGATAGAATCATTCTCCGGTGCAGAGTTTTTTTGCACATGAGATTATGTTATCGGAGGAATTGATATGCCCGGATATAAAGTCGCCGTTTTCGACATGGACGGCACAATACTCAACACACTTGACGACATGACCGTTGCCTGCAACTACACTCTCGGACAGATGGGCATGCCCCTTCGCACCATTGACGAGATCCGCATGTTCGTGGGGAATGGTATCCCAAAGCTGGTGGAACGCATAGCTCCCGCGGGAACGGATGAAGAGACCGTAAAAAAGATGCTGGACATCTTCATGCCTTTCTATTCCGCCCACAGCATGGACAAGACGGGGCCCTATGCAGGCATCCCCGAACTTCTTAAGAAACTTAAGGATAAGGGCATTAAGCTTGCCTGCGTTTCCAACAAAGCGGACGCGGCCATGAGGAAGCTTTGTGACGTGTTCTTTACAGGACTTTTCGATGACGCTGAAGGCGAGAGAGCCGGCGTCAACAAGAAGCCGGCGCCGGACATGGTCTGGGCAGCACTGGAAAAGATGGGTGCAAAGAAAGAGGATGCGGTCTACATCGGAGATTCCAACGTGGATTTTGAAACCGCAGTGAATTCCGGACTCGACTGCATTTCCGTGAGCTGGGGATTCAGGACCCGGGAGTCCCTTGAAAAACTTGGACCTAAATTTATTGCGGACACGCCAGAAGAGGTTTATGATATCATCGTAAACGATCAATGACGGAGAATGGCATGCATCCTTTCAGACATTTCAGAACCATAACCAAACACAGGCATCTGGTGATCATGTACTGCTTTAGGGCAGGCATAGGTTTTCAGGGCCTTTTCCACGATCTTTCCAAGTACTCACCCACGGAATTCATTCCCGGGGCAAAGTACTGGACGGGAAAGCACTCTCCCATAAGGGAAGAAAGGAAGGAGCATGGCTACAGCCTTGCCTGGATGCACCACAAGGGCAGGAACAGGCATCACTATGAGTACTGGATGGATGCGGACCCGGAGACAAAACAGCTGACACCGGTGCCCATGCCGGACAGATACATTAAAGAGATGTTCTGCGACAGGCTGGCAGCCACAAAGGTCTATCTCGGGAAGGATTACAGGCAGGATGAACCGTTAAAGTATCAGAAGTGGGAGACTTCTTTCTGGAAGATCCATCCGGATACGGAAAAGAAACTGGTCTTTCTCCTGGAAATGCTGGCCGAAAAAGGTGAAAAAGAAACGTTTAAGTATTTAAAAAGCAGGCGGACCTTGTGAAGGTGCCTGCTTTTTTACTGTCTAAAAGCATCTTTTCTGACGTGATCGTTTGCATTCCGCGACTTTTTCGCATTTGTAGCAGACTTCGTTGGCAAGGACATCATCTCCCGCAAAGAAGCCTCTGATGTTGTTGAAAGTGACTTCCGCGATGGCTTCCAGTGCCTCCCTTGTGAGGAAGGCCTGATGGGATGTGAGGATCACATTGGGCATGGAAAGGAGACGGGCAAGGATGTCATCTGCAAGGATGTGTCCCGAGCGGTCATCGAAGAAGAGATCGGACTCTTCTTCGTAAACATCCAGACAGGCAGCTCCCACCTGCCTTGATTTTATGCCTTCCAGGAGATCCTCCGCATCGATGAGGCCGCCCCGGGATGTGTTCACGATAACAACGCCTTTTTTCATCTTTTCGATGGAAGCCTTGTTTATGAGATGGTGATTGTCATCGGTGAGAGGACAGTGGAGGGAGATTATGTCGCTGTTTTTAAGGACATCCTCCTGAGACATGAATTCGACCCCCGGGATCTCCGACGGGAATTTGTCGTAGGCGATGACCTTCATTCCGAAGCCCAGACAGATCTTTGCAAAAGCCTTTCCGATCTTTCCCATTCCCACAACGCCCACTGTCTTGCCGTGGAGGTTAAAGCCCACCAGTCCGTTTATGCTGAAATTGAATTCCCTTGTTCTGTTGTAGGCCTTGTGGATCCTTCTGACAGAAGTTAAAAGCATGGCCATTGCGTGCTCTGCCACTGCTTCCGGTGAGTAAGCGGGAACACGGACCACATGGATCTTTTCATAGGCGGCCTTTACGTCCACATTGTTGAAGCCTGCACAGCGGAGGGCGATGAGCTTTACTCCGTATTCATATAATTTATCTATCACTTCTTTCGAAAGCTCGTCGTTTACGAAGACAATGACGGTGTCAAAGCCCTTGGCAAGCTCCACGGTCCTGGGATCCAGCTTTGTATCGAAGTAGGTGATCTCCAGATCTTCGGGCTTTGTTTTATCGAAGCTTTCTCTGTCATAGGGTTTGGTATCAAACATAGCTGCTCTTATCATAATGACTCTCCTCCTTGTTTTATCTTTGTTAAGATCATACCACACAGTACGGAAAATGTAACGTTGTAAAAACAACAAAAAAGATAATAAAAGAAAAAAATTTCCGTTGACAAAGAATTGTCTTATATTATAATGAATTAAAGCATTATTATGCTAAAAAGATAACATATTTGTACACAAAATCAAATGTTTTTGAAAAAAAGAAGGAGAAAGAGATGGCAGCAAAGAAAACTACAACAGATGCAGCAGCCAAGAAGCCTGCTGCTAAGACAACCGCAAAGACTTCTGCGGCTAAGACGGAAACAAAGGCAGCTGAGGAGAAGCCCGAAAAAGCCCCTAAGGCAGCAGCCGTAAAGGACATTAAGACCAAGATCGCCGTACAGTTTGGCGGTAAGGGATACGAAACCGATGATTTCGTTAAGATGGCAAAGGACGTTTGGAAATTCGATCTTAAGAGAGAGATCGGAGATCTTAAGCAGATCGAACTTTATGTTAAACCTGAAGAGAGCAAGGTTTACTACGTATTTAACGGAAGCGAACTCGGTTCCTTCGACATCTGATGATCGAAAATGATGCATATGAAAAGAGGCACAGCGAAGTTTGACGTGCCTCTTTTTTCTTTGACATGGTAATGCTTGACGGAAGACGGAAGTTTATCTGTCCAGGTGTACATCCAGCTGATTGAAGGGTATTTCGATGCCGTTTTCGGCAAACTTTTCGTTGATGATCTCCTGAAGTCTCCACTTGGTGGGCCAGTAATCCGATGACTTTACCCAGACACGGAAGCCGATGTTTAAGGAACTGTCGGCAAATTCACCCAGGAAGACAGTAAGACCTTTGTCTTTAAGAGTGGTTTCGTCCGCTTCGTATATGCCTGTAAGGACTTCTTTGATCTTTGGAATGTCGGAGCCGTAAGCTACGGGGAGAGTGAGATCCAGGCGTCTTACGGGCTCGTGGGATACGTTGGTGATGGTGCTGTTGGAAATGGTGCCGTTGGGAACCACGATCATCTTGTTGTCGGGAGTTTTGAGAGTTGTGTAGAAGATGTCGATGGAGTCGACAGTTCCTTCAACGCCGCAGGTCACTATGTAATCCCCCACGATGTAGGGCTTTAAGACAAGGATCAGCACGCCTCCCGCAAAATTCGAAAGGGAACCCTGCAAAGCAAGACCGATGGTGAGACCGATCGAGCCCAGTACCGCAACAATGGTGGTGGTGGCAATGCCGAAGATCTCAAAAATCGCGAAGACAGTGAGTGCGTAGAGAGCGATCTTTATCAGGGACAGAAGGAAACTTTCCACGCCCTTCTCGAATCTGGCTTTGTCCATGCCCTTCTTTGTGAGCTTTATGACCAGACCGATGAGCTTCCTGCACACGATGTAAATGATGATGGCAAAAACTACTTTGAGTATCCCGGGAACCACAACATTAATCAGAAAATCCTGCAGATTGATGAGCCCAGTCCTTGCAGCATCCGCAATATCATCCACATTCTTGATGTCGAGGGGAGCGGGGGTGGGGGTGGCTGTGGCGGGAGTATTTTTCAGTAATGAGCTGTATAAGTCCTTCATTTTTTCCTCCGTGATAGTATCATTTCAGCGGTTATTATATCACAGATGTCAATCCTTATGCTTGACTTTTTGCAAACCCTGATGTATTAATTATTTAATATATGTTGTAAAAACAACAGAAATGAAACCGCCCTGTCCCCAAGGCGTCAAAAAGTGAACCTTTGGGAATGGGGTTATGGTGTCATTTTACGGAGGATACCATGGAAAGAAAATGCTACAATGAAGCTTCGAAGTGCCTGAATGTGGATAACATGCTGGCGAGATGCGTGCTGTTCAGCGGTGTGAAGCCCGAGGAGATCAGAGGTCTGATGACCTGCATGGATGGTCAGGTGCTGCACTACAGTAAGGGAGAGTACCTGCTGCGCGCAGGGGACAAGATCGACTCCGCATGCATCCTTCTGACCGGAGGAGTCATTGCGGAGCAGGTGGACTACTGGGGCAATCGCGATATCCTGCAGGAGATCCGCCCGGGTGAGCTCTTTGCGGTGAATTACGCCATCAATGAAGGGGAAGTCGTGCCTTCAAACGTGGTGGCCATCGAAGATTCCTGTGTGCTGATGATCGACGCCGACAGACTGGTAAAGGTCTGTGACAGAGGCTGCGCTTGCCACAACAGGGTGAAGGACAATCTGATCCTCATGCTCTCGACCCGTAACAGGGCGCTGACTCAGAAGCTTCGCCATCTTTCCAAACGATCCACCCGGGAGAAACTGATCTCCTACCTGACGGAAGCCTCCATCAATGCGGGAAAAAAGGAATTTGACATACGACTGGACCGCCAGCAGCTGGCGGATTATCTGGCAGTGGACAGGAGCGCTATGAGCTCGGAGCTCTCCAGAATGAAAAACGAAGGCATGCTGGATTACAAAAAGAATCACTTCACGCTTTACGTGAGGGCCGAGGAGTAGCAAAATGGTCTATCATTCGCTGGATGCCGAAATGAAGCGGCGTTTCGGAACAAAAGTATACAAGATCTCTCTGGACGCGGGCTGCACCTGCCCGAACAGGGACGGGACCTGCGGGACCGGAGGCTGTATTTTCTGCGCCGAGGAGGCATATGCCTGCTCCACTGCCTCCGTTAAGGAGCAATTGGCGGCAGCGAAGGAGAAAGTGGCTGCAAAGATCAAAAACGGAAAATATATTGCCTACTTTCAGTCCCACACAAATACATACGGAGATTTAAAAAGGCTTGAAAAACTGTTCCGCGAAGCCATGGAAGATCCGGATGTTCTGGTGCTTTCGGTGGGGACGAGGCCGGATTGCCTGGGAGATGACGTGATCGAAATGCTGAAAAGGCTTAACGCAGTGAAACCTGTGTGGGTGGAGCTGGGGTTGCAGACGATCCACGAGAAGACAGCACGGCTCATCAACAGAGGCTACAGTCTGAATGTTTTTGATGATGCATACAGAAGATTAAAAACAGCCGGGCTGGAAGTGATCGTGCATGTGATCATCGGGCTTCCGGGAGAGAGCAGGGAAGATGTGAGGGAGACAGTCAGGTATCTGGCAAAGCTGGATCCTGTGCTTGACGGGATCAAGCTGCAGCTTTTGCATGTTTTACGTGGGACGGCGCTTTACGACATGTATCTTAAGGAGCCCGAAATTATACATGAGTTTACGATGGATGAGTACGTCATGTTTGTCTCTGAACTTGTGAAACTTCTTCCGGAGGAAACTGTTGTGCACAGGCTCACGGGAGACGGACCGAGAGGGCTTCTCGTGACTCCTCTTTGGACCACCGATAAGAAAAGGGTGATCAACACGTTTCGAAAAACGTTTTCGGAAGCGGAAAAATCCTTATGGACAAGCTGAAAAAGCGGTGATATAATCCACTCAAGAGTAACAATTGAGACAGACGCGGTTCTCCCCCGACTCTGAGGGGCCGGGTTGGAAATACGGAGGAAGAGATCATGAACAATAAGAGCAATCGTCAGGCCGGCTTCGAAGCAATGGCAAGAGGCAACAAAAAAGCAAATCCCAATCCCGCAATGAACGGCGGAAAGAATGCCGGAAAGTTTAGCAGCGGTGCGGTAAACACCAATGTTAAGGGCGGACAGGCGGTACGTCGTCAGGGACAGCGCGGACAATAACAGATTTCAGTGCCTTAGGGCACTTTTTTTATATGCTTTTTTTGCTAAAATATTTTTATCGTTTGTGTATTCTTTTCTTTCAATATGTTATAATATGACCAAATAATGAGCTATCTGTGCTCATGTAACAACATTGGAGGACATGATTTATGAAAAAACATGTAAAAATGAAAACAATTCTTTTGTTTGTCGGCCTTTTTCCGCTCGTGGTGGCACTGGTTCTTTCCACCTTCGTGAGTGTGTACAAGATCAGACAGGAATTGAAAAATGAAACAGTGGATGTGCTCGACATCTACACAGATGCGCTCGCCAGCTACTTCGGCGCCGACTGGTCAACGGTAACGGGGGTTGAGGTAACAGAGGGAGATTACGAATACATCGATTCCGCAAAAGAAAAAAATGTCGAGATGACTGTGTTTAAAGCCTATCCCGACGGTTCTGTCACCAGATACATTTCATCCATCAAAGACAGTTCGGGTAAAAGAGCCTTTGGAACTTCTGCGGATGAACAGATCACAAAAGACGTATACGGCAACGGCAAAACAGTTGTAAAAGAAGGGGTTATTATCTACAACGAATCTTACACGGTTTGTTACAAGCCTTTGGATGATGAGAACGGAAACCGTGTGGGCATGGTTTTTGCCGGAAAGAGATCGGAAAACATATCAAAAGCGATCAATTCCCTTATGAATCAGCTGATCATCGTCGCAGCATTGATAATCGCAGTCTTCGGTGTTCTGGTAACCTTTGTTTCGGCCTATGTTACAAAGCCTTTGCAGAAGGTTACGGACGCAACCGCACGTCTTTCGGAAGCAAAGATCTCGGAGGAGATCAACGTATCATCAAAGATAAAGGAAACCGCTGCGATCATAGATTCATCCAAGAAGCTTCGTGACAGTCTGAATAAGATAGTCGGCGATCTTAAGACCAGTTCAGTTTCCTTAAAGGAGATCGTTAAAGAAAATCAGGCGCTGTGTACCGATGTAGCCAGCGGAGCCGATGTCATCGACACCGTTGTAACCGAGCTTTCAAACACTGCCTGCTCACTCGACGGAACCATTCAGACCATTAACGATCAGATCATAGGCATCGGTCACAACATTGAATCCGTGGTACAGAGTGTTGAAACTCTGAGCGAATCCTCAAAGCTCATGAATGAGATCTCGGAGAATTCTTCAAAAGATCTTTCGGATGTCTATGAAGCATCATTAAAGTCCGTTGAATCGGCGACAAACATTTCGGACCACATGAACAAGCTGAACGAGGCCATCGTCAGGGTTACTGCCGCAACAGATATGATCTCGGGCATAGCAAACAAGACCAGACTCCTTTCGCTGAACGCTTCCATCGAAGCCGCAAGAGCAGGAGAATCCGGAAAGGGTTTTGCGGTAGTTGCGGATGAGATCGGAGCACTTGCAGCAAATTCAGCCGAATCCGTAAAACAGATCAACGAGATAGTAGAGGACATCGTAAGCCTTTCTTCCGAATCCTCAAAGGTTATCGGAGAGATCGGCGGTATAATAAAGTCCGAACAGGAAAAGGTCATGCTGACACAGGAATCCTTTAGGCGTCTCAAGGAACAGGTGGATCTTTCCGTTACTCAGATCACCAGCATTTCAGGAGACACGGATTCCCTTAACGCGGCAAAGACCACTGTGGTATCCGCGATCTCGGATCTCAGTGCCATCGCGGAAGAAAATGCAGCTTCATGTGAGGAGTGCAGTGCCAGCGTTACAAACATCGCAGCTACGATCAATCATGTTAAGGATAAGACCAATGACATCGACAAGGCAGCGGATGTGCTTGAAAAATACATTCAGATCTTTAACTGAAATTCCAAAAAGAACCGCCATTCCCGAAAGGAATGGCGGTTCTTGATTGTGCAAATTGCACAATTTACTACCCTGTTTTTCTACATTTACGCTATTGAAATGGCTTGGTCGAGCCTATATAATTAATAACCGTGACACGCAAGTGCTCACAAACAAACAGAGTACCCATGACGAGGGTGGCTGCTCCCGGAGGATTCATTTCGAAGGGAGGTGATGCTTATGACAGATTTCGAGATATTATCTCTCGTGTTTGAGGCGATCGGTCTACTGATCTCCTCAAATATTCTTGTTGTAACACTGCTTTCCTTTCTTGACAAAAGAAAGAGTA
>JAEFAR010000070.1 GCA_016287675.1 Lachnospiraceae bacterium
AGAGCGGGATCTTCCGTTTCTTCCAGTTCTCCCGGGTCTCTTCCGTTCTCATACATGAGTTCCGTGTATTGTCCCAGAAGTCCCATATTCAAAAGGTTATTGTATGTCAGTCTTCCGATCAGGAATTCTGCGGAAAGATAGGCTGCCTTTTTTCCATCTGCACTAAGAGCCTTCTGCGGGTAATCATGTCCCAGCCTGTCCACAGATGCCTTAGCCACCGCTGCGTAGATCTCATCCACCGTCGCGTTCTTAACTGTCTTTCCGTAATCAAGCTTCAACACTTCCGTAACATTCGTTTTGAAATTATCCATTTTATCCTCCGAGGTTTTTACTATCTTCCGTAGATCTGTGCCATTTCCTTGTAGTACTTGGTATCTATGCCTTTAAGCTGCTTTCCCGTAACTCTCCAGCGCCAGTTCTGCCCTATGGTTGACGGGAAGTTTGTACGCGCTTCGTTGTCAAGTCCCAGAAGGTCCTGCACCTGAAGGATCACAACACGTCCCACCGAGGCATATGCGGAGCGGATCATCATCTTCGGAAGCTCCGTTTCGTTGTCGGCATTATAGTACCTCATGAGCTTCTTTATATCGGATACCTTGCAGGACAGAAGAGCTCCCGCAAGAGTCTCGTTGTCATGGGTCCCAAGATAAACGATCAGATTGTCCGTGGTGAAATTGTGAGGAAGATAGGGATTGGTGGGATCCGCATCCAGAGCGAATTCCAGGATCTTCATTCCGGGATAGCCGTTCTTCTTTATCAGATCCTTAACCGGCTTTGTGAGAACACCCAGATCCTCCGCAATAAGCTTTGTATCGGGTATCACGGAATTTATCATGTCCGTAAGCTTCCTGCCGGGTCCCTTGATCCATTTGCCGTCAACTGCAGTAGGGCAGGTGGCGGGGATGGACCAGTAGTTCACGATACCGATAAAGTGGTCTATCCTGACAACATCATAGCGTTTCCCGCAGGACTTCATCCTTTCTCCCCACCAGGAAAAGCCGTCCTTTTCCATTACATCCCAGCGGTAGATGGGATTTCCCCATCTCTGACCCGTGGCGGAGAACATATCGGGGGGAACTCCCGCAATGTTTATCTCCCTGAGATCCTCGTCCAGTTCGAAAAGATCCGGATGGACCCAGACATCAGCGGAATCCAGCGCCACATAGAGCGGGATATCGCCGATGATCTCTATGCCCAGACCATTAACGTATTTCTTAAGTTTGTTCCACTGTTCCTCAAATTTATATTGAAGGAACATCCAAAAATCGATCTCGTCTTCAAGGCTTTCCTTAAACTTTTTAACGGTGGCAGCCTTTCTCTTTCTTATGCCGTCATCCCATTCCTGCCAGGATCTTCCGCCGTTTTCCGTTTTTAAAGCCATATAAAAAGCATAATCCTGCAGCCAGTATCCGTTTTCCGAAACGAATTCTTTATAGGAAGCTTTTGCTTTGTGTCTGCTGTTCCTGTATGCTTTTTTCAGCACTCCGAACCTGCTGTTGTAGATCCTTTCGTAATCGATGTCAGAAGGATCCGGAACGTCTTTAAGCTCCGTAAGATCCGCATCCGCCAGCAGTCCCTCCTCCTTCAGCACGTCAAGGTCTATGAAGTAAGGATTCCCCGCAAAGGCCGAAAACGACTGATAGGGTGAATCACCGTAGCTTGTGGGGCCCACGGGAAGTACCTGCCAATACTTTGCTCCCATTTTCTTCGCAAAGTCGGCAAAATCGTAGGCGGCTTTCCCCAGCGTACCGATCCCGTAGGGGGAATTCAGCGCACTGATGGGCATCAGCAGCCCTGCTCCTCTTTCCAGTTCTCTTTTGTTTTTTTTCATCTTCTTCTCCTGTTTGACACCTTGGGGACGGGGTTATGGTGTCATTTTCTCATTGTCCCGTTGTTTCTTTGCCTCTTTGTCTCAAAATTTTCGTAAATTTTCGCTACCATAAATAATAATACTCTGTTTCCGGTCCCATGTCAATAAAAGTTTCGTAATTTTTCGTAATTATAAGTTACTGTTCACAGATATGCTGTGTAGCAGTAACCCCGCCCCCAAAGTGTCAAAATGCTTGCCATAGCCGGGGCAAAATACTATAATGTTGCAAAACGGAGGCAATTTATGTACCAGATAGATTTTAACCGACCCGCCCACGTGCATTTTCTTGGCATAGGCGGGATCTCGATGAGCGGCCTTGCAAAGCTGCTGCTCCTTAAAGGCTTCACTGTTTCGGGTTCCGACGACAATGATTCGGACCTGGTGGAAGAGCTAAAAGCAAAGGGCGCCCGCGTAAATCTCGGCCTTAAGGCAGAGAACATTACGGATGATATTGATGTAGTCATCTACACAGGTTCCATTCACCCGGACAATCCGGAATTCAGGGAAGTCAGAAGAAGAGGACTTCCCGAACTCAGCAGAGGACAGCTAATGGGTGAACTCATGCGGAATTACCCTCACGCCGTGGGCATTTCCGGAACTGACGGAAAAACCACAACTACTGCTCTTCTTTCCATGATATTACTGGATGCGGGCTATGATCCCACCATTTCCGTAGGGGGCATCGTCCCGGGCATCAATTCAAATTTCAGGACCGGAAACAGCCCATATTTCGTTGTGGAATCCTGCGAATACACCAATTCCTTCCTGGATTTCTTCCCAACGGATGCTGTGGTTCTTAATATAAGAGAAGATCACCTGGATTTCTTTAAAGATCTGGATGACATCAGAAATTCCTTCAGACGCTTCGGCGCCCTTGTTCCCGCAGGGGGGCTTTTGGTAATTAACGGAGAGATCCCTTCTCATGACAGGCTTTTTTCGAGACTTAACGCCACCGTAAAGACCTACGGCCTCAAGGAAGACGATAAAACAGGCATATGTTCCTTCGACTATGTTGCGGCGAACATCAGTTACGATGAAAAAGGCAGAGGAAACTACGATCTTTACGAAAAGGGTCAGCTTCTGGGCCGGGTTTCCCTCGGTCTCGTGGGACGTCACAATGTGTCCAACTCTCTTGCCGCGATCGCTGTTGCAAGAAAGTACGGCGTGCCCTTTTCTTCCATGGTAAAGACATTAAAGGAATTTACGGGGGCAAAGCGTCGGTTCGAATACAAGGGGCTCTTTAACGGAGCGGAGCTTTACGACGATTACGCCCATAACCCCGACGAGATCACCGCGACCCTCACGGCCGCAAAGAACCATCCTCACAAAAGACTCATTACGGTTTTTCAGCCACACACCTACTCACGGACAAAGGCTCTCCTTCATGAATTTGTGAAAGCCCTGTCCATGTCGGATGTAGTGATAATGGCAGACATATACGCCGCCCGGGAGATCGACGACGGAACCATCTCCTCAAAAGACGTAAGGGACCTTCTCGAAAAAAATGGTAAGGAAGCTTACTATTTTTCAACCTTCGGCGAAATCGAAAATTTTTTATCCAAATTTTCATCAACAGGCGATCTGTTGATAACTATGGGTGCCGGAGACATTGTAAATGTTGGGGATGAGCTCCTCAGATCTTAGTTATCCACGTTATCCACGACCTTTCCGAAAGACTTTTCGGGGAGGTCTTTTTGTTTTTTCTCCCCCTAAAACTTTGCTCTTGAACCTGTCAAGAGTTTTTTTATCCACATTATCCACATTGCCATTCTACAAGCCTCTAACAGAAAAAATGCAATTTCAAGAAGAGTTTTTCTGTGCTATAATCGCTGCTGTCGGGTCGAAAAAATGTCTATAAGGCATATGAAACGACTCCCGGCAAAGCGGGAATGAAAAAATGTGAACAATAGGGGCAGCAAAAATGAGTGACATAATGATCAACACCGAACGTAAATATTCTGCGACAGTTATACCGAATGCTTTCATCGATCGTTTTCTTGCTTCGGCTAACGGTTCCTTTGTAAAAGTATATCTTTATCTTCTTCGTTGTCTTACCGGCTCGGAAATGCAGTTTTCCATTTCCTCCGCCGCAGATTTCTTCGATTGCACCGAGAGGGACATCACCCGTGGTCTTGACTACTGGGACAAGAACAATGTCATCAGACTCGAGCGTAACGGCTCGGATATAGTCGGTATCACCATCCTGGATCTCAGCTCGGAGCCCGTAAAAGCACCCGTAAGGATCGCAAATACAACTGCAAATGTAATTTCAATAAACAATCTTCGTGCAGAGGCTTCCAAAGCCGCAGAAGTTTCCGAAGAGCCCGTAAAAGCTTCTTCCCTGATGTCCATCCCCACCCTTTCAAGAGCTGCCATCGACGAGGCCCTTAACACCCCGGATGTCTCCTGGCTTAAGAATTCCGTGGAGCTGTACCTTCAGCGTCCGCTTTCGGGGGACGATCAGAATCTACTGGTTTATCTCCATGATAACCTGCATTTTTCCAATGACCTCATCCTTCATCTCTATGAAATGTGCATAGAAAAAGGTAAGAAGGACATCCGTTACATTCAGTCCATTGCCCTGGACTGGCATTCCAACGGCATCACCACCGTTGAGGAAGCAGACCGTCAGGCCATGCTTTACAACGCTTACTATAATGCGGTAAACAAAGCTTTCAATCTGGGACGCCTTCCCGGTGACAAGGAGAAAAAGATCATGCATTCCTGGGAAAGCATGGGCTTCTCTCCCGATATGGTCAAGGAAGCCTGTGACAGAGCTCTCCTTCAGTGCAACAAGCCCAGTTTTACCTATGCAGACAGGATCCTGACCTCGTGGAATGAGGAAAACATCAAGACCCCGGAAGCTCTCGCGGAAAAAGACAGAACCTTTAATGCCACAAAAAGCGCAAAGAGGGGCAGACCTTCCAAAGGAATGTCCAAATCTGCCGAAAACTATCTTAACAGGTACTCTCAGAGAGAATACTCCGCTGAGGATATGCTTGAGATAGAACGTCAGATGATAGAAAAATCGCTGGGAGTTTCCATTAAAAGAGAGGGTTAAGTGATACCCGGAGGATTATATGGCACTAAGTAACAGTCAATATGCTAAGATAATGCGTGATTACGAAGAAAAGCAGAACGCTGCGAGACTGCTCCATGACGAACGGTTAAACGAGATCATCAAAAAGATCCCCGAATACAAGATCCTGGATGACGAAGCCATCGAAGCTTCCATGGCTTACGCAAGATCCGCTCTGCTGGCTTCAAAGGAAGAGAACTGCGTCGATACTACGGACGAGCTGCGTGAAAAGATCGGACTGATCGCCCGTCAGAAAGCTCTCCTTCTTGAGAAATACGGTTACCCCGGTGATTATCTGAAGCCTGTCTACACATGTCCCGATTGCAGGGATACAGGCTACATCGGAAGCGAAAAATGTCATTGTTTCAAGCAGGCCATCGTGGATCTGCTTTATTCGCAGTCCAATATAAAAGAAGTTTTAAAAAAGGAAAATTTCAGGAATTTTTCAATGGATCTTTTCAGCAGGAACGACATAGATCCGGTTTCCAATCTCAGTTCCTACGATCTGATGGCGGAATCGTACAAAAAGGCAAAGGAATTCGTCAGGAAGTTCCCCCATTCCCATGAAAACCTGTTTTTCTCCGGAAAAGCCGGTCTGGGAAAGACATTCCTGTCCCATTGCATAGCGGACGAATTGCTTAAGAGAGGCTTTACTGTCCTCTATCTCTCCGCTCCCGAGCTTTTCGATATTTTAAGGAAGGAAACCCTGTCCAAAAAAGACGGGGATGATCAATCGACGGAATCGGGCAGATACGTGATCTCCTGCGATCTTCTGATAATCGACGATCTGGGATCCGAAACCACAACGGAATTCACGGTTTCCGAATTAAACACATGCATCAACGAAAGGCTTTTGGGCGGTCATTCCACCATAATCTCCTCCAACCTGGATCCGAGTCAGATCAGAGATTATTACGGAGAAAGAAATTTTTCGAGGATCGCGGGGCTCTACACCTTCTGCAGATTCTACGGAACGGACCTTCGCCTGCTCAAAAAGTACAATGCCCTTTGACTTGACAAAAGCAAAAACTTGCTGTAAAGTGTGTCGCGGGTTTACAGAAGCAACCATCAACAACATATTGTTTTTTAAGCTGGAGGAACAAAAATGTCTCAGGATGAAATCTGGAGCACCATTCCCGTCGGCAA
>JAEFAR010000071.1 GCA_016287675.1 Lachnospiraceae bacterium
TGAAGACATATACAAAGATAAAGCGGCCTGGGAGGCTGAACTTGTTGAGATCGAGAAGATCGTAAACAGGATCGCATCCATGAAGGGCAAGCTTTGCGAAAGCGGCAAGTCATTATATGCTTACTATGAAGATCTCGAACTTTTCGCACAGAAGGTCGAGAAGGCGTTTAACTACACATCCCGCCTTTCAGACCAGGATACAAAGAATACCGAGAATCAGGCTATGGACATGAAGATGGAAAGCTTCTACCACAGCATGGCTGAGAAGATGTCCTTCACAGAGCCCGAGATCCTTGCGGGACTCACAACAAAGCTTGACGAGCTCTACAAGGACGAGCCCAAGCTTCACGAGTTCGACGTAGAGATCAAGGAAAGCCTTCGTACAAAGGATCACACACTTTCACCCGAGATGGAGAATCTCCTTGCATCCGCAAGTGAAGTTCTGGGCTGCGCAGGAACGACATTCGGAATGTTCAACAACGCAGACGTTGTGTTCCCTGAGATCACAGACGACAAGGGTGAGAAGATCCGCATCACCCACGGAAGATACAGACTGCTCCTTGAGAATCCCGATGCAAGGGTTCGTAAGGACATGTTTGAAAACTATTACAAGATGTTCATCGATTACAAGAACACTCTTGCATCCAACTATCAGGCTCACGTAAAGGGACACGTGTTCATGGCTAAGGCAAGAAAGTACGCATCTGCTCTTGAGCGCGGTGTTCAGATCAACAACGTTTCCCCTCAGGTTTACAAGAACCTCCTGGACGTTGTGAACAGGAACATGGACAAGATGCACCGTTACATGGAGATCAGAAAGAAGGTGCTGGGACTTAAGGAACAGCATATGTATGACCTGTTCATCCCGCTTGTTGAGGGTGTTGACAAGAAGATCCCCTTCGAAGAAGCTAAGCAGATGGTGATCGAAGCTCTGCAGCCCATGGGCGAAGAGTACATTTCCGTGATCAAGAGAGCTCTTTCCGAGCGCTGGATCGACATCTACGAAAATGAAGGAAAGAGAAGCGGCGCTTACTCAGCAGGCGTTTACGGCGTTCATCCCTACGTACTCTTGAACTACGACGGCGGCCTTGATTCCGTCTTCACATTGATCCATGAACTGGGACATGCAATGCATTCCTACTTCTCCGCACAGGCACAGACCTGCCTCCACGCCGATTACAAGATCTTCGTGGCCGAGGTGGCATCCACCTGCAACGAGGCACTTCTCACAAAGTACCTCTTAAACAAGACAACAGACAAGAAAGAGCGTGCATATATCATCAATCATATGCTTGACGACTTCAGAACCACACTCTATCGTCAGGCAATGTTCGCAGAGTTCGAGTACAAGACTCACGAGATGGTTGAAAACGGTGAGAGCCTTACGGCTGACAGCCTGTCGAAGCTCTACTACGACCTGAACGTAAAGTACTACGGTGACGCTGTTGTGAGCGATCCCCAGATCGCATATGAGTGGTCCAGGATCCCTCATTTCTTCTACAACTTCTACGTTTACCAGTACTCCACCGGTTACTCCGCAGCCCTTGCTCTCAGTAACCGTATCCTGACAGAGGGCAAGCCTGCTGTTGAAGATTACTTCAAGTTCCTTAAGGGCGGCTGCACACTGTCTCCCACGGATCTTTTGAAGCTTGCGGGCGTTGACATGACAAGTCCCAAGCCCATCGAGGATGCTTTGCAGATCTTCTCCGATATGATGGACGAGTTTGAGAAATGCCTTTGATTACCTGTGCGCAGTGTTGCCTCATATGAGGCAACAAACTGCTATGCAGTCGAATCCTGCCAAACACACGAGTGATTGAGCGAAGCGGATTGCGAGTGAGAAGGGCAGAAGCACACAGTTATTGATTTAACGTAATTGCCGGTGTCGTTTACAATAATTTTATTGACAAATCTCTGTTGTTGTTCTAAAATAGCTTGACTCTAAGAAGAATGGAGAAAAACAATGGCTGAAGTTAAGAAAAATGTGATGACTTATGACGGTCTTAAGGCTCTTGAAACCGAGCTTGAAGATCTTAAGGTTAACAAGCGTAAGGAAATTTCCGAAAAGATCAAGGAAGCCAGAGAGCAGGGCGACCTTTCAGAGAACGCCGAGTACGATGCAGCTAAAGATGAGCAGAGAGACATCGAAGCCAGGATCGAGCAGCTTGAAAACATCCTTAAAAACGCGGAAGTTGTTGATGAAGATGAGTTCAAGGGCGGAAAGATCAACATCGGCTGTACTGTTACGATCCTTGATATGGAGCTTGATGAGTCCATGGAGTACAAGATTGTTGGTTCTACAGAAGCCAATGTTTTGAAGGGACTTATCTCGAACGAATCACCTCTCGGAATGGCAATGATCGGACACAAGAAAAACGAAGTCATCGAAGTTGAGAGCGAAGAGGGCAACATTCAGTACAAGATCGTCAAGGTTGAGAGAAAATAATTGTAAATCTATCCCCCGATTTTTCGGGGGATTTTTCTGTTAAAATGACACTTTGGGGACAGGAGGAATGCTTGCATATGAAGATACTTGTTTTATCGGATTCACACGGCAATGAAGGCTATGTTTATGACATTATGCGTGTCAACGCAGGAGTTGACGCGGTGATACATCTCGGGGACGGCGAAGATGACATGATGCTGTCTTTCAGGGAACTGCCGGCCTTTGGCAACAAACCTGTCTATCAGGTGAGAGGAAACTGCGACCCTGCAGGGCATTCCGAGGGTCTGATCGAGGATATTGGCGGTTTCCGCTTCTACATCACCCACGGTCACTTGCAGCAGGTGAAATACAGCAAGATGAAGCTGGCGATCGATGCAAAAAAAATAGGGGCGCAGGTAGCACTCTTCGGGCACACACATCAGCAATTTCTTGAGAATTACCTCGGAGTGTGGCTGTTCAACCCCGGAGCGGTGTGCTCGCTTCATTACGGTGTGATCACTATCGATGAAGCAAAGCATGAGATAGAATTTGAACATTATTGAGCGGAATCACTGTTCACACGTATGCAGCCGTAACTGCATACGTTAATGCTCCGCATAATTTGTGGTGTCGAAGCCATCTTGAAAGCAAGCTTTCGGAGTGGCTGCGACATTGCATATATGTGAACAATAGCAATCCTTGTTTCAGACCTACAATGATTGATGCTTTGAATAATCTGGATACCTTTGAGCCACCTGTCCGGTAGGAGAGAGCCACCCATAATCAACTTTGCCTTTGCCCCAAGAAGTGTATGCGCGATGAATCAGTCTTGTAAAGCCTGCTTACGCACCGCAAACGCGGCAAGGGCTTGACAAGACAATCCCTCGCTCATAGAAAGCAATCAAGCAAAAGCAAAATGGCTCATTTCCTTCCGGAACACTGGCTCTCTGTTGGCTGGAAACTTGGCTCTACCGAACCGGAATATTCTGCTTTGCAGAATACCGCGGGAATCCCGCGGCGCAAGCATCAATCTTTAGACTTACAAGTAAACAGTAACAGTTTCTCTTCCAAAGATCCAAAGATCTAAAGCTTTATCCGCTTCTCTTGACAAAATCAGGTTGTGTGATGTAAAATTTCAAAATTAGTTTATAAAATAATTCAGGAGGAACAGCAATGGCTGAGAACAATCAGAACAGGAACGAACAGCCTGTACAGCAGGATGTAAACCAGCTTCGCAAGGTACGTCGTGAAAAGCTTGCCGCATTGCAGGAAGCAGGACGTGATCCTTTTAAGCAGACAAAATATGATGTTACACATCATACAGACGAAGTAAAAAAGCTTTACGAGGAGCACGAAGCAAAGAAGCTTGCGGGCAGAACAGCTCCCGTGACTGAAGGGCTCGATGAAGCTGCAGCCAGGGAAGTCCTTAAGGCTGACTACAACGAGAGACGTGCCATTATGGACGCTGATCCCATCCATGTTTCAATAGCAGGACGTATGATGTTCAAGCGCGTAATGGGCAAGGCATCATTCGCAAACATCCAGGACCTCAAGGGTAACATTCAGGTATATGCCTCCAAGGACGCTTTGGGCGAGGATGCATATGCAGAATTCAAAAAGTCCGATATCGGCGATATTTACGGCGTAAAGGGCTACATTTTCAGGACAATGACCGGCGAGATCTCCATCCATGCCGAGGAGATGACGCTCCTTTCAAAGAGCCTTCAGATCCTCCCCGAGAAGTTCCACGGACTCACCGACCAGGACATGAAGTACCGTCAGAGATACGTTGATCTCATCATGAATCCGGAATCCAAGGACGTTTTCGTGAAGCGTTCTCAGATCATCCGCGAGATCCGTAACTTCCTTGCAGACCGCAATTTCATGGAGGTTGAGACGCCCATGCTCGTCGCTAATGCGGGTGGCGCTGCGGCAAGACCGTTCATCACTCACTACAACGCATTAAACGAAGACTTCAAGCTCAGAATTTCCCTCGAGCTTTACCTTAAGAGACTCATTGTCGGCGGACTTGAGCGCGTGTTCGAGATCGGCCGTGTTTTCAGAAACGAGGGACTTGACACACGTCACAATCCTGAGTTCACCCTGATGGAGCTCTATCAGGCATATACAGACTATGAAGGCATGATGGAACTCACAGAGAGCATGTTCCGTCATCTTGCAGAGAAGGTTCTCGGAACCACAAAGTTCAAGTACGGCGACGTTGAACTCGATTTCGGAAAGCCTTTCCGCCGTCTCACTATGACAGACGCCGTTAAGGAATATGCAGGCATAGACTTTGACAAGGTTGCAAGCGACGAAGAAGCAAAGAAGCTTGCAGACGAGCATCACATAGAGTATCAGAAGTTCCATACAAAGGGCGACATCTTGAACCTCTTCTTCGAAGAGTACTGCGAAGAAAAGCTTGTACAGCCCACCTTCGTAATGGATCATCCTCTTGCCATCTCGCCTCTCACAAAGAAGAAGCCCGACGATCCTTCCAAGGTTGAGCGTTTCGAGCTCTTCATCAACACATGGGAGATGTGCAATGCTTACTCCGAGCTGAACGATCCCATCGATCAGCGCGAGCGTTTCGCCGCACAGGACAGAAATGCCGAAGCAGGCGACGATGAGGCCGAGCACACAGACGAGGACTTCCTGAATGCCCTCGAGATCGGTATGCCCCCTACGGGCGGTATCGGCTACGGCATCGACAGGCTGGTAATGCTCCTCACAAACAGTCAGGCCATAAGAGACGTTTTGGCGTTTCCGACGCTTAAATCGTTGAGCTAAGCGGGTTGAAAGCCTATTATTCTTTTCTTTGTTTTCAATGTATATTCATCAACGGGCGCCTTTCTTTGGCGCCCGGAATCTGTTGATTAATCTTTGTTTCATTTATTAATTCCTGTTTTGGTGAAATAACAAGTTGATAGTGGCTAAAATTTTAGCTTTTTTTTTAGCCACGGCTTTACAGGGCGTAGGGGGTGAAAAAGCCAGGTAGGAGTGGCTAAATCCGAAATTCTTGCGTTCTTAGCCACGGCTTTGCAGGACGTAGGGGGTGAAAAAGCCAGGTAGGAGTGGCTAAATCCGAAATTCTTGCGTTCTTAGCCACGGTTTTGCAGGACGTAGGGGGTAAAAAAGTAAGATAAGAGTGGCTAAATCCGAAATTCTTGTGTTCTTAGCCACGGCTTTGCAGGACGTAGGGGGTGAAAAAGCAAGGTAGGAGTGGCTAAATCCGAAATTCTTGTGTTCTTAGCCACGGCTTTGCAGGACGTAGGGGGTGAAAAAGTAAGATAAGAGTGGCTAAATCCAAAATTCTTGCGTTCTTAGCCACGACTTTGCAGGACGTAGGGGGTGATAAGGCGAGAGAGGAGTGGCGAAGATCGGGAAATGGGGCGTATTTGGTCACTGCAACGGCAATTTGACTGAAAATGAGACAGCAGAATCAAAGTAAAAGAGGGCAAGGAAATCGAAAACCAAAACAATGAAAAAATGGAGGATGTAAAATGGAGAAGATATTAATGAAACTGAGGACGAGGGCTGCGCTTCTCAGAAAAGCAATTGCAAAGGCGGAAAAAGATGCACGCGATGAG
>JAEFAR010000072.1 GCA_016287675.1 Lachnospiraceae bacterium
TTGCCATCGATTTCGGTACGATGGTTCGTACCCATGACACGCTTAATGGAACTGATGGTTTTATCGGGGTTCATAATGGCCTGATGCTTGGCGGTATCGCCGACCAGACGCTCCCCGTTCTTTGTAAATGCTACGACAGACGGAGTGGTACGAGATCCTTCCGGATTCGTAATTACAACAGGTTTTCCGCCTTCCATCACAGCTACACAGCTGTTGGTGGTTCCTAAATCAATACCGATAATCTTTCCCATAATATTTTCCTCGCTTTCTCGATTTGTTTCGTCATTCTTTACAAGGTCGGAAATCACGCTTCGCATGATTTCTTATCGCGCTGCTTCGCAGCTTGCTAATTAGCAACCTTAACCATTGCGTGTCTTACGACAACGTCTTTATAAATATAACCCTTCTGGAATACCTCAACCACGATGTTCTCGCCGACGCTGTCATCTTCGACGTGCATCACCGCGTTGTGTAGATCAGGATTAAATTCTGTGTTCAAAGCTTCTATTTCCTTGAGTCCCGAAGCTGAAAGAGTGTCAAGCATCTGCCTGTAGATCTTATCCATGCCGGTCGCGAACGCTCCTGTCTTTTCTTCTTCGTTGAGACTTGCAAGTCCTCGCTCAAAATTGTCTATGACGGGCAAAATCTTTTCGACCACCGCTCTCGCTCCGTTGTCAAAGGAGGCTTCCTTTTCCTTTTCGGTGCGGCGTCTGTAGTTGTCAAACTCTGCCATCTGGCGGAGTACCTTGTCGTTGAGCTCTGCTATCTGTTCGTCGCGCTTGTCTTTTTTGTCTTTCTTTTTGAAAAAGCCTCGTTTTTCTTCGTTTGAACCGTCTTTTCCGTTTTCCTGTCCGTCGGCGTTTTCCGGTGCTTCATTTTCGGAAGTCTCCGGCTGTGCTTCGGCGGTCCCGGCGTTTTCTTCCTGTCCTGCGTTTTCCGCGGTACCGGTGTTTTCTGTGCTTTCTGCCTTTACCGTCTCTTCAGCTTCCGCCTTTTCATTTTCCCCGGCACTCACGTCTTCCGCAGTGCCGCTCTTTACTGCATTTTCAAGATCTTTGGCGTTCACTTTCGATCGCTCCTTCCATTTCCACTGTTTAAAAGCCTTGCGGCTATTTTTTAAACAGATCGTCTATCTGATTCTTTATCGTGGTGAGCGCGGAAACGACTTTTTCGTAATCCATTCGTTTCGGTCCCACGATACCGAATTTTCCGTACATACCGTCTGACAACTCATAAGTGGCGGTCACAACGGAACAATCTTTCATGGAATCCACGGTCACTTCATCGCCGATGTAAACCCTGATGGGATTTCCGTCCCCGTCATCCTTCTTCATGAGCTCCGTAAGTTCTTTCTTTTCTTCGATCTCGTACAGGATGTCGGAAGCATTGTCGCCTGAAGAAAGCTCCGGGTACTTTAAGATGTTGGTAGCTCCGCTGGTGTAAACCTTTACCTTTTCCTCTTCGGAAAGAGCCTGTGCAACAGCATCGAGCACATCGTTTACAACGCCCCCCAGTCCTTCCGACTGCTTTTTCATCTTTCCTATGATCTCAAGATTGATCTCTGAAAGATCAAGTCCCTGAAGGAAGCTGTTAAGCATCAGATTGAGTTTCAGCATCGTTTCGGGTTCAATCTCCTTTGAGACTTCGATGACCTTGTTCTTAACGATGTTACCCTCAATAAGGATAACCACCAGAACCGAATTCTCCGCCACTTCCGTAAGCTGAACAAATTTCACCTTTTTGCTCCTGTACATGGGGGTTGTGACCATGGCGGTGTAATTTGTACTTGAGGCAAGAAGTTTCGTGGCCTGTTCAAGAAGGTTTTCCATCTTATCGGCCTTGTCAAGAAGCATTGTTTTGATCTCCTTGATCTCCCTGTCCTTGCTCTCCATCATCTTGTCAACGTAGAGCCTGTAGGCCTTGTCGGTGGGGATCCTTCCCGCAGATGTGTGGGGGGAAGTAATGTATCCCATCTCTTCAAGGTCACTCATCTCGTTTCTGATGGTGGCAGAAGAAAGATTCAGGTCCGTGAACTTTGAAATAGTTCTTGAACCAACCGGTTCACCGGTCTCGAGATAGTTTCTGATTATGGCATTGAGAATTGTCCATTTTCTGTCATCAAGTTCCAAAGCTCAGGTTCCTTTCTGTAAATAGATTCGGTTTTTAGTTGTTAGCACTCAAAAGTTCGGAGTGCTAATCGTTAAAAATAAAATAGCATTAGCACTCAACTTTGTCAAGTGCTAATGCCAATTTTTTTATAAATTATCGCTAAAACTATTTCACTGTCAGTCTGAAAGTCACATATATGCTTTCAACATGTCCCAGAGTTGCGGGATCAAGGATCGTGGGACTTGCATAGGTCGTTCTTCCCATGGGTGTTCTGATGTCCACGACTTCGCTCATTTTTGAGATCCATTCGTTGTAAAGGTTGATCCTTGTACAGTTCATGTCATCGGATGTGCAATAGGGAAGTTTGTTATATTCGTATTTTTTTCCGTTTATTACGATCTCCTTTATGGTCATAAGACATCCCGGGAAGAGTTTTTCACCGTTATCTATGCCCACTGCGCTGAACACAACACTGTCTGCATAGCCCGCAGCTGTTCCCGTAAAATCAAGACCTACCGTGTACTCTCCCGCACCGGTCACGTAAACATCGGTGGGTACGACTCCAGCAGTCTTTGATTCCGGTGTGTAGGTGTCCCCCACGCTGTAAGAAATGCTCCAGTCCGAGGAGGAATACATGAGCCATGCAATGGCCTCATCATCACCCAGGACAAAGGGATCCGTTGCATTTTCGTAAGCTGTCTGCATCTCCTTCTGAGCCATATCGATGTAAGAACTGCCCACAAGCTCCTGTGACCCAAGCGAGTGATTCAGATAAAGTTTTGCCATGTCAGGGTCCACGACACAAGCATTCCGTCTGTCGTAGAGATTGTTGCAATCCCAAAGGACAGGAACAAATCCGTAAACATCACAGTTGTTTAAAAGATTTGCCGTGTATTCCCTTGCCCCGTCTTTTATCTTATTTCCTTCCGGCATCAGCACGCCGTACTCGCCGATGACGACCGCCACGCCCCTGTCCGTAAAAGCTTTCATCTTTGCCAGAGCGTTGTTCATGTTCGAGTACTCTGTCTTTGATCCCCAGGATTCCACTGCATCATTTATGCAGTATTGTGACGGATCATAGAAATGTACCGAGATCATGAGTTTATCCCGGGCTGTATCCTCGGGAAGAATGAATCTTTTGTCCAGGGTGTTGTTAATGTCTGTTCCGTAGCCGGCTATAAGGAGAAATCTTTCACTGTTGTTCCCGCCTGTTGCGCGCACCGTTTCCACAAAGGCTTGGTTTACTTCATTGCAGAGCCTGAACTTTTCATCCGTTGATAATGCCGTGGTCTCCGAATCGGAACAGAAGATGCTGTTCTCGTCAAAACGGGCACCCAGTTCCTCATTTGCAGACTCAAATATGAGATGATCGGAATAGCCCTTAAAGTTCTCAGCGATCTGCTGCCACATGGATCTGTAGAGTTTCATGGCTTCGTTTCTCACTTCTTCGCTGTCGGAGCCGAACATCCCCCACCATCCGTTGTCCCAGTGGTCATTGATGATAACATACATTCCGGCTTTTCTGGCGTAGTTAACTATCTCAGTCACACGGGCCATAAACTTTTCATCTATATCATAATTTTTTTCTTCCACACGCATTCCGCTGGTCCAGCCCACCGGGATCCTGACAGTGTCAAACCCGGCCGCTTTCATGCCGTCAAGCATAGCCTGAGTGGTTACAGGCTGTCCCCAGCTTGTTTCGTATATGGAAGGATCGGCGCCTACACCTGCGGAAGCTCTGCCTGCTACTGCTTCCATGGTATTTCCCAGATTGATCCCGCCTCCCATAAGATCAGCTATCTCAAGGGATGTAAGTCCCGGCCTCATCTTACCGTCATCCGGGCATTCACCGGAGACGATCTCTTCCTTTTCTTTAACCTCCATCCTGCTGACAGCCGTTGTTTCCTCACCTGTAGCAACGGAGTCCGGAACTTCCTGTTCCGCAACTTTTCCGCAGGATGCGAAAAGACTCAAGACCAACATCAGGGTTAAAAGCACCGAAACGGTTCTATTCCGTCTGTTCTTCATAAATACCTCCTGAAACACATATTTCTCTAAAACAAGAGAAGCCATTGCTATTTTCTCATAGCAATGGCTTTAATTTAACCGCAATTATTCTTAATAAAAAGAAGTAAAAAACTTACTTGTTCTTAAGGTACTCATCAATTGCCGCAGCAGCCTGTTTACCTGCCTGCATGGCAAGAATGACCGTAGCTGCTCCCGTAACTGCATCACCGCCTGCAAAGATGCCTTCACGGGATGTTTTTCCCGTAACCTCTTCTGCAACAATACACTTGTGGGAATTGATCTCAAGTCCTTCGGTAGTGGAAGAGATCAAAGGATTGGGGCTTGTTCCGAGGGCCATGATGACAGTGTCAACATCGATGGTAAAGTCAGAGCCCTTCTTTTCAACAGGTCTTCTTCTTCCTGAAGCATCAGGCTCACCAAGCTCCATCTCCACACAGGTGATACCCTTTACCCAGCCGTTGTCATCCACAAGGATCTCCTTGGGGTTGGTCAGGAGTTTGAAGATAATGCCCTCTTCCTTGGCATGATGCACTTCTTCAGCTCTTGCAGGAAGCTCAGCTTCGGAACGTCTGTAAATGATGTAGGTCTCCGCACCGAGTCTCAATGCTGTTCTCGCAGCATCCATGGCAACGTTTCCTCCACCGATGACAGCTACCTTTTTACCTCTTGAAATGGGGGTATCGTAATCATCTCTGAATGCCTTCATGAGATTGTTTCTTGTAAGGAATTCGTTTGCGGAAAAAACACCGTTGGCCTGCTCTCCGGGAATGCCCATGAATTTGGGAAGTCCCGCACCTGATCCGATAAAGACAGCCTTGAAGCCTTCTTCTTCCATCAGTTCGTCTATAGTTACGGACTTACCGATGATAACATCGGTTTCGATCTTAACTCCCAGGCTCTTTACGTTTTCCACTTCGGCTTTTACGACCGTATCCTTGGGAAGTCTGAATTCAGGTATACCGTAGACCAGAACGCCGCCCGCTTCATGGAGAGCTTCAAATATGGTAACATCGTAACCCTTCTTTGCAAGTTCGCCCGCACATGTGAGTCCTGAAGGACCGGAACCGATCACGGCAACTTTCTTCCCATTCTTTTCAGCAGTACTCTGAGGTTTGATGTTGTGTTCTCTTGCCCAGTCAGCAGTAAATCTCTCCAGTTTTCCGATGGACACGGCTTCGCCCTTGATGCCTCTGATACATTTTGCTTCGCACTGAGTCTCCTGAGGGCAGACACGGCCACAGATTGCAGGAAGAGCTGAATACTTGCTGATCTCTGCATAGGCATTCTCAATGTCGCCTGTTTCCACATGTCTGATAAACTCGGGGATATTGATCTCTACGGGGCATCCGGTCTGGCACTGGGGTTTCTTACACTTTAAACATCTTGAAGCTTCTGCCATGGCTTCTTCAAGACTGTAGCCGAGACATACTTCTTCAAAGTTGGTTGCTCTTTTCTTTGCTTCCTGCTCACTGACAGGAACGCGCTTAAGCTTATCTGTTAATTCCATTTTACGCCTCCTGTTTTAATTGCAATTTCCGCAGCCGCCGTGATGGGTATCACCTTCCCTTACGGCGAGAAGTGCTCTTCCTTCTTCGGTCTTGTAAAGCTGCTGGCGCTTCATCGCATTGTCGTAATCCACCAGATGGCCGTCAAACTCCGGACCGTCTACGCAGGCAAATTTCACTTCACCGCCCACCAGCACTCTGCAGGCACCGCACATGCCGGTACCGTCCACCATAATGGGATTCATGGAAACAACTGTGGGAATTCCCAGTTCCTTGGTCAAAAGCGAAGCAAACTTCATCATGATCAGGGGAACGATGGCTACTG
>JAEFAR010000034.1 GCA_016287675.1 Lachnospiraceae bacterium
GACTTTTTATCAAGTCCAACGGGCTCTGTTTCGGAAGAAATTCAAGATATTGAGAAAAGGATCGGAGAACTGAAGGAGAAAAAGATCGCAAACCTGTCCGGAAAGACCAACACCGACCTCAAACTTGAATACGGCACTGCGAATTTCCAGACTCTTGCGGAATGGGATTCAAATTACATCAAACTGGTACAGCTCATGCAAAAATACATTGCAGCTCTTCGTAAAGAAGGCTATGACGAAAAAGCGGACCTTATCCTTGATTTTGCAAAGAAGGTGGCTCCGGAAGTTCATTCTTTCAATAAACAGTAATCTTTCAAAAAACACTGATCGCATTTCGGTCTCTGAGCGCTGCAGATCTCACGTCCAAAGGTGATGATGTGCAGATTCCAAAGTATCCAGTGATCCTTTGGCAGCGCCTTTTCAAGATCATGCTCAATCTTTTCCGGCTCCGTGTTTTCCGTGAGCCCAAGCCTCTTTGTGATCCTTTTTACATGAGTATCCACAACGATGCTCGGAATGTGGTAAACGTTTCCAAGGATCACGTTGGCAGTCTTTCTGCCCACACCGGGTAAAGCCGTCAGTTCTTCTATCGTTTTGGGCACTTCACCATTGTATTTTTCCGCCAGTACCTTTGAACAGTTAATAATGTTGGCAGCTTTGTTGTGAAAAAATCCGACTTCGTGTATCTCTTCCTCTACAGCCCTGAGATCTGCCTTTGCCAGAGCAAAAGCATCGGGATAGTTTTTAAAAAGATGTTTCGTAACCAGATTCACTCTCTTATCCGTGCACTGGGCGGAGAGAATGGTGGCGATCAAAAGTTCAAACGCATTTTTATATTCCAAAAAGCAGTACAGTTCCGTTCCGTATTTTTCATCCAGAATTTTTAAGATCTTCTTCGTTCTTTCTGTAACCACAAGGATCCCTCCGTTTGTTAATTCATGATTTAATGTGCGTTTTTGCCTTAGTTTATCATTCAAAAACCGGGCTTTTTGCCGCCCGGTTTTATTTTACTTATTAAACTCTTCGTCATTATTCTCGGAAGCAGCAGCGGCTTCTGCGGCCATCCTTTCGATCTCTTCATCCGAAAATCCGCTTTGATTCTCGTTGTTCCTGCCCTGCTCCGTCACAGCCATTCCCAGATTGATGGTGCCTTTTTCCAGCTCCGCCACGATGTTCGCAATGTCGGCAAGCCTCTGGGAAGTGATCTTTTCTCCCACAGCAAGGTTGGCACTGTAAAGAAGGTTTTCGATGGATTCGTGTATGCCCAGGATCTTGTCTCTTACAGCGCAGACTTTTTCATAGTCCACCAGATCCTCTTCCACTTCTTCCATGGTCATTCCGCTGCCGTCTTCATCGGTGTCAACCGAAGTAATACCATGGATCGGGGCGACATTAAATCCAAATTTATTTTTTATCAGACCTGCAAGATTGTCCTTTGCATCATCCTCTCCGTGTACAAGGAAGATGTTGGTGGGTGACGTTTTAAGTCCCGAAACCCAGTCCAAAAGTCCTTCCATGTCCGCATGTCCGGAAAAACCTTCCAGGTTGTAGATCTCTGCTTTAACAGCCACCTTTTCACCCAGCACGGAGACCTCACTCTCACCGTCTACAAGCATTCTTCCCAGAGTGCCTGCGGCCTGATAGCCCACGATAACGATGCTGTTCTTCTTTTCCCACAGATTGTGCTTCAGATGGTGGCAGATACGTCCCGCATCGCACATTCCGCTGGCAGCTATGATGATCTTCGGTGAAGGATCCGTGTTTAAAAGCATGGATTCCGCGCTTGTCTTGGTGAAATGAAGATTCGGGAAATCCAGAGGGTTATCACCTTCAAGGATCTTCTTTTTTGTCACATCATCAAAGTTCTGGGCATTCCTTCTGAACACCATTGTTGTACTGATGGCCATGGGGCTGTCTATGTAAACATGAACGTCCTTTAGGAAATCATGGTAGTGAGCGTCGTTCTGATAGAACTCGTTCAATTCATAGATCAATTCCTGAGTACGTCCCACGGCGAAGGAAGGGATGATCACATCTCCGCCTCTTTTAATAGTCTTTTCTATGATCTCCAGAAGCTCCGTCAGGCTCTTCTCGTTGCTTTCATGAAGTCTGTCGCCGTAGGTGGATTCCATGATCACGTAGTCAGCTTTTTTGATCTTTACAGGATCTCTTAAGATCGGTCTGTCCTTGCATCCGATGTCTCCGGTAAAAACAACTTTTATGGTCTTTTCGCCTTCATCCACAAACAGTTCCGTGATGGCAGAACCCAGGATGTGCCCCGCATCGTTAAAGACGATCTTGATCTTATCGTTGATATCGATCTGCTGATCGTAAAGCACCGGTCTGACCAGCTTCAAAGTCTCGTTTACATCATTCTGATCGTAAAGAGGCTCCAGATCCGGCTCCTCACCTTTTCTTAAAGCCTTTCTGTTGGCCCATTCCGTTTCCTTTTCCTGAATGTAGGCACAGTCGGGAAGCATGATCTGCAAAAGATCTGCAGTGGCATCGGTGCAGTAGATGGGTCCCTTAAAGCCTCGTTTTACCAAAAGAGGCAATCTTCCGCAGTGATCCACATGAGCATGGCTTAAAATAACGCATTCAATGTCTGAAGGTACAAATTCAAATTCGGCCTTGTTTTCCGCTTCAAGAGTTTTTCCGCCCTGATACATTCCGCAGTCAAGCAGTATCTTGTGTTCTCCTGCCGTTATCATGTGGCAGGATCCGGTAACGGAATTTACAGCACCGTAAAAAGTGATCAGCATATGCAAGCCCTCCTTAGTGATGTCTTTTTATAACTTCTTAAGGAAATTGCCCTTTACCTTGATGTTCTCATCTATGATAACAAATGCATGAGGGTCAAGGGAATTGACGATCTCCATAAATTCACGTTCTTCATACTTGTTTATACAGGAAACAAGTATGTGTTCCCTGTCTCCGGTGTAGGCACCCTTTCCTTCCCACTCCGTAACGCCTCTGTAGGTCTTTTCCATGATCTGCTTGTCAAGGCCGTCCATCTTGGTGAAGATCATGCAGCGTGCGGAAATGTTCTGGTAATGGATCCTGTCGAGAGTCATTGATGACGCAACCATGACAATAACGGAATAAACCACCACCTCGGGATCGTTTACAAAAAGAATGGCGGTGTAAAGGACGATATTAAATACAACCGAAACTTTGCCCACGGAGGCTGTGGGACGTATCTTTGAAAGGTACACTCCGATAATGTCGGTTCCGCCGCTGCTTCCTCCAGCCAGAAGAACCAGTCCCGTTCCCGCGCCGGTGATCATACCGCCGATTATGGAGGCGGTCAGTATGTTTTCAATGATCGGTGCTCCGGGTCTCGGAAGTATGATGCCGAAAAGGGCGATGCTTCCAACTCCCAGCAAAGTCCTTATAAAGAATCTCCTGTTTATCCCCTTGAAGGCCAGGATCAGAAGGGGAACGTTGAACATTATGTAAATAACGGAATACAGATTTGTCGGCCTTCCGACGATCTTCTCGAGAATGTACTCCACAAGCTGTGCCAAACCCACAAAACCTGCGTTATAAAGACCCAATGGTCTCACAAAGATGTTGGCGCCTACAGAGTAGACAAATCCACCGAGGATCACAAGAAAATATTTGAAAACGATATTTTCCACAAGGGCATCACGGGTCAGACGACCTTTTTTCATTTCAAACTCCTTTTCGGCAGCTGTTCACGCCGATAAACAAAAAAGACTGTGCAGTTTCTGCACAGTCTGATTTTACACCCATCGGGATTCTTTAGCAATAAAGACTTTATTAATCGGATCACAGCATGGTCTTTCTGAGTTCTTCGCCGCTCTTTTCGGAAAGATAAGCGGGAGCTACATCAAACACCGTCTTGCATCCCGTCATTCCTTCATTGTTCATGCGGAAAGCTGCTCTGACATAGGCCGCAACAACGCAGGATGTAAATTCGGGATTGGAATCCAGCTTAAGGCTGTACTCAATGGTATGCTTGTTTTCACCGTTCCATCCGGTCTTTCCGGTTCTGATAACGAAACCGCCGTGGGGAATGCCCTTGTGATCGCGATCCAGCTCTTCCTGAGAGATGAATGTAACTGTCGTATCATAATCCGCAAAATAGTTGGGCATGGTCTTGATCTCTTTCTCAACCCTTGCGGCATCTGCTCCTTCCTTAAGAACAACATAGCATTCTCTGGTGTGCTTCTGTCTGGTGGTGAGCTCGGGATTTTCTCCGCTTCTTGCGGCTGCAAGAGCTTCGGGAACAGGACAGGTGTACTGTCTGGCATCCTGCACTCCTTCGATCCTTCTGATGGCATCGGAATGGCCCTGGCTTACGCCCTTTCCCCAGAATGTGTAGTCCTTACCGTCTGTAAGGATGCAATTTGCATAGAGTCTGTTGAGGGAGAACATTCCGGGATCCCAGCCCACGGAAATGATACCGATCTTGCCCGCTTTTTTTGCCGCTGCATCAACGTTTCCGAAATGCTCGGGAACTCTTGCATGGGTGTCAAATGTATCAACAACGTTAAACATCGAAGCATACCTGGGTGTCTGCTCGGGAAGGTCCGTTGCGGAACCTCCGCAGAGGACCAGAACATCGATCTTGTCCTTGTACTTCTCTATGTCATTGATGCTGACAACTTCAGCATTTGACCTGATCTTAACACTTGAAGGATCTCTTCTGGTGAACACTGCCGCAAGCTCCATATCCGGTGCTGTGCTCACTGCCCACTCGATTCCTCTTCCGATGTTTCCGTAGCCTAAAATTCCAACTCTGATTGCCATAAAAAGCCATCCTTTCTTACGAATCGGTCGTACCCCTGAAAATTTTTGTATAATTGTATACATGCAAAAACAGTTTGTCAACGGATTTCAAGAAAAAAACACAAAAAATCCACGGGGTTTACCCCGTGGATAAGCTTCTCAATCGATCCTTACAGCCACTACAGCCAAGCGTCCGTTTTCGTTGTGTTTTCCGGTCTCGTCCGTGGTAGAGCAGGTGGAAAGGGTGATAAACTGGTCGCCGAATCTTCCCGTTCCTCTGCATTCCACTTCACTGGCTGCTTTTACATTGTTGTACCAGTAATCGAATTCTTCCTTAGTGTCTGCATTGTAGAAGAAGTAGTACTTGAAATTGTCGTCATTCGGATCTTCGTACTCATGAGAGCGGAAGACCGCAATGATCTCATAGGTCCTGTATTCGTAAGCTGTATCAAAGTAGATGTACTTGTGCTTTTCGTAGTACTTCTGATCCAGGAAAAGGTTCAGGTTTCCGAACATCTGGTTTGAGTACATGTCATGTCCGAAGATAAGGATGTTGGTGGTGGGTGCCTCTCCGCCCAGGTAATTGTTGGCACGCATTCCGACTCCCACCCTGCAGTTGTTAATGGTGAACAAAGTACCGTTTCTGTTTACACTGCCCTCAAAGGAATGGGTCAGATAGAAATCCTTATCGTACTCCTTTTCCATTACAACGGGATAGGCAATGGCGGGATCCGTGTCGATAAGATCGAGATAACCCACAAAGTCCGAATTATCCGAAAGATACTTTTTTGCGTAATCAAGTACCTTGGGAGGAATTGGTGTCGGTGTGGGAGTGGGCGATGGTGTGGGCGTCAGCGTAGGTGACGGCGTCGGGGTCGGATCTCCGTTGGGTAACGGATCATCGTCTTCCGGCTCCCGAGTAGGCCCCGGTGTGGCAGTGGGTATCGGCGTGTCCGTGGGAACCGGTGTCGGAGTATCACTGACCGGAACCTGTTCGGGCAGAACATTCTCGCGCTTCAGGTCTTTTCTTGCCTCTCTCAGTTCCACAGCAAGTCTTTCGTTATTGTACATGTCCTTCACGTACAAGGCCCCGTAGATCACAAAGGCACTGACCGAACCTATAAAGAAGAGGAGTGAAATGTAGTACACGGCTCCTCTTTTTCTCTTCTTTTTTGCATTTCTGAAGGATGGTTTCATTTTCCAATAAATCTCCGGATCAAAGACTTGTCACGAAGGCACGGACCTTCGGGACTGTTATTGTCAGGCATTGTATTATACATTTGTTATCATTTCGTGTCAAATTTAAGTCACTGTGATGAAAAAAAGGCTTTCAACATCAAGGTGTCAAAAGCCTTTTACTTTACTGCATTGTGATCTCATCGATCAGCTTTCTCTCTTCGTCGGAGAATTCCATGTTCTTAAGCATTCCGACGTTGTCAAGGATCTGCGCAGGCCTCGAAGCACCGATCAGAACACTGGTGATGTCTCCGTCTCTTAAGATCCAGGCAAGAGCCATCTCCGCAAGAGTCTGACCACGCTTTCCGGCAAGATCGTTCAGAGCGCGGACCTTCTTCAATACATCCTCGCTTACCGCATTTTCCTTAAGGAATCTGCCGTCTGTCCTGATCCTTGAATCCTCCGGGATGCCGTTCAGGTACCTGTCTGTAAGAAGTCCCTGTGCAAGAGGGCAGAAGGTGATGATGCCGACACCGTTCTTTGCGGCGTAATCCTTCAAACCGTCCTTCTCCATGGTGCGGTCAAACATGTTGTATCTTCTCTGGTTGATGATAAAGGGCGTACCCATTTTCTTAAAAAGTGACGCTATTTCAATAGTCTGTTCTTTATTATAATTGGATATCCCGACATAAAGGGCTTTACCGCTCCTTACGATGGAATCCAGTGCTCCCGCCGTCTCTTCAAGTGGCGTTTCGGGATCGGGGCGATGATGATAGAAAATGTCCACATAGTCAAGCCCCATGCGCTTAAGGCTCTGATCAAGGCTGGAGATCAGGTACTTTCTGCTGCCGCCGTCACCGTAAGGGCCATCCCACATGCCATAACCGGCTTTTGTGGAGATCACCATCTCATCACGGTAAGGTGCCAGTTCCCCTTTCATCATTTTTCCGAAGTTTTCTTCCGCTGCCCCGGGAATGGGTCCGTAGTTGTTTGCCAGGTCGAAATGTGTAATGCCGTTGTCAAAAGCAGTGCAACACATGTCCAGCATGTTCTCGTAGTTTCCGTTTGATCCGAAATTGTGCCAAAGTCCCAAGGACACCGCAGGAAGCATCAATCCGCTTTTTCCGCAGCGATTGTACTTCATTTTTTCGTAACGGCTCTCATCCGCTCTGTAAAGTCTTGATCTGTAACCCACTGTAAACTCCTTTCGATCATACACACAAAACGCATGAAGCAATGCCCCATGCGTTTTGCAATGAATCACAACAATGATTCAACAAATTTGTCAACGTTCTCCATCTTCTCCGTCGGCTCAAAGCGGGCAACCACATTACCCTCTCTGTCCACAACGAACTTGGTGAAGTTCCATTTTATATCATTTTCGTTTTTTGTAAAGGCTTTTGATACAATCTTAAGAATTCCTTTAGCCTTACCTGTTCCCAGACCTCTGTCCTGCGCTTCCTGCTTCAGGAAAGTGTAGAGAGGAAGTTCCTCTTCACCGTTGACCTTTGATTTTTTCATCTGCGGGAAGGCTGTGTTGTACTTGAGTGAGCAGAAAGAAGTGATCTCTTCATCGCTCTGAGGAGCCTGGTTGGCAAACTGGTTGCAGGGAATGTCGATGATCTCAAGTCCCTTGTCATGGTACTTCTCGTACATGGACTCCAGTTCCTTGTACTGAGGTGTGAAGCCGCACTTTGTAGCGGTGTTTACGATCATTACCACCTTTCCTTTGGTCTCGGCCATGGAAAAATCAGTTCCGTCCTGTTTCTTTACTGTGTAATCATAGAAGCCCATAGAAATCTCCTTTCGTCTTTGACACGTTTTCATCGTATCCTTCTGATACAGCAGATCATTTTTTCTGCTTTCGGTTTTCGTTAAAAATATCCATCATCTCGTGCAGCAATTCTCCAAGTCTTACAAGTCTTTCAGGATCTTTGATACCGGAAAGGCAGCAACCCACCTGTTCGGGTACCGTAAGTGCCCTTTCTCTTAAGGCTTCGCCTTCCTTTGTAATGCTGACTACCAGATCTCTTGCATCCTCCGCAGAACGTTCTTTTGTAATGTATCCCTTCTCGAAAAGCCTGTTAAGGACCGGAGTAAGGGTGCCGCTGTCCAGAAACAGCCGTTCTCTCAAGTGTCTTGTGATGACCTTTTTTTCTTCCCACAATACCATCATAGTGATGTATTGTGTGTAAGTCAGATCAAGCTCGGCAAGGATCGGTGCATAGGCGTTCACTATCTCCTTCGAGCACACATAGAGCGGAAAACAGAGCTGGTTATCCAGTAGCAGACAGTCATATTTATGTTCTGTATTGTCAGCCATTTTTGCCTCCTGAATTACTTGGTTTCGATTTTGTAAAATCAATTTATCACAATCGAATATTTTTGTCAAGGCTTCAATTCTAAAATATTTATGCCATTCCACAGATCACAAAAGCGATGAGCAGAACAATGTCTCCCGCAAGCAAAAGCCTCTTTGCCGCAGGCTTAGTCCATTCCTTAAAGTAAAGTCCCCAAAGATTGCTGATCAACAGTGCAAGGGATGTGAACCCGATCCATGCGAATGTAACCGAGTCATCTCCCATTATGCCTATTGCAACAGCGTAAAGATAGAGGGCAAAGAACCAGGCCAGGGATGTGATCTGGGATCTGATGAGCGAAGGCAACGTTCCCTTCTCCCTGTAAACGCCGAAGGATCTGTTCCTGACAAACAGGATGACGCAGTACACAAAACTGGGCAGACATCCTGTCAGAAAAATGGGCATCCAGCAGAGCAGCTTGTAATCAAACGCACTTCCACCCAAAGCTTTCCCCGCTTCTCCCAGGGGAGCCGCACATGTAAAGCCCACATTCATTGCTGCGGATCCGAGTCCGGCGCCTACGGCGTAAAGGACACCCTTTCCGAGCTTGCTGCCTTTCTCTTTTCCGGGGTTCTCCCTGAGTCCGGCCTTTGTGATGAGAACGATCCCAATGACTATCACAGCGGAAGCGATCAGAAGCACCCCAATATCATGTCCCGAGACTTCATTTCCCGTAAAGGGAAGGGCAAGGAGCGACCCCAAAGTTGCGGACATTCCGAAATTAATGCCGTAGGTCATGGCCATCCCGCAATTAATGATGGCAAGATCAAACCAGATAGCACTTATCCCCCAAAGAAGTCCGCAGAAAGCCGCTATCCAAAAGCCCTTTGCATCCGCAAGCAAAGCGCCTGTCCACCCGGGCATACGTACACTGAGCAGGATCACAGGTACAAGGAGCATTCCGGTAAACACAAAGGGGACACGGAAATTTTCCCATCTGTAGGGCTTGTACGTCTTCATCCCCACTCCGAAACTTCCCTGGCAAAGACAGGCCAGTAATAAAACCATAATTCCTTTCATGACAACATTCCTCTCATTATTTCATCTTTTAAGAAGTAATACTCTCTTCATGTAAATTGATTATTATAACATATGCACAGGTCCTTTGCACGCGGAATGTAAAAAAGAGGCGATCACTTCCAAAAGGCGTTAATGTTACGCAGACAAGAAAACAGTATTTTCAAAAATTTCTTGCTATTTATACTTTTTTCAGACTTTTGTTGGACAAAGCAGATATAATTATTATAAGTTGCTTTGTAGCTTTGTAGTGATAAAAAGGAAGGTTTCATATGTCAAGTATAAGTGCTGCCATACCCAGCTTTATCATATTGCTCATGTTTCTGGCATGTTTCTTCTCTGTGCCCCGGATCCCCATCCTGACGAATCGTATTTATATTCGGATATTGATCTGCGATCTTGCTGCATCAGCCCTGAACATCCTCTCCTCCGATTCCCATTTCTCATTCCCGAAATACGGGATCCCCATGACATATGCCTTGAATACGGCATTCTTCCTTTTGCTGTTGCTCCGATCCTATCTCTTTTTTGTCTACTCAGCCTCCCTGGTGAACCTGAACCATTACAATTCCAAGCAAAGCGCATGGGTGCTTCGTATTCCCATCATAGTTTCCTACGTAATGATCCTGACATCCTTCATCACCGGCGCATGCTTTTCCATTACCGAAGCGGGTTTCGTCAAGGGAAGGTTCATGTACATCCTCTTCGCCTGCATCTTTTTCTACATAGCTGTTTCCATACTGGCTATCATCATCCACAAAAACAATCTGAACGGAAAACGGGATTTCTTCAGTGCCATCGGCTTTAACATCCTGCTCACTGCGGGAGCTGTTTATGTGTTGTTCAATCAGCGTTCTCTGGTCATAGACTCCTTCTGCCTTATGGCTATCATGCTGATCTACATTGCATTTGAAAATCCCGATTTTTACATAGAAAAAAGGACCGGACTTTTTAACAGTTCGGCCCTGAGTGATTACATTCAGGAAATGCGTTACAAAAAGCAGTTTCTGATCTTTTCCTTTGTCATAAAGAATTATCAGGATGTTCGCGAGATCTACGGGGTAAACAACATGGACAGAGGCATACGCCTGATCGGCCAATACCTGAAGACCGCTTATCCCCGGATCACCTTTTTCTACTTTAAAGAAGGAAGGTTCATTTCCGTGGCTTCGGCAGACACTGATGCAGACGCGCTCTGTGCTAAGCTGATAGAGCGCTTTGCAAAGCCATGGATCGCAAAGGACACAGAACTGTATCTGAGCATAGCTTTTGCCAAGCTCACTCCCGAAACCGAGATCAGATCCGTGGATCTCACCATCAGTTCCGTCATCACAGCCCTTAACAGAGCTTCAAAGGCAGAGGACGGAGTCTGCGCCGTTGTTTGCGAAAACGACATTAAAGAATACATTAAAGAGATATATGTAAAAAAGGTGCTGGAGCTCACCATCGAAGAAAACCTGGTGGAGGTTTTTCTCCAGCCCATAGTCGAATCAAAGAACCTGCGTATCATCGGAGCCGAGGCTCTGGCACGTATCCGTGACCGGGAAGGCCAGCTCATTTCTCCGGGTGATTTCATCCCCATTGCGGAAAAGAACGGCTGCATCAACACTCTCGGCGAGCAGATCCTCGACAAGACCTGTAAATTCATTAAAGAGAATTCTCTGGATTCCATCGGTCTTTCCTGGATCAATGTCAACCTTTCGCCCATGCAGTTTTTTGTCACGGACATTGCCAGCAGCTACGACGAGATCATTAAAAGAAACGGTCTGGACTTTAACATAATCCACCTGGAGATCACTGAGGAAGCCATGGTCAGCCACTCCCTTCTCATGAAGCAAATGGACTCCATGCAGAAAAAGGGGTTCCAGTTTGTACTTGACGACTACGGAACAGGCTACTCCAATCTCACCCGTCTTCAGAAGTGTCCCTTCATCAACATAAAGATCGATATGGGCCTCGTCTGGTCCTACTGTAACGAGCCGAACCTCCTTCTGCCCAGCATGATCACCGGTTTCAAGAGCATGGGTTTTTCGGTTACTGCGGAAGGTATCGAGACAAAAGAAATGGCAGATGCCATGATCAATCTCGGCTGTGACTACCTTCAGGGCAATTTTTTCTCACGTCCCATGCCGATGCCTGACTTTACAAGAGCTTTTGCAATGTTTGCATGAACACACCCCAAAGTCTTCTTGCGCGCCTTCATCAGAAGACGCGTATTTTTGTAACGCTCATCTTTTCTTTATCTTCAAAAAAAGGCAAAGACGACTTCCACCTCAAATGTGAAAGACACCTTTGCCTTTAATGTTCCTTTGTGTTTTTCATGGTAATTGCCTTCCTTTAATTGAATTTATAGAATCCCGATGCTCTTCTTCCTCAGTTCACAGGACTCAGAGCATCGAGACTTTGAATTCTGGAGTTTCCGATGCCATATGTCACTGAAATCAAGCCTTTAGGGCATCGGGATTTTGAATTTGGAAATTTCCGATGCCATATGTCATTGAAATCAGGCCTTTAGGGCATCGGGATTTTGAATTTGGGGATTTTCGATGCCATAGACCAGGGGAATATGCCATTTTGGGCATCGGGATTTTGATTTTTGGATTTTCCGATGCCATAGGCCAGGGGAATATGCCATTTTGGGCATCGGGATTTTGAATTTGGGAATTTCCGATGCCATAGGCCAGGGGAATATGCTATTCAGGGCATCGAGATTTTGAATTTAGGGATTATCGATGCCATAGGCCAGGGGAATATGCCATTTTGGGCATCGGGATTTTGAATTTCGAAATTTTCGATGCCCCCGCCATTTTTAAGGCGGTGGGCATCGAAATAATAGAATTTATTCCTTAGAAAAAACAACAATTTGTCGTCACTTAGGTCACTCCATCTCAATCGTTCCCGCTGGCAGTTCACAACAAATGCCAGCCACTGAAGTAATAGCAATAATCCAAAAATATAGCAATCCTTTTTTTCTTACTTATACTTTTTACAATTGCATTATGTCTGAATTTTATCTGTGAGCCTCCATAAAGACTGTCGCTAAGCGCATAAAAATGACAGTGCCCAAGTCAGAAAAATGTTAACTCATACAATGAAAATTTCTTACCTCAAAAGCCTTTTCAGCCTTTCCGCTGCTTCGACAGTATCCTCCCTGCTTCCAAAAACGGAAAACCTGAAATATCCTTCTCCGCATGCGCCGAAGCCTTCTCCGGGAGTTCCCACGACCTGTATCTCCTTCAGGAGAAGGTCGAAGAATTCCCAGCTTCCCATGCCATTGGGGCATTTCAGCCAGATGTAGGGCGAGTTCTTACCGCCGCAATACCATATGCCCAGTTCATCAAGCGCTTCCATAAGGAGGCGCGCATTTTCTTTGTAGTAGCTGATGTTCTCATGGATCTCCTTCTGTCCTTCGGAAGTGAAGACCGCAGCGCCCCCCTTCTGAATGATGTAGGAAACACCGTTTGTCTTGGTGGTACGGTTCCTTACCCACATATCATTAAAGCACATGCCATGTCTCACGAGAGCCTTGGGGATCACGGTGTATCCCAGACGGGTTCCTGTGAAACCTGCTGTTTTGGATAGAGAGCAGATCTCGATGGCACAGGTCTTTGCCCCTTCTATCTCGAAGATACTTCTCGGCAGCTCCTCATCCTCAATGAACGCCTCATAGGCCGCATCAAAAAGGATCACGGATCCGTTCTCGTTGGCGAAATCAACCCACTTTCGGAGCTGTTCTTTTTTGAAAACAGCTCCGGTGGGGTTGTTGGGGGAACATATATACAAAATGTCTGCTTTGGCATTTTCTGATGGCTCGGGCAAAAATCCGTTGTCTATGCCCGAAGCAAGATGGACGATCTTCCTTCCTGCCATCACGTTGGCATCAACATAGGCGGGATAGGCGGGCTCAATGACAAGAGCGCTGCTCGACCTGTCAAAAAGATCCAGTATGTCGCCCAGTTCATCGCTGGCACCGCTGGATACGAAAACTTCGTCGTCACCAAGTTCTATGCCTCGTGATCGGTAATAATCAGCGATGGCAGTCCTTAAAAAGGGTGCGCCGCACTCAGGCATATACCCGTGGAAGCGGTCCTTAAACGCCTGATCCTCAACCCCCTCGTGAAGTGCTGCGATCACGCTCTTTGCAAGAGGGAGAGACACATCGCCTATGCCCATGCGATAGAGTTTTTTATCCGGATTCTCGGCAAGATAGGCCTTGGTCTTCTGAGCTATATTGTAAAAAAGATACGAACTTTTTAAATCAGCATAGTGTAAATTTGGTGTGATCATGTTTAACTTGTCTCCTGTTCAAGAATTTATCGTCACTCGGCGTATTCGCCCTCGTAGATCAGTTCTGCGGGGCCACGCATAGTGACCGCATTGTTTTCCTCGATAAAAATGGTAAGGCAGCCCCCGTCGAGCTCAACGGTTATGGGCGTATTGAACTTACAGAAATTCTTTGCCACAGCGGCAGCCACGGTTGCGCAGGCTCCCGTTCCGCAGGCCATGGTTATCCCGCTGCCTCTCTCCCACACTCGCATACGCAGGTGAGTGTCGGAAATGACCTGAACGAACTCAGTATTCACACCGTCCGGAAAAGCCGGATGATGCTCAAACAGCGTTCCTACAGAATCCAGCGGAACCTCGGAAATGTCCTCCACGAAAGTAACGATGTGAGGATTGCCCATGGAAACCGGTGTAACCTCGTAATCACGTCCATCCACCTTCAGTGTCATATCATCGGAAACCTCCGCGATACCCATTCCCACGGTAACTTCCTTTACTTTACCGTTCCTGACGTCCAGACCGAGAGTTTTGATGCCCGAAAGAGTTTCGATCTTAAGCATCGTCTTGTCGGTGTAGCCCTTGTCATAGACATACTTTCCCACGCATCTGATACCGTTTCCGCACATCTTTGCCTCACTGCCGTCGGCATTGAATATCCTCATCTTGAAATCCGCGATGTAGGAGGGTGAGATGTAGATCATTCCGTCGGATCCCGCGCCAAAATGCCGCTCCGAAAGTTTCTCAGACAGTTCTTTTATGTTTTCGGGAACCTCTCCGTAGACATAGAGATAATCGTTCCCAAGCCCGTGCATTTTTGTAAAGTGCATAACATTTTTCCTCGTCTTTCTTAGCAACATACCCCGGGGTCCCTCTCCTGCTTTGCAGCGGTCCTCCCCGGTGTCATAAAAAAAGACAAAGATGACTTTCGCTTCATGTGCGAAAGACATCTTTGCCTTTAGCTGTGTGTAGTATACTCCTTAAATCATAGTGTGTCAATAGATTTAATATTCCCGACAGCCTGTCTGAGTCTCTACTTCTCATCTATGGTTGAGATGCCGAGAGTCACTTCCTCCAGAACGTCCAGAACCATGCGGACGGTGTCCAGAGATGTGAGCATAGGGATGTTGTTCAGGGCTGCGGCGCGGCGGATGGCTGTTCCGTCTCCGTAGTGGACACCGGACAACACCGCTCTTGTGTTGATCACGTAGCTTACGTAGCCGGCTTTGATGGATTCCACCACTTCGTTGCTGCCTTCACTGGGTTTTCCGAGGATGTGGGTACGGATCCCGTTTTCCTTTAAGACCTTACCTGTAAGGGATGTGGCTTCAATGTTAAATCCCATATTGTAAAACCTTCTGACAAGCGGGATCGTCTCCTCCTTATCTTCATCCGCAACGCTCACAAGCACCGTCCCGTAGTTTTTGAGTTTGAACCCTGAAGCGATCAATGCCTTGTAGGCCGCGCGATGAAGCTTTTCATCGTAGCCGATGGCTTCTCCCGTGGATTTCATCTCCGGAGAAAGGTAGGCATCCATTCCGCGAAGCTTCGAGAAGGAGAAAGCCGGCACTTTTACATAAAATCTTTCTTTTTCCTGAGGATAGATCTCGTTAATGCCCTGCTCCTTTAAGGATCTGCCCAGCATGGCAAGGGTTCCGATGTCAGCGAGCGAGTACCCTGTGGCTTTTGAAAGGAAAGGCACGGTTCTTGAAGATCTGGGATTTACTTCAATAATGTAGACTCTTTCCTCAGGATCCACAATGAACTGAATGTTGTAAAGCCCTTTGATCCCGATACCAAGTCCCAGTCTTTTTGTATAGTCCAGTATCGTTTCCTTCACCTTTTTCGAGAGACTGTAAGAGGGATAGACGCTGATGGAATCTCCTGAGTGAACTCCGGTCCTCTCAACCAGCTCCATTATGCCCGGGACGAATACATCCTTACCGTCACAGACAGCATCCACTTCAACTTCTTTTCCTTTAATGTACTTGTCTACGAGAACCGGCTTGTCTTTGTCGACTTCAACCGCCGTCCTCAGGTAATTGTACATGGCTTCTTCTTTTGCCACGATCTGCATGGCCCGTCCACCGAGAACAAAGCTGGGGCGCACGAGGACGGGGTAGCCGATCTCTGCTGCCGCTCTGACGCCTTCCTCTATGCTTGTTACTGCCTGTCCCTTGGGCTGCGGGATGTTAAGCTCAAGAAGAAGCTTTTCGAAAAGATCCCTGTTCTCCGCTTTGTCGATGGCTGCACAGTCCGTACCGATGAGCTTCACACCGCGTTCCATGAGCGGTTCCGCCAGGTTGATGGCAGTCTGTCCGCCAAAAGTCGCAATGACTCCTTCCGGCTTTTCCATCATGAGCACATTCATTACATCCTCGGTACACAGGGGCTCGAAATAGAGCTTGTCGGAGCAGGTGTAGTCAGTGGAGACGGTTTCCGGGTTATTGTTTATGATGATGGCTTCATAGCCCGCCTTACGGATGGTCTGGACCGCATGGACCGCTGAGTAGTCAAACTCAACACCCTGTCCGATACGGATGGGACCGGACCCCAATACCAGGATCTTCTTTTTGTCGGATACCACAGACTCGTTCTCCGATCCTGCCTTTTGTCCGAATCCGTTAAAAGGTGAAACTATGTCGCTGTATGATGAATAGAAGTAGGGTATGTAACTTTCAAATTCAGAAGCACAAGTGTCGATCATCTTGTAGACAGGGAAAATGTTTTCCCTTACTCTCAAGTCAAAGATCTCTCTTTCCGTCTTTCCCCAAAGGATACCGATCTCACGGTCGGAAAAGCCCATTTTCTTCGCTTCCACCAACTCTTCAAGATCACCCGGATGCTTCTTAAGGTCATTTTCCTCTCTGACCACGTTCTTAAGTTTTCTCAGGAAGAACCTGTCGATCTCGGTGAGTTCGAAGATCTCATCCTCGGAGAGCCCCCTTCTCAAAAGCTCCGTTAAGGCAAAGATCCTGTCGTCTCTTCCGATCTTTATGTAATCCTTGAGTTCTTCCGTCCCGAAATCATCGAACTTGCGGGCATAGGCATGAAAAACACCGTTTTCCAGGGATCTTATGCCTTTCAGGAGACTTTCTTCAAAAGTCCTTCCCACGCTCATGATCTCTCCCGTTGCCTTCATCTGCGTGGAAAGGGAGTTGTCCGCGTCCGCAAATTTGTCAAAAGGAAATCTCGGGATCTTTGTTACCACATAGTCCAGCGAAGGTTCAAAAGCTGCGGGAGTGTTGGCAATGGGGATCTCATCAAGAGTCATTCCCACACCGATCTTTGCGGAAACCCTTGCGATGGGATAGCCGCTGGCCTTTGATGCAAGGGCGGAAGATCGTGAAACTCTGGGATTCACCTCGATCAGATAATACTGCATGGAATTCGGATCCAGCGCAAACTGTACGTTACATCCGCCTTCGATCTTTAAGGCTCTGATCAGCTTTAATGCACTGTTTCTCAGCATGTGATACTCTTTATTCGTAAGGGTCTGAGAAGGACAGACAACTATGGAATCACCCGTATGGACTCCCACAGGATCGAGGTTTTCCATGTTGCAGACCGTAATGGCCGTGTCATTCTTATCCCTGATAACTTCGTATTCGATCTCTTTAAAGCCTTTAACGCTCTTTTCCACCAGTACTTCATGCACAGGCGAAAGCTCCAGAGCATTCTTCATGAGGCTCACAAATTCTTCTTCATTGTCCGCGAAGCCGCCGCCCGTACCGCCCAATGTAAATGCCGGACGAAGCACCACGGGAAAACCTATGCCCTTTGCTATTTTGAGACCAACTTCTACGCTGTTGGCGGTTTCCGACGGAAGTACGGGTTCTCCCAATTTCACGCAGAGTTCCTTGAAAAGCTCTCTGTCTTCCGCAGTTTCAATGGACTCGCTCTTTGTTCCCAGAAGCTCTGTTCTGCATTCCTTAAGGACACCCTTTTTCTCAAGCTGCATGGCAAGGTTCAGGCCGGTTTGCCCGCCTATGCCCGGCAGGATCGCGTCGGGACGCTCGTAGCGGATGATCTTTGCGATGAACTCCAGCGTCAGAGGCTCCATGTAGACCTTGTCGGCAACAGTCGTGTCCGTCATGATGGTGGCGGGGTTTGAGTTGCAGAGGATGACCTTATAGCCTTCTTCTTTAAGTGCCAGGCAAGCCTGAGTCCCCGCATAATCGAATTCCGCTGCCTGTCCGATAACGATGGGGCCGGAGCCGATCACGAGAATTTTCTTTAAATCCGTTCTTTTAGGCATTGCTTCAACCTTCCTTCAATATGCTTAAAAATTTATCAAACAGGTAACCGCTGTCTTCGGGACCGGGAGCGCTTTCCGGATGATACTGCACCGAAAATACCCTGTCCGGAACGCTTTCCGCCCCTTCCACGGTGTTGTCCAAAAGGTTCACGTGTGTGACTTTTAAATGAGTGCTCCTAAGGCTTTCCTCATCCACCGCATAGGAATGGTTCTGGGAAGTGATCTCTATTTTCCCTGTTTCCAGATTTTTAACGGGATGATTTCCACCCCTGTGTCCGAATTTAAGTTTATAGGTCCGCGCACCATATGCCAGCGAGATGATCTGGTGACCAAGGCATATGCCAAAGACAGGCTTTTTGCCGATCAGTCGCCTTACGGTGTCTATGGTCGCCGGAACATCCTCCGGGTCTCCCGGACCGTTGGAAATGAAAACCCCGTCGGGGTTGAGATTCATTATGCTTTCAAAAGATGTGTTCCAGGGCACCACAGTCACGTGGCAATCTCTTGCGGCAAGAGAACGCACAATGTTTCTCTTCATGCCGCAATCGATCGCAACGATGTGGTACCTGCCGGAAGGATTTACCTCATAGATCTTTCCCGTACTCACACGGGAGACGGCATCATGAGGTATCGCCGTCTCCTTAAGTTTCCTGAGGCCCTCTTCCAAAGGCACGTCTGCCCCTGTGATCAGGACCTTTTGGCTACCGGTGTCACGAATGAGCCTATTGAGTTTTCTCGTATCCACACCCGAAATTCCGGCTATGTTGAAACGTACCATGGCGTCGCCCAGACTTTCCTCGCTTCTGAAATTGGAGGGAAGATCATTGTACTCATGAACGATGAGTGCGCCGATGGAGGGACGAAGCGATTCGTAGTCTTCCGCCGCCATACCGTAGTTTCCGATAAGAGGATAGGTCATCACCACTGCCTGATCCGTGTAGGACGGATCCGAAAGTATCTCCTGATAACCTGCCATTGAAGTATTAAAGACGATCTCCAGCACCCGGTCTCCCGATGCCCCGAAAGCGGAGCCATAGTACTCGCTGCCGTCTTCAAAGATCAACTTTCTGTCGTAATTCTTTATCATAGAAGCATTTCTCCTCAGATTTGCCATTTCGATGCTTTTAAGTCATTTTTGTGCCGCGGCGCCGATGAATCCCTTGAAAAGAGGGTGGGGCTTGTTGGGACGACTCTTGAATTCAGGGTGGTACTGCACTCCCACGTAGAAAGGACGGTCCGTGAGTTCCACTGTCTCCACCAGCTTTCCGTCGGGAGACATGCCGCTTAAGATGAGGCCACACTTTGTAAGTGTTTCGCGGTAGTCGTTGTTGAATTCGTAACGATGACGATGGCGTTCGCTGATATCTGTGGTTCCATAGCACTTTTCCATGGTGGTGCCCTCTTTGATCACACAGGGATAAGCTCCCAAACGGAGAGTTCCGCCTTTGTCAATGTCGTCGCTCTGTCCCGGCATGAAATCGATCACCTTGTGGGCACACTGCTCATTGAACTCGCCGGAATCCGCATCCTTGATCCCGGCAACATTTCTTGCATATTCGATCACGGAGATCTGCATTCCGAGGCATATGCCGAAGAAAGGCAATCCGTTTTCACGGGCATACTTTGTTGCAAGGATCATTCCCTCTATGCCTCTGTAACCGAAACCTCCGGGAACAATGATGCCGTCAAGCCCGAAGAGCATCGCATCAACATTGTCGGGTCTGATCTCCTCGGAATCGATCCAATGTATGTTTACATGCACGTTATGGTAATAACCCGCATGACGAAGGGCCTCCGCCACGGAGAGATAGGCATCGTGAAGTCCCACGTACTTTCCGACCAGTCCGATCTCCACACAATGGGTGCGGGCTCTGTTTACCTTATCCACCATCTCGGACCATTCCGTAAGATCGGGCTCTCTTGTTTTCAGCCCCAGTTCTCTGCAGACCACTTCCGAGAAGTTGGATCTTTCAAGCATGAGGGGAGCCTCATAGAGATTCGGCAGGGTGTAGTTCTCGATAACGCAGTCGGGCTTTACGTTACAGAAAAGTGAGATCTTTTTAAAGATCGATTCCTCCAGATGCTCGTCACACCTTAAAACAATGATGTTGGGATTGATGCCCATTCCCTGCAGTTCCTTTACGGAATGCTGTGTGGGCTTGGATTTGTGCTCCTCCGAGCCTTTCAGATAAGGCACAAGGGTAACATGAATAAAAAGGCTGTTCTCTCTTCCCACTTCCAGTGAGATCTGACGTACAGCCTCTATAAAGGGCTGGGATTCTATGTCTCCGATGGTTCCTCCTATCTCGGTGATGACCACGTCGGCGCTTGTCTTCTTGCCGAGGCTGTAGACAAATTCCTTGATCTCATCCGTGATGTGAGGAATGACCTGTACCGTAGATCCCAGATACTCTCCTCTTCTTTCTTTATTTAGTACATTCCAGTAAACCTTACCTGTGGTGAGATTCGAAAACTTGTTCAGATCCTCGTCTATGAACCTCTCGTAATGTCCCAGGTCGAGGTCCGTCTCCGCTCCGTCTTCGGTAACGTAGACTTCGCCGTGCTGATAGGGACTCATTGTTCCCGGATCCACGTTGATGTACGGATCAAGCTTCTGTGCCGCTACCTTTAAGCCCCTTGCTTTCAATAAGCGCCCCAAAGAGGCTGCGGTAATTCCCTTACCCAGCCCCGAGACGACACCACCGGTCACAAATATATACTTTGTCATATGCTGTTCCTCCTTATATGCACTCAAGCTCGGCTTGAGGACTTTTTCTTAAGCTGTTCTTTATTTCCCACTTTCTCCGTAATTTGAAAGGACTCTCGCCGAAGGATCGTTAACGTCGCATCCTTTCCATGTCTTGTTGGGCATCCAGAAATCCCTGATCATTTCCGCCTGCCCCGGGTAGTACTTTTCGAAGATCTCTCTGTAAAGAAGGGATTCTTTTGTAAAAGGCTTTGCAAAAGAGTACTTTTCTTTCCTTACTTCAAATTCCTCATCTGTATATTTTTCTTCCGCAAATTCCTTAAGGTAATCAACCATGGAATGTCCCACTGCGTCGGAAAATGCAGCCTTCTCTCTCCAGAGGATGGGATCCGGAAGATACCCCAGGCCCTCAAAAGCATGGCGCAGCAGGTACTTTCCCTTATTATATCTGTTCATCTTCATGTCCGGATCCAGACTCATGACGTAGCTCACAAAGTCGAGATCTCCGAAGGGAACTCTCGCTTCCAGTGAGTTCACCGAAATGCATCTGTCGGCTCTTAAGACATCGTACATGTGCAGTTCCCTGATCCTCTTCTCTGCCTCCTTTTGGAATTCCTCGGGGGAGGGAGCGAAATCAGTGTACTTGTATCCGAAAAGCTCATCCGAGATCTCACCCGTAAGGATGACACGGATATCGGTCTTTTCGTGTATTGCTTTGCAAACCAGGTACATTCCCATGCTGGCACGTATGGTGGTGATGTCCCAGGTTCCAAGCAGCTCTATCACCTTCTCCAGTGAAGAGATCACCTCATCCGGTGTCATGAAGACTTCGGTATGATCTGCACCGATGTAATCAGCCACCTGACGGGCATATTTCAGATCTATGGCATCTTCGCTCATTCCGATGGCAAAAGTCCTTATGGGCTTTTTGCTTTTCTTCGCCGCCACCGCGCACACAAGAGAAGAATCCAGTCCTCCGGAAAGGAGGAAGCCCACCTTTGAGTCCGAAACGAGACGTTTGTCTATGCCTGCCACCAGTTTTTCCCTGATCTTAGTGCAGGCAGTTTCCAGATCATCTCTGCAAACCTCGTCAACTTTTGTCATGTCCCTGTAGCAGACGAATCTGCCATCTTTATAATAATGGCCGGGCGGGAAAGGCATGATCCTCTGCACCAGCTTCACCAGATTCTTGGGCTCACTGGCAAAAGCGATCACACCCTTTTCGTCATAGCCGTAGTAGAGAGGTCTGATCCCAATGGGATCTCTTGCGGCAATAAATTCATCCTTTTCCTTGTCAAAGATGATCATTGCGAATTCGGCATCAAGCTTTGCAAACATCTCCGTCCCGTACTCCCTGTACATGGGGAGGATGATCTCGCAATCGCTGTCACTCTTAAAGGAATAGCCTTTTTTCTTAAGGTTCTCTCTCTCACTTTCGAAGCCGTAGAGCTCTCCGTTACAGACCACGTAATCGCCGTTCAGCTCGAAGGGCTGCATGCCCTCGGGAGTGAGACCCATGATGGAAAGACGTCTGAAACCCAGCACACCGCTGCCCACATTTATGATCCTGCAGTCATCCGGACCTCTGGAAACCGTCTTTTCAAAACCTTCCTCAAACTTGCTCATGTCGACATCGCTGCCGCAATAACCCATAATAGAACACATATGCTTTTCCTCTCAAGTTACATTCTTTATTCTACGTCCTGCAATGCGTCGTAGCCTTCTTCGCCGGTACGGACTTTGATCACGTTCTCAACATCGTAAACAAAGATCTTTCCGTCTCCGATGTGTCCTGTGTACAGAACCTTCTTGGCAGTTTCAATGACATCTCTTACAGGGATGGCTGAAACAACTATGTCCACCTGAACCTTGGGTCTAAGGTCTGTTTCAACAGCAACGCCACGGTAGAACTCCGTATGGCCTTTCTGCATGCCGTAACCCATGACGTGGGAAACGGTCATTCCCGTGATACCCAGCTTGTTCATGGCTGCCTTAAGTGCATAGAGCTTCTCCTCTTTAAATACGATCTCAACCTTTGTAAACTTCGGACCGCCGCTGTGGAATGCAGGCTCTCTCTTAACCTCAACAGCTTCCGCAACAGGTGTTGTACCGGTAACGGCAACCGGAAGCTCTGTATTTCCGAAATCGGAGTATTTGTCAACAGCAGGCATAAAGTCCGCGTAGGCACTGGGAAGTCCGTGCTCGCTGATGTCCAGACCCATGAGTTCGTCTGCTGCATCTGCTCTTAAGAAATCGATCTTCTTTAATACAAAGAAGAAAATACCCATAGTGACAGCTGCCCATGCAGCGACAGTAACAAAGCCAAGAGCCTGGATCCCAAGCTGCTCGAACTTTCCTGTATAGAACAGGCCTTCAAGTCCGGCAGGTGCGTCGGGATTTGCAAGAAGTCCGACGGCTATGGTGCCCCAAATACCGTTTGCGCAGTGCACGCCTACAGCACCTACGGGATCGTCGATGTGGAGCTTCAGGTCAAGTACTTCAACAACAACTACTACAAGGATACCTGCCACAAGGCCCACTGCAGCTGCTCCGACAGCGTCAAATGCGTCACATCCTGCGGTAACAGCAACAAGACCTGCGAGAGAAGCGTTCAGACACATTGAAACATCGGGTTTGCCGTTCTTGATCCATGTGTAGATCAATGTGGTAACAGTGGCAACGGAAGGAGCAATGGTTGTGGTAAGGAAAATGGAGGATAATTCCGAAACCGTTGTTGCAGCAGCTCCGTTGAAGCCGTACCAGCCAAGCCAGAGAATGAAAACACCGAGAGCACCCAGAGGGATCGAATGGCCGGGAATAGCATTGACTTTGGTAACCTTGCCCTTTTCGTCGGTAACGTACTTACCGATACGGGGTCCCAATGCGATGGCACCGATCAAAGCCGCGATACCGCCGACCATGTGAATGGCAGCAGATCCTGCATAATCATGGAAACCAAGTTCACTCAGCCAGCCGCCGCCCCAGATCCAGTGAGCTTCGATGGGATAGATCACCAGCGAGATCACACCTGAGTACACGCAGTAAGCAGAAAATTTCGTTCTTTCTGCCATTGCACCGGATACGATGGTCGCGGTTGTGGCGCAGAATACAAGGTTAAATACAAAGTAACTTGCGTTCGTGAAACCATCCGCAGGGGATGCGATAAATTCTTTAAAATGTGTGAAAAGATCGAGATTGGGCTTTCCGATGAGTCCGAAGAAAGCATCTTCTCCCATCATAAGGGTGTAACCGAGTATTGAAAAGACAACGGTTCCGATACAGAAATCCATCAGGTTTTTCATAATGATGTTTCCTGCATTCTTTGCTCTTGTGAAGCCGGTTTCAACCATTGCGAAACCTGCCTGCATCCAGAACACCAAAGCTGCACCGATCAAAAACCAAAATTCAACAGACATATAAGTCACCTACTTTCCTGAAATAAGTTTTTTTGATTAACTCCTGTCCCAATACATTATTATTTCTTTTACTTAACCCCGAAAAGAAGATCTGCGTAGGTAGGGAAAGGCCAATACTTCTTGGCTGTCAGCACTTCTGCCTTGTCGCAGGGAAGTCTGAGCTCGTTCATTGCGGGAAGAAGAAGATCTCTGATCATTGCAGATTCTTCAATGATGTCTTCCGCTTCATGCACTTTTACAAGAGCAGACTCCAATGCATCCGTCTTTTCCGTGATCTCATCGATGAGTGCGGAAAGCTTTTCCGTAAGCTCTGTCTCGTACCTGCACTTAAGTGTGGGTGACAGCACCTTCTTGGCCGAAGCAGCTTCAGCAATATCGGAAGTGTAAGCTTCAACGGCAGGTGCGATCTCCGTTCTTGCCATATCCACCATGGTGTTAGCTTCGATCACTACGGTCTTGCAGTAGTTTTCCAGCATGATGTCACGTCTCGATCTCAGTTCATCCTCGGTGAAAATTCCAAGGCTTGTGAGCATCTTTACATTCTTTTCGTCAAGGAGATGAGGCATGCAGTCGGCTGTTGTTCTGTAGTTCAACAAACCTCTGTTCTCTGTGGCTTCCTTGATCCAGGAATCATCGTAACCGTTTCCGTTGAAGATGATCCTTCTGTGATCCTTAATGGTCTTCTTTATCATCTCATGAAGAGCCGTCTCGAAATCCTCTGCTTTTTCAAGTCTGTCGGCGTAGATCCTTAAGCTCTCTGCAACAGCCGCATTCAGCATGATGTTTGCACATGCGATGGAATTGGATGAACCGAGCATACGGAATTCGAACTTGTTGCCTGTGAAAGCAAAAGGTGAAGTTCTGTTACGGTCCGTAGTATCACGGTTAAACTTGGGAAGTACATCTACTCCCAGTTTCATCTGTGTCTTCTTTGTTCCTGCATAGGGCTTGTCATTCTCGATAGCTTCAAGGACCGCATTCAGCTCATCTCCGAGGAACATGGAGATCACAGCCGGCGGTGCTTCGTTGGCGCCAAGTCTGTGATCGTTTCCTGCAGTTGCAACGGAAAGTCTTAAGAGATCCTGATAGTCATCCACAGCCTTGATGACTGCGCAAAGGAAAAGCAGGAACTGTGCGTTCTCGTAAGGTGTCTCCCCGGGAGAGAGAAGATTCTGCCCCTTATCTGTGGCGATAGACCAGTTATTGTGCTTTCCGCTTCCGTTCACTCCCGCAAAAGGCTTTTCATGAAGCAGGCATACAAGTCCGTGACGGGCCGCAACCTTCTGCATGATCTCCATGGTCAGCTGGTTGTGGTCGGTAGCTATGTTTGTGGTCGAATAGATGGGAGCCAGCTCGTGCTGAGCGGGAGCCACCTCGTTGTGTTCTGTCTTTGCAAGAATGCCGAGTTTCCAGAGTTCATCGTTCAGATCCTCCATGAAGGCCTGAACTCCGGGCTTGATGACTCCGAAGTAATGATCGTCAAGTTCCTGTCCTTTGGGAGGCTTTGCTCCGAAAAGGGTTCTGCCGGTGAATCGAAGATCGGGACGCTTCTCGTACATCTCCCTTGTAATAAGGAAATACTCCTGTTCGGGTCCCACCGAGGAAACAACTCTCTTTGCTGACCCGTTTCCGAAGAGTCTAAGGATCCTCAACGCCTCTTTGCTGAGAACCTCCATGGAACGAAGAAGTGGTGTCTTCTTGTCCAGTGCGTGTCCGCCGTAGGAGCAGAAGGCTGTGGGAATGCAGAGTGTCTTTCCTTTGATAAATGCGTAGGATGTGGGATCCCATGCCGTGTAGCCTCTTGCTTCGAAGGTTGCTCTTAAGCCTCCGCTGGGGAAGGAAGAAGCATCGGGTTCACCCTTTATAAGTTCCTTACCTGAGAACTCCATGATCACGCTTCCGTCGGGGGAAGGAGTGATGAAGCTGTCATGCTTTTCTGCTGTGATTCCGGTAAGAGGCTGGAACCAGTGTGTAAAATGTGTTGCTCCGTTTTCGACGGCCCAATTCTTCATTGCCTCCGCAACGGCGTTGGCAACGCTGATATCGATCTCGCTGCCTTCATCGATGGTCTTGCGAAGGGAAGCGTAAACCTTAGCTGGAAGTTTTGCTCTCATAACCCGGTCATCAAAGACCAGACTTCCGAAATAATCAGATACAGTGCTCATAATAGTGGCTCCTTTCTTAAAAAAAGAGACAAAGGCACCTTCTGTGTACTTCTACACAAAAGACGCCTTTGCCTTTTATCATTCTTTATAAAATTGTTACCTTTTCCGGAAAAAGAGAAAAAGCGTCTGTGAGCCTCAGCTCTCAGACGCCTTTGTCTTTAATGGTGCGGATTATACCCTTTTGTTTTTCACATGTCAATACCCTTTTTTTATTTTTTTTCGAGAGTGGGACCATGGTGACAGCAACACCTCCCGCGCTATAATGGCGGCATAAAACACCGCAAGCAGGCTGCTTCTCCGATTTTAACTTTGTTTTCGGTGTCGAACTTTTTCAATAATAGAAATGTTCGTGGCAGGAACGGGTGAAAACACAGATTCCGTCGCCGATCAACTCTAAGTGTCCAATGCTATGGTCCACAATCTCGCCCATTTACTTTGGTTTAAATCTTTAAGCTGTCATGGCTCAGTCAGTGTGGACCATCGCGCATTCGGACACTAAGAGTTGCTATGGCTCCTCCATAGAATTTTCACCTCGTCCCTGTCACTGCCATTTCTTATTAATCTTTGTGAAACACCGAAAAGCAAAGTGAAAATCTGCGTCGTACCGGCTTGCACTGTTTTCTTTGGTGGAGAAATGTCGGTGATCTCGCTCCGCTTCGATCGCCGACAGCGCGGTCGTCGGACATGCAAAGCATGGACGACGACATCTTCTTCCCAAAATCAAAACACCGCTGCGGACAGTTTGGAAGAGCTCAGCCGAGGATTGCGGTGACTATTGGTAAAGGAATAAGAAAAAGCGAGCCGACGGAAACAGGGCGAAAATTCTATGGAGGAGTTTAGCGGGGCTTGGTGCCACAAATGCGGCCATGGAACATATGTTTGAGCCCGAACAGCGCCAACTGTTAAACCACCTGAATGGGCGAGTTTATGTTCCATAGCATTTTGGCACCACAGAGAAGACTTTGGTCAAAACAGCGCAGAGGAGCCCCGCTTAACGACGGAATCCGTGTTTTCGCCCGTTTCTGTCGTGAGCGTTTCTTATGGTGATCAGCAGTGTCACCGCAAACGCAGACTGAGGGATGAAAAAGCTGAGCCGAGGGGTGTTTTATTTAATCCTCTCCGCGCTGTGGACTACCCGATTGAATACTTTAATTCTGTGCTTGACAAAATTGAACATTAAGTCTATAATGCCCTCCAATGAGCAAGGGTGTTCATGAAAGTACGGGGTTTGGTCCGTGCTTTCGTGAGCACCCTTTTTTTCGTATCAAAATGCACACATTAAAAAGGAGAATCAGCCATATGAAAAGAGAAGGCGAAGTGCGCATCCCCTCCGGTTGCGCCATAGCAGCGGTAATCTCAAAGGACGGAAAGAAAATGTCCGGCGAAATGATCACAAATGCCATGAAGCCCATGCATGACCGAAGCAACGGTCTGGGCGGCGGTTTTGCAGCCTACGGTATCTACCCGGCGTACAAGGAATTCTATGCCTTGCACATGTTTTTTGACAGCCGT
>JAEFAR010000073.1 GCA_016287675.1 Lachnospiraceae bacterium
ATGGAGGACACCATTGCACATGAAAAAGAGCAGGAGAAAATGATGGATGCCATCGCCGGCATCGGCAGCAAGATCGATGCTTCCGTTCAATCCATCACAGCGTTGGTTGAAGAGGTGAACGAAGACACCAAGGGAGTCACCACGGCAATGAACGACGTGGCTGCCGGCATGGAGACCACTCTCACCAGCATAAACGAGCAGACAAAGACAACGGAAAAGATCCAGAAGGTTGTTAAAGAGACAGCCGAGGTTTCCGACGAACTCAGCAAGATCGCACAGATTTCCGCACAGTCCGTTAAGGAAGGTTTCCAGCTTGTTCAGAACGTTGTCAGGCAGACGGAGATCATGGAAGAGGAAAACAATTCAGTTAAAGAAAGCATGGAAGAGCTGCATGAGCACACCATGGATATGGAAAAGATCATCGGTATCATCCAGAGCATATCCAACAAGACAAACCTTCTGGCTCTTAACGCATCCATAGAAGCGGCAAGAGCCGGTGATGCGGGCCGTGGCTTTGCTGTAGTCGCAACAGAGATACAGAAACTCGCCGAAAACACCAAGACGACCGCAACAAGGATACAGGAGACCAACAATGTGGTTCTCGATTCGGTACATGAACTTGTACAGAACGCAAACGAGATCCTTGAGTATGTTACCTCCACCACCCTTTCCGACTACGACAGCTTCGTCGATAACGCGGTTAAAAACGAAACAGGCATATCCGAGATCAACAAACTCCTTTCCGCTTTCTCCGAAAACGCGAAAAAGATGGAAGCTCTTGCATCCGCCCTTGCGGAAGGAGTTTCCGAGATCAGCGTCGCTACTGAGAGCAGCGCGGAATCCCTCACCGAAACAACAGAGGGCATGAACAGACTCCACCTTTCCGTATCGGAGATCAGCAATGAATCCGACGCAAACGGAAGGACTGTTGAAACCCTGAATGCGGAAGTCGGAAAATTCAGCAGGATATAAACAGCACAGCAATTCCATAAAGAAAGGCCATCACAGGTGTTTTCACCGGGATGGCCTTGTTTTTTTACAGAAGCATTATATTGTTTTCTTCGGCGATCTTTAACGTGTCCTCGGTCCATATGCTTGACTGGACTTCACCGATGTGAGCCTTTCTGAGGAAGAACATGCAGATACGGCTCTGTCCGATACCGCCGCCCACAGTGTAGGGAAGACGCTTCTCGAGGATGGCCTTCTGGAAGGGAAGCTCTGCTCTCTCCTCACAGCCCGCTTTCTTAAGCTGCTCGGCAAGGGAAACCTCGTCAACACGTATGCCCATGGAGGAAAGCTCCAGTCCCATGTCGAGAACGGGATAGTAGACGATGATGTCTCCGTTCAGCTTCCAGTCGTCGTAGTCCGGAGCTCGCCCGTCGTGCTTCTCGCCGGATGCCAGTTTGTCCCCGATCTGCATGATGAAAACCGCACCTTTGAGCTTTGCGATCTTGTTCTCACGCTCCTTGGGAGTGTCGTTGGGGAACATGTTTTCAAGCTCCTGAGTGGTGACAAAAGCGATGTCCTTGGGAAGGATCTCTTTTATGTAATCATATTTGTTCGCGATGTAATGCTCGGTCTCGCGAAGAGCGGAATAAACCTTGCGGACGGTACTTTTCAGCGTTTCGATGTTCCTCTCGTCCTGGAGGATGATCTTCTCCCAGTCCCACTGATCCACAAAGATGGAGTGGATGTTATCCGTGTCCTCATCACGGCGGATGGCGTTCATGTCGGTGTAAAGGCCTTCGCCGTAGGAAAAACAGTACTTCTTTAAAGCCATTCTCTTCCATTTTGCGAGGGAATGAACGATCTCCACTTCCGCATCGTTCTGCTCTTTTATACCAAATTTAACGGGGCGTTCGACACCATTCAGATTATCATTCAGTCCTGTCTCCGGTTTTACAAAAAGTGGTGCGCTGACACGTGTCAGATTGAGCTGCTTTGAAAGCTGTCTTTCAAAATAGTCCTTGAGATGCTTGATGGCGCCCTGGGTTTCCTTGACACCAAGCTCAGACCTGTAATTTTCAGGGATCCTGAATCTCTCCATGGTGTTTACCTCCTATGATTATTGTTTTAATTTTATTACTTTAAATGAATAAAATAATGGAAGTATTTTACGACTGTTGAAGGCTTTTGTCCACACATTTTTGTAAAAAGCGGTCCATTTTTCATATGCCCGCGTGAACAGGTCAGGGGTTCATACATTATTTCGTAATTCTTATTAATATCTTGATTTTTTTATCCGTTTTCGGATGCTATAATCCTTATGTTTCTACATATGTCGAAGCTAAAAGGAGGATTATATGCTTGCAACCAAAGGTTTAGGAGTCAAAAAGAAAGTATCTCTTAAGGCGGTACTCAGTTTGATGGTATTATGTTCTCTTGTACTTGTGGGGGGTATCATAACAGGCATCGCCACTTACAACCTGAGAAAGGGTATGGAAGAAGAGGTACTTCAGGGTGTTAAGGCCGCATGCCAGACTTATGCAATGGTGCTCAAATACACTGCCGAAGATGAAAGAACGACAGCAGGGCTGGAGTTCGATATGAACAAAAAAACAGGATACGATTATACCTATTTTGTGGGTGATATAAGAAAAAGATCAAGTATTAGCGGAGCCATCGGTACCAAAGCAGGCGCCGCAGTCATAGATGCAGTCATAGATCACGGGCAGAGTTATCTCGCAAAAGACGTTGTGATCAACGGAGAAAAGTATTATGTAGCCTACGAGCCCCTTACGGAAGACGGAAGCAGCAAGGTTTACGGAATGGCTTTCGTAGGTCTTAAAAAATCGGCCGTCAGCGATTACATCGCAAAAAGGTCAGGCATCGTTAGTTCCCTGGCGGTCTTCTTCGTGGCGATCCTCACTGTAATGACTGTTTTGTATGTATTACAGATAGTAAAAGCACTGGAAGAAAATGTAAAAGCAGTGCGTAAAATGGCCACGGGAAGCCTGGATGTCACTCTGAGCGACAAGGTGAGAAACCGTAATGATGAGCTTGGCGAAATGTCCAGGGCACTCACGGAGACCGCAGATAAAATACGAAGCGTCATCGGAAATGCCAGGACCTCATCAAGTGACGTGGACAGATCCGCAGAGTATCTTTACAATTCCGTTAAAACAATTGCTGAAACGTCCGATAACGTGGCTGTGGCTGTAAATCAGGTGACAGACGGAGCCTACAATCAGGCCGAATCCCTGCAGGATGCCGTAAAGAGTGTATCCAACATTAACGAAGCAATACAGCTCATAATGACAAATACCGACGAGATGCACGATATCGCAGATCTCATGCAGACAAATTCCAAGGCCAGCCAGGAAAGACTTTCCGATCTCAGAACATCCACCGGAAAGAGCATTTCGGCGATCAACGGCATTGTTGAGCTCATCGGTAACACCAACAGTGCCGTAACCACCATCAGTGAGGCAGTCGCTATCATAGACTCCATCGCAGAAGAGACAAATCTTCTTTCACTGAACGCAAGTATCGAATCCGCCCGGGCAGGAGAAGCGGGAAGAGGCTTTGCTGTAGTTGCGGATCAGATCCGCCAGCTGGCAGACCAGTCTGCGGATGCAGCAAAGAACATACAGGAAGCTATGCAAGGACTGTCTGCGGATTCAAACAAGACAATGGAAGAAGCCGCCATCGTCCAGGATGCTATGAATGTGCAGAAAGAGACCATACATCAGACCATCGAACAGGTTGCGGCTCTCATTTCGGACATTGACAGGTCTGTTGCCCTTACAAAAGAAATAGTTAAAAATGTAAGAATTACAGAAGAAGCAAGAAACGAGATTTCAGAAACCATATCCGGCCTTTCTGCCATTGCAGAAGAAAATGCCGCAAGCTCCGAGGAAACAAAAGCCTCCATGCAGGAGCTCACGGACACAATGGAAGCCCTTTCTCAGAAAGCCAATAACCTTAATGATGTTGCAAAAGGTCTGGAAGCTGAGATGGCATTTTTCCAATAAATTACAAGTTAATACCTGTTGTGTACTTTTTCAGCAAACACCAGGATATCCTTGAATTCAACCTCTGTACCGTCATCAAGCTTTGCTTTTCCCGTCATTCTGCCAAAGACCTGATGCTGATCCGAAACGATCACCTTGAAATCCATCTTGGCGAAGCGGTCGAAAACAGGAACAAACTCAGCTTCAAATCTGCCGTCGGAGGATGACATGTGCCAGGGCTTCATGTAGTCGGGCGCAGTCATGTTCTTGGGATCCGGGTCATTGGGAATTCCGAAATCCACATCATCCAGCTTGTGAGCAACGCCGTCTATAAAGACGATGTTCTCACTTGCTGCGGTGGTGTTTCCAAAACCGTATCCTATGTTAAAGCCGAAGTCGTGTCCTTCGACCTTTGCATTACCGTTGCCCCAGTACCAGGTGTTGTCATAGGTCCAGACACCGCGCCCCCAGTCAAGGGTTCCGTAGTCGTTCTCGGGATCGAATCTGTAGGTTTTACCGTCAAATTCCACTTCTCCCGATGCGGGCATGCAGTTTATCTTCTGATTGTAATAGAAATGGGCCTTTTTGTCCCAGGGGGTGGCGATGACCATAGTGTCGGTCTTCGGTTGCCTTAAGGTAATGTCTGCGGTCAGCCGTTTACCTTCAAAAAAGTTGTCAAAAGAACATGTCAGGTGTCTTTCACCGGCAGTCTTTTCAAACTTCATTTTAAGACGCCTGTCCTCGTACTTGACGTCTCCCTCCTCCGAAGTCTCGGGGAGATAAAGCTTCCCCATGGGGAAAACGTTCAGGATCGTCTCAGTGTGCTCGTGAGCCGTTCCTTCATCCAAATGCAAAAGCGAAACAGACTGAAGCCCCACGTAACCGTCGTCAGAGATGGTGAAAGCAGCAGCAAAGCTTTCCGTACCGTCTTTTTTGCCGTCATGGATCACAATGTAGTAATCCCATTCCTTGATGCGAAACTTCGGTGCCCTGATGGAGCTTCTTTTGTATTCCCATTTAAGACTTCTTGCCCATCCCGGTTCCGTAAGATCACCGCTGCCGTTTAAAAGCGGGATCTTCTCCACAACTTCATGATTTCTCATACCTTCTTCCTCCCTTTACATTTTCCAAAGTGGTAGGATTGATCCCTACACTTTCTCCCATAAGATCCGTTTTTTAACTAAAACCGGAAAAACATTCGGATTTAGTTACAAAAAACACGCCATTTTCCCCGGAAGCTCTGCTTTTTCCCACAAGCAGAGGCAGAAAACCTGTTGTTTTGAGATGAACAACATAGATCTTGCCATCTTCCCGGGAATTTCCCGGGATTCTTTTAACTAAATCGATGTTTTTGAAGCGATTTAGTTAAAGATTCGGGTTTTAACTAAAATCGGAAAACATCCTGATTTAGTTACAGCACCTTATATCCGCTGCCGATCTTAAAGTGGCACTTCACGATCCCCAGATCCACCCGGCTGAACACACCGCCGTTATCGATAAATTCCACGGTTTCATCTTCCTTCAGCCGGATCGTGAACTTCTGCTGATTAATGGCCGTAGGAGCCAGCAGCGCAGCCTTCACTCCTTCGCGGAACCAGTTGGGAGCTTCTGTACCCTCCGGTATCTCCGCCACTTCTTCAAAGCTCTTTGTCTTTCTTTCCTTGCCCTGAGTTTCTCCGTAGCCCACCGCGATGGCGATAACAGTCCTCTCACCGTTTTCAACGGGCATGAGCTTCTCTGCCTGCTTCCTGCTGAACATTCCGACCCAGCATGAGTTGAGGCCCAGTTGCTGGATGTACAGCACCAGCTGTTCTCCGTAGTATCCCACACGTTCCTCAAGATCTTCGGAATCAGGTCCCGAGCATATGATGGCTGAAGGCGCCGAGCCAAGGCCCGACATGCGGCTTAAGAAACTTCTGAAAGTTTTTCCCGCATCATCCGAAAAATGCAGGTTGAGATCGCCCTCTTTGTTAAGCT
>JAEFAR010000001.1 GCA_016287675.1 Lachnospiraceae bacterium
CCTAACAGGCTGCACTATATCTCTTTTTTTGTTGATTTAGATCAGAAAACAAAAAAAGCGAAGATAAAACAAAGAAAAATGGCTCCGAAAGCTATAAAAGCTCGAAGCCATTTTGTCTTCGCTCTGACACGCTCCTCTTGAGGAGCGTGTTTTTATGCCTTATACCCAGCCCTGAGCCATCATTGCTTCCGCAACCTTTTTGAATCCGGCCAGGTTCGCACCGGCCACCAGATCGTAGCCTACACCGTAGGCGTCGCATGCTTCAACGATGCTTGTATGTATACCCTTCATAATGCTCTTTAACATGTCGTCAACCTGCTCTGCGGTCCAGGAAAGTCTTTCGCTGTTCTGGGTCATTTCAAGACCCGAGACGGAAACACCCCCTGCATTGACCGCCTTTGAAGGAGCAAGGAGAACGCCGTGTTCTCTTAAGTAAGCCATAGCTTCGTTTGTCGTGGGCATGTTGGAAACTTCATTTACGTACTTTACGCCCTTTTTGACAATGGCTTCCGCGTCTTCGAGTCTGATCTCGTTCTGGCATGCACATGGCATGTAAACATCACAGTCGACATTTCCCCAGGGCTTTTTGCCGGCTACAAAGGGAACTCCGAACCTGTCGGAGAAATCCTTGCAGCAATCTCTTCTGGATGCTCTCATTACAAGCATAAAATCTATCATCTCGTCTGTCATTCCGTCCAGAACCACGTATCCGTCGGGACCTGATATGGAAACTACTTTGCCGCCCATTTCCGTGATCTTTTTCGCGGCACCCCAGGCTACGTTACCGAAACCCGAAAGAGAGAAGCGCATCCCCTTGATGCTCTTTCCTTCGTGTTTCAAAACTTCATTGAAGAAGTAGGTTGCACCGAAGCCCGTAGCCTCGGGACGGATAAGGGATCCTCCGTAGGAAAGACCTTTTCCCGTGAGAACGCCGTTTTCGTAAGCGTTTCTGATCCTCTTGTATTGTCCGAACATGTAACCTATCTCTGTACCGCCCACACCCAGATCGCCTGCGGGTACATCCACCTTGGGACCGATGTGTCTGTAAAGCTCTGTCATGAATGCCTGACAGAAACGCATGATCTCACCGTCGGATCTTCCTTTGGGATCGAAATCGGAGCCACCTTTACCGCCTCCCATGGGAAGACCGGTCAGACTGTTCTTAAAGGTCTGCTCAAAGCCCAGGAACTTTATGATACTCAGGTTCACACTGGGATGGAAGCGAAGACCTCCCTTGTAGGGACCGATGGCACTGTTAAACTGTACCCTGTAACCGTTGTTTACGTGAGGCTTTCCCTGATCGTCGCTCCAGACCACACGGAACTTGATCTCTCTTTCGGGCTCCACGAGCCTTTCCAGCAGAGCATTGGCCTCGTACTCGGGATGTTTGTCGATAGCGGGCTCGAGGCTGGTGAGAACCTCCTCCACTGTCTGGAGGAATTCGGGTTGAGAAGAATACTTCTTCTTGGTTTCGGAGATCACTCTCTCTACATAGCTGTTCATTATATGTTACCTCCTCAAGGTATATGTCCGGATGATGGCATTCAATGCATCATCCCCGGGCACGGACGGTGTAAAACCCATATGTCCGCCTCGTGCTTGTCCAAGACGTGAATAATCGTTCACGTCTTACATGCATATTATAAGCCTTTTGTGTACATAATTCAATAATAAATCAAATAATTACAACAGGTTGCCGCGACAGCTGTTTAGCGAGATAACGCGTTATTACGGTCTTATTGTTTTTTGCTTTGGATTGTTGTATCATGTTGAAGTTGGGGCCTATGCCCTGCCAAACTAATTTGATCAGGAGAGTATTATGAAAACAGCACTGGTTACGGGAGCTGCACGAGGAATAGGAAAGACGGTTGCTTTGAAACTGGCGGAGAACGGTTTCAATGTGGCCATTAATTGTGTTAAAAATATCGATAAGCTTGAAGAAACGGCTGCGGAGATCGAAAAGAAGGGTGTGAGATGCGAAAGATTTGTGGGAGATGTTTCGGATCCCGATTTTGTGAGAAAAATGTTTGAGGAAATAAAAAAATGCTTCGGGCATCTTGATCTTCTGGTCAATAATGCAGGGATCTCCATGGTGGGACTTTTAACGGATGCCACTGATGAGGACTGGAGAAAGATCTGCGGTGTAAATCTTGACGGAGCTGTGTGGTGCTCAAGAGAAGCTGCAAGGATGATGGTTTCTGCTCACAGCGGTAAGATAGTAAACATTTCCTCTATGTGGGGACAGGTCGGCGCATCCTGCGAGGTGATGTATTCCGCTACCAAAGGAGGACTCGATGCACTGACCAAAGCACTTGCAAAAGAACTGGCTCCTTCCGGAGTGCAGGTAAATGCAATTTCCTGCGGAGTGATAGATACAGACATGAACAGATGCTTTTCCGATGAGGACAGAGAAGAACTAAAAAATGAGATCCCTGCGGGACGATTCGGCAAAGCTGAAGAAGTGGCTGAACTATTGATCGCCCTGATCGACGGAAACTCTTATCTGACGGGACAGATCATCCGTCTGGACGGAGGTATGATATGATGCGATCTCTGGTTGAACGGATAAATTTCAAGGATGTTCTTATTATAATGGCAGGAACTTTTATGATGGCTCTTGCCATCAATCTGGTCTTTGATCCCATGGGACTGGACACGGGAGGAGTTACCGGCCTTGCCATCGTGGTCAAGTACGCCACGGGAAACATATTTGAAGGCGGTGTGCCGGTGTGGCTCAGTAACCTTGCCTTTAACATACCTCTTTTCACGGTGGCGATAAAGAACAAAGGCTTCAGATACATGATAAAAACCGCATTTTCAACATTGATGCTCACCACCTGGATCTATCTGCTGCCGGTTGTTCCGGTGATCGATGACAGACTTCTGGCTACGATCTTCGGAGGTGCGCTTTCCGGAGTGGGCATGGGGCTTGTATTTTCAACCATGGCAACCACGGGAGGTTCCGATCTTTTTTCGGCATTGCTTCATGACAAATGGCGCCATCTGTCGATACCGAAGATACTTTCCATAACCGACGGTGTGATCGTGGCACTGGGATTCTTTATCTTCGATGTGGAAAATATTATTTATTCCATTATGGTTGTATATATAGTGGCAAAGATCTCAGACAGCATCCTGGACGGTCTGAAGTTTGCAAAAATGGCATATATCATCTCCGACAAAGCCGATGAGATAGCGGAGGAGGTGCTGGTGGCCATTGACCGCGGAGTAACGGGGATCAAGGTAAAGGGTATGTACTCCGGAGAAGATAAAAAGATGCTGTTCTGCGTTGTAGGAAAAAAACAGGTGGTGGAACTTACGGACATCGTCACAAGACTTGACAAAAAAGCTTTTATGGTAGTGGCAGATGCACGTGAAGTTTTGGGCGAAGGATTCGCTGAGGTAAAAAATAACAATTGAACCTCGTTTTGAACTGAAAAATCATAAAAAAAATATACATTTTTAACAAAAATGGATTTTTTATTATGCAATGTATACAAAAAAAGAGAGTAATATTTGGCTAATATGAATATGGCGCGTTGAAAAAAAATGTTGTATTATAGCACTATCTTTGATTGAACTATTAAATTCAATTTCTAAGGGAGGACAATAATGGCAAGTTTATCATTAAAGAACATCAACAAAACTTATCCTAACGGTTTCGTAGCCGTTAAGAATTTCAACCTTGATATTGCCGATAAGGAATTCATCATCTTCGTAGGACCTTCAGGCTGCGGTAAGTCTACAACACTTCGTATGATCGCCGGACTCGAAGAGATCACAGACGGTGAGCTCTGGATCGGTGACAAGCTCATGAACGATGTTGAGCCTAAGGACAGAGACATCGCCATGGTATTCCAGAACTACGCACTTTATCCTCATATGTCAGTTTATGACAACATGGCATTCGGACTTAAGCTTCGTAAGACTCCTAAGGATGAGATCGACAGACTCGTTCATGAAGCAGCTAAGATCCTTGACATCGAGCACCTTCTCGATCGTAAGCCCAAGGCTCTTTCCGGTGGTCAGAGACAGCGTGTTGCCATGGGTCGTGCTATCGTACGTAATCCTAAGGTATTCCTTATGGACGAGCCTCTTTCAAACCTCGATGCAAAGCTCCGTGTACAGATGAGAATTGAGATCTCCAAGCTTCATCAGAAGCTCCAGACAACCATCATCTACGTTACACATGACCAGACAGAGGCTATGACCCTCGGTACAAGGATCATCGTTATGAAGGACGGTGTCATCCAGCAGGTTGATACACCTCAGAACCTCTATGACAAGCCTTGCAACCTCTTCGTTGCAGGATTCATGGGATCACCTCAGATGAACTTCATCGATTGCGAAGTTGAGCAGGTTGGCGATCGTTGCAAGTTGAACTTCGTTGGTCGTTCCGTAACACTTCAGGAGCCTCGTTCCAAGAAGCTCATCGAAGGCGGTTATGTTGGTAAGAAGATCGTTCTCGGTATTCGTCCTGAGGACATCAAGGATGACGAGATGATGATCTCCGCACTTCCTGATTCCACATTCGAAGCTGAAGTTAAGGTTTACGAGCTTCTCGGTGCCGAAGTATTCCTGTACTTCACACTTGAGGACAAGGCTAACACCAAGGATCTCAACAACTATGTTGACATCACTGCAAGAGTTAACCCTCGTACAACTGCAAAGGTTGGAGATACCATCAAGATCGCTCTCGATCTTTCCAAGATCCACCTTTTCGACAAGGAAACAGAGCAGGTTATCTGCCACTAAGATTGAATTTACTGAAGTCCCGGCTTTATGCGCCGGGACTTTTTTTGCAGTTCTTTTTTTCTTTATTATTTTTATGCTTTCTTTAGTTGAATTGGTAATCTTATGGGGTATACTTAAAAAATCGTAACTATTAATCTCGGGAGCCTGGGCGACTTCCGAATTGTTTTAGAAGGGTTGATTTTATGCTACAGTTAAAAGACATCGTAAAGAATTACGAAATGGGCGACTCTAAAGTAGAGGCCCTCAAGGGAATTTCGATCAATTTCAGAAAAAGCGAGTTTGTATCTGTCCTTGGCCAGTCGGGCTGCGGAAAGACCACGCTTTTGAACATCATCGGAGGTCTGGACGGTTATTCCTCCGGAGATCTGATAATCAACGGAAAATCCACAAAGAAATTCAAGGATGCCGATTGGGACACCTACAGAAACCATTCCATCGGCTTCGTATTTCAAAGCTACAATCTTATTCCCCATCAAAGCGTTCTGGCTAACGTGGAACTTGCTTTGACATTGTCGGGAGTTTCTCCTTCGGAAAGAAAGAAAAGAGCTTCGGCCGCACTTGAAAGAGTGGGACTGGGCGATCAGCTTCATAAAAAACCAAATCAGATGTCCGGCGGACAGATGCAGAGAGTTGCCATCGCCAGAGCTCTGGTTAACGAACCCGATATCCTTCTGGCGGATGAACCCACCGGAGCACTTGATTCGGAGACGAGTGTTCAGATCATGGAACTCCTTAAAGAGATCTCCAAGGACCGTCTGATCATCATGGTGACTCACAACCCTGACCTGGCGGAAACCTATTCCACAAGGATCATCCGTCTTCTGGACGGCAGAGTGGTGGATGACAGCAGACCCTATGACGGATACATCGATGAGGATGTGAATTCCTCTTCCAGAGACAAGGGGAAAAGGGCTTCAATGTCATTCATGACTGCCCTGGGGCTTTCTGCCAACAACCTTTGGACCAAGAAGGGAAGAACCTTCCTGACTGCCTTTGCGGGAGCCATCGGTATCATAGGTATTGCGCTGATCCTTTCCCTTTCGGACGGATTTCAGAAGTACATAGACCGTGTACAGGAAGAAACACTTTCGAATTATCCCATTACCATTGAATCGGAAACCATGGATTTTTCAGCTCTGTTTTCCGCTATGGGTGGTGAAAGGGAAGAAAAAGAAGAAAAAGATGAGACGACAGACAAGGCGTCCGCCCTTGAGAGAAACGTGATAAAAAGCCTTGATGTCAGCACAAACATGTACAATGCCATGGTCAGCAAGAGAAATGTAAACGATCTGGCAGAGTTTAAAAAGTTCATTGACAATGAAGAGAACGGCGTTCAGCAGCTTGTAAGCGCCATTCGCTATACATATGACCTTAATGTTAAGATCTACGGAACGGATCTTTACGGGGATTCCATCCGTGTTAATCCCTCCACAGTTATGGATTCCATGGGAATGGGTAACATGTCTTCCGTTTACTCCATGTATTCATCAATGCCTGCCATGTCCATGATGGGAACGGATATGGACATTTTCGGAGAACTGATCGACAATCCCGATCTTTTGGCACAGCAGTACGACGTGATCGCAGGACATTGGCCTCGGGACAAGACAGAGATGGTTTTTGTGGTCAGCGGGCGTAACTACGTGGAAGATATGGCTCTTTTCACACTGGGACTCAAGGATCAGTCCACTCTTTCGGCTTTCCTTAAGAATGAAGCCATTGAAAAGTCGGGCAAGGATGAGTACAGTTATGATGATATCCTGGGACTTCGTTTCCGTTGTATCCTGGATTCCGATTACTATTCCTACGATCCTGACAGGAACGAGTGGCGTGTGATAGAAGAGGATTCCGAGCAGTTTAAAGCAGTTCTTGAAAACGGCCTTGAACTTAAGATCGCAGGCATAGTAAGACCCAAGCCGGAAGCTGCGGCTACTGCCATCTCCGGTACTATAGGATACACAAAGGATCTTACTGAGTACATTATAAATGAGACCAATAATTCCGCTATCGTAAGAGCTCAAAGGGCAGATATCGAAACGGATGTGTTTACGGGTAAGCCCTTCTCGGATTCTGAAAATGCCGAGGCCGCTGCAAGCGAAGCAATGGATCTTTCCACCCTTACTCCCGAACAGCAGGCCTATCTTGCATCCCTTTCTGAAGAAGAATTGGAAAACCTGAGAAAACAGATGGCTGCATCGGCTGTTTCCAACGCAACCTATGAAGGCAATCTCAAGGCCTTGGGTGTTTGCGACCTGTCAGTACCTTCAAGCATAAGCATATATCCCAAGGACTTTGAATCCAAGGATCTTCTTGAAAATAAGATCAAGGAATACAACGAGAAGTGTGAAGCTGAAGGAAGAGAAGGAGAGAAGATCTCCTACACCGATTTCATCGGACTCATGATGTCCTCCATCAGTACCATCATCAATGCCATAACTTACGTATTGATCGCATTTGTAGCCATTTCGCTGGTCGTATCGTCCATTATGATCGCCATCATAACCTACATTTCGGTGCTGGAGAGAACAAAGGAGATAGGTATCCTGAGAAGTATAGGTGCTTCAAAGAAGGATGTCTCCAGAGTCTTTAATGCCGAGACACTGATCGAAGGCTTTGTTTCCGGAGGGCTGGGTGTTCTGGTGACTGTGCTCCTTAACATTCCGATCAATGCCATCATCTATCATTTTGCGGGACTTAAGAACATTTCGGCTCTGCCTGTAAAATACGCGCTGATCCTGATACTCATCAGCATCATCCTGACGGTGATCGCCGGTCTCATTCCTGCCGGAATGGCGGCTAAGAGAGATCCTGTTGAGGCTTTGAGAAGTGAATAAAAAAAGGCGGCCTTTTTGAAAGGGCCGCTCTTTTAATGCCTGATTTATTTACTGCAATGCTCTCTTAATGGCTGCAAAGGTTTCGTCGCTGATAACATGCTCGACCCTGCAGGCATCGTCTTCCGCAGTTTTGGGATCAACACCGAGTTTTACGAAAGCAGAGGTCAGAACGTTGTGACGCTCGTAGGTTTTCTCTGCGATATGCAGACCCTCATCCGTCAGGGTGATCTTACCGTCTGCAGCGATGGTGATATAACCGCTGTTTTTTAATATACCCATGGCCCTGCTGATGGAAGGCTTGGAAAAATTCATTTCCGTGGCAATGTCTATGCTTCTTACAAATGGCTTTTTGCTTTGCAGTACATAAATAGTTTCGAGATACATTTCACCCGATTCCTGTAACTTCATGAGCCTGTTACACCTCCTTCGGCAACGATGTTTTTGACAATTCCTCATCCTCAATATAACCATTTTAGGTTAGCACAATGTAGGAACAGAGTCAAACTTTAAATACAAAAATCAACAAAGTTTAGAAACATAAAAAAATTGGAAAATTCTGTTGACAAAACCAATGGAAAGTATTATGATATCACACGGTTAGCAAATGCTAACTTATATGATCCGATTACAAGTGAAATGGTTGACTCCTAACGATAAGGCCCCGGCTTTTGCCGAGGTCTTATCTCTTTTTTGGGACCATTTCCATAAGTTTAGAAAAACTTCTTTTACAATCGGCTAAAATATGCTAAAATAAAGAGACTGTTCAGAGTAATGACTACTGACGGGTAAGATGAGAAAGGGTAAATAGAATGATTTCAAATCAGATTTTGCAGAGTACGCTTGATGGCATCCGTTCCATTGCAAGAACAGAATTGTGTATATGTGATATTGACGGCAAACTGCTGGCTTCCACTATTTCGGAAACAGCGGATTACGAAAACGCCGTCAGAAATTTTGTTGACTCACCTGCTGACAGCCAGGTGGTTCAGGGCAATCAGTTCTTCAAGGTCTACGATGACAGACAGCTTGAATTTGTAGTGATCGCCAAGGGTGACAATGACGAAACATATATGATGGGAAAGCTGGCTGCTTTCCAGATCTCGAACCTTACAGTTGCCTATAAAGAGCGTTATGATAAGGATAATTTTATTAAAAACCTTCTCCTCGATAATCTTTTGCTCGTAGACATATACAACAGGGCAAAGAAACTTCACATCGAAGCGGAAGCGCGCAGAGTCGTGTACCTGATCGAGACTCATCAGGACAAGGACACCGTTGCACTTGAAACGGTCCGCAGCCTTTTTGCAGGCAAACCCCATGATTTCATCACAGCCGTAGATGAAAAGAACATCATCGTTGTTAAGGAATTAAAGCCTACGGAAGGCTATGACGATCTTGAACGTACAGGTAAAGTGATCCTGGACATGCTGAACACGGAGGCCATGACGAAAGTCAATGTGTCTTACGGAACCATCGTAAATGAGATCAAAGATGTTTCCAGATCCTATAAGGAAGCCAAGATGGCTCTCGATGTGGGAAGGATCTTCTTCAGTGAAGAAAACATCGTTGCTTATTCGAAACTCGGCATCGGCAGACTGATCTACCAGCTGCCCATGACACTTTGCAAAATGTATATCAGAGAAGTCTTCAGAGACGGTTCCCAGGAAGAACTGGACGAGGAGACCCTGAGTACCGTAAACAAGTTCTTCGAAGATAACCTCAATGTTTCGGAGACTTCGAGAAATCTCTACATACACAGAAATACGCTTGTTTACAGACTGGACAAGCTTCAGAAACTTACAGATCTGGATCTCAGAAAATTTGACGATGCGGTTGCTTTCAAGATCGCACTCATGGTACTTAAATACATGAATTACGTTGAAAACACGGATCCGACCATGATCCAATAAAAACTTTTACGGGCGGGGCAGGGACTCTGCCCGTGCATTGTTTTTGGGGCAGAAAAGCCCCCATATGCCTGCAGGGGAATGACTGAAATCACTATGGGAAGAATTGACATCAACAGGGAATTTAATAAGATCCAGACTCCGGTCATCTCTTTTAATAATGTTTCCAAGAAATACAATACGGGTACGGATGCTCTGAGTAACGTTTCTTTTAACATCTTTAAGGGAGAGTTTGTTTTTATCGTGGGAGATTCCGGATCCGGAAAGACCACACTGATCAAACTGATCCTTAAGGAAACCCTTCCTTCATCGGGAAAAGTCTTTGTTGTGGGACATGAAACCAAAAGGCTGAGAAGGAAGACCGTTGCACGCTTCAGAAGAAGCATAGGAGTTGTGTTCCAGGACTTCCGTCTCCTTAAGGACAGGGATGTTTTTGAAAATGTTGCCTTCGCTCAGCGTGTCATAGAAGCGGAACCCCACACTTTGAGACACAAGGTCTCCAAGGTCCTGAACCTTGTGGGACTCAGCGATAAGGCAAGAGCTTTGCCGAAAGAACTTTCCGGAGGACAGCAGCAGAAAGTTGCCATGGCCCGTGCTCTGGTCAACAATCCCATCATCATGCTGGCGGACGAGCCCACGGGAAATCTTGATCCCAACAGCTCCAGAGAGATCATGAGGCTGTTGGATGACATCAACAAAAGAGGTACCACCGTTGTTGTTGTCACCCACAATCAGGAGATAGTGGATGAGATGCAGAAAAGGGTGATCGTTCTGAAAGATGGCAAAATTGTGAGGGATGAAGCCAAAGGAACTTACGATGCGGTCAGAAAAGAAGCAAAGGAAGAGTTTGAATGAAGCACTTGAGAACATTGGGATATTGCATAAAACAAGGCTTTTCGGGACTTTGGAAAAACAGGCTTTTCTCTTTGGCTTCCATAGCCACCGTAATGGCCTGCCTCACTTTGATCGGCACCTTCTATTTTGTCTATCTGAATGTGGAAAATGCACTTTTGAAGGCCGAAAGCTCGGTGGGAATGACAGTCTTCTTCAATGAAGGTGTGGAAGAGGACCGCATAAAAGAGATAAAAAGCAAGCTGGAAAAGGTTGAGGAGATATCGGAAGTACGTTACATCTCCGCAGACGAAGCCTGGGAAAAATACAAGAAAGAGAACATGACGGAAGAGATGGCGGCATCTTTCGGAGATGATAATCCCCTTAAAGAATCCGCATCCCTTGAGATCCATCTTAAAAACGGAGAGTCGGGAAAGAATGTGGCTGACAGCATCAGGGATGTTTCCGGCGTAAGGACCGTAAATTTCTCCGAAACAGTTTCCGAAAGGCTGTCGGACATCAGGGCTTTGATCATAGCCGTAGCCACAGTCCTCATCGGAATGCTGGCTGCAGTATCCTTCTTTTTGATCAGAACGACAATTGCAACGGGGATCAATGTCCGAAAAGAGGAGATCTCCATTATGTCCATAATCGGAGCAACGGATCTGTTCATGGAACTGCCCTTTATAGTGGAAGGTATCTTTATAGGCCTTCTCGGCGGGCTGATCCCGCTGTTGATCCTGAATTATTCTTATACTATCGTTGAAAATGCACTTAAAAGAGAATTCGGAAATGCATTTGAAAACTTTAATCTTCTTCCGAAATCGGAGGTTATGGGAGGCTTCCTGCCGGTCGCACTTCTCTTTACCGTCGGTATCGGTTTCCTTGCCAGCTGGATAACTGCTATGGGCAAGGTCAGAAAGATCGCTGTTGAACATTTTTAGGAGGAGCATGAAGAAAACAGCAGGTGTAAAAAGAATACTGATCCGTTTTGCGGCTGTGCTGAGCGCAGTCCTGACTCTTATACCCTCAAACAGGGTGCTGGCAGAAAGCAGAACGGAAAAAACAGCTTACGAAAAGGAAATAGAGGCATCCGATAAGAAAAAGAAAGAACTTGAAAAAGCTGCCGCCCGGCTTCTTAAAAGGGTGGAGGATCTGGATCCCGACAAATCTGATCTGGAGCTGTACATACTGACGGTGGACAATGCATATGCAGATCTTTTTGAAGAATACAGGGATTCGGAAAAGGAACTTGAGGATCTGAAAAAACTGGTGGAAGCTTCAAAAACGGACCTGGAGGAGAAAAGATCAATAGAAGCGGAAAAGTACGCCATAATGAAGGAAAGAGTCCGCTACATGTACGAAGAAGGGAATGTTTCCTTTACGGACGTGCTCTTCGGATCGACAGGTCTCTCGGATTTTTTGAACAGGCTTGAATACAGATATCGTATAATGAAATACGATAATGAGATATACAGTAATTACGAAAATGCGAGAGAAAAGGCTGAGATCTCCGAAAAGCTCCTCTCCGCAAGACTGGACGAACTGGAAGCACTGCAGGAATTCAGAGAAGCACAGATCGCGTCCCTGGAAAGCATCGCCGAAAAGAAGGCTGCGGAGCTCCTTAAAACTTCAAAGGCTTTGTCGATCGACACCTACGAGCTTTTTGCCAATTGGGACGAACTCATGGAGACCGATGATGTTACAAATGTGCTGGAAGGCATACACGAAGAGGACATGGCTTCATATATGCTTGAGAACATCATGTGGCCCCTGCCGGGAAAGAAATACATCTCTTCCCATTACGGTTACAGGGAAGCGCCTACGGAAGGAGCAACCATCTTTCACAGCGGTATCGACATTCCCGCAACTACGGGGACGGAAGCCAAGGCTGCGCTTTCGGGAGTGGTGGTGGCTGCAACCTACGATCCGGGTTCCGGCAATTTCGTTAAGATCAGCCACGGTAACGGAGTTTACACAAGCTATTGTCATGCTTCCAAGCTGATGGTCAAGGTGGGAGACAGAGTAAAAAAAGGACAGACGGTGATCCTTGTGGGATCTACCGGGGTCTCTACCGGACCCCATCTGCATTTTGGTGTGCAGATAGACGGATACTACAGAAATCCGCTGGATTATGTATGGTACGGGAAGGAATGAGATCCTTCCCCTTTTTTTTCTGACGCTATGACTTGCCATTAAAAAAAGGATGTGATAAAATTTCGATAACTGTTTCTTTAAAGTGATAAAGAACAAGAAAGGCAAACAATGAAAAATGGATTTATTAAAGGCTTACTTCTCGGTGTGGGAGTTTGCATCTTGGCCGTACTCGGATTTAACATCGTAGTAAGTGCTGTAAATCAAAAAAAGAGGCAAGAGTCGGGGCAGACCATTACAATAGGATCCCCCAGCCCTTCCGTGAATCTGGCCAATAACACACCGACAGCCACCGTTACACCTGCACCCACAGAGGCTGCAGCAGTTACCCCTTCACCTATAGTGAGCGGAGTACCTACCGTAACACCCACACTTTCACCTACACCTACTCCGATCCTGGATCCCCTGTCGGCTAATGACCTGATGAGCGATCAGTTCATGGACAAGGTGGAATTATTTGTTAACATCATCGATCGGTATTATTACAAGGATGTATCGGTTAGTGAGCTTCAGACAGGTATTTTAAAGGGTCTTATGGATGGAGTGGGAGATCCTTATACCACTTACTATGTTCCGGAAGAATACACGGACCTTCAGCAGAGCACCAGCGGCATATACGGCGGTGTGGGCTCCTACATCAGCAAGAAGACCGATTCCGACTATGCGATCTTCCTGAATCCCTTTGAAGGCGGTCCCGCCGATAAGGCCGGCATATTGTCCGAGGACATTATCTACAAGGTTGAAGGAGAAGTCGTTCTCGGTCTCGGAACCGATGTCATCGCAAACAAGGTGAGAGGCGAAGTCGGTACTGTGGTTCATCTTACAGTATACAGAGAATCCACAGGCGAGTATCTCGATTTTGAGATCGTAAGAGCCGTAGTGGAAGCTCCCACGGTAGCAAAAGAGATGCTTGAAGGCAATGTTGGATACATTTCCGTCAGTGCTTTTGATTCCGTAACTTACGAACAGTTTAAATCTGCTGTCGATCATGTGATGGAAAAGGGTGCCGTGGGCATCATTGTGGATCTCAGAGACAACGGCGGCGGAGTCCTGGATGTCTGTGTAAACATGGCAGACTACATTCTGCCTCAGGCACAGCTCATTACTTACACAAAGGACAAACAGGGAAAAGGTACCAAGTACTATTCGAAAGACAATCATCAGATCGATGTTCCCATTGTAGTTCTTGTTAACGGTTACAGCGCAAGTGCTTCCGAAGTCTTTACCGGGGCGCTTAAGGACAATGATCGGGCTACCGTAATGGGAACCACTTCTTTTGGCAAAGGCATAGTTCAGAGCGTTATCCCGTTTACCGACGGATCTGCGATAAAGCTCACCACTTCCAGTTACTACACTCCTTCGGGAGTCTGCATACATGGTATCGGCATTACACCCGATGTTGTGGTAGAACCGACGGAAGTTGACAACCAAAAGGAAGCAGCACGTAAATACATATTGGGCCGGTAGTACTGGTGAGGAGAGAATAAATGAAGATAGCCATACTTGGATACGGAACCATAGGTTCCGGGGTTTTTGAGATATTTGAAAATAATGCCGCAGGGATCAGAAAAAAGGCAGGAGAGGATATCGATGTTAAATACGTCCTCGATCTGAGAGATTTCCCGGGAGAACCGGTGGAAAAGAAGCTGGTCCATGATTTCAGGATCATTGCGGATGATGCGGAAGTTTCATGCGTAGTTGAGACAATGGGCGGTGTTGAACCTGCTTACTCGTTTGTCAAGGAACTTCTTTTAAGAGGAAAATCCGTTTGCACATCAAACAAGGAACTGGTTGCAAAGCACGGTGCGGAGCTTCTGGAGATCGCAAGACAGAAGAAGGAAAACTTCTTCTTTGAGGCCAGCGTAGGAGGCGCGATCCCTGTGATCCGTCCGATCAATGAGTCCTTCTCCGCAGATGAGATCGTTGAGATCTGCGGTATCGTAAACGGTACGACAAACTACATTCTTACAAAAATGTGCGATGATGGCGAGGATTTTGCCACAGCACTGGCGGAAGCTCAGGAAAAGGGCTACGCTGAAAGAAATCCCGCTGCTGACGTGGAAGGCCATGATGCCTGCAGAAAGATCGCGATCCTTGCATCTCTTGCCTGCGGATCTCATGTAAACTATGAAAAGATCTACACCGAAGGTATCACAAAGCTTACAACAGTGGATCTTGGATATGCGAGAAAACTGGGTAAATCCATTAAGCTGATCGCCCAGATGAGAAAAGAAAACGAAAGCGTTTTTGCTACGGTTTCTCCCATGCTTGTGGGGAACGGAAGTCCTTTGTTTGCCGTTAACGGTGTTTACAACGGTATTCTTGTAAAGGGACGTTTTTCCGGACAGATCATGTTCTATGGCAGCGGAGCCGGAAAGCTTCCCACTGCAGCGGCTGTTTCCGCGGATGTGGTTGAATGTGCGAGAAATCAGGGGAAGAATGAGCCTGTCTTCTGGAGCGGTAAAGAGTTACAGCTTACCGACAGGATGGAAGAGGTCAATGATTTCTTTGTCCGTGTGAATGCGGCTGACGCCGATAAGATCAGGGAAGTATTCGATAAGATCACGGAAGTGGCTCCTGCGGAGGGTGAATTCGCATTTACGGTAAAGAGTATTTCCGAAAGAGATTTTATTGAAAAGCTTAAGAGTATCAGAGTCATTAACAGGATCAGGATCCTGAACGTATAAAAAGAAAGCGCCGTTGAGCAACAGCTCAACGGCGCTTTCTTTTGATATCGTTTAAGCACATGTGTAAAAGAGTGCAACTGTACCGGGACCGACGTGACTTCCGGTGACAGGTTCGTACATGGTAAGAAGGAATTCTGCGTGAGGAGCGATCTTTTTAAGAAGGGAAACCAGGAAGTTTGCGTCCTCTTCGCAGCCTGCATAGGCGATACCTACAGGATCGTTCGTCTCGCGGTCGAAATTCTTGGCGAAGCTTTCTGCAAGAGCTTCCAGAGCCAGTTTACGTCCGCGGACTTTTTTGTCCATAACGATCTCTCCGCAGTAATTGGATGTGAGAACGGGCTTTACATGAAGCACTGTTCCGATCTTTGCCGCAAGTGCGGAGATCCTTCCGCCTTTTTTTAAGAAGTTCAGGTCATCAACGGAAAAGATCTGAACTGTTTTATTCCTTTTTGAAAGAAGGGCGGTGATGACTTCACGGATGTCCTTACCGCTCTCACGGAGCTTTGCGGCGTAGAGGACCTGAAGGCCTTCACCGAGGGAAGCTGCAAGGGTGTCAAACACGTAGATGCGTCTTCCGGGATATTCGCTCTGAAGTATCTCGGCTGCGGAGCATCCTGCAGAGTAGGCACTGCTGATACCTGAAGAGATGGAAAGATGAAGCACATCCTCACCTCTTTCAAGGATAGGTCTCCATGCATTTAAGTACTGATCGATATTGATGGCGGATGTCTTTACATCGCTCTGGCGGATCTTCTTGTAGAATGCGTTTCCGTCAAAAGCGGAGAGATCGGTGCACTGCTCTTCCACACCGTCAACGATGTATGTAAGAGGAATGATCGTAAGATCATATTTCTTTAAAATAATTGATGCGAGATTCGATGTTGTATCGGTTGAAATATTAAATGACATTGTAGCTTACCTCCTTGCATCTAATTTCTAATATTAGATTAGCACAGGGGGCGAATCATGTCAAGCGTTTTTGAATAAAATAATCTTGTGCATTTATACGCAAAGTGCTATACTTTAGCAATAGATGCAGTGATTTCAAGGCGTCTGAAAATGCGGAAGTCGGAAGCGGGATGCAAATGACTTTTGTAAATATATTAACAGGAAGAACATGACCATGTTTGACAGCAAACTAATAACAGGAAAGCTGAATCGTTGGGAAAAATTCATGAAAAAGTTTTCCCTTCCCGCTTATGATGAAATTCCGAATCTCGGGCTTTATATGGATCAGGTTCTCACCTTGATGGGGCAGTATCTTGCACCCCTCACCACCGCGGACAGTGAGGACACTGCCATCACCGCGGCTACCATAAACAACTATGTCCGGGTGAAGGTTATGCCCGCCCCCGAAAAGAAAAAGTACTTAAGGATACACATCGCTTACCTCATTATAATCTGTACTTTAAAACAGGCCATGAGTATTTCGGACATCCAGGCGCTGCTTCCTGCCGACATGACAGATGAAGAAATGAGAGAGCTTTATTACGATTACTCCAGATACTACAAAGCATCGGTGCTCTTCTTTATTAATGAAGTAAAAGATGAGACGGACAGGATCCTTTCCACCGGTGCACGCATACTTGCATCGGAAGAGGCGGAAAAAGCCGGCAGGACCGAAAGAGGCGAAGAGATCGAAGAGAGCGAAGGACCCAGTGAGGGACAGATCGAATTCGACCACGCCGTTAAGAGCCTGATCTTTTCCTCCGCCACCATTGCAAATTTCTCCAAACTTCTTACAGCAAAGCTCATCGGACTGGGCGGCAAAGAGTTTTCGGAAGAGGCTGTGGCAGAGAGAACGGTTTGACAAAAAAGGCGGTATAGTGTAAAATTTTACGCGCTCTAATTTCTGTTAGGGCGCGTCCTTTTAACTCGGACATTAGGATCATATGCCGGAAAGGTTTTTTAAAAAATGGCTAAATATACAAATGAGATAAACAAGCGCAGAACATTTGCGATCATTTCACACCCCGATGCGGGTAAAACAACACTGACGGAAAAACTCCTTCTTTACGGTGGAGCCATCAATCTTGCGGGTTCCGTTAAAGCAAGAAAGACAGCAAAGCATGCGGTTTCCGACTGGATGGAGATAGAAAAGGAACGTGGTATCTCCGTAACGTCTTCCGTAATGCAGTTTGAATACGACGGATATTGCATTAACATCCTTGACACCCCCGGACACCAGGACTTCTCGGAGGACACTTACCGTACTCTCATGGCTGCGGACTCCGCTGTCATGGTCATTGACGGATCAAAGGGTGTTGAGGCACAGACGATCAAGCTTTTCAAAGTCTGTGTGATGCGTCACATTCCGATCTTTACATTTATCAACAAGCTGGACAGAGATGCCCGGGACACCTTTGAACTTCTGGACGAGATCGAAAAGGTTCTTGGCATCAGCACTTGTCCCGTTAACTGGCCCATAGGTTCGGGAAAGAACTTCAAGGGCGTTTACGACCGTAACACTCACACCATTACCAGATTCTTCGCTGCAAATGCAGGCCAGACAGAAGTTGCGGAAGAGGACTGCGACATTAACGATCCTCATCTTGAAGAACTTATCGGTAAAGAGAATCGCAGAGTCTTAAACGATGAACTGGAGCTTCTCGGAGGCGCAGGAAGTGATTTTGATCTCGAGGCAGTCAGAAACGGAGAACTCACTCCGGTATTCTTCGGTTCCGCTCTTACTAACTTCGGTGTGGAAACCTTTCTCAAACATTTCCTTAAGATGACAACAGCTCCTTTGGGAAGAAATTCCGATGAGGGTGTGATCACCCCTACGGACGATGATTTTTCCGCCTTCGTTTTCAAGATCCAGGCCAACATGAACAAGGCTCACAGGGACAGGATCGCTTTTATGAGGATATGCTCCGGAAAGTTCACTGCGGGTGAAGAGGTGTACTTTGTACAGGGCGAGAAGAAGATCAGACTGACCCAGCCGCAGCAGATGATGGCCAATGACAGAAAGATCGTTGAGGAAGCATATGCAGGGGATATCATCGGTGTCTTTGACCCCGGGATCTTCTCCATCGGCGACACTATCTGTGCCAACGGCAGAAAATTCAGATTTGAGGGTATACCCACCTTCGCTCCCGAGCATTTTGCAAAGATCCGTCAGGTGGACACCATGAAGCGCAAGCAGTTCCTTAAGGGAGTAAATCAGATCGCTCAGGAAGGTGCGATCCAGATCTTTAAGGAATTTAATTCGGGAATGGAAGAGATCATTGTGGGCGTTGTAGGCGTTCTTCAATTTGATGTTCTGAAATTCAGACTGGAATCCGAGTACGGCGTCGAGATCCGCATGGATCAGCTCCCTTACGAGTACATCCGCTGGATCGGAAATCCGGGCATAGACGTATCGAGCCTGAACGTCACATCCGACACCAAGAAGGTGCTGGATCTCAAGGACAGACCTTTGCTGCTCTTTACCCATGAGTGGAGCATCAGGACAGTTCAGGAGAGGAACAAAGACCTTATAATGACAGAGTTTGCTAAAAACTAAAACACTAACCCTTCCGACCGTTTACTACAGGTGATGGATATGGCAGACGAAAAAGATATCGAAAAAGAGAATAACGAACAGGAACAGGAAAAAGATGAAGTGCTTGCGGAAACGGAAGAACTGAACCGTGAAGCCGTTCAGTACGAGCCCATGCAGGTGATGCCCGTAGTGGCCATCAAAGGACTTGTGATGCTTCCGGGAATGCTGGTACACTTCGACCTTCATCAGGAAGAAGCCGTGTCCGCGATCAATGCGGCCATGAAAGAGGGAAGACCTGTTCTTGTTATCACGCAAAAGGATAATAATGCAAATCAGATCCGCATCGACGACCTTTACAGAATGGGAACCATCTCCCTTGTAAAGCAGATCATCAAGATGCCCGGTAATCTGGTGAGAGTTTTGACACAGGGCGTTAAGAGAGGACGACTTGTGAATTTCACAAGGACCGTGCCCTATCTTGAGGCAAGAGTAGCGGAACCTTACGAGACAGGATCCGACACTCTTTCAAATCTGGAACAGAAGGCGATGGTAAGAGGCCTTAAGGACATCCTTGAGGAGTACGTAAGGCTTGATGACAGACTGGGAAAAGAGATCACCGCTCAGCTCATGAACTGTGATTCCCTTGACATGCTTTTGAACCAGATCGCCATCAGTCTTCCCATGTCCACTATTGCAAGGCAGAAGATCCTTGAAACTGTGGATATAAACGAGAGATTTGAAGCTATAGCGGTTACCATCACAAATGAGATCGAAGTCATCAAGATAAAGAAGGACCTTCAGGGAAAGGTCAAGGACAAGGTTGACAAGAATCAGAAGGACTACATCATGCGTGAGCAGATGAAGGTCATTCGCGAGGAACTGGGTGAGAAGAACGTCCAGGATGATGCGGATGAATTCATGAAGACGCTTGAAAGCCTTGAAGCATCGCAGTTTGTTAAGGATAAGATCAAGAAAGAGATCGAAAGATACAAAAACGTTGCTGCCAGTCAGGCTGAAGGAGTTGTGGCAAGAACCTACATAGAAACTCTTTTGAGCCTTCCCTGGGACAGGATGAGCAAGGATGATCTTGACCTGGCAAAGGCGCAGGCAACCCTGGATCACGACCATTACGGTCTGGAAAAGGTGAAGGAGAGGATACTTGAATTCCTTGCTGTCAGAGTTTTGAATACAAAAGGCCAGGCGCCCATCATATGCCTGGTGGGACCTCCCGGAACGGGAAAAACTTCCATAGCAAGATCAATCGCGGATGCATTGAACAAAAAGTATGTCCGGATCTGTCTCGGAGGCGTGCATGACGAGGCGGAGATACGCGGACACAGAAAAACATACATCGGAGCCATGCCCGGAAGGATCATCGGAGCTCTTAAGGAAGCAGGTACCAAGAATCCTTTGATGCTTCTCGACGAGATCGACAAGGTCAGCTCGGATTACAAGGGAGACACATCATCCGCTTTGCTGGAAGTGCTGGATCCTGAACAGAACAAGCATTTTAACGATCACTATGTTGAGATCCCCGTGGACCTTTCGGAAGTGTTCTTTATCTGTACCGCCAACACCACAAGGACTATTCCCAGACCTCTTCTTGACAGAATGGAGGTCATTGAAGTCTCCGGCTACACGGACAACGAGAAGATGCACATTGCAAAGGATTTCCTGTATCCCAAACAGCTGGAAAAGAACGGGCTTACGAAGAAGCAGCTTAAGATCTCCCCTGCGGCCATGAGGCTGATCATCTCGGGATACACGAGAGAAGCGGGAGTCAGAAATCTTGAACGACGCTTTGGAGAGATCGCAAGAAAGGCTGCAAGAAAGATCCTGGAAGCAAGACAGGCGGGACAGGAAGAAGAAGCTGTCAAGGTTACGGACAAGAATCTTCCGGATCTTCTCGGCAAGGTCAAGTACCATGATCTCAAAGCAAACGCAAAGGCCGATGTGGGCATCGTCAGAGGCCTGGCATGGACCTCCGTCGGAGGAGACACGCTGCAGATCGAAGTTAACACTATGCCCGGAAAAGGCGAGCTCATCCTTACGGGATCTCTGGGGGATGTGATGAAGGAGTCCGCAAGGATCGGAATCTCCTACGTTCGTTCTCTTTCAAGGAAGATCGGTCTTAAGGATGATTTCTTTGAGAAACACAGCATACACATCCATGTACCTGAGGGAGCAACTCCCAAGGACGGCCCTTCTGCGGGTATCACCATGGCTACCGCGGTTTACTCTGCAGTCAGCGGTAAGAAGGTCAGAGCGGATGTTGCCATGACGGGCGAGATCTCTTTAAGAGGAAAGGTAATGCCCATCGGAGGCCTTAAGGAGAAGCTTTTGGCTGCAAAGAAGGCAGGCATAAAGCTTGTTCTCATCCCCAAAGAAAATGAAGTTGACCTTTCGGAGATTTCCGAGGAGATCACCGAAGGCATGGAGATCGTACCTGTAACAGAGATGAAGCAGGTTTTGGAGAATGCACTTTTATGAATGTAAACAATGTGGAACTGGAAATCGTTTGCGGCATTACAAGCAAACTTCCGGCAACAAAGCTGCCGGAGATCGCATTTGCCGGTAAATCAAATGTGGGAAAATCATCGCTGATCAATTCCCTGATCAACAGGAAATCTTTGGCCAGAACATCTTCCCAGCCGGGTAAGACCAGAACCATAAATTTCTATAATGTAGAAAAAACGTTGTATTTTGTGGATCTGCCGGGATACGGCTACGCCGGTGTTTCCCATGACACCAGGGAACAATGGGGAGATATGATCGAGAACTACCTGAACACTTCAAAGCAGCTCAAGGCCATCTTTCTCCTGGTAGACATCAGGCATGAGCCTTCGGCAAACGACAGGCTGATGTACGATTTTGTCTGTCAAAGCGGTTTCAAACCCATTGTGATCGCCACGAAATCAGACAAGATCAACAGAAGTCAGCTGCAAAAACAAACCGCTGTTGTAAGAAAAGGGCTGGAGGCAGACAAGGACACCGTCATCATTCCCTTTTCATCGGTTACAAAGGCGGGGAAAGAGGAGATTTGGAAGATCATAGATTCTTTCATTGAAATTTGAAAAATGGATTCAGATGCTTTAATGTTTTACAAATTAGTGATATTATATATCTTGGATCGTCTGGAGACGCCCATCAGCAATGCGGAACTTACAAGGATCATTCTTGAAAGGAACATTGCTCAATACATGGCAATTCAGGAATCCCTGGAGGATCTTGTGGGAGACGGCTACATTTCGGTTTCGGAGAACAGAAACTCTCATCTCTACAGTATTACCAACGAGGGGAGAGAGACCCTTTCCTTCTTCTACCAGAACCTTTCCGTTCCCCTCAGGGATGATATCGATGACTGCCTCTCCAAGGAACAGTACCATTTGAGGGATCTTGCCGCTTCCACGGCGGATTACTACGAAGTCAACAAGAACGAGTACATCTGTGAACTCAAGGTGGTTGAAAGAGGAAGCGAACTGGTGAACATTAACCTTCTCGTGGCCAGTCCGGAGGAGGCTGACACTATTTGCAACCGCTGGAAGGAAGCAAATGCGGATGTGTATGAATTCCTGATCGCAAGGCTTCTTGCAGGTAAAAAAACATCATGAGTCTTCAGGATTCGGGGCTTTAAGGACAAATGGGGTATTAGCTTAGCTGGGAAAGCGTCTGGTTCGCAATCAGAAGACCGGGGGTTCGAGTCCCCCATGCTCCATGTTTTGGCAATAAATGAGAAGAAACGGCATCAAATGCCGCTTCTTTTTTGTTGCACAAATCACAGTTTTCATATAAAATGGGCACAGAATGCTCTGATTTTAAACACAGAGTGTACACAATCAGACCTTATCATAAAGCCATAGTCAGTGACGGAAAACAGCCGCTGACAGAGAGGTAAAGCCTATGGCGATCGAAGTATTTAACAGGTACGAAATGAAGTACCGTATTACAAATGAACAATACGAAAAGCTTCGTGAAAGACTTTCCGAGCATATGGAGTCCGACGAGCACAGCAGGAACGGTGAGTTTTACACCATATGCAACATCTACTACGATACCGTGCACAACGATCTGATCAGACGTTCCGTTGACGGAGGCGTTTACAAAGAGAAGATGAGACTCAGAAGCTACGGAACCGTAAGTACGGATCAGAAGGTTTTTCTGGAGATCAAGAAGAAGTTCGAAGGACTTGTGAACAAGAGAAGAACAAAGATCGTACTTCAGGATGCGTACGATTACTTCGAGACGGGAAAGAAACCCGAGGCCCTGCCCTTTATGAACGGACAGGTTCTTGAAGAGATCGATTACATGAAGAACAGACTTGGATTAATGCCAAAGCTTTTCCTTTCCTATGACAGATGCGCAATGTTTGACAGAGAGAACAGGGACTTCCGTGTTACTTTCGACAGAAACATTACCGCAAGACGTTACGACCTCGGGCTTCATTACGGAGTCTACGGGGACAGGCTGATCGGTGATGACGAATGGATCATGGAGATCAAGATCGACAAGGCCATGCCCTTGTGGATGACTCAGATCCTTTCGGAATTCAGAATCTACAAGACCAGCTTTTCAAAATACGGAACCGAATACAAAGCCTTTGTAGCACAGAGGATTGCAAACGGTGCAAACATTATCTTGGCCGATAAGGAGGAAGCTTTATGCTTGAACAATTATTCAATGTCACAAACGACGGCACCATCACAACAGCCGAAACACTCATTTGCTTAGTAGTAGCCCTTATTTTTGGGCTCGTTATCGCAGGAACCTATGCCCTGTCCAATAAAAAGGAAAGCACATCCATAAGCTTTTTCCTTACGCTCATAGTACTTCCTGCCATTGTCAGTCTTATAATAGTATTGGTCAGCGGAGACGCTGCAAAAGCTCTTTCCATTGCCGGTGTTTTCACGCTGGTCCGTTTCAGATCACAGCCCGGAGAAGGCAAGGATCTTTGTTACATCCTGATCTCCATGGGAGCGGGACTTGCTGCGGGAATGAACTACTTCTCTGTTGCAGCGTTGGCAGTGGTGATTCTCTGTTTGATAATGATCCTGGTTTCAAGGTTCGGAGTATCTTTTTTCAGTAACGAGGTAAAATCCCTTAAGATACTGATCCCCGAGGACATGAACTATAACGGGGCATTTGATGACATCTTTGAAAACTATACGTTGTCCAGAGATCTGGAAAAGGTTAAGACCACCAACATGGGCACCCTTTACGAACTCACCTATAATGTTAAATTCAAGAAGGATGCGGATGAAAAGAAGTTCCTGGATGAATTGAGGACCAGAAACAGCAATCTTAGCATTACACTCGCAAAACTCGTTAAAAAGGACACGACCCTTTAAAATAATGATCTGAGACCCGTAAGACCCTGCTTTACCGAAAGGTAAGGCAGCGGTTTTTTTTATGAAAAATCCGACTTGTCTAAAAAAGTCACGTAAAAAAGTCTAATTTATATAATATTTTAATTTCTTTACTCATTATAAAATCTTCCCGTAAGGCTTTACCTGCGTGTAAAGTCAATCTTATAAGAGGAGAAGATGACGTATGAAGAAAGTAGCAAAGAAACTTGCTGCATTCGTGGCTTCATTCCTGATGCTGGTGTCCGTTCTTACTGTCGGAAAACCTGCGGTTGTGGCCAATGCAGACGAGACAGCGGAGAGTTACTATGCATTTGTTGCCATTGGTGCGGGTGACGGATGGGAGTACCAGTACTATGGAAAAACCAGCGGTAATTCCGGTGATGTTGTGGCTCAGGATGCCTACATTTCGGTAGGTGAGACCAAGAGTATCAGTGTCACAATGCCCGAAACCGCTACTCAGGCATGGTTTGTGGCACCCTGCCTTGTGATCCCCGGAGCGCAGGAGATCGATTTTGATGTGACACTGAAAGTAGATGGCAAGGCAGTTGCCATCGATCTTACAGCCGGAAAAAAACTGTGGTGGGCAGAAGGAACCGGAGCATGGGATGCTACCGAGTGCGTTCGACTTGCCGGCGGTTACAACGAATGGGGTGACAAGTTCAGCGCCAAGCCTGTAAACTTTAAGACGATTGAATTCACGATCACACTTAAGAAGGTTGTGACAGATACTCAGGGAATCGGCTTCTATTCCTTCCTCGCAATGGGCGGTGCGGAAGACTGGAGCATGGGTTACTCGGGAAAAGACAATGCAGGTAACTATGCAGGAGTTGTTGCAAACGATCAGTATCTGAATTTTGAAGGCGATGCCCTGACCGTAACCTACGCTCTTGAGTTCGACAAGGCCGTGGACAAGGTGTGGTGGATGGCTCCCGTGATCACAGGTGCAAATTTCAAGACTGTGGATTTTACGGTGGATTCTATAAAATTCGACGGAAATGAGATCACACCCGATCTCACCCTGGGTGATGCATGGTGGACAGAAGGCGTCGGTGATGCATATGCAAACGATTCCACCGTCCGTCTTGCCGGCGGTTACAATGAATGGGGCACCAAGTACATCGGCGGTGAGAGCAATCCCATTCCTTCCTTCACAAAGGTTGAATATACCATTACATTTACACAGCTCAGTGCTGACGAAAAGTACCTTGCTTTTTTGGCTATCGGCGGTGATTCCGATACAGGAAGCTGGGATATGAGCTACACGGGACCGGGAAGCGAAGCTGAAGGAGTTGTGGGAAAGACAGCATATGTGGCTGCAGGTGACACAGTTACCATCGGTGTCACATTCCCTCAGAATTTCAAGCATGCCTACTACACAGCTCCCTGCATCGTGGCAGAGGGTGTGAACCTTGTAAAGGGACACATTGACTCCGTTAAGATCGACGGCAAGGAAGTTGCTGTCAACATGAACGCAGGCAAATTCTGGTGGTATGAAGGCACAGGCGACTACGATGAGGAACATTGCGTTCGTCTCGGGGGCGGTTACAACGAATGGGCGGCTCAGTACATCGCTGCTCCCGAAAACTTCACATCCATCGAGTATACATTTACCATCGACAAGATCTCAAAGGGTAATCCCGCAATGGAGAGCAATGAAACCTTCGAACTCGGTATCGCTTACGGCGGAGACAAGGCAGAAAGCGGCGACTGGGGCTATGGCTACGTAACAGGGTTCAATGCTGAGATCGAAGGCGGCAGTGAGTTCATTAAGGTGGGCGAGACAAGGACAGTTTCCCTGAAATTTGCTTCCAAACCTCTTTACACCTGGTATGTTGCTCCTTATCTTCTCTGCCAGGATACATCAACGGCTCTTGACATTGATTTTGACATCGTCTGCAAGATCGACGGAAAGGAGATCCCCGTAGATCGTGCTGCAGGAAAGGACTTCTGGACTGAAGGAACAGGCGACTACACGGATGAGACCTGCTTCAGACTGGCAGGCGGATACAATGAGTGGGGTACTCATTACATCGAGTCTCCCAAGAACTTTACCACTATCGAATACACCATTACTTTGAATTCATTCCTTGTGGCTGAGCCTGAAGTGGTAGAATTCGATCCCGCTCTTCTTTCCGGAAAGTACAATGCATATCTTTCATTCCAGTGCCCTGAGACCTGGGTATATCGTGATGACTGGATGAACGAAACTTCCGGCGGTATCGCTCTCTGGAAGGACATTGCGAACAACTTTGATCATGTAACATGGAACGAGGGTGCTACACCCGAAGAACAGAACATCGGCGGTACATTCGTTGATGCTGTTATCGACGGTAACGGAACATACACTGTAACACTTACGGGTGCAGATCCCGGCTTCAAGGGATCCACCAAGTACAACATGCTTAAGGTTTCCACCACCATCCCTTATTCATGTCTTGCCAACGGACTTGAGATCACTGAAGCAAGCGTTTCCGTAGACGGAAAGAAACCTGTTACCGACTTTGTTCTTTATGAGAACAAGGTTGACAGCGACAACTATCCTGAGTACAACGGAAGCTACATTTCCATTGAGTTCATCAACACTTACAACTCAAAGAATCCCGCGGCTCTTGATTCCGTTCAGATCCCTCAGGAGAGCATTGTCTGCACATTTACGGTCAAAGGATTTGATCATGACAATGCAGCGACAGAACAGCCCGCAGCTGAACCGGAAAAGCCTTCGAATGAGACTCCGGCGCAGACGGAAGTAAAAACAGAGGAACCCAAAAACGAAGTGACATCTTCCGCAGACAGCGAGAGTAAAGAAGGCGTAAAAGCGATCATTGTTGTGGTAGTTGTTATTCTCGGAGTTGCTGCAGTGGCATGCGGTGTGTTCCTGGCAATCAAAAAGAAGAAAAAGTAAAACAGTTGCTAATTGGCTGTTAAAGTGTTAATCTATGGGCGGCGCACATTGTGCCGCCCTTTTTTAACGATGGACCCTGTTTTGATCTGAAAAGGAGATCAAATGAAAAGAAAGCTTGCTCTTGCATTGGCGATAATACTTGCTTTTACCGCCTGCTCATGCAAAACGGAAAAAAGTCGAAAAAACACTTCTCCCATCACCCTGACAGTGTTTTCACAGGTTGCAAACTACACCGGGAAACAGGTGGGATGGTTTGCGGATGTGATGCTGGAGAGGTTTAATGTAATTCTTAACATCATCCCCGATACGGCAGGGACCTACGAAACCAGATTTGCCTCCGAAAGCTTCGGCGATCTGGTGATCTTCGGAAATAACGGGAATGAATACAAAAATGCGGCAAAGGCCGGAATGTTGCTGGATTGGGAAAAGGACGATCTTTTATCAAATTACGGTCCGTACATTAAAGAAAACATGGACGCTGCTCTTGACGCAAACAGGAAACTCACAGACAACGGACATGTTTACGGTATCGGAAACAACGTGGCGGGAGAAGATGACGGAGTTGCGGATTTCTTTTACACATGGGATCTGCGCTGGGATCTTTATGAAAAGCTGGGATGCCCCGAGATTACAGAACTTGACGATATGGTGAAGATGTTTGAGGGGATGAAGGAACTTGAACCCACGGACGAAAAAGGTAATCCTGCCTATGCCTTATCCATCTGGCCCGATTGGGACGGATCGATGATGATGTATGCAAAAGCCCTGGCATCGGGTTACTACGGCTTTGATGAAATGGATCTGGGGCTTTACGATGCCGCATCGGGAGAATTTCACGGCGCACTTGAAAAGGACGGGCCTTACATCGAGATGCTTGCTTTTTTGAACAAGCTGTACAGAAAAAATCTTCTGGATCCCGATTCCATGACCCAGACCTATGTGGAAATGGCAGAAAAGATGCTGAACGGCGGATGTTACTTCTCATTGTTTGACTATGCGGGGAGTAACTATTTCAACAACGATTCACATCTTAAGGAAAACAAGATAATGCTCCCCATGCTGCCACAAAAAGCCGCTCCTGCGGTCTATGAACTTTCAAAGTACGGCGGACAGCAGATCTGGAGCATAGGCAGCAGTACCAAGTATCCGGAACTGTGTATGGAGATTATCAACTGGTTATGTACTCCGGAAGGCTTCATGACCATGGAATACGGAAAACAGGGGGACAACTGGGATTACGATGACAAGGGCTATCCCTATCTCACGGAATTCGGACTTAAATGCATGACTGACGGCAGCAATCCGGAAACCAAGGACGAAGCGGGCTACACCTTTAAACAGGGGCAATGTCAGATCAACAACACCACATGGGCAAGGGATGCGCTGAATCCGGATTCCAACGGAGCCACCTACAACTGGAACTCGTGGGAAGAGGGCAGGGCTCCTGCGCGGACGGCAAGTGAAGCTCACTGGAGAAGTTTTAACGACGTAACATCTGTCACGGATTATTTAAAGAGCAAAAAACATTCATTAATTCCTGCTTCCACATTCTCAAATCTTGCGAAAGACGATGAATATGATATAATTATCGCACAGGTTTCCCAGTGCATAGTAAACTATTCATGGAACGCCGTTTACTCGGATACGGAAGAAGAATTTGAAAAGAATATTTCCGAAATGATTGAAAGAGGAAATGCATACGGATACGGAGCCTGTCTGGAGTGGAGCGTGATAAACGCTGCCGCAAGGCACAGAGTGGAAGTGTCGGAAAAAAACGAATGAGACTAAGATCTCGGGAGAACAGTAAATGAACAAAGAGAATTACTTAAAGCATATCGACGAAGTGAACAAAAAAGGTCCTTATCATGCCGAATGGTCAAGCCTTACGGAATGGAGAACACCCTTATGGTTTGAAAGACAAAAATTCGGTATTTTCATTCACTGGGGCGTTTTCAGCGTACCCGCATTCGGAAATGAATGGTACTCCAGAAGCATGTATATAAAGGATACACCCGAATACAAGCATCATCTGGAAACCTACGGCTCTCAGAAGGATTTCGGATACAAGGATTTTATCCCCATGTTTAAGGCAGAGAAATTCGATGCGTCTGAATGGGTTGAGATCTTTAAGAAAGCAGGAGCAAAATACATCGTTCCCGTTGCGGAACACCACGACGGATTCCAGATGTATGACAGCGAGCTTTCCAAATGGAATGCAGCTCAGATGGGACCTCACAGGGACGTGATCGGAGAACTTAAGAAGGCCTGCGATGAAAAGGACATGATCTTTGCCACTTCTTCACACAGAGCGGAGCATTACTGGTTCATGGGATGCGGACGTGCTATTGAAAGTGACATAGATGATTCTGTGGACAGAGATTCCATTTACTGGCCATCTGTTCCCGAACAGCCCGATATGGGAGATGTTCATTCTCCCGTGGCATCAAGCAGTGAATTCCTGGATGACTGGCTCATGAGATGCTGCGAGATCGTTGACAAGTACGATCCTGCTGTAGTCTACTTTGACTGGTGGATCATGCACGAGAGCTACAAAGAACATCTGAAGAGATTTATGGCCTATTATTACAACAGATGTGCGGAAAGGGGAAGAGAGGGGGCTATTATCTACAAGCACGACCCTGTCCCTTTCGGTTCCGGAATTCCGGATGTGGAAAGAGGTAAATTCGCTCTTTCCCAGCCCTATCACTGGCAGACGGACACGGCCATTGCCTATAATTCCTGGTGCTATACCGACAGACTCGAATACAAGAGAGCTGATGAGATCCTTTGCTATCTGGTGGACGTGGTATCCAAAAACGGAAATCTGCTTCTGAATGTAGGTCCCAAATCAGACGGCACGATCCCCGATGAGGATAAGAAGATACTCTTTGAAATAGGAGACTGGCTTTCCAGGTACGGAGAGGCAATCTACGATTCCAAGCCTTGGAAAAAGGCGGCGGAAGGCCCCACTAAGGAAGCAGAAGGTAAATTTTCGGACGTTAAGGGCAAGGAGTACACTTCCTCCGATTTCCGTTTCACATGCGGTCACGGAGCGGTTTACGCCATCAGTCTTAATTATCCCGAGGATGGAAAACTGAAGATCTGCTCCCTCGGAGTTGCCGATTTCAACAGCCTTGATTTCCAGGGCATCATTAAAAAGGTTTCAATTCCCGGATACGGGGAGATCAGATTCGAGCAGAAGGCAGATGCTCTCTATGCCTACGGGCCTTCAATGAAAACAAAGATGCCCGTTGTGGTAAAGGTGGAAACAGATTAAGGAAGATCGATGGAAACATTATACATCGCTGATGACGAAAAAATCATAAGAGACGGACTCAAGTACATCCTGGATTGGGAAAAACTCGGGCTTACGATCTGTGGCGAGGCAGGGAACGGAGATGATGCCCTTCAGGGGATCATGTCCTTAAATCCCACCGTCACCATGATGGACATTAAGATGCCCGGTCTTTCGGGTCTTGAGGTCATCCGCAGGGCACGGGAAAGCGGGTACACCGGCAGGTTCATCATCCTGTCGGGTTACTCCGATTTTGCTTATGCAAAAGAGGCCATGAAGTATGATGTGAATTTCTATCTCACCAAACCCATTGAAGAAAGCGAACTCACGAAGGCCGTTACGGAGATCCTTTCCTCTGTCAGGGAGGAAAGGTCCATAAAGTCTCGAAATGAAATCCTCAGGAAAAAATCCAAGAGAGAGATAATCAAGGACATCGTTTCGGAAAAAGCCGATCTTGAAGACCTGAATTTCAAGGAACTGGGCTTTGATGCAAATTCCTATCGTATCGTTGCCTACGAAAGCTTTGATGTGACGGATCCTTCATCTCTTCCTTATCAGTTTTCGGATCTTTTTATGGCAGCCAACAAAGGGGACGAATTCTTTGAGCAGTTTGAATACAGGCACATCAGCTGTCTGCTTTTAAAAGGCTCCCTTGCCATTGAAAAACTCAAGAGATTTGTTGCTCATTACGATGATGAGCCGGAAAAGGGAAGCCCTCTTGACACTCTTTTCATTGCTTACGGATGTGAGGTCCCCAGGATCTCGGAGATCTCAAAAAGCTTTGATCAGGCGCGGCTTTTGATACACAGAAGATTTTTCTGCAATCAGGGACAGCATGTTCTGGGGTTTGAGGACCTGCCTTCGGTGCAGAACAATCTTGTTATGCTTGAAAAGGAAAAAGCGAACGTATATGCCAAAAACATCATCGGATACATTCAGGCTTTTAACAGACGGAAGGTGGCCGAGGAGCTCTATGCACTGGAGGACTACCTGTACCATGTGAGTGCGGACATTTCTGCGGTAAAGATCTTTTTGACGGACATATGCCTTCAGATCAAGGAAAACATCTCACACAATTATCCCACTGCGGAACTGCCCTTTGAATCAAATACCGAGATCATGGGCTTTATTGAAACGAGAAACTACCTCTATGAGATCATAGGGTACTTTTCCAATGAATTTGAGAAAGTGATGTCATGCCTCGGCAACTCTTCAAGAGACAGCGTAATGGATGACATTCTTTACTATATCGATCACAATTATCACACCAATCTGCGACTTGAGACCATCTCATCTTTGTTTGGGTACAATTCCAGCTACCTGGGAAAGATCTTCAATAAAACAGTGGGTGAGAGCTTTAACACCTACGCGGACAAGGTGAGGATCGCAAAGGCGAGGGAACTGCTGGAACAAAAGGGACTCAAGGTCTATGAGATCGCCGAAAGGGTCGGATACAAAAACGTGGATTATTTCCACAAGAAGTTCAGGAAATACGTGGGACAGAGTCCTGCGGAGTACAGAAAGACGATGAATGTTGAAACGGAAGACGAATGATGAAGTATTTTGTGGAATTATTTAACAATCATATTCTGATGACGGCTGCGGGAGCCTGGCTGATCGCACAGATAATCAAGACCATGATCAATTTTCATTTTACAAGAAAGATCGATTGGGAACGAATGGTGGGATCCGGCGGAATGCCAAGCTGCCACTCCGCCACTGTGGCGGCGCTTTTCACGGTAACCACCTTTTTCTACGGGCCGGGTTCCTTTGAATTTGCCGTGACTGCCATTCTGGCCATAATAGTGATGTACGATGCCAGAGGTGTAAGGCGGGAAACAGGTAAACAGGCAGTGCTTTTGAACCAGATAAGAGACTATCTGTTGTACGGTGAAAAGAAGGGAATGCCAAAGCCTGATTTTTCGGACGAAAACCTCAAGGAGCTTGTGGGCCACACACCGCTTCAGGTGCTTGTGGGAGCGATCCTGGGAGTGCTCATCGGAGTGCTTTCCGGTATTTTCTGGAAATAAAAGATGTATTGCTTATAAAAGATAGGAGCAGATTCTATGGACAAGATTTTATTCGGAGGGGATTACAATCCCGAGCAATGGCCCGAGGATGTGTGGGTTGAAGACATGAAGATGCTTCGCGATGCCGGGGTAGACATCGTGACGCTGAATGTTTTTTCATGGGCTGCATTACAGCCTTCCGAACACAGATACGATTTTTCAAGACTTGACAGGATCATCAAATGTGTTACGGATGCGGGAATGAAGATCTGTCTCGCAACCTCCACCGCCGCTCATCCTGCCTGGATGGCGAAGCGGCATCCGGACATCCTTCAGGTGGATTTTGAGGGAAGAAAGAGGAAATTCGGAGCACGACACAATTCATGCCCTTCAAGCCCGACCTACAAGAAGTATTCCGTGCGCCTTGCGGCTAAGCTGGCAAAGAGGTACAAGAAATACGATAACATTGTGGCATGGCATGTGAGCAATGAATACAGCGCAGACTGCTATTGCGAAAACTGTGAAAAGAACTTCAGAAAGTGGCTTAAGAAGAGATACAAGACACTGGATGAGCTGAACAGAGCCTGGAACACGTCATTCTGGGGACACACCTTCTACAGCTGGAATGAGATAGTGGTTCCAAACGACCTGAGTGAGCATTTCGGATACACAAGGACCTGTTTCCAGGGCATATCCTTAGATTACAGACGTTTCCAGTCGGAAGCTGTTCTGGAGAACTATAAAGCAGAATATAAGGCCATAAAGAAAAGAACACCGGATATTCCGGTCACAACCAATTTTATGGCATACCATTTTCAGCTGGATCAAAGAGCATGGGCGCCCTATCTGGACTTTATCGCCTGGGACAACTATCCTGCCTGCGACAGCCCCGAATGGTCCGTTGCCATGTGGCATGACATGATGAGAGGGCTTAAAGGCGGCAGATCCTTCTGGCTCATGGAGCAGACCCCCAGCGTTTCCAACTGGAACAGATACTGCGCATTAAAACGCCCCGGAGAGATGCGTGAACTCAGCTATCAGGCAGTGGCTCACGGAGCCGATACGGTGATGTTCTTCCAGATGAGAAGGAGCATCGGAGCCTGCGAAAAGTACCACGGCGCCATCATCGATCACGTGGGAACGGAAAACACCAGAGTGTTCAGAGAATGTGCAGAGCTGGGGAAAGAACTTGATGATCTCAAAGGTGTCACCCTCGGAGCAAGAACCAATTCCAGAGTAGCCATTCTCTTTGACTGGGAAAACTGGTGGGGTATCTCATTCTCTGCAGGACCCACCACAGAACTCAATTATCCCGAAGAGGTCAAGAAGTTCTATCGTGCGTTCTATGAACTGCACATTCCCGTCGACATGATCGGCTGTGATGACGATCTCGATAAATATGACCTGGTGATCGCCCCCGTACTTTACATGGTAAAGGGTGATTACGACACGAAGATCAGCAAATTCGTAAAGAGAGGCGGTCATTTCGTTACCACCTTCTTCAGCGGCTATGTTGACGAGCACGATCTTGTAACCACCGGCGGTTATCCCGGTAAGTTACGTGACATCATGGGCATATGGACTGAGGAGATCGATGCGGTTCCCAAAGAGAGAGAGAATCATTTCACATGGGAGGGGCTGGAGTACACGGCCAAAACCCTGTGCGATCTTCTGCACACCGAGAGTGCGGAAGTACTTGCGACCTACACCGATGATTTTTATGCGGGAATGCCCGCCCTCACCGTGAACGAGTACGGAGAAGGAAAGGCTTATTACATTGCGACAAGTTCAGATCCCGATTTCTACTACACCTTCTTTGAAAGAATGGCGGTGGATCTCAACATCCCGTCTTTGGGAGAAGCACCCAAGGATGTGGAACTCACCCTCAGGAGCAAAGGAAGCAACAGCCTGATCTTTGCATTGAATCATGGCTATGAGAGCAAATGTTTTAAGATCTGGAGTGATGCGACGGACCTGCTTACGGGAGAAGAGTTTAAGGCGAGCGAAGAGATCTGGATAGGAAATATGGGAGTAAGGATCTTAAAGACACAGTAAAAAAAGAAGCCCTCAGGGCTTCTTTTTATATCATTGTTTGGACTGGCTGTTTTTGATAAGATCCAGGAAGAAGACCGCCGGCTCTGTAAGGGGCATTGAGTCGTCGTATGCAGCCACAATGCGTCGTGTGGGGATCTTCTCGGCTATCTTTATCTCATAGAGATTTGCGTTTTCTTTTTTGTTAAGGCAATAATCCGGTACGAAAGCGATCCCGAGACCGATCTTTGCAAGGTCGATCAGAAGATCGTTACTTGCGACCTCGATGGAGGGAACAAGATCGATGGAGGCCTTACGGAAAAGCTCATGAAGGAAAACGCTGGTGGTGGAAGTCTTGTCCAGCATGAGAATGGGCATTTTTGAAAGCTTCCTCAAAGACAGTTCCTTTTCCTCAAAAGGGAAGGACTCACGATCGGCCACAAACATGTCTCTGAAGTCTGCCACGGGAACGATCTTCATGGTGCTGTTCAAAGTGGGATTGGGATGATTTGAAACGATGAGATCCACCTTGTTTTCTTCAAGAAGAGCGGCACATCCCGAGGATGAGGCATTGATGACCTTGATGTGTATGTCGGGATACTTTTTGTGGAATTCATTGAAGTAGGGAACCAGGAAGTAACGGCAGATGGTGTCGCTGGCTGCGATCTTAAAGATGATGTCGCCGGTCTCTTTCGCGGAGGAAAGCTGGTTTTCTGCTTTTGTGATGAGGCCTACCGCCGGTTCGATGTGCTTGTAAAGGATCTCACCTTCTTTTGTGAGGGTGACTTTTTTTGTGCTTCTCACAAAGAGAGTCTGACCAAGCCTTCTTTCAAGCACCTTAATGGACTGGCTGACTGCAGACTGTGAAATGAAAAGATCTGTGGCCGCGTCCGAAAAGCTTAAGGATTTGGCAACGTGGTAAAATACTTTGTAGAGCTCGTAATTGACGTCCGTCATAGAACCTCCTCTTTTGAACTCCTTTAGAAGAGCCCAACCCGTTTTATTTTACTTGAAGAAATCAACACTTTACCTTGTTGATTAGTGTTAATAATTAAACAAGTGAATTATATTAATTTTAATAATAACACCATTTGTGCTTTAATGGAAGTACAAAATGGAAGAGCAATAAAGATTTTTATATCGCGGTCACTGTTTACAGGGATACATGAGATTGCTGTTTACAGATGTGCCGTAAACGAGCCTTTTTGAAAAACTTGTTTTTCGAAAAAGGCTTGGAAACGGCATATTCTGCATCGCAGAATACCGCGTGGGACACGCGGCGTGAACAGCAATCCGACATGCAGTGCATATAAATCTGTATTGCCTCCCTTCTCAAAAATCAATTAAAGCACAAATGGTTACCCCACCCGAAGCGAGCTATTCCCTCGGAATAGCTCGCTTCCAGAGAATACCACCCCACATAAAAAACTACACGAGGTCCAATATGGTTAAGAGAATCTACTCAGAAAAAAAGCCTGCCTATGCGGTACGCGCAAAAGAACTTAAAAATGAGATCACCGAGTACCTCGGGATCGATACTGTCGAAAGCGTTCGTGTTCTTATCAGATACGACATTGAAAATCTCAGTGACGAGACCTACAAAAAGTCCCTCGGCACCGTGTTTTCCGAACCGCCCGTTGATTTCCTCTATGAGGGGGATTTCCCCAAGGCTTCCGATGAAGTATATTTTTCTGTTGAGTATCTTCCGGGACAGTTCGATCAGAGGGCTGACTCTGCCGTTCAGTGCGTAAAGCTTCTGTGCGAGAGCGAAGAGCCTGTTATTTTAAGTGCGACCACCTATGTCCTTAAGGGAAAGGTTACATCCGAAGAACTTGACAAGATCCGCAAGTACTGCATCAACCCCGTTGATTCCAGAACGGCTTCGGAAGAGCTTCCCGAGACATTACAGATAAACTACGAGACTCCTGCCGACATTAAGATCTTTGACGGCTTCAGAGAGATTGCCGAAGAGGAGCTTAAGAAATTATATGACTCCCTGAATCTTGCAATGACATTCAGAGATTTCCTTTTCATCCGCGACTACTATAAGAACGAAGAAAAGAGAGATCCTTCCTTTACGGAGATACGTGTGTTCGACACCTACTGGTCGGACCACTGCCGCCATACCACCTTCCTTACGGAACTCACAGAGGTTGAGTTTGAAGAGGGAAAGTACACAGCTCCCATCAAGGCTTCCTACGAGAAGTACTTAAAGGCACGTTCCGTACTCTATGCAGATCGTCCCGACAAGTATGTTTCTCTTATGGATCTTGCAATTTTCGGTATGAAAGAGCTGAGAGCTGCCGGAAAGCTGGACGACATGGAGGTTTCCGATGAGATCAACGCCTGCTCTGTCATTGTACCCGTTGAAGTGGACGGTAAGACGGAGGAGTGGCTTGTGTTCTTTAAGAACGAGACTCACAACCATCCCACTGAGATCGAACCCTTCGGCGGTGCGGCTACATGCCTTGGAGGAGCTATCCGCGATCCTCTTTCGGGAAGAGGCTATGTTTACCAGGCAATGAGAGTAACAGGAGCTGCCGATCCCAGAAAGCCCATAGCGGAGACACTTCCCGGAAAGCTTCCCCAGAGGAAGATCGTTACGGGAGCTGCCAACGGTTACTCATCCTACGGTAACCAGATCGGTCTTGCAACAGGTCTTGTTGACGAGATCTATCATCCCAATTACGTTGCAAAACGTCTCGAGATCGGCGCTGTAATGGGCGCTGCCAAGAGAGAGAACGTTATCAGAGAAAATTCCGAGCCCGGAGATGTCATCATCCTTATGGGCGGACGTACCGGACGTGACGGCTGCGGCGGAGCGACAGGTTCCTCCAAGGCTCATAATGCCGATTCCATCAACACCTGCGGTGCGGAAGTACAGAAAGGTAATGCACCTACAGAAAGAAAGCTCCAGAGACTTTTCAGACGTCCCGAAGTTACAAAGCTTATCAAGAAGTGTAACGACTTCGGTGCAGGCGGCGTTTCCGTTGCCATCGGCGAACTTGCCGACGGACTCACAGTCGATCTGGATCTGGTTCCCAAGAAATACGCGGGCCTTGACGGAACAGAACTTGCCATTTCCGAGTCTCAGGAAAGAATGGCTATCGTAGTTGATAAAAAGGATGCGGATAAGATGCTTGAATTCGCTGCTTCAGAGAACCTCGAAGCAGTCGTTGTCGCAAAGGTTACGGAAGAGAAGCGTCTTGTCCTTAAATGGAGAGGAAAGGACATCGTGAACATTTCACGTGATTTCCTCAATACAAACGGAGCTCATCAGGAAGCAAAAGCTTTTGTTGAGATGCCGGAAGAAAAGAAGGAAGAAAAGGAAGAGAGCGATCTTAAGAAGAAGTGGCTCGACACCCTTTCGGACCTTAACGTATGCTCAAAGAAGGGACTTTCGGAGATGTTCGATTCATCCATCGGCGCATCCTCGACCCTTATGCCTTTCGGAGGAAAGTATCAGATGACACCCACTCAGACCATGGTGGCAAAGCTTCCCGTACTTCGCGGAAAGTGCGACACCGTGACAATGATGAGCTATGGCTTTGATCCTTACCTCTCAAGTCGAAGCCCTTACCATGGCGCTTCCTATGCTGTTATCTCCTCTGTCGCAAAAATTGTGGCAGCCGGCGGTGATTTGACCTCTATCCGTTTTACATTTCAAGAATTTTTTGAAAGACTCCGTGACGACAAAAAGCGCTGGGGTAAGCCGCTGGCAGCGCTTCTCGGAGCTTACGAAGCACAGATCCGTCTGGGACTGGCCTCCATCGGAGGAAAGGACTCCATGTCCGGAAGCTTCAATGAGATCGACGTTCCTCCCACACTGGTTTCTTTTGCTGTGGACGTTGCAAAGCATCAGGACATTATCTCGGATGAGTTTAAGGAAGCGGGAAATCTCATTGTCAGATTCCCCATGAAGAGAGATGAGTACGATCTTCCCGATTACGAAGATTTTATCGGGCAGATGAACACCTTCACTGCTCTTGCGGGAAAGGGCTACATTAAGTCAGCCTTCGCCGTATGCGGTCACGGTATTGCGGAAGCGGTTGGAAAGATGGGCTTCGGTAATCACCTGGGAGCTGAGATCTTTGACAGTGTGAGCTACAGAGACATGTTTGACGAGGGTTACGGTGACATTATCGCCGAGATCTCCGAACAGGATCTTGAGATCATTAAGGCAGGCAAGGCGATCTGTGAGATAGTAGGTAAGGTGACCGAAAGCGGTTTCGCTTACAAGACTGCAAAGCTCACCGAAGAGGAAGCTTTAAATGCCTGGACAGCGCCTCTTGAGAGCGTCTTCCCCACAGCCACGGCAAAGAAGGAAAAAACAGACGCTTCAAAAGCAGTCATTCCTTTATATGAAAACAAGCACATCCTTACATCACAGTTTAAGACTGCGAAACCTACAGTGTTCATCCCCGTATTCCCCGGTACAAACTGCGAATACGACACATTAAGGGCATTTGAGAGAGCCGGCGCAAAGGTCAACACCTGTGTTTTCAAGAACAGAAACGAGCAGGATATCATTGATTCCGTTGAAGCTTACGTAAAGGGCATAAAGGAAGCGCAGATCCTCATGTTCCCCGGCGGCTTCTCAGCAGGTGATGAGCCTGACGGATCCGGTAAGTTCATTGCCACTGCCTTCAGAAATGAAAAGCTCAAGGCAGCCGTAAACGATCTTATCAAGCAGCGTGACGGTCTGGTGCTCGGTATCTGTAACGGCTTCCAGGCTATCATAAAGCTGGGACTCGTTCCTTACGGTGAGATCTGCGAGATCGATCCCGATTCGCCCACCCTCACAAGAAACTCTATCGGACGCCACATTTCCAAGTCCGTTTACACAAAGGTAGTTTCCAACAAGTCCCCCTGGCTTGCAAAGGCAGAACTGGGAGGCGTTTACTCCATACCCGCATCCCATGGCGAAGGTCGTTTCGTTGCAAACGATGAATGGCTTAAGAAGCTGATCGCAAACGGTCAGGTGGCAACACAGTATGTTGATGTGAACGGTGATCCTTCATTTGACGAGGATTTTAACCCCAATCTGAGCTACATGGCTATCGAGGGTATTACCGACGCCACAGGACGTATCCTGGGCAAAATGGCCCATTCCGAGCGTATCGGAGAGGGCGTCGCAAAGAACATCTACGGCCCTCAGGATCAGAAGATCTTTGAAGCAGGTGTTGAGTACTTCAAATAAAAAAGAGACACTTAAGTGTCTCAATGGTAGAGCATTATATCACCGAGGTTCATGGTCGCTTTGGCGGCTGTGGCCTCGGTGATCTTGTTCTGTACGGATCTTAAAAGCGCTTCCGGTACGCAGACCGTGATCTCCACGTTATCTGTATAGGAGATGTCGGAGGGAGTAAGGTCTTCCTGAGCAAGGATGTACTGGATCTTTCCGAGACCGACGTAATCTGTGGCTACCGTCAGCAGCCTCCCCACCTTATTTGTGATGATCTCGGCGTTTTCAACGGCAAGTCGCGCCGAGTCTGTATATGCCCGGACGAGTCCGCCGGTTCCCAGTAGCGTTCCGCCAAAGTAGCGGGTCACTACGCAGCAGACATTTTTAAGTTCCGCCCCCCGAAGGACTGAGAGGATGGGCTGTCCGGCTGTTTTTTGAGGTTCTCCGTCGTCGCTGGCACGTTCCAGTTCACCTTTTTCACCGATAATGTAGGCCCAGCAGTTGTGGCGGGCGTCGTAATGCTTTTTTCTGATGCTTTCGATGAAGGCGAGGGCTTCTTCTTCGGTTTCTGCGTGTACCGCCACTGCAATAAAGCGTGAACGTTTTTCTTCCACTTCTCCGCATCCCTGCTTTAAAATTGTCTTGTGTTCTGTCATATTTTTCCTGTTTTCAAAGAAATTTCAGTATGCTATACTGTTACCGATATTGATTTTACCATATCTTTTGTGGCTTGTGAACTGCAATAAAGACGAAGGTCCGTAAAGGAGCATTCGGCTGTATGATAAGGGAGGATATCAATGGGTGAAGAGAAGGAGCCTGTGAACGGGACCGAAGAGGAAGAAAAGACGGAGAAGAGAAAAAATACAAAGAAGGTGCTGGGGATCGTCGGCCTTTTTGCGGCTGCGGTTGCCGTAGCCTATGCAGCATTTGTCCTTACCGATTGGCTTAAGGAAAAGCGTGGAAGCGATACTGCTCAAAGAGATGAGGTCGTGATCGAGAAGGAACCCCTTTTACCTGTCGGAGAAAAGAGATGCAAGAATGCCTCGGAGTTAGTGGCTGCACTGAATTCCCTGGATAATGTCAGAGCAGTTGTGTCCGAAGGGAGCGACGGCGAGTACATCACGGTGGTGTACGAGGAGTATTCCATCTCCTATCTGAATGAGTACGTCTGGAACAGAGACGGGACATACGGTAAAGTGATCGTAAGCAACGGCACGACCAATGCTTCCTTTGACTGGAACTACGTGCTTCAGGCTGACAAGGCCGGTGAACTGATCCCGGTTTTGGGCGATTACCTTAAGAACGGCCGTACCCAGCTGGCTTTTGCTCTGACGGATGAGATAGCGGAAAGCGAAAACACACTGCATGTGATCTCCGGCATGGACCTTATGGAATACTACGTCATCAACCCCATAAAGAGCATCAGGAAGGCAGCAAAGATCGATTCCTTCTTGGATGCGGGATTTGCAAGCGTGTGCAACGTAGTGGCGAATGACAGGACCTATTGCTTTAAAGTGAAGCACATGTCCGAAAATGAGGCATTTAAGACCTTTGGGCTGGATCTTTTAAACAACTGCCATTATGAGATCGGAAAGAACAAACTCAGTATCAGCAGCATGGTGGAACTGACGGGAGCGGGCTGGATCGGAGAGATCAGATCGAACATCACCCCCACATCCAAAAATCTGCTGACAGCAGAGGATCTGCAGTTCTACATGTATGTTGACAGCTCCTTTGCAGACATTGATTACGTGGGCATAGTAAGACCTGTCGATCTTGAGACTGCGCTTTTACCGAGAGTGAGGGCGACCGGAGCCGGCGGTGAGAAAGTGCTGACCACACTGGACAGCAAAATACCTTTGAGCACAGTCGAAAACGAAAACATAAAGGTCGATGAAAAGGGCTACAAGTACTACGAAGAGGACGGCAAAAAAGTCTCTCGGCTGGGCATAGATGTTTCCAAGTGGAACAACAATATCGACTGGAAAAAAGTAAAAGACGCAGGTGTTGAGTTTGCCATAATAAGACTCGGAAACAGGACCACAGGCGCGGGGCAGATCAACATCGATCCCTTCTTCAGGGATAACATGACAGGAGCCATCGAGGCCGGGATCAAAGTGGGTGTTTACTTCTACACTCAGGCCGTTACGGTTGAAGAAGCTATTGAAGAGGCAGATTTTTGCATAGAGAATCTCAAGGATTTCGAAGTGACCTATCCCGTTGTTTTTGACACCGAGAGATACGACGGATCCGGCAGGGCAGACAAGATGGCAAATTCCGTCAGAACGGAAATAGCAAGAGCATTCCTTGAGAGAGTGAAGAGCGCGGGTTACACACCTTCGATCTACATGAGCACCAACTGGAGCCTTTTAAACATCAATCTCCGGGATCTCACGGATTACGATCTCTGGTACGCCTACTACGGAGAAGAACTTTACTACCCCTACAGGTTCACTATCTGGCAGTATGCCAGCGACGGAAGCGTTCCGGGAGTGTCCGGGGATGTGGATGTAAACATCTCCTTTAAAGATTATTAGAATGATTCGCAATCCGCTTCGCAACTAATGATAACGGGGAGGACCGCCACGAAGTGGGGGAGGGACCCCGTTATATGCTCATGTGGGTGAAAAAGCAAAAAGTTTGGAAAGCATGAAAATAATGCTTGCATTTTGTTTTGGATAGTAGTATAATGCAACCCGTGCCTTGGAAAAAGAGGCACGGGAAAACAAATAGGGCTATCGCCAAACGGTAAGGCAACGGACTCTGACTCCGTCATTTTCAAGGTTCGAATCCTTGTAGCCCTGCGCAGAGCATCTCCATTGCGGGATGCTTTTTTGATTTTATGCAATGTTGCAAAAGGGGTTCACTCTTCCGGTATTTGAGTCAATAGGTGAGTCAAGGTGAGTCAAGGTGAGTCAATGGGGACGTTTCATTTTGACTCACCGAGGGCGAGTCAAAATGAAACGTCCCCATTGACTCACTTTTTTTTGTTGTTGTATAATAATGGAAATTAAAGTGCTAAAGCGAGGTTAAAAATGTTAAAAGATCTGGTTTTGAAAAACAGGAGCTACAGGGGATTTGATGAAAAATTCAAGGTTTCCGCGGAGATCCTTAAGGACCTTGTGGACGTTGCAAGACTTACGGCATCGGGAGCCAATGCACAGCCTCTTAAGTATCTTTTGATAGCGGATGAGGAAGGCGTAGGGAAGATGAACTCTTTAACGCGATGGGGAAAGATGCTTAAGGATGTGACTTTGCCTCATCCGGGTCAGTTTCCCACGGCCTACATTTTGATCGTTGTCGATACGGGGATCTGTAAGGATCCCAATAAGGCGGACACGGATGTGGGGATCGCTGCACAGACGATTCTTTTGACGGCGGTTGAAAAAGAGCTTGGCGGATGCATGATCGGCAATTTTGACAAAGAGCTTGCAGCCAAAACCTTTTTGAATAAAGCCGAGTATGTGCCTGTTTTGGCAATTGCGATAGGAAAGCCTGTTGAGACGATAAAGCTGGTGGAAGTCGGAGAAGACGGCAGTACAAAGTACTATCGTGACGAAACGGATACACATTATGTTCCCAAAAGAAAGCTTGAGGACATTTTGATCTGACCTGCCTGCGATAATCCGAGAAGTGAGAGGTTGGATCCGAAAAAGGGGTTAGGAGTTAATGAACAATGAATTCTATAAACCGGAAATGATCTTATGCCAGATAGAGAGCATACGCATTTCGGAAAACATTCCGATGCATCGGATGACTTACGGCCTGTGCGACAGATCATTACCGGGAAAAGTATTGAACGGGCAGAATCGAAAACTGGATAAGCTTCTTATAGATGCTTTTTACCAGCGATTGGGAAGAAACCTAAGAAATTTCGAGGCTCTTTTGGATGCTGATGAATACACTTATTATGAAGCACGGGAAGCGTTCAGGGATGCTTTTTCCAAAAATGACATCGAAGAAGCAAAAACTGCCGCAAAAAAGTATGCCTCCATGGACATCTGCAGCAGGAGCCATCTGCATCGTCAGATGGCGGAAATGTTTGACGTCAGCCTTATGATAAAGGAAAAGGAGGATCCCGAGTGCATACTCAAAAAGGCGAAGGATGCTTTGGAATTGACTGTTCCGGGATTCACACTTGAAAAACTGAAGGAATACTATTACACGGAGACGGAACTGATACTTTTGGACATTATCCTGAAAGCGAGCCGCAAGCTTTTCGGCGATGCGTATGTTTATCCTTTTTACGATGATGTCTGTGAATTGTACGGGGCTGCGAGATATGCCCAGAACGAACAGGTGCACCGCTTTGCACCGATGATCTATGCAGCTGCGCTTTTAAAGCTTAAGAGGGGGGATCTCTCCGAGGCTGCGGCACTTTCCGACCGTATGGTAAGAAATCTGGTGAATGACAATAAGATCAGGTATCTTGCGGAATTCCTCGAGATCAAAAGTAAAGCCGAAGGAGGGACCGTGGACGAACGATTTGCTTGTGTGATCAAAGAGGCGGTCATGAAGTATCACCCCGAATGGTCTCCCGATGAAGACATACAGATCTACTGGGAATACATGATCATTCCGGTCGGGAAGATCGTTAAGCAGAGACGACAGATGCTCGGGCTTTCTCAGGAGGATCTCACCAACTATAACGGAGAGACGATCTGCAGCATCGATACCGTGTACAGGCTTGAAAGAGGGCGACACACCATAAACTGGGAGGTTGAGAAAAAGATACTGAGTAAGCTTCGCCTGATGCCGGAGCGTTTCCACAGAGAATTCATGACGGACGATTATGATGATATAAAGGTCCTTAAGGAAGTGATCAATGCTCAGGCTACAGGTGATCTCGAAAAAATCAAAAAAGGCATAGAAGAGCTGGACAGGCGACATCAGGAGACTTATTTGCCGCATAACGAGCAGTACATCTCATTTTTAAAACAAAAGATGATGGGAATCCCGGGAAATAACGGTGCAGACTCTGTGAACGAGTACAAAAGAACACTTTCCGTGACTATGCCGGGAAATCCAAAGGAAAACGGAGAGCTCGATGACTGCTATCCTTTCAACACCGAATCGATGATCCTGATGCTGATCGCGAGCGAGCTTTTCAAAAAAGGCGAAAAAGAAAAAGGTTTTGTTCTTTGCAAAAACCTTTTGGACAATTATGAAAAGCAGGGAAACTACAGCAATACATTTTATAATTGTGTTACCAACATCGAGAGGCTGGTGGCGAGTGAGCTGGGAAATGTTTCCCGCTTTGAGGAGTCTGACAGGATAGCGAAAGAGAGCCTGATCAAATGCTTTCGTCATAACAAGCTCGATCAGTGGAGCAGCAACATTTATTGCCTGGCGTGGAACAACGGTGCCGACCCCGGTAAAAAGAAAGACAAGCAGACGGAATTGAGAGCTTCGTATGTTTTATCAAAACTGCAGAAAAAGAAAAGAACCGAACAATGTGCGGTGAATCAATGCAATCTTTATTACAGCGGCGGGATCCTTGACGACCTGATGTAATAAAATGCAGGTACAAACATGCCCCACACTAAAGCAATGTCTGTACCTGCACGGAAGTTAGGAATAACTTTTAGGCATTTTAAACGGATGAAGGGTGGTTAACCTCTCAGATAATCGACCACCTCATTGTCATCCGCCAATTGCATGACAGCAGGCTTCTCTTCCGATGCCGAAGCATTGTCGAAGCCTGCTTTTGGTGTTAACAATAATGCAATTATGATAATTATATACTTAAACATAAGCCCCGCCTCTTGTGTTTTTGCAGTTATTATTCTGCCACAAAAACCAAGATTTGAACACCGCAAATATGTCTTTTTTTAAAAAGTGGTAAATTTTTTTGAAGTGAAGGATTGATCTTTAAAGGTGAACAGTTACCTTATCGCATACTTTTCCATATAAGCTGCTTTTCAGTCCAACTTGCCGCAACCTTTACAAAAACCCGTTAAGAGCGTATACTTATTTTTTAGCAAAAAAACATCAGGGAGGTTATTTCCATGAATAATCTGGTAAGATGGTTTAAAAGTATAAAGAAAGAACTCTTTGTTCTCGGAGTGCTGAGCATAGCTGTGGGCGCCGTTATGGTGATCTATCCGGAAACTGTCAGCAAGGTGATCTGCTATGTGATCGGAGCGCTCCTTGTTGTTTCGGGAGCATTTGTCCTGACGGCCATTCTGGTGCAAAAAGGGACAAAGCCCTTTACATTCAGAGTGGTGGCAGCTGCTCTTGCTTTAGCTGTAGGCTTCCTTTTCATTTTCGGAGCCGATTTTGTTTTTGACATCCTGTGGGTGTTCATAGGTATCGGTATCATCATGAACTCTTACTTTAAGACTCAATATGCCTATGAGCTCAAATTTTCGGGAAGTCCCAAGTGGTGGGTCAATCTTGTGATCTCCATGATCTCACTGGCATTGGGGATCATCCTTATCCTTGAAAGGGATGCGGCTCAAAGCACCATGATACGTCTTACGGGAATTTTTCTGGCTGTCGACGGACTCTGCGACCTGGCATCCGTCTTCACTTTCCTTGCCGAATTTAAAAGGATAAGGAAAGAGGAAAAGACAGCGGAAAAAGAAAAAGCCATGCAGGAAAAACTTTCCAAAAGAGAAGCGAAGCTTGCAAAGAAGCTGGCAAAAAAGAAAAAGAAAGAAGAGTCTGTTATAAATTTAAGTGAAGTTGTAATGGAATCAAGAGAGCAGGCAGCAAACGAAGAGGAGAACTCAAAGCAGGAGACCTCAGATCCCGGTGAAAGGGAAGAAGCTGTCGGCGAAGAAAAAAACAGTTAAAAGGCCTTAAAGGCCTTTTTTGAAAGGGGAACAAATGGAAAGAATAATCAACAGCCTTCTGGAAACAGACATGTACAAGTTCAGCATGGGACAGGCGATCTATCACCAGTTCAGCGATTACAAGACAACCTGGAGCTTTAAATGCAGGAACGAGGATGTTCACTTCACAAAGAAAATGGTGGAGGAGATAAAGCGCCAGATCCTCCTGTATTGTGAGCTTCGTTTTAAAGAAGAGGAACTGGAGTACCTTAACAACATCAAGTGGATCAAGGGATCCTATGTGGATTTCTTAAGACTCTGGCAGCCCAGATACGCTGACTTTGAGATCGGAACGGATGCGGAATGCGGCCTTACCATAGAAACAAAAGGAACCTGGTTAAACACATCCATGTATGAGATCCCCACCCTCGCTATCGTAAATGAAGTATATTTCCGAATGGCATATGATTATCCCAAGCTCCTTGAGAGCTTTAAAAGGAAACTGGAGGAAAAGGTCAATTGGCTGACGGAAGGAAGATACAGGCTGGGATCTTTCAGTGAATTCGGCCTCAGAAGAAGACTTTCCGGTGAAGCTCAGGAACTTGCGGTTAAGGAACTCTGCAGCCACAAATACAAAGATTCTGTCTGCGTCGGTACTTCAAATGTCTATCTTGCCAAGAAGTTCGGAGTTACCCCTGTGGGCACCATGGCCCACGAATGGATCATGTGCATCGGACAGGGCACTCACAAGCACAACCCTGCCTACTCCAACTGGTTTGCAATGGATGCCTGGGTCAAGGAGTACGGGATCCTGAACGGAACTGCCCTTACGGATGCCATCACAACGGAATGCTTCCTCGAGGATTTCCAGCTGACATTTGCCACTCTTTTCAGCGGTGTCCGCCATGACAGCGGCGATCCTTTCAAGTGGGGGGATCTCATGATAGAGCATTACAAAAAGCTGGGCATAGATCCCAAGAGCAAGACCCTGCTTTTCAGTGACAGCCTTGATTTTGAAAGAGCCGACAAGATCCATTCCTACTTTGAAGGCAAGACAAAAACCGCTTTTGGTATCGGTACTTATATCGCAAATGACACCGATGCGGAACCCTTAAATATTGTCATGAAAACCACTGCATGCAACGGAATGGATGTGGCAAAGATCTCGGATACCGATGGCAAAGGAATGTGTAAAAATCCCGAGTATGTAGATTATCTCAAACGCTGTATTGACTGGAGACTGACGCACAGGAACAGCAAAATCTGAGAAATATGACCTATAAAAGATACACATTTGTCTCTTTTTTGACACATTATTTAAGTAAAATTTTATCGAGTTCTTAAATATATCATTTTTATACGGTGTTGTGCTATTGCAAAGAATTTCAATAAATGGTACAATTTCCGCGTAAGCCATCGAAAGGAGGCAATACAAGAGATATGAAGAATAAGATGAAGAGAAGAATTATGGAAGTTGTTTTATCTGCCCTTTTGGTTATGAACGTTGCGGCAGTTGCAGCGTGCGGTGATAAGGAAGAGCCTACACCCACACCTACACCCACCGTTGCCGTTGCTACACCCACCAAGGCACCTACAAACACTCCCAGCCCCGCACCCACAGCTACAAACACACCCAAGCCTACAGCAACAGCTACACCGAAGCCCACAGCAACGGTAGCTCCCACTGCAGCGCCTACAACAGCTCCTACAACGGCTCCTACAGCTGTTCCTACAACAGCTCCTGCCAATGATGATACACCTAAGACAGGTGAGAGCGATGTGTTTGGTCTTCTCGGTATCCTTGCTGCAGCAAGTGCCGTAACATTCTTTACGGTTTCCAAGCTTACACGCAAAAGCTGATCTGAGAACCTGAATCAGAACAAAAAAACGGACGGTCGTTGACCGTCTGTTTTTTTCGTTCTTTTTATTGTCTGATACGAAGTGAGGTCTCGCTGTCAAAAAGATAAAGACTTTTTGCGGGGATCAAGAAATTCAAAGCTTCATCCGAATCGGGAATGAGATGAGGGTCCACCTTTAAAATAGCCTGAACACCATCCATATCGATGTAAAGGTTTGCGCTGTCTCCCAGAAGTTCCGTGAGCTCAACGTTACATTTCATTTCAAAGGAAGGGGACTCTTTTTCGGTGAGAACAGCCGCTTCCGGTCTGAAGCCCACCACCACTTCTTTATTGTTGTATTTTGCAAGGGTTTCATCAGAAAAGAGGGATGTGAGATCCAGTCTGTTTTGACCCAGATTTACGCTTCCGTCTTTCAGTACGGTCTTTAACAGGTTCATTGGCGGCTCTCCGATGAAACCTGCCACAAAGGTGTTTACGGGATCAAAGTAAAGCTCATAGGGGGTTCCGATCTGCTGGATGTAGCCGTCCTTCATTACAACGATCCTGTCAGCCATTGTCATGGCCTCTGTCTGGTCGTGAGTAACGTAGATCGTGGTTGCCCCGGTTTCCCTGTGGATCTGTGTGATCTCGGAACGCATGGTCACACGCTGCTTTGCATCCAGATTGGAAAGGGGTTCGTCCATTAAGAATATGCCCACCTTACGGATGATGGCACGCCCTACGGCCACTCTTTGACGCTGACCGCCGGATAGAGCACGGGGTTTTCTGTCCAGATAGTCCGTGAGGCCAAGTATCGCAGCTGTTTTCATAACCCTCTGTTCGATCACGTCTTCATCAACGCCCTGTAACGTGAGACCAAAGGCGAGATTATCGTAAACCGACATGTGGGGATAGAGAGCATAGCTTTGGAAAACCATGGCTATTTCGCGTTCACGGGGACCTTTTTCATTTGCGGACTGTCCGTTGATCAGCATGTCACCCTTACTGATGCTTTCAAGTCCTGCGATCATTCTTAATGTGGTGGATTTACCGCAGCCGGAAGGCCCTACAAAAACAATGAACTCACCTTTTTGAACGTCCAGATTGAAGTTGTGGACGGCGTGGAAGCCATTGGGATATATTTTATTGATGTTCCTTAATGAGAGATAAGCAGTTTCTTTTTCAGCCATTTTTTTTCTCCTTAGGATGGTTTTTTATCAAAAGATTCCCACATGCCGCAGCAAAGCTATGGATGCGAACATGGTGAATATGGATACTATGCTTGTAAAGACTACCAGCTGACCTGCCAGCTGATCGTCGCCCCCCATTTCGCCGGCCATAATGGCACTTGAAACAGCTACGGGAGTACCGAAGGCTGCCACGTAAGCCGCAAAGTGTGCTCCGTTTCTCATCTGCAGCACGAAGTAGGCAAAGGAGAGACCAAGCACCGGAACCACCACAGTGCGCAGTATTGTTCCGAAAAGAATGGGTTTAAAGTTGGTTTTTACAGCCGATAATTCAAATTTACCTCCCAATACGATGAGGGCCATGGGAGTAGCACATTTTTCGAGGGACTCCAGCACTTTGTAAACAGGAGTGATGTCTGACAGTTTCCAGTTGATGCCGGCTTTTACAAGGAAAGATCTGACAACAACTGCCAGCAGTCCGGAAAGGGCTCCGATTATCAGAGGATTTTTGGCTGTTGAAAGAAGGATCCTTTTAAGCTCGCCGTTACCCTTTTCGTGCTTATCCGTGAATATGGTAAGGGTGATCACTGCCAGCACGTTCATTGAAGGCACAAACACCCCTGCCAGAAGGCTTGCTGCGGCAAGACCTTCCTGACCGAAGAGGGATGAAGCAAGCGAAAGTCCGATCAAAGCATAATTGGACCGGAACATAGCCTGTATCAGAACGCCTCTGGTACCCGGATGATTCCTGTAGGGCAATGTGAGCAGTATGCCCAGAAGAAAGATCACGAGAAGAGCAGCCTCACAATAGATGAGGAATCCAAAGTCTATGCTTTCAAGAGTTTCGATCCTGTAGGTGCTTAAAAACAGCATCACCGGAAGAAAAACCCTGAATACCATTTTATTTCCCTGAGCCAGAAAGCTGTCGTTGATAAAACCGACCTTTTTAAGGATCCAGCCCAGCCCCATGGTAAAAACTATGGGAAGAACGGCATTAGCCGCAAAAATTAACGTATCACTCATTTGAACCGCCTTAAAACTTCAGTATAACAAAGGATAAAGGGCGCCACACCCTTGGCATCATTTGTTACCACCGGCTCCGAAATATAGTATTCAAAAGACCCGTCACGTCTTCTGTTGTTTTCGGGACCGAGTCCTGCCACCAGGCATATGCCTGCAAGACAGAGTTTTCCGTTCTCTTCCTTAAGATACTTTTTGCAGATGCCGTCAAAGGTCTTCTGACCGAGATCCGCAAATTCTGATGGAACGAGGCCGAGCCTTGCGGCTTTCAGCATAGCGTAGGCTACCATTGCGCTTCCGCTGGTTTCGAGGTAATTGCCGGGAAGTTCGCCCTTGTCAGGAACCTGATAGTACATGCCTGTATCCTTGTCAGTGTAGCGGGCTATGGATCTAAGGAGATCTGCAAGTATCCTTTTTACCGGTTCAAGGGATCCGGGATCCACGATCTCCGCAAGATCGGAAAGTGCAATAAGGAACCAGCCCATGGAGCGAAGCCAGAAATTCTTTGAGCATCCGGTAACGGGATCTGCCCAAAAGGCTTTTTTGCTCACGTCACAACCGTGATAGTAGAGCCCTGTAGCGGGATCCTTCATGAGTTTTTCAACGTTTGCGAGCTGATCCGTAATATCAGAGTAGTCTGCGTTTCCAAAATCCCTTTGGTAAAGGGCGGAGAAGACCTGAGCCATGTAGATACCGTCCAGCCAGATCTGATGGGGATAGATCTGCTTGTGCCAGAAGTTTCCGGTCTCGGTACGGGGCTGGGAAAGAAGCTGATCATGCAGGGCTTCTATGGCCAGTCTGTACTTCTCTTTGCCTGTTTTTTTGTAGAGGCTGAAGAGGACACGGCCTTCATTGATATCATCAAGGTTATATTTGTCTTTTGAGTATCCCAGGATCGAACCTGAGGCATCAATGTAATGATCTATAAAATGCTCCGCAAATTCGGAATATCTCCTGTCTTTTGACTGTTCCGCAAGGAGATCGAGTGCGGTGATCATGCATCCGTCGATATAATTCCAATGAGGCTCCTTACCCTGACGGATACTTTCTATGTTCCACACCGGAGCCTCCGGAGTGGAGTCGTTCAAAAGTGTATTCAGATAGTTGTCGATTATTTCGTACATACAAGATCCCTGCTTTGAACAGAACCGACATTCTTGGTTATCAGGGGCTCTGTGTCGGCACCTGTAACCGTGACGTTGGAAATGTTCAGCTTTTTAACATTGTCAAAATACATGCCTCCCCGAAGGAATTCTTCCGCGTAGTTTCTCATGGCGGGCTTTCCGGGCTTCGCGTCGGGAGAGTAGGTGAAGGAAATGTTTTCCACGGTGATCTCTTCGATGGGCATTTCGGGAAGACCGTCGCAGTAACATGCGCAGACGTGACAGTTCTCGCAGGTCATGTTCCTGAAAGTGAATTTCCCGAGATAAGGAGTTCTGTCATCTACGGGAAGATGCTCTCTGGACCAGACATATTCCGTGAAGCGGTCCGGATCGCAGCAATTGTACCACATGTTCATCACTATGGGAGTCAGGACATTGTCCATTTTGATGTTTTCAAAAAGAACTCCGTCTATCACCGCATCTTTTCCGCGGCCTCGTCTTGTCTTGATCCTTAAGCCTCTGTCGGTGCTGTTAAAGATACAGCGGTTTACAGTGAGATTTGTCACTCCGCCGCCCATTTCACTTCCCAGTGTGATGGCACCGTGACCGAACTGCATGAGACAGTTGCGGATGGTGTGATGATCGGCGGGAGTCTTGTATTTGCGTCCCACATCGATCTTACCGGATTTGATGGCTATGCAGTCATCACCCACACTGAACCTGCAGCCGATGATGTTGACTCTGTTGCAGGCTTCGGGATCGCAGGCATCCGTGTTGGGGCTGTCCTTGGGAGCGTTTATCGAAAGGTCGTAGAAGTTCACATTCTCCGAAAAATAGGGATGGAGCTGCCACGAAGGGGAATTCTGTATTACAAGCCCGTGAAGAGTAACATCGGAGCATCTGTTAAGAAAAACAAGTCTGGGACGTGCAATGGGATCTTCCTTGTAATCGATCCACCATTTGCTGTTTTGGGCATTTCCGTCGATGGTACCGCGACCGATGATATTGATGTCCGTTGCGTATTCTCCGGTGATGAGGGACTGATACTTCGCTCTTTCTTCACCTTCAAATGTGGCAAAAGGAATATCACAATCTTTCACATTGTCATGGCAGACACCGGGGATGACGGGATAATCCGACTTTTCGGTGCTTCCGAGAAGCACGGCACCCTCGGAAAATTCAAGGGTTATATGGCTCTTTAAGAAGAGGGGCGCCGTAAGGTAGGTTCCCTTCGGAAAATAAAGTCTTCCCAGTGCAGGAAGGCAGGAGACAGCTGTTCGAATAGCGACAGTGTCGTCCGTGGTGCCGTCACCTTTTGCTCCGAAATCTCTTACATCTATGCAGCAGCTTTCCGGTGATGTTTTAAATGTCACAACATCGTCACAGGTGCTGATCTTTAATTCATATTCCGAATTGGGTGTGAGATCGAAGAGGGAAAAGACATTTTCTCTGCATCCGCTCTTTACGGTCTTACCGTTCAGAATAATGCTGTATTCTTTGTCATTATAAAAGGGAAGTTCGTTCTCAAGTTCAAAACATGCAGATGTGGAACTTAAATAAAGGGTATTTATCATTTTGACTCCTTTTTCTGCTTATCCAGGGCATCCTTTACTATCTTCTTGGAGGTGTTTCTTATAAGGATGAAGAGCTCATCCGTAAGGAGATAAAAGAGACCGAACAGTATCGGCTCTACCCCCAGAAAAAGCTCGTCCGTTTTCTTTGTAATGCTCATGGCGGCAATGTTTATGATGTTGTAGATCTGACGGACCACCGTGAAGACAACAAAGGCGTAAGCTACGTTAAAAAAGAGAGAGGGAAGTCCCTTCCTTGGAAACATGATGTGGTCGTTAAGGTTATGGATGTCTCTTTCAAAAAAGCGAAGAAAATTGTTTTCGAGAAGATCAGTGATCAGTCCCAGCGCGAAAGCAAAAACAAAGATCAGATCTACACTGTTCAGATACGTGCCCAGCCCCCAGAAAATGAAAAAGCAGGCAGCACCTTTGAACCAGAATTTTGTAAAGAGGATCTTTACGATGGCAGGGATACGGAACTTCTTCTTTCCCGTATATTTCCTGATCTCTTCATCCGAAACCTCGGGAGCGTTTGCAGCATTGGCATTTACCAGACGATCTACGGCATCCTTGTTCAGCTTGTAGTATTCGGAGGTATCTTTTTCTTTTTCCTCGTTGATCTTTTTGTTCTTTTCGGGCATGAAACTTTAATCCTCCGAAAGGTCAATGGCATCCATTTCAGTGTTACCCTCAACCTCGATGGAAGTGTTGATCTTCTTGAGGAGCTTTCCGTAGAAAGGCATTGTGGCATTTAAAACTGCAGAAATGATAACCAGGATGATGTGAGCATAGAGCATCGAGTAAGCCTTGGTTATGTAGCCGGTGATCTGAATGGCGTTGTTTTCTCTTGTAACGGCTGTAAGGATCCTTGATCTGAAGGTGATGTCGGCAACGACTATGACAGCCAGCATGATGTAGGTCAGGATGATAAAGCCGATGTGCGGTTTCTGGCGTCTGGGATAGGAATTCAAAAAGCAGACAAACACCAGAATGGAACAGAGCATGGTGAGAAATTCACAAAAGCCCATCATGCTTCCCTGGATCATGGACAGAGTGTCGGAAACGCTTGTCAGATTCAAAGAGTAGTATAAAAATGAGATAACAAGAAAAAAACCCGGGATGATCTGAGGTCTTCTCTTTAAGGAAACCAGAAATTTTCTTATTGCTTCTTTTATTCCCTTGTTTTGTTTCTTTTCCATTGGATGTGCTCCTTAGCGTTATTGGTAAATGTCAATTTATTTGCTCTGCCTTATGGCATCAGTCGTCTCTTTGTCGAAGAAATGCATCTTTCTGAAGCTGACCTTGATCCTGTCACCTGCTTTGTAATTGCACCAGGAACGGAATTTACAGGTCATTTTGATCTTTCCTGCATGACCGTGGACCAGTGTGGTCTGGCCAAGGTTTTCGTTTGAGAAAACAGAGAGATCGATCTGACCGCCCTCATCGATGTCTTCCGGACGTACTCCCAGCGTGATCTCTTTACCTTCATAGGAGGAGAGGAGCGCCTTTTCTTCAGGCTTTAAGGATACTTTAAAGTCGCTGCCGCAAAGTGTGTCCCCTGTAACCTTCATATCAAAGAAATTCATGGGAGGAAGTCCGATAAAGCTCGCTACAAAAAGATTGGCGGGTGAATCGTAAAGCTCAAGAGGTGTACCGATCTGCTGAACATGTCCCATGGACATGCACACGATCCTGTCTGCAAGTGTGAGGGCTTCCGTCTGATCGTGAGTAACGTAGAGCATTGTAGCTTTCAGCCTCTTGTGAAGCAAAAGGATCTCACGTCTTGTTGAGCCACGTAGCTTTGCGTCCAGATTTGAAAGGGGCTCATCAAAAAGGAAGATCTTGGGAGTGCGCACGATGGCACGTCCCATGGCAACTCGCTGCCTCTGTCCGCCGGAAAGCTGTGAAGGCTTTTTGTTCAGCTGATCCGTAAGTCCCAGGATTTCTGCTGCTGCCAGCACTTTTTCGTGAATGACATTTTTGTTCTCTTTTCTTAAGTTTAAAGAGAAGGCCATATTTTCGTAAACAGTCATATGGCCGTAGAGTGCATAGTTCTGAAAGACCATGGCCATGTCCCTGTCCTTTGGAGGCATGGTGGTAATGTCCTTACCGTCCAGGATCAGATGACCGCTTGTAATGTCTTCAAGACCGGCAACCATACGAAGGGTAGTGGATTTACCGCATCCCGAAGGACCTACCAGAACGATGAGTTCTCCGTCTTTAACGTCCAGATTGAAATCAAAAACAGCCTGAACGTTATTGTCGTATATTTTGTTTAAATTCTGTAACTTAAGCTCTGCCATAAACTAATCTCCACATCATTATGTTGCACTGCTGTTTGTGTAGGCCGTAAGCACACGGTTTCTGATGATACCCACAACGCCGCCGATAACGGCAAAAGCGGATGATATCAAAAGAAAAACGATGACCCTTGTGTACTGGGCATTGTCCATTACCGCTCTTTCGACACCGCCTATCTCAAGGACTGTGCCGTGGGCTCTGGCGGGAAGGTAGAAGATGCGCGCTGTCTGCAGTATGCCGATGACAACAAGAGTAACGGAGTAGCCGAGACTGTATTTCTTTACGCCTTCGGAGCAAAGAAAGGTAAAGAGCATGAAAAGAAGGTTGTATATGACCGATTCTCCGATAATGATGGAGTAGTAGAAGTTTCCGATATCGGATTTGTAAATGCTTACGAAATAGAAAATGTTAAAAAGGATCGAAAGCAGGGCGAAGTTGGAAGAGAATTTGTTCTTTGAGTACTTCATCCTGTCTTTTTTTATCATGGAAGCATCCATCTCTAAACCTCCTTTCCCTTGGCTATCAGTTGCTTTTCAAGTCTCATCATCCTGAATTTCCATAAGAGGTTAACGAGCAGAAGAGCATCAGCGATCAAAAGTATTGCGAAAACCACATAACCCGAATCGAACCAGAAGGTGGATTCCGTGTAGGTTGAATTGAAAAGCTCCGAGAATGTCTTGAGTTCTTCAAAATTTACCGTGGTGAGAAACTGTATCTTAAACGCCTTGATCCTGGGCAGACTGTAGACAGTTGCCAGGATTCCGGCAATTACATTCAAAGCCGTTGAGATCATATTTCCGATGTAGTAGCGCCTTCTCTTGTCAGTGCTTGTTACAAAAAGAGTGAGAGAGATCAGAATGAGCGCTATCGAGATCTTTGTAAGTGTGTAATTAAAGGGCTGCATATCATAATATATGATGGAACCGGTAACCCATGTCTGGGTGGGATCTTCCGGATCCATCATCGTGGTGTAGAAACAGTCATATATATCTGTCATGATTCCCAGGGAATACAAAAAAACGATAAAACTTGCCGCAATAGTGGCAAGGCATATTATTTTTTGAAATTTTATTTGAGTCTTGTACATTTGTTTTACTCCACGATAGGTGTTTTTAATTGGTTTTTCCGTGGCGGGAGAACCGCCACGGAAAAACTGAAAAATGTTAAACTATTTTGCAAGATCTGACTTGTAGTAGTCTGTGATCCTCTTCCAAGCACTCTGCTTGAGTGCAAGGTAGCTCTTTCCGTTCCATGTATCTGTAACGGTCTTAAGAGTTGTTGCCTTGGAAGAAAGAACATCATCTGTGTAACCCTTTGCAATGAGATTTACGAAGAGGTTGTTCTGGTTCTTACCGGAACCGAAGTAACCGCTTGCAGCGCTTGTGATCTCTGTGTATGTGTTGAGAAGGTCTGTTTCAACCGTTGTATTGGGAAGAACGGTGGGAACTGAAGTGTACCAAGGGTTGGAAGTGAGTGCAAGTTCGGGATGCTTGATGGTTCCGAGGGCGATGGCTGCGGAGATCTTTGCCGCACCTTCCTTACCTACTTCATGTGTGCACTGGTACTCGAATGCCTGGCTCTTTACGAAGGAGAGAGTGGATCCGAGATAGAAACGTGCAAAGTTTGTGTAGTTACCGGAAGCGAGCGTCCAGAGTGCTTCGTATGTAGCGTCCGAAATAACGGGCATATCCTTACCGTTGAAGGAGAATGTTACGTAAGAACCGTCGGCATTTGTCTTGATGAATGCGTCGGGACCGTAGGACATAAGGATCTGTCCTTTTTCACTGTAAGCGTAATCGATGAGAGAGAGTGCTGCATAGAGCTTGTTCTCATCTTTTCCGATGCCCTTTACGGAGATTGCCCAGGCATCTGTCTTAACAGAACGCCAGGACTCTGTAAACCTCATGTAAACGCCGTTTGCATCCGTACCGTCGTACCATCTTGCAACGGGAACCATAACTGCCATGTACTTTTCGCCTGACTGACCGTTCTTGTTGAGCTTTGTCTTATTGAGGATGGTCTGTGTCTGGTTGTAGTCGTAGCTCATGAAACCGAGATCGTTCTCGAGCATTGTTGAGCTTGTTTCAGCTGATGTGTTAACGAAGGACTCGGAGATGAGGCCCTCCTGAGCCAGAGCATGCATCCTGTCAATAGCTGTGTAAGCTTCTTCATCAAGACGTGCATCATGGAGCTGACCGTCAGCACCTACATAGAGGTAATCAGATCTGGATTCCATACCGCGTACGCCGAAGAGGATTCCTGCAAGCTTGTACATATCAACACGGCGCTGGTTGTTAGCGTCTTCTCTTGAGAAGATACCTTCAACGTTGTCTGTGCCGTTAAGTGTCTGAGGGTTGGCAACTACGCAGCGAAGGAGAGCAACGAGTTCGTCTGCATCCCATGCTGCATTCTGTCCGATAAAGAGATCGGAACGGTTTGTTCCGTAGTAGCCGTTGTATGCCTTGTCGATGTAGTCACGGAGCATGTTTACGGCATCAACGCCGGAAACCTTACCGGATGCAAGGGCTTTGTTCATTGCTGCTACGATGTTTCCTGCCTTATCGTAATCCTTTGTAACCTTTTCGGTGGACTTTCCGTCTGCCTTTACGACATCAACGGTGATCTTTCCGGATGTGGGCATGTAAGGCTCGTAAACAGCCTTTGCAAGGTTGAGAGAGGACTTTGCGGTGAACTTTCCGCTTCCGTCAAGAAGCTTCTGTACCCAGTCTGTTCTCATAAGAGGCATACGCTCGATATCGTTAACACCGTCGAAGTAAGGAGCAAAGTAAACTGCGCCCTTGTTGGATCCTGTTGTGGAACCTGTAATGGAGAGACGAACGATGGGGTTGGCATCGAGGTAAGCCTTGAAGTTGGGCATCATATCGAGGTAATTGCCGATGTTTACGAGATCACCGTTGTTGCCGTGTTCCGTAAGTGTTCCGGCATTACCGATAACCATATCTACCTGCTCGAGCTTCTCTTTCCAGAACGCAAATTCGTTGGTTGCACTGTTTCCCTGGTACTTGTCCTCAAGCTTAACGCCGAGGATCTTCTCCAGCTCTGCCCAGGTGGGCTTAAGATCGCCTGTATGGTAGGTTTTTCCGTCGGGAAGAGTGATGCCTTCACCGGCGATGTCTGCGGAAAATGCGATACCTGTCTTAGCGTTATTGTAACCGCATGCAAGACGAAGAGTAGTGCCTGCAGAATAGAGGTCACTGACTTTTTTTACGGGTTCGGGAGTAGGTGTTGAAGTGGCTGCAGGCTGATCGTTTTTGGGATCATTTTTTGTCTCTGCCACGGGTGTGGGTGTCGCTGCCGGTTCGGTGGGTAATTTGCTGCCGCCGCATGCAGTGGTGGCCAGCATTGCCGCACAAAGAAGCACAGACACAAGAAGTTTTGTTTTCTTCATACTATAGTTCTCCTCTTATTAAATATTTATTATAACCGGATCATATTCCGGAAATAACCGCTGTTATTCTTTTACTCCGCCCATATTCACGCCCTTGGCGAAGTACTTCTGGATGAAAGGATAGATAACGAGTATCGGGATCACGGAACAAACAATGAGTGCATAGATGATGGAATCGGAAGCATAGATTTTGTTCCATCCCGCCATTTGCTCGGGATCCGTGAATTCCTCGAGTTTGAGTCTGATGAAAACCTGAAGGGGTCTTTCGTTGGGGTTAGAGATCATCTGTCTTGCCCAGAAGTAACCGTTCCATCTGGAAATTCCGAAGAAGAGGGCAACCGTAGCGATAGTGGATTTACACATGGGGATGTAGACCTTGCTCAGGATCTGGAATTCTGTAGCGCCGTCTACAACAGCCGCTTCTTCGATCTCCGAAGGAACCCCTTCGAAAGCGTTTCTTAAAAGGATTATATTCATGGCTGCCATGCCCATGGCGATGATGACCAGCCACTTATCGTCCTTGATGCCCACCGCGTTGAAAACCCTCTGTGTACTCAGGTAGTTGAGGTACTGAGGCACGATACCTGCCGAGAACCACATGGTGAACACAAGGAAGAAATTGAAACCTTTTCTGAAAAGGAGCCTTTTTTTGGACAATGCATAGGCACCCAGAAGGGAAACGCCCAGGGCCCAGATCGTTCCGAAGAAGGTCAGATAAAGCGTATTTGCATATGAATTCCAGAAGAGGTTATCTGAGAACATTACCTTGAATGCTTCAAATTGAACATCTTTCGGAAAAAGGACCACTTCACTGTATTCCACCGCAGCTCTGCCGCTGATGGCTGCCGATATGGCGTAAACGAAAGGATAGAGGCAGCTCAGGGCGAATATGGTGAGAAACAGGTAACTGAGTATTTTAAATATTAATTCCGAAATTTCCAGTTTTCTTTTCATGTTTGGTCTCCAAAAGAATTAATAAAGCGATACATCCGATGCCTTTCTTGCTATTGTGTTTGCACTGATAACAAGAAGCATTCCGACTACATTGTTCATCATTTCCGCCGCGGAGGCTATGCCTTTCAGGGAACCCTGGATACCGTAGCGCTGGGCAAAAGTGGAAACGACGTCTGCTGTGATGTATGTATCCTTATTGTAAAGCAGAAGGACCTTTTCGTAGCCTACATTAAGCAGGGAACCGATCCTTGAGATCAGCATGATGACGATGGTGGAAAGTATGCTTGGAAGAACAACGTATTTCATCTGGGCAAGCTTTCCGGCACCGTCGATCTGGGCCGCTTCGTAGCTGGTGGGGGATATGGCTATGATGGCGGCAAAGAATACGATGGAATCGTAACCGGCCCCTTCCCAGATACCGCTGATCTGGTAAATGGCACGGAAGAAGGAAGGGGAGTTCAAAAGACCCGCATTTCCCACTTCACTTGTAATGAGGCCAAGCTTTACGAAGAGCTGGGAGAGGATACCCATGTTGGTGGTGAGGGAACCCTGTTTTACAAGCATTGTTACGAGAGTGGTCATTACAACAGTTGACATGAACTTGGGAAGGTAGGTGAGAACCTGATATACACTTCTTGCAATGTTCGATCTGATCTCATTAAAGAAGAGAGCGATAATGATGGGCATGGGAAAACCGAAGCACAAGCCGTAGAAGCTTAAAAGGAAGGTGTTTCTCATGGCTCTCCAGAAGTCTGTGGAAATGGAAGTATTACCGGAGAGAAGGGTCTTGAAGTTGGAAAATCCCTTGTAAAACTGCTCCGCAACCGGCTTTACGTCGTCTGTTACCTTGAAGCATCCCAGAAGTTCGTACATGGGGAAATAACGCCAGAAAAGAAAAACAAGGATCATGGGTACCAGCATTAGATACAGGCGCCAATCCCTCATTATGGTATGCAGGACTCCAAGCCACTGATGCTTTTCAACATCATCGCGGACAGCCTGCTCGGGATCTTCTGTGTAGACACCCCTGGACTCGTCATAGATCAAATAATCTGATGCAATACTCTTCTTCATGTTTATCTCCTCCGGTTTTCGTTCCTTTCCCTTTCCATACGGAAAAGAAAGGCTTTTTGATCTTCAAACAATCCGTCTGCTTTTCTGAGAGCCAATGCGGCGATCAAAGCGAAGAGCAGCGACAGGGAATCTGTGGTCAGAAAAAGGATGATGTCGGTAAGCTTTCCGTCAAAAAACAGCGAGGTGACCGTCCGCCCGATCTGCATGAACAGAAAGATAAGGATCACGAACAGCCCCATTCTGACAGGATCTTTCCTGACAGTTTCTTTTCCTCTGTATCTGATGTACAGATAAGACAGCAGTGATGTAAGATTCCCGATGATATATATAAAGTAGTGTTTTGATCCTGCGTCAGAGGCAATGCAAAAAGCGACCGCTCCCGCAATTGCCGGAATAAACGCAAATAGACCCCATCTCATCAAAAACAGTGCAATAAACAGCACCGACAGGGAAAATGCATATGGTTGCCCGGGAAACCACTTATTGGCTGCCAGGGTAACAACAGATTCCAATATTGTGAAAAGTGCAGTTAAAAAAAATATATCTGTAATCTTATATTGTTTAAAAGTCAAATGTCCGTTATGCATGGCATTCCCCATGTTTATTATATGCGTGGAGTATATCGGTTTTTGGTAAACATGTCAATAAAGGTAGATTTAAATAACATTTTTTTTGTACATATTTCACAAGATTAACAATGAATATATAATTCGGGATGATAATAAAGAGAGTTGTTTTTTTAGTGGTTTATGATTATACTTAATTAACATGGTAAAGGATATAAATACAGCTTTTTTAAGGAGGAAATACAGAAAATATGAGCATAATTGAATTGACTCCCAACGATGACCTGCAGGCGGAATTCGATAAAGCGGTCCCCGGGACACGGTTTCATCTTGCGCCCGGAACTTACAGACAAAAGATCGAGATCAACACTCCGGGGCTTTTTATTAAAGGAAGCGGTGCGGAAAACACCAAGATCGTCTACGGCGATTACGCCAAAAAGATAGGAGAAGACGGGAAGGAACTGGTCACCTTCAGAACGTACACCGTTGCCGTTTGTGCACCGAATGTTACAATGGAGGATCTGACAGTGGAAAATGATGCGCTTTATCCCGAGGAAAAGGGACAGGAAGTGGCACTCACGGTCTATGAAGATGATTTTAAGGCGTTCCGTGTAAATCTTATCTCCACACAGGACACGCTGTTTCTGGGACCCTTGCCCTTTGACCTCACTCAGAGGTATACCGGCTTTCTGAAAGAAAAGCTGAATTTTTATATGCCAATGAAGCAGATCTTCAGAGACTGTTTTATCTCCGGGACGGTTGATTTTATTTTCGGCTGCGGGGATGCACTTTTTGAAAACTGTGAGATACGATCGAGAAAAGATGCCCGTGGAGGAGGATATGTGGCTGCGCCGGCTCATGCTCTTGATCAAAAGACCGGATTTCTGTTCCTTAATTGCCGGCTGACTGCAGATGAAGGGGTGGGAGAGGACACCATCTTTCTGGCACGGCCCTGGAGGGACTACGGCCTTGTTACATTTGCTGGATGTACTTACGGAGATCACATTAAGACCGAAGGATTTAACAAATGGAACGATACCGAAAGAGATAAGACTGCGAGATTTTACGAAGACAGATGCATAGAGGGCAGAGTGCCCTGGAGTAAAGTGGCGGCTCCCGAAAGGATCCGGGAACTGGTTTCTTATTTCAAATAAAAGAGCAGATGCCCTGTGTAGAAGCAGGGCATCTGCTTTGTTTTATATATTTGGCGCATAGACTTATCTGAACCTGCCGCCTCTTCCGAAACCGCCCATTCCGGTATTGACACTTGATGCGTTCATTGTTCCGGAGGTCTGAGTCCATGACAGGATCGAGGTATTATCTTTATAAATGGTGTAGTCTGTTCCGGTCGTCAGTTTATCTGAAGAGATCCAGCCGTTTGTGTAATCTGAGTTTAATGTAAAGGTTACAAGGATGTTTCCGGAAGCATCCCTTAAGGAGTAACTGCCTTTTCCGAAGGATGTTGATGCTGCAACGTAGCCGTTCACGGAATCGGAAGGAACAGTGCATATGCCTCCCAAAGCGATAATGGTACCGCCGCTCACTTTAACGGTTCCGTCCACATCAACTGAGCCCGCCATGCCACCCATGGAGTTACCGCCCTTGATGAGGGCAAGGCCTCCGGTCATGGTAACGCTGCCGTTGGAATCCAAGGCATCCGTGTCCCCGGACGGAGTTGTGACATCTATGTAACCGCCGTTAATGCTGATCATGGGGGTTACATTTCCCGCACAGGCGTTGATGCCGTCATCACTTGCATAAACAAAAATGCTGCCGCCGTTTAAGTTGACTATGTTTCCTTCGATACCTTCGTAAGAGGTTACTATATTTATGTTACCGCCGTTTATGGTGACTATGTTGTCACCGTGTATGCCGTCGTCCGCCGCATTGATAGTGATCGAGCCGCTTTCTATGGTGACGTCACCCACTCCGTAGGATTTATTCTCAAGAAGATTGTCGTTGTTTGCATGGATACCGTCATCGGAACAGTAAATGTTGATCACGGCGTTGGACACGGTAATTGCGTTACCTGCGGCCATTCCCTTGGTTGAGTAAAGGCTCTTGGCATTGTTGCTGCCGGAATTTGCGGTGATCTGGATGTAATCTCCCGACATTACGGAACTTGATGAGTCAAGAGAGGTGATCATGAAGGCGTTCTTTGAGGTGTTAAGTATGTCTGCGGTGGTGACTCCCGTGTAGGATGCCGTGGAAGGATCGGAGCCCACTTTAAACCTGAAGAACTGTACATTTTCGTAGCCCGAGGGAACGGAAAGCTTCATTGCGTAGTATCTGGTCCTTCCTCCGGAAACCATTGAATCGTATGTGGCCTTTGCAAAAACACCTTTGTCATAGTCATCATTATAGAAGTAAGCGTAAAACTCCGAGGTGGAGGTGTAGATCGACGAAGGAACCACAATGTAGAGATCGGAGCCTGTGCCGATCTTGGCGGATGAGTAATCTGAGTACTTGTCTGTGTAGATGTTGATGTTTCCTTCTGTTGAAACGTCGATATCGTACGCAGCGCTGATGCCGTCACAGCAGGCATATATGTCCACGTTTCCGCCGGAGATCGTGACGGTTCCTCTCTGGTTTCCTTTGGATGAAACGTCGCTGTTGGAAGTCTTGATGCCGTCACCGCCACGGGCTATCAGGATCAGGTTTCCGGATGCGATGTCAACGGAGTCGTTTCCGCGAAGAGCATTGTTTGTGGCAGTGATCTTCAGCGTGACATTCTTGATGTCGATGGAATCCTTTGACTGTATACCGTTATTGTAAGTGGAAGAGACAAGAAGAGAACCTTTGCCTGTGAGATCCAGATCGCAATCCGTATAGATGGCTGCATTACCTTCATCATCGTCATCGTCGGATTTGGCGGGTCTTGAGTCGATGATCTCGTTGTAGGTGTTTTCAACGGATTTGATCTTAACCTTGTCTGCGTTTAAGGCCAGAATGGGAGCGGCAGAGGAATTTGTGATCTTTACGCCGTTCAGATCCAGGTTTACCTTGTCATCGTCATTTGCGTTTATTATGACGGAGCCTTCTTCCAAAAGACCTGAAAGTGTGTAGGTACCGGCTGCTGTGATGGTGTAGGTGCTGCCGCTTTTTGTGTACTTGCCGTCTTCTGTAGTGAGAGAAAAGGCTGTTTTAAAGGATTCTGCGTTTTCGGAAGCATCTTTGGCAGGTACGGGAGTTGTTGTGGGAGCAACCGTGGGAGCGGTTGCGGCAGTCTGTTGTGCCGGAGAGTCGGACTGAGCAGCGGATGCTGTGGGAGTTGCTGTTGTTTTCTGATCCGCAGGGGCAGCGGTGGGAGCAGCTGTCGCTTTTACGGCATTTGCTTCTCCGGACGCATCGGAAGCTGAGGAGGAAGGCGAAGTTACGGACGTGCTGTCCGTGTTTGCGGAAACTTTTCCGCAGCCTGCGATTACAAGCGAAACGCAGGCAATGATAGCAAATAAACTTGTTTTTCTCATGGGCTCCATTCCTTTTCTTATAAAAATGTATAACAACAAATTGTCTGATTAATCTTACAATCGTGATTATAGCATTTTTTTGTGATTTATCTATGAAAAAAAGTTGATAATGTTGTGAAAAACAAAGGTTGGCAACGCATGAGAAACACAGTTGCACTTTTGGGGATTCGAGATTTCGGTTACTGATCAAACGGATGCAATATCGAAGTCTTTACAATCCCTATAAAATAAGGTAAAATATCTTGCAAATTTTAAAGAATAGCTGTATCATAGAGTTACGAAAACGATTTCGTTGCATATTTTACGGTATTTTTGTAGATACGGGGTGGCAAAAATGGTTTCATTAAAAGACATAGCAAAAGCATGTAATGTCAGCCCCGCTACTGTTAGCAAAGCGCTGAACGACCAAAGCGATGTGAGTGAAGAGACAAAGGCGCTTGTCTGCAGCGTCGCAAAAAAAATGGGATACTTCCCGAATTCCATGGCCAGAGCATTAAAGACGAACAGGACTAATAACATTGGAGTTCTTTTTGTAGACGAAGCACGGAGCGGGTTGACCCATGACTATTTTTCCTACGTTCTCGACAGCTTTAAAAGAGGTGCCGAAGCGAAGGGATATGATATTACGTTTATTAACAGTGACAAATCGAATCCGAATCGGATGACCTATCTTGAACACTGCAAGTACAGGGGATTCGACGGCGCATTGATCGCCTGTGTGGATTTCTACGATCCGGAGATCTCGGAACTTGTAAACAGCGGACTTCCTGTGATCACCATAGACCATGCATTTTTCGGTCATTCTGCAGTGCTTTCGGACAATGTGAGAGGAATGAGGGATCTTGTTACCTTTGTTGTCAACAACGGACACAGAAGGATAGCGTACATCCACGGATTGCCTTCCGCGGTTACGAACAGCCGTCTTTCTTCGTTTTATAAAACAATGGATGATTTCGGCATCAGCGTTCCCGATGAGTACATCAGAGAGGCTCCCTACAGAGACACTAAGATCGCCGCACTGGAGACGGAAAAACTTCTTGAACTTGATGTTCCACCCACCTGCATTTTCTATCCGGATGACTTTTCCTGCTTTGGCGGAGTGAACGTCATAAAGGAAAAAGGACTGAGGATACCGGAAGACATTTCCATAGTGGGATATGACGGCATCAGGATCGGCCGCCACATAGAGCCGCAGCTTACGACGCTGAGACAGGATACCGCAAGTATCGGACTTACCGCTGCGGAAAAACTGATCGACCGCATAGAACATCCAAGGACAACCATAGAAGAGCAGACAATGATCGAAGGAACGGTTTTTGCCGGAAAGACTGTGAAAAATTTAAAAGCCTGAACATAAAAAAGATCGGGATCGCCCCGATCTTTTTTTATGTTCTTGGATTATTTGTTCTTCTTCCAAGCCTCATACTGAGATGTGAACTCGTCGATAACCTTCTGAGCACCTGCATCCATGAGTGCTTTCTTGTACTCAGCGATCTTGCCTGCTACATCAGCGGAAGCAACACCACCGGTCTCAAGGATAAATCCGTACTCTGCGAAGAGACCCTTACATGCTGTGTATTCAGCGGAAACCTTGGATTCATCAAATCTGAAACCTGCAGCTGATGAAGTCTTTGCAGAACCGTTGAACTGCTTGTAAGCACCTGCGAAATCCTTGGGAGATCCTGCTTCGGGAGTGATAACGAGAGCGGATACGGACTCCCACATGGAGTGGTTGTACTTCTTGCCCATCTTCTCTACCTGACCGTCAGCGTTAACCTTCCAGTCTTCACCCTCGATACCGTAGGTGAAAAGATCTGCAAGCTTTGTATCTGTGTAAAGGAGGCCGAGGAAATCTATGCATGCCTGAGCCTGCTTCTTGTTGCTGTTAGCTGTTACGCAGTAGCAGGAACCGAGAGCGGAGTTGGAATGAGCCCATCTGTTTGTAAGAGCGTTGATGGTTACGTCCTGACCGTATCTGTTGTTTGCTTCTGCGTTGTTGGGTGTATCTGTCCACCATGAAACGCCCCAATCCTGAGACTGTGTTGTGGTGTCTGTAACAACCTTTGTGTATTCATCTTCATGGATATAGCCCTTAGCTCTCCAATCTGCGATGAGATCTGCGTATTCCTTGTACTGAGGTGTATCAAGTGTGAATACGACCTTGTCTGTGTTACGATCTACAGCTACGAAGTTGGATTCTGCTTCACTTGTGAAGAAATCGAACTGATCGATGTAGAAACGATAGAACATAGCTGTCTTCTGAAGAAGGAGAGGGTACTTGAGACCCTGCTTCTTGCAGTCTGCAAGATAGGATTCAAGATCCTTGAGGCTCTTAACCGATGCGGGATTGAAAGAGGTGTTCTTGAGAGCAGCTGTACGATACATAAGATCGTAGCCTTCTACGTTGTCCTTGTAAACGGGAACAAAGTAGTTCTTGCCGTCAAACTTTGTAGCTTCCCACTGACCCTGATCCATTGAACCGTAAAGAGCTGTGCCGGGAAGGAGAGAGGTGATGTCGTAAACCATGTCATTGGAAACGAGGTTGGATGTCTTGATCTTTCCCTCTTCCCATGATGCTGTCCAGAGAAGGTTTACTTCCTTGTTTGCTACGGAGTTGCCTGCTTTGTCGGCGTATTCTCCGGATCCGATCTCGCGGATGGATACTTCTACATCGATCTTGTCCTTGATGTAATCGTTGACTGCTTTCTCCACCTTTTTAACCTGAGCTTCATCAACGGCTTCAAGGTTGAAGCATGCTCTTAAGATGTTGATCTTGGTCTTTCCGCCTTTGCCGCCGCAACCGCTGAAAACACCGGCTACCATTGCCATGACGAGTAACATGGCCATAACTCTTTTCTTCATAAAAAATCCTCCTGATAAAATTTGTTTTATATTTTAAAGGTTTCCCTTAAAATATCGATCTGATCATCCTTTTACGGAGCCCACCGTAAGACCTTTTTCGAAGTACTTCTGGAAGAAGGGGTAGGCGACCATTATGGGGGCAATGACAACGACTACCGTAGCCATTGTTGCCGAATTCTTGGGGATCGCGCCGCCCATGGCGTCTCGGACTGCCTGGGGAACGTTGTTGCTGTTGAGCAGGAAGTCGATGTTCTTCTGAATGTTGTACAACAGAAGCTGCAAGGGCTTTTTGCTGTTCTTGTCGATGTAGAGCAGAGCGTTCTGCCAGTCGTTCCAATAGGCGGTTGCCATCATGAAACCTACAGCTGCGAGAGAGGGCTTCATGAGGGGGAGGCAGATGCCGAAGAAGGTGACGTACTCATTGGCGCCGTCGATCTTTGCGGCCTCCAGAAGCTCCGCGGGAATGCTGTTTACTATATAGGTCCTCAGTATCAGCACGTTCATTGTGGTGACGCAGAGAGGAAGTATCAGCAAAAGCAATGAGTTCTTAAGGTGATAGTAACTTGTGAATACGATATAGCCTGCCAGCTGACCGCCGTTAAAAAGCATGGGGATCAGAAGGTAGATCGAAAGGAATTTCGCAAGTCTGAAACCCGGCCGGCTGATTGCATAGGCGTACATACTCATGGTCAAAAGACCGAGTGCCGTTCCCACAACCACTACGAAGATGGTGACGCCGTAGGAGGTAATGAGCTGATTACCGTATTTTAAAACCGAGTGCATTCCGTCCAGTGACAACTCGTCCGGAAAAAAGCTGAAACCCTTGCGGGAAATGGAATCCTCCGAAGAGAAGGCCGCAACAAAGACAAGGACTACGGGAAGTGCACAAAACAGTGTATAGATCATGAGGAAGAATGCCAGGACGTATTGCCCGAAAGTCTTCTTGCCGGGAGATGACATTTCCTCAGCTTCTTTCTTTTTTCTTTTGATTCTTAACTCTTTTTCCATATCAGTCTTTCCTCCGTCAGAACAGCGAATTTTCGGGTGAGATCTTTCTCACCGTACCGTTTGCCAAAAGCATCATCAGAAGGCCCACAACAGACTGGAAGAGGCTGGCAGCCGCGGTGAATCCGTACTCCGAACTTTTGTAGACCGCATCCAGTACGTAGGAATCGATAACCTGTGTTGTGTCGTACAGGGCGCCGCTGTTTCTGGTTACCTGATAGAAAAGACCGGTATCCGATCTCATGATGTTTCCTACGGAAAGAAGGAGCATTACGGTGATCATGGGCACGAGAGAGGGCAGTGTGATGTGTACGATCTGCTGCCATTTGTTTGCACCGTCGATCTTAGCCGCTTCATAGAGTGCTGTGTCTATGCCTGCGAGTACAGACATATAAAGCACGGAACCGTAACCCACGGAGTTCCAGATCTTAACTATCGTAAGTATGGTGATCCAAAAGCGGGATTCCGAATAATAGGAAACATTGGTACCCATGAGCTGGTTTATAAGACCGTTATCGCTTGCTATGAAAGCATAGACGATGAACTGTACTGCCGCGAAGGAGATGAAGATGGGAACGATCATCATGGTCTGCATGATCCTGCCCATTTTTTTGAAAACGAACTGATCGAGAGAGATGGCCAGCACCACATTCAGAAATGTTCCCAATGCGGTGAAGATCACGTAGTAGATCAGTGTGTTTCTGGTCATGCGAAAGAATGTACTTTTGCTGGCAAACAGAAACTTGAAGTTGTCCAGTCCCACGAATTCGCTTCCGAAAAACCCTTTCATGGGTTTGAAGTCCTGAAAGGCCATGACGATACCGCCCATGGGTACGTACATGATAAAAAACAGGATTAAAAACGCCGGGAGAGCGAAAACGACGTAGGGTACATTTTTACGGGTGTTTGCCCACAGACTTTCCCGCTTCTTTTTTGGAGCAGCCTTTGCAGAAACGGCTGTAACCGTTGATTTTGCCATCTTTTTGATTCCTCCGGGAATAATTCGGTTTGCTTAAAATACGCAAACGTTTTCGTAAGACTCGAAAAAAATATAGCCTGATATCTTTTTCTCAGTCCTGCATTGTCATAATATACAATTTTTGATACTCTGTCAACAGTTTTTTGTGCAACTTTTACATGCCTGTTGCATATGATAAAATGGCAATTTTATACTAAAAACATGCTGAAACCCTTTAAATAAAAGGATTACATGCACGAATGACAAATTTTTCAAAAAAACTATTGTTAAATTCGGGATTTTAAAGTATACTGATGCCACGAAAACGATTTCGGCAGATCCACGTCTGACGAAACCCTTGAATTACCTGTATTTTGTAGGAGGATCGATAAATGAAATACGGATATTTTGACGATAAAGCCAGGGAATATGTCATTACGACACCCAAGACCCCCTTGCCCTGGATCAACTATCTCGGTAACGAAGATTTTTTTTCACTGGTATCAAACACCTGCGGCGGCTACAGCTTCTATAAAGATGCCAAGCTTTTAAGACTTACAAGATACAGATACAACAATGTCCCTTTCGACAACAACGGCAAGTACTATTACATTAACGACGGACATGGGATCTGGAATCCGGGATGGCAGCCGGTAAAGACTCCTCTGGATTTTTACGAATGCCGTCACGGAGTCGGATACAGCAGATTTACCGGTAAGAAGCGGGGCCTTAAGGCTGAGGTCCTTGCCTTTGTTCCTTTGGGAGATAACTGTGAGATAAACAGGGTCACCATTACCAATGAATCGGAGGATAAAAGGAGTTTTAAACTCTTTTCCTATGTGGAATGGTGTCTTTGGAATGCGGATGACGATATGAAAAACTTCCAGCGACTTCTTTCCTGCGGAGAAGTTGAAGTTAAGGGATCCGCGATCTACCATAAGACGGAGTACAGAGAGAGAAGAGATCATTACGCCTTTTTTTCGGTCAATGAAAAGATCGACGGTTTTGACACTGTAAGAGATGATTTCCTGGGAGCTTACAACAATAATGATGAGCCTGATTCGGTAGTTCTGCAGAGGTCGAACAATACGCTTGCAAGCGGCTGGTCACCCATAGCTTCCCATCAGATCTGTATCACTCTTGAACCGGGAGAGAGCAAGTCATTGATCTTTATCCTGGGCTACATTGAAAATCCCCGGGAAAACAAATGGGAAAGCTACGGAGTGATCAACAAAAAGCCTGCGGAGGAACTGCAGGAAAAATACTCGACTGATGAGGCTGTGGACAAGGCTTTTTCGGCCCTGGGAGATTACTGGGATTCATTGCTTTCGCGGTATCATGTGGAATCTGCCGATGAAAAGGTCAACCGTATGGTGAATGTCTGGAATCAGTACCAGTGCATGGTGACTTTCAACATGTCCAGATCGGCTTCCTACTATGAATCGGGCATAGGCCGAGGCATGGGCTTCAGAGATTCGTGCCAGGATCTTCTGGGCTTTGTCCACCTGATCCCGGACAGAGCGCGGGAAAGGATACTTGATATCGCAGCCACGCAGTTTGAAGACGGAAGAGCGTATCACCAGTACCAGCCTTTGACAAAGAAAGGCAATTCCGACATAGGAAGCGGATTTAACGACGACCCTCTTTGGCTCATAGCATGTACAAGTGCTTACGTGCGTGAGACAGGAGACGTTTCCGTACTTAAGGAATCTGTTCCCTTTGATAATGATGATAGCAAGGCTGCACCCTTAATGGATCATCTTAAGAGATCCTTTGATTTTACTGCTACTCACAAGGGACCTCATGGACTTCCTCTCATCGGCCGTGCGGACTGGAATGACTGCCTGAATCTGAACTGTTTTTCGGAGCATCCCGGCGAATCTTTCCAGACCTTCGGACCCAGTGAGGGACCTGTGGCTGAATCGGTGTTTATTGCGGGAATGTTTGTAAAATACGGTAAAGAGTACGCTGAACTCTGCGAACTGACCGGAGACAAGGCAGAAGCAAAGCGTGCGCTCTCGGAAGTCGACAAGATGTACGACACAGTACTTAAAGAGGGCTGGGACGGCGACTGGTTCCTGAGGGCCTACGATGCTGAGAGTAAAAAGGTGGGCTCGAAGGAATGCGACGAAGGACAGATCTACATCGAACCCCAGGGCTTCTGCGTCATGGCAGGTATCGGCCTAAAGGAAGGCAATGCCCTTAAGGCGCTGGATTCCGTAAAGGAAAAGCTGGACACGGAGTACGGCATTATGATCCTTCAGCCTGCTTACACAAGGTACCGGCTCGAGCTTGGTGAGATCTCCTCTTATCCCCCGGGGTACAAGGAGAATGCAGGCATATTCTGCCACAACAATCCCTGGGTTTCCATTGCCGAAACGATCATCGGCCGCGGAGACAGGGCATTCGAGATCTACAAAAAAACATGTCCCGCCTTTATTGAAGACATCAGCGAGATACATCGCACAGAACCTTATGTTTACTCACAGATGGTAGCGGGCAGAGATGCAAGGTTCCACGGAGAAGCAAAGAACAGCTGGCTCACCGGAACTGCAGCCTGGACCTTTGTAAATATATCGCAATACATTTTGGGAGTTTACCCCACACATAAAGGACTCTCGGTAGATCCCTGCATCCCCAAGGGCTTCGGTGATTTCAGGATAACAAGGAGATTCCGCGGAGCGATCTACAACATCTCCGTTGAGAATCCCTCGGGAGTGGAAAAGGGAGTAAAAGAGCTCTTTTCTGATGATAAAAAGATCGAAGGGAATGTGATCCCCTTCGAAGAAGGTAAAAAAGTCTACAACGTAAAAGTTATAATGGGTTAAAAGCGTTCCTCTGTTATATGTGGAAAAGTCCCCGGGTGACCTGCCCGGGGACTTTTTTTGAGTATTTTCATGCTTTTACAGTGTATTCCGATACGTTCAGCACTGTTTCTCCGTCGATCTGGAGGGCGCAGGGGCTGTCAAATCTGACGGTTACGCTGTGTCCTGTGATTACTTCCACCATCTCCTTGTGATCAACGTGCTTTCCTTTGAAGATGTTGGGGAAGACCATTAGGGTTTTGAGCTTTCCGGAGCCGTACATTATGACGGTTGTTACATCACCGGATTTTTCGAGCCTGTTCTGGGCAGGAGCGACCATCATTCCGCCGCCGTAAAAGCGTCCTTTCATTGTGGGAGCCAGCCAGACATGCTTGAAGACTTTTTCCGTACCATCAACGATCACTGTTGCGGTACGGGGCTTAAAGTGAAAGAGAAGTCCTTTGATGGCTATGGCTGCGTAATTCACGGGTTTGTCGGAAGCAGCGCGGAGGCGGTCCCCCACTTCACAGCAGTAGCCGTCGATGCCGTAACCGATGCCGTTAATGAAGAAGCTTGTTTTTCCGTTCACCGTTACGGTGGGGAGATCCGAAAGATATCTGTTTAAAGAGATGAATTTCTCACTTTCCGAAGGAGAAATGTCAGCCTTAAAGTCATTCCCTGTCCCCGCTGCATAGTAGAGTATCTCTTTCTTGGGGACACTGCCATTAAGATCGTTTGCCAGATGATTGATGGTTCCGTCCCCGCCTGCGAGGATCAGCTTGTCTTCTTCGGGTACGGATTCGATGAATGAAGCGATGTCCTTTATCTTTGTGATGTCTTCAAATGAGTTTTCTCCGGTTAGGAGTTTTTCTGCTTCTTTGGCTGTCTGCAATCCTCTTCCGTTGTTGGCATAGGGGTTGTACAAGATCAAGTTTTTCATTTTAATTACCTCCGATCAAAGTAGTTATTGATTGTTCAGGATCACGTCCCGCCCGGTATATTCCTGCTCATTTCGTCCTCCTGAACTCAGTGCTCTTTCCATGTCTTCTCTTACACGTGCAGAGATCACATGAGATGAATTGGATGTTATGAAGTCTGCGGGGATGGTCTCTATGAAATCCACATATACGTCCGTGTTTCTAAAAGGAAAATTGTGGGCGATGTTTTCGGTGCCTCTTGTTGTAACCACCACAATGGGTACTTTTGCCATCTGAGCCACTTTCATGGTACCGTCGTGGAAGGGCAGGAGTTCGGGTGTTTTGCTCCTGGTGCCTTCAGGGTAGATACCGATGGAGACCGTGTCGTTTTTCAGAAGATCAGCAGCCTTCATAAATGTCTTAAGGCTGTCTCTGGGATCTGTCCGATTGATGGGAAGGAAGCAGCATTTCCGGATGATCCTTCCGAAACAAAAGACCTTGAAGTTTTCCGGCTTTGAAATGTAGGCTACATCCCTGTCCATGAGGACTCGCCAGGTTACTATGGGATCGAACTTGGAGCGGTGATTTCCCATGAGGACGAAGCGGCCGTCCTTCGGGAGCTTGTCCAAGCCGGTAACATGGAGTCTGACTCCCGCCCCGGGCAGAGCGGCCAGCGTAGAAAAATTCAGGAGAAAACGATGGTATTTTGAATGCTTTGTGTAGGTCTTTTTGGGACTTATCAGAATGGCGTTGATCATGAGAAAAACCACCCAGAGCGCCGCAAAAGCTATGCATGCGAGAACTGCTCCCGCAAGAAAAAGGATAATTCGGTATATGATATCCGGCATGTCATTGACCTCCGAAGTAATGAATTTGATCATAAGGTTTTCTTTCAAAAGCCCCCTTTTATTATATATCACGGACATTAAAAAAAATATGGTGAATGAGGCCTTTTTATCCTAAAAAGAGAATTAATGATCATCCTTCGGGCAAATGAAAAGCGGATTGCGTGTCTGTCCTTTTTTTGCTACAATGATGTGGCTTTTACAAGAGGTGAGAAAATGGCAGATCAATTTCAAAGAACGCAGCTTCTTATAGGTAAAGAGAAGCTGGAAAAATTAAAGAAAGCCCGTGTGGCGATCTTCGGCGTAGGCGGAGTCGGGGGCTATGTAGCGGAAGCACTTGCCAGGAGCGGAGTCGGAACCCTGGATCTGATCGATGATGACAAGGTTTCCGTGACGAACCTGAACCGCCAGATCATTGCGCTTCACAGTACCATCGGGCGTTATAAGGTGGATGTGGCCAAGGAAAGAGTGGCCGACATCAACCCTGATGCTATGGTCCACACCTATAAGACTTTTTATATGCGTGAAACAAAAAATGAGTTTGACTTCACGAAATTTGATTATGTGGTGGATGCTATAGACACGGTTACGGGAAAGATCCAGCTGGTGATGCAGGCAAATGAAGCCGGAACTCCCATAATCAGCAGTATGGGGGCGGGAAACAAGATGAATCCCGAAATGTTCGAAGTGGCAGACATATACAAGACCAGCGTTTGCCCTTTGGCAAAGGTCATGAGAAGAGAGCTTAAGAAACGAGGGGTGAAGCACCTTAAAGTGGTTTACTCTAAGGAAAAGCCCCTGGTTCCCCAAACGGAGATCGATATGAGCTGCAGGAACAACTGCACCTGCCCTCCGGAAACAGCCGCAAACTGTGAAGTGAGAAGGGCTATTCCCGGAAGCATGGCCTTTACACCGGCTGTTGCGGGACTGATCATTGCGGCGGAAGTGGTTAAGGATCTTCTGGATTTTAAAAATCCGGATTGAACAGCTGATATAAAGAGATAGGAAGAAGAATGGAATTAACAAAGATATATTTTGATATGGACGGCGTCCTGGCAAATTTTGAAAAAGGGGTCAGAGAACTTTGCCACATAGAAGCCTATTCGTTAAATGAAAAGAGGCCCAAGGGGTACGATGATCTGCTGTGGGAAAAAGTGAGAGGCGTGGAGCATTTCTATGACCGACTGGAGATCCTTCCCGGTGCAAAGGAGATGTTTGATGCGGTGAGGAAAGCCTGTGGCGACAGGTGTGAGATCCTTACGGGGATCCCGAAACCCTACAAGGGTGTTCCCACTGCGGCGGAAGACAAGATCTCCTGGATGAGAAGGCTCATGGATAGGGACATTGTCATGAACATCGTTTACAGGGCTCAGAAGGAAGAGTACTGCAAAGGACCGGGAGACATCCTGATAGATGACATGAAAAAGACCATAGACCGATGGAATGAGCTCGGCGGAACAGGCATTCTTCACGTGAGCCCGGAAGAGACGATGAAGGAACTGAAAAAACTCGGGATCGTCTGAAGACACGGATGAGAGGATAAAATGAACGCGGAAGACATAAAAGAAAAGACAGAAGAAAAAAAAGAACTGGCAAAGGCCCTGAGAGACGTTTCCGTAGAACTCTACAACAATGAGCATATGGTATCCAAAGCCCTTGAAGCTGTGGGAAAGGCCTGTGAACTGGATCCGGACAACAGTCAGTACCTGTTTGAACGGGATCTTCTCCTGGAAGAAGCGGGATCCGATCCCGTTGTAAGGCTTTCCCTTCTGGAAGAGAGAAAGGAACTGCTTTCGGAGAGAGACGATCTGGCACTGAATTACGCTCATGTTCTGAATCTGAACGGTAAGATCGATGAGGCGGCAGACATCCTTCTGGGAAGAGACTTTAAACTTGACAGGGAAGGACAGATAAAGCTGGCGGAAGAGTACAGAAGGACTCTTCTGACAATGGCGGTGAGAGAAGTAACGGAAGGGAACAGAGACAGAGGCATAGTCATCGGAGAAATGTCCCTGACCTATCCGAAGAATCTTGGGATCGATCCCGACGCAGATCTCCCGGATAACATGGGATGGTACATGCTGGGTGAAATGCACAGGGAAGGCGGAAATGAAGAGGCAGCGGAGATAGCTTACAAAAAGGCAGCGGAGGGAGAAACAACACCCAGGCTTTTGACGTCATCTGCCGATATCCCTTCCGATCACATTTACTGGTGCGCCCTTGCCAAAGCACGTCTGGGGCAGAAGAAGGAAGCACTGGATCTCATGAGAAAGCTCATTGATTTCGGAAACGAAAGCACGGAAAAGCTGAATGAGATACAGGAAGATACGAAAAAAGCGGATGATACAGGAAGCTTTAAAACAGATCTTAAAAAGAAAAATGAAAACTACTTAAAACGACTGATATCACTCGGTGTAAGAGGTTTGGGAGAGATCAGCGGTTAACCGGGGGTAAAATCTAATGGGGCTGAAGGGAGAAGTACATGGTAATCAAAAGATACTGTAAGATAGGCCTGCTTCTTGAGATCGGAACTGATGAAGCAGTCCGTATAGCGGCCAAAAACCTGATGCACGATTTTAATGCAGCTATGGATGTGACTGCCACAGGACCCGATGATGCGGATGCCGTAATAGAGATCAAAAAGGATGTAACTCTTCCGAGAGAGGGCTTCATGATAAAGCCCAAGGGCAACAGGCTCCTGATAAGGGGTGCGGACAGAAGGGGCATGATCTACGGGATCTACACCCTTTCGGAAATGATCGGGGTTTCCCCCTGGTACTTTATGGCAGATGTTCCGATCCTTAAAAAAGAAGAACTGACATTTGAGGATGACTTTGAGCTTGCTGACCATCCGATAGTGGAATACAGAGGTATTTTCATCAATGATGAAGAGGAACTTGAAAAATGGGTCACTCTTCACATGGGAGAAAGTACCATCGGCGTGAAAACATATGCACTGATCTTTGAGCTGCTGTTGAGGCTCAAGATGAACTACATCTGGCCTGCCATGCATGTGAATTCTTTTAATATGAAGAAAGAAAACGGAGAACTGGCGGACAGGATGGGCATAGTGGTGGGAACAAGCCACTGCGACATGCTGATGAGGAGCAACAACCGGGAATGGGTGCCCTGGCTTGAAAGAAAAGGCTATGCGGGGGCTGAGTACGATTTCTCGATCCCGGGAAAGAACCGGGAGATCCTTACGGAGTATTGGGCAGAAAGCGTGGACCAGAACAAAAACTTTGAGGTGAGCTACACTCTCGGAATGAGAGGGATCCATGACTCCGGCTTTGAAGTGAGGGACCTTTCCGGGCTTTCGGGTAAGGCACTTCTGAATGCAAAGAGGGATCTTTTGCAGACTGTTATCGAGACTCAGGAAAAGCTGATCTCGGAGAGAGTCCGCAAGGAGACTGTAAAGCTTTTTGTGCCCTATAAGGAAGTTCTGGAGCTCTATGATAACGGCCTCAGGGTTCCGGATGACGTGACTCTTGTCTGGGTGAACGATAATTACGGCTATGTCAGAAGATATCCGAATTCGGACGAAAGGAAGAGGAAGGGCGGAAACGGGATCTATTACCACAATTCCTATTGGGCACCTCCCGGAAATTCCTACATGTTCCTTGACACCATTCCCCTTGCCCACACTGCAAACGAACTGAAAAAAGCCTTTAACGAAGGCATACAAAAGCTGTGGGTCACCAATTTCGGAACAATCAAGCCTTTCGAAGAAGAGATGAGCTTTTTTGCTGATCTTGCCTGGGAGACAGGAAAGAAAGATCCTAAAACGGACGATGTGGACAGGTGGTTAAGACACTGGCTCAGAAAGACCTTCGGAACGAATCTGGACAAAAATTCCTCAGGCAGTCTCGCCATCCTTTTGAACGATCTTGACCAGATCACGAATGTACGAAAGGTTGAGCACCTTGACATCGACATTTTCCCGTTAAAGGGTTATGGAGACGAGGGAGCTCACAGACTGCATTTCTATGAGAAGATCTTTAAAAAGGCAAACAAGATCCTGAAAACTCTGCCCAAAGAGCAGCAGGACGCTTTTTTTGAACTTGTTTTGATGAAGATACATGCGGTCTACTACTCCAATGCCATGTTTTACTATGCTGACAGAAGTAATCTCTGCATGAGGCAGGGAAAACGGGCCGCAGCACAAAAGTACACCCTGCTTTCTTTAAAATTTGAGAGATTAAGAAAACAGCTGCTGGTTTTCTACAATACAGAGCTTGCAGGAGGAAAATGGGACGGGATACTCACACCGGAAGATTTTCCTCCGCCGAGGACAGCATGCTGCCCGGCGTGTATGCCTCCGTTTAATTACGATGAGAACAAGCTGATCGTAACCACCTGGAGCGGAGACGGCCAACTTGAGTTTTCGGGATGCAGGACCAAGTGGATAGAAGTCGCAAATGCAGGTATGGGAGAGATCGGTTTTGAGATCCTTGCACCCGAATGGCTTTCCCTGTCATGCACCAAGGGAACTGTGGCTGAGGAAAAGAGGATCCTGGTGGAAAACACTTCCCGTAAGGAACAGACCGGTGTTATCTCGGTCAGATGTCCCGAAACCGATGAGAAATTCAGGATACCCGTGACGGTGAAGAAGTGCGATAAACGGGAGGATGACGGACGTTTTGTGATCGAAGCTTCTGATTTTGACAGGGAAGAGGGAAGAGTGTCAGTCATCGCCCGTCTCGGAAGGGATCATGGAAGTCTTGTGCAGTTGGATGATGACAGCGCCAAGGTGATCTACAGGTTTGAGATCTTTGAGGAAAGAGTCTGCGAAAAGCTGGTGATCCATCGTTTTCCGACCTTGAACTCCGTCGGGAGGATCAGAGCAAGGATCACCGTGGACGGAAAAGAGAGCTTTCTGTATGAGGCGGAAGCCCGGGATGAGCACATGGCGAACTGGAAGGACAACGTGCAGAACAACGTTGATGTGAGCGGTGCGGTTTCCTTCACTTTGAAAAAAGGCGTTCACGAGATCGAGATAGCGGGAGTGGACAGGTACTTTTCGTTTTCAAGGCTGTTCCTCATAAAAGATGGAGGAAAGCGGTTTAATACCGGCGCTCCCTGTTACGGAGAAGATCTACCTGCAGAATTTGACACTGAAGAGACAGCGGAAAAGCTCTATGGCAAGATCCTTCCGGAGCCTGACAGAGAGATCTTCACGACTCTTGAAAAGGTGAAAAACGCAAATGAGGATTACGACGAGTACAGAGCGGGAGAGCCGGGAGTGCCTTTGGCGGAATGGAGAAGGGAGAGCCTTAAAACTATCGCTGATATCTTTAGGTCCGCTCAAAAGCCCTTTGAACGGGATATCGATGCCGCTGCGGCAATGGCCGGGACAGCCTTCGCCTTTGTAAAGGATGAGGGAAGAAGGCTCACCTATTGCAATTCCCCCTCTCACGGCGGCTGCGGACTTGCCATGTACGTGCGGAAGAAAGGCCCCCGTTTTGATCCGGACAATGCACCCGTATTAAACTATATTTTTGAAACCATAGTTCCCGACAGGTACACTGTCTGGCTGAAACTCTTTATGTGGGGCAGGGACACCTCCGGGTTTGAAGTGACTGTTGACGGTCAGCATTTTGAAAGCAAGGACTTTTTGAAGCCGGATCTTTGGAGCTACTCATCCGAAAACACATGGAAATGGTATCCTGTCTGCGAAAAAGAACTTTCGCCCCGCAGGCATATGCTTTCTATACACATTCTTGATCCGAGATTAAGGATCGATCAAATACACATTGAGGCAGGAAGATTTATATGGAAAGACTGATATACGAAAACCATCTGGCATCGGAAGAAGATGTAAGAGGATGGACACTTGAAGGACAGGCTAAGATCAGTTTCGATACGGGCTCTATGAGGCTGGAAAATGCCATGTCTGCGGAAAACGGACAGAAGGCCAATTACGTTTTCTGGTGTGACAGGGAATTTCCGGACAACATCAAGATCACGTGGAAATTTAAACCCGTGAGGGAGCCGGGGCTTGCAATCATGTTCTTTGCGGCAAAAGGAAGAAACGGATCGGACATTTTTGACAAAAAGCTGCAAAAGCGGACGGGGGAGTATCCTCTTTACCATCACGGAGACATCGATGCCTTCCATGTTTCCTATTTCAGAAGAAAAGAACCGGATGAAAGACAGTTCCACACCTGTAATCTCAGAAAGAGCTACGGCTTCAATCTGGTGGCGCAGGGGGCGGATCCCATTCCTGATGTTTCGGACTGTGCGGACTTTTACAACATGAAGATCGTTAAGAGGACAAACCGTGTGGAGTTTTATGTGAACGATCTCATGAGCTTTGCATACGATGATGATGAAAAGACTTACGGAAAAGCATTAAAAGAGGGCAAGATCGGCTTTCGCCAGCTTGCCCCTATGATCGGTGAGTACTCTGATCTTAAAGTGTTTGCGCTTGAGGACTGAATCAAGCTCTGAACTCGATGATACGACTTTGCGCACCCTCGCTGCCGTCGGCAAATTTTGCGGCGACGTAGACCTGATAAACGTCTGAAGCGGGGATCGTGAAAGGAAGTACCGGCGAGTTCTTTTTTTCCTCCACAGTCACTGTCTTCAAAGGGAAGAACTGGAAATCCACAGAACCCTTTCTGTAAACAGTGTAGGATACCGCACCTTCCACATCGTTCCAGATCAGCAGGAAATTTGCGACTCCGTCGGCAATGTGAAGCTCCTGAAGAGCAAAGCCTGCGGGCTTTGTGGAATCCGCGGGAGCGGGATTTGCAACGGGATTCGGCTTCTTGATCTTGAAATCCGTCGTGATGGCGGGTTTAAGAGGTGCAAGTTCAGGCCTGTCGGAATCAAGAATGGCCTGTGCGACAAGCTTTGCAAACATTGTTGCGCCGTATTCCTGAAGATGTGTGTTGTCATGAACACCATCGGCGTAAGCACCTTCGGGATAAGCGCCGGGAGCGGCCCAAAGGTAGATGAGCTTTGATTCTTCGCTTCCGATGGAATTCAGGTAATCAACCGTGAGATTGCAGAGATCTATGCAGGGAACGTTTTCTTCTTCCGCAACCTTCACCATAGCGTCTCTGTATTTTCCGAAGGAAGCGATGAAATTGCCTTCATGATCGTCGCAGTTTCTTCTTGCGATGGGAGTTACGAGAACGAGAGTGACTTTCCTCGCACGGCAGGAAGCAATGTATTTTTTTAGCCAGAAACCGAAATCGTCGGGCGCAACCCAACGATTGGGGCGGACAGCCGTCGCATCGTTGTGACCCCACTGGATGAAGCAGTAATCTCCGGGAGCGGAGAGAGCGAGAAGTCTGTCCCACTTGCCTTCGTTAATGAAGGAACGTGAGCTTCTGGCTCCGATGGAACGATTCTCTATGTTGAACATGGGAGTCTCGTAGATGTGATTCTGGGGGTAGCAAAGATCGGGAGACTGGATCTCGGGAGTGTCTTTACCGCCGTTAAAAAATCTGTACAGAACCTGTCCCCAGCCTGTCTGAGGATAGTAGAACTTTTCATAGGACTGTACCGTTGAATCCGAAGCGAGGAAGACGGTGGGTTTTGCCTTGGGAGCCTTTAAGGGGAGCTCTTCGTAGGTGATGTCGAGTATTTCAAAAGAAGAAGGGACTGCTTCTTCTTTGGCCTTCGCTGCGGAAGGAACAAAAAACTGAAGCAGGGTGTCCTCTTCAACGGAACATAGAGTGAAATCTGCCGTTACCGTCTCATTTGCGGGCACCTGCACACCGTTTAATTTCAGGATATTGTTTGCAAAACAGCTGACCTTTATCTCTTCCGATGTTCTGTTTGCAAACGTTACTGTCCATTTACCGTCCCTGAGGCCGGTGTTTTTTTTGAATCCGAGTCCTTCCGCGTAGTTGTAAACGCCAAAACCGGATACTTCCGTTTCTGTCCAGTTAAGGGAAGTGAGTGTCAGGCCCTTGTCCGTTTTGGAAAAGAACTTCGATGTTGTATTAAGATCCGTTTCCCGAACAACAGGTTTCCTTTCGGTGTACACACCGTTACTCCAGCCTGCGGCTTCATTTGGGTAGGTAACGAGAACGGGGGTGAGATTTTCGTAAAACATAGATTATACCTCGTTAGTTAGTCATTTTAATTTAGCTCGGATTATAACATTTCAGAAAATGAAAAAAAAGTCTAAAAGCGGGAATTAAGGAATTGACACTTTTTGGAAAAGATGATACTTTCCTGTAAGAAATATGAAAGGAACTGATCTCATGGCAACTACTCGATCAAACATCTTCGATCCGGAAGGACCTTTGTCCGTGAGTTTTAACACGGTTAAGGACCTTATAACTTTAAACCTGATAACCATCCTCTGCTGCCTTCCGGTTGTTACTATCGGGGCGTCCTTTACAGCTATGCACTATACAGCTCTTAAAATGGTACGTGATGAGGAAGGCTACATCACCAAAACATTTTTCAGATCTTTTAAAGAAAACCTGAAACAGGGGATCGGAGCCACCTTCATCCTGGCTGCGGCTCTTGGGTTTATCGGACTTGATTTCTGGGCTATTCAATGGTTTCAGGATGATCCGGGCTTTGTAAAGGCAGCGGCCGTACTATTGGCGTTACTTGCTGCGGTGACTGTCCTTACTGCAACTTTTTTCTTTCCTGTACAGGCAAAACTCTGCGCAACCCTCAGACAGAACATTTCAAATGCTTTTAAAATGGCACTTTCACATTTTCCGATGACGCTCCTTATGGTGGTGTTCAATCTTCTTCCTTTTGTGATCTGCTACTTTGTTCATGTATTGATCCCGCTGCTTTTCATTTTCGGCTTTTCATTGCCTGCTTTTTGGGATGCAAAACTTTATAACGGTATATTCAAAAAACTGGAGGAGAGAGCAGATGCCGGGGAAGATCTTTAATTACGAGGGACCGTTTTTTAAATTCTTGAATACATTTGCAAACATAGTGATACTCAGTGTGATCACGGTTGTCTGCTGTCTGCCGGTGTTTACCTTCGGACCGGCGGTGAGAGCTTTGTATGTTGTCTGCCTCAAGATGGTGAGAAATGAGGAAGGATACGTCACAAAGGATTATTTCCGCAGTTTCAGATCCAACTTTGGTCAAAACGTTGTCCTTGGACTCCTGGTGCTTCTTGTTCTCGCTCTCTTCGGAGGGGGAGTGTATTCCTTTATAATGATCGGAAGTGCTTATCACATCATCATAAAGATTGGATTCGGGTTCGCCGCCCTTATCGTGATCTCCACGGTTCTTTGGATCTTTCCGATGCAGAGCCGTTTCACGAATCCCATCAGACAGACTGTGAAGTTGTCCTTTTGGCTCGCGGTCACGAAATTTCCAAAGACGCTTTTGATGCTGGTTATCTGGCTTTTTATCCCCGCCTGTGTTCTTTTTATCTCAGGGAACTTTTTCCCGCTGATCGTGCTTGCGGAGTTCGGTACAGCCGCCTACTTCAGTGCGGAAGTGTACGACGGATTGTTCAGAGAGCTTGAAGACAGGATTAACGAAAACAAAGAAAATTAAGCGGCAGGAGTGCAAAGCAATCGTGCCGCTGCATATTATACAGGAGGTAATTAAATGAAGAGAGTAGAAGAGTTTTTAAAGAAGGCAGGAACCTATTATCTTGCTACTGTAGAAGGGGATCAGCCCCGCGTCCGTCCTTTCGGAACCGTCAACATTTTTGACGGGAAGCTTTACATCCAGACAGGAAAAGTAAAGCCTGTATCCAAGCAGCTTCATGCAAATCCCAAGGCTGAGATCTGTGCATTCGTGGACGGAACCTGGCTCAGAGTTGCGGGAGAACTGATCTCTGATGACAACAGAGAAGCAAAGAAATCCATGCTTGATGCTTATCCTTCACTTCGCGGCATGTACAATGAAGACGACGACAATACGGAAGTTTTTTACATAAAAAATGCTACCGCAACCTTCTCATCCTTTACAGGCGCTCCGGAAACGATAACATTCTGATACATATTTTTAGTCTAATCTATCTTTGTGCCATATTCAAGCAAAGTGTCGCTTGGGAGATCGATGCGATCATTCCAAAAAACACACGTTCGGCTTTCATCTAACTGAACATTGTTAAAGAGACATCTCTGGGTTTTCAGATCTGAAAACTCGGGGATGTTTTTTATATCTTCGCTGACGTCGTAGATGACTTTCTCACCGCTGTCGAAGACAACGTAAAGCTTATAATCCTGTTCTGCTTTAAGATTTTTTATTCTTGGGATCATTTCGTTCTCCTATAATCAGATTACTGCAGTGGAGGAAGCTTTGTGATTACTTGCGTTTCCCACATTCTTAATAATTCATCTTTTGTGAGTGTGATCCATTCGGTTACCAAATCCTGGGCTTTTACCGGAAAATCTCCCTCGAACATTTTTCCGGTTTTTAGATCGAATAAACCTACGTATTCACCATATAAGGCATGAATATGTGGTGGTTCATGTTCCTTCGGCTTAAAAAACATTTTGATGACAATACCATAGAATCTTGATATTTCGGGCATTATAGCCTCCTTTCTTTGGTGGTGCAGGAGGCCGATCAAAACTTGAGAACTCCTGCATTTTATGTAGGGATGATTAAGCAGGAACTTCAAAAGAATGATCTTGATTATTTGTAGAAATAATAGAATATTGAATGTACTGCTCGATGGAATGATAACATCTTTGAAAAACTTATTCAACAGTATTTTGGGATTTTATTTTATTTTTTTATGCCTGGCTCATAGTTTTATATTTTTGCAAAAACAAAACGTGATTCTTGGTATTATCAGCCATACTCTTCTTTGTTGAAGTTACAGGAAACTGTGCGCCTATTTGTATTATTGGAATAAATAACAAATAGAGGCGCGTTACAGATACTTCTCACTGTTGATCCTGTATCTTCGGCGGTATTCTTCGGGGGTTATCCCGTATTTACTTTTAAATAAGTTTTGAAAATAAGACTGGCTCTTGATCCCCACAGCTTGTGAAATGGCGGAGACGGTCTTTTTTTCGTTGCCCTGAAGGAGGAGGAGGGCTGCTTCAAGCTTTTTTTCTTTAATGTAGTCGGTGAAATTAACCTCCATGTTTTTCTTGAAAAGCCGGCAGAGGTAGGCATCGGTAATTCCAAAGTGAGATGCTGTGCCGGAGAGCGAGACGGTGGAAAGGTTATCTTCTATGTATTTTAGAATCTCCTGCATATTTCTGTTCTCACGTTCTGACACGGGTACGGAACGGAAATTGGCGCAGTATTTAAGGAGGCAGTTGCAAATCTGTCTGATCACACCGGCACATCCGTTGCTTTTGTAAAGAGAGGTGAGAAGGTTCTCATCCATGAAAGGATAATGATAATTCTGCTTTGCGAAAAAAAGCTTCATTACCACACAGACTTCCGAAATGTAGTTCATCATTTCTGAAAAAGAGTAAACCATTTCTTCTCCCGGCATGTCTATAAATCTTCCTTCCGCTTCCCGGAAGAGTTCTATCACCTCATCATAATTCTTATCATCAAGTTTTTTCATTATAGTTGCGGCTATCCCTGCAGGAAGCATATGATCGCTGCATTCCATAGAGTGGAGCAGCCTTCCGGTCAAAGGCCTGTAGCTTCCCAGAAGCATTCCGTATCTCACCGAATCGGTAAGGAAAATGAATTCGTCAATGAGCTGCTTTCTGTCCTGCAATCCTTCGGAGTAGCAGACTGTGGAATGCTTTGACTGGGAAAGAGAGTACATGGTCTGACGCAGTGAACCGACAAAGGACCGGATACTGAACACGGAAGCATTGTAATTAAGGAAACAGATTATGAGATTTCCGCTCCGTTCGCAATAATGTGCCACAAGGGATGCGGTCATCAGATTGATACTGGCATTCAGAACTTCTGCAAGATAATCATCTTGTGCAATTTCACCGTTTTCTTCTCTGATTTCTGTTACTATCACCGAATAATCAGGCAGATTTTCCCCTGAAAACAACTCATTTAAGCTTTTCTTGGTAAATGTGTACAAAAATGAACCTCCTGAAAGAAAATAATCATGTTATTACAATATGTGCAAAATATAGCACAAAAATCAAAACTACACAATGTTTTTTAGGGGCGATAATAAAATGATTATTGTGGAACATCAATAAACAGTTAAAATATCAAAAAAGCGCAATTGTGCAAAATGTACAACTATGTTAGCATCAATGCGAATAGTAAAGATTTTACTGAAATAAATGCACCGTTTTTTGGAGGATATTTTTATGAAGAAGAACAGAGGCTGTTTTTCCGCAAAAGTCAAAAAAGCCATCGGGCTTACGCTTGTTACGGCGCTCGCTGTTACAGGCGTACCTTCATCTGTTTTACCTGCTTTTGCTGCGGAAGGTCAGGCTTTGAAAGATAAATACACTGAATTTGACGGTCGTGACATTGACTGGAAGTATAACGTGGATGAAAACATACCCACTTATTCCGAGACAACTGAGAGATTCGACCTTGTAGGCTTTCCTGATAAAGCGATCGATGTGGATCTGAAAAAGATCGACGATATTAACGGCAAAGTGACTGTTTCCGAATTTGACGGAAAAAAAGTCGTTTTGAACAGTCTTGACGGAGAATATATCGAATTTAAGATAAATGTTCCTGCCGATGCGGTTTACGGCTTTGAGATTGATTACCATATGGTCGGTTCCGATTCCGATTCCGCAAAAAGAAATCTTCTCATAGACAATGCTTATCCTTTTTCCGAAGCATCGGATCTGGTTTACTACAGATACTTCTGCGACGAGGGCGAGCCTGTTCTGAACAGCATCGGAGATGAGACAAGACCCAAACAGAAGGAAGTTACAGGCTGGAGAACACAGGGGCTCAAGGATACAACAGGTATTGCTGATGAGGATTTTAAAGTGATCCTTACAAAGGGAACTCACACAGTACGTTTTGTAGTCTCCAGAGGCGACATGTACATCTCCGGTATCCGCTTCACAGTTCCGAAAGTAATAAAGACCTATGCCGAGATGGAAGAAGAATACAAGGCAAAAGGTTATAAGAATGTTAATTGTGAAAAGATCACATTTCAGGCTGAGTCCACAGCAATAGAAAAGAATGCGACGACACTGAGACGTGAAAATGACGGTGATCCCCTGGTGGAACCCGAATCCGGAACTTCCAGAAGATTGAACGTTATCGGCGGATCAAGATGGAGATACGGAAACCAGAGTATCACCTGGGAATTTGAAGTTCCTGAAGACGGACTTTACAAGATCGGAATGTACGAAAAACAGACCTGGAACGACGGACTTCCTTCCTACAGACAGATCCTGATCGACGGAGAAGTTCCTTTTAAAGAACTCAGTGCATACAAGTTTGAATACACTTCCAAATGGATCGTAAATCAATTGGGACCTGAAAATGGTGAGCCTTACAGATTCTATCTTACAAAGGGCAGACACACCATAACCATGAGTGTTAAAATGGGAGCTTTCGGTCCCATCCTTGAATCCTTAAAAAACGATATATCGATCCTTTCGGACGTTATCCTGAATATTACCATGATCGCCGGCGCCAGCCCCGATCCCAACTATGATTACGGATTCTTTGAGAAGATCCCTGATCTTGAGGAAAAACTGAACTTCCTCATCGACAGTCTTCAGTATAAGTATGAACTTGCCAACAGTATGTCTGCGAAGACCTCTGCCATGGCCAACAACTTTATTGCTGTTCAGGAAGACATTAAGGCTATGGTAGAAGATCCTTTTATCATCGCCAAGAGGTTTTCTTCTCTTGAAGACAATCAGACAAAGCTTTCCGAGTACTATCAGTCGATCCAGTATCTGATGCTTGTTATCGATGAGTTTTATGTCGGAGATCCCGGTGAAAAATGGAAGAGTGTTTCTTCCAATTTCTTCCAGCGCTTTGCTGTAACAGTCAAACAGTTTTTGCTGTCATTTACCAAGGACTATGATAATGTGGGCAGCGTGCTTTCGGAAGAGACGGAAGTCAAAGAGACCATAAATGTGTGGATCGCAAGAAGCACCGAGTATGCTGAAGTAATTAAGCAATTGGCGGATGAAAGCTTCACTCCCGAAAAGGGAATAGCAATAAATGTTAATGTCCTTCCTTCGTCACAGTTGGATGCTGGTCAGGTGAATGCCATCATGCTTGCGATCACATCCGGTAAAGCTCCTGACGTAGCTCTCGGTGTTGACATCAAGTCTCCCGTAGAATTTGCCATCCGAGATCAGGTTTACGATCTTTCGCAGATGGAAGGCTTTGACGATGTAAAGAAGAATTTTGTTGATGCGATCTTCACACCGTACAAGTACCGGGACGGTGTTTACGCTTTGCCCGAAACAATGAATTTCAATGTTCTTTTCTACAGAAAGGACATACTCAATAAGATAGGTATCGATCTTCCGGACACCTGGGAAGACCTCTATGAATATGTGCTTCCGGCACTTTACCAGAATGGTCTGGAGTTTTACTTCGGACGTGAGTTCAGTCAGTTCCTTTTCCAGAACGGAGGGGAGTACTACACTGAGGATGGACTCAGAACCGCTCTTGATACGCCCGAAGCATACAGAGCATTTAAGGAGTATACGGAACTTTTCACAAACTACGGAGTTGACAAGACTGCCAATTTCTATCAGTACTTCAGGTCGGGACTTATGCCTCTGGGTGTCGGAGACTTTAATGTGTTTATGCAGCTTTCGGCTGCTGCTCCCGAGCTTGCGGGTAAATGGGGCATAGTTTCTCTTCCCGGACATCGTAAAACTGACGGAACCATTGACAGAACTGCAGGCGCAATAACTCAGTCGGGTGATATCATTCTCAAGCAGTCGAAGAAACCCAATGAGAGCTGGGAGTTCCTTAAGTGGTGGACAAGCACAGAGACACAGACCCAGTTCGCAAAAGAAGTGGAATCTCTGATCGGTGCGGAGGCAAGATGGAACACCGCAAACAAGGATGCTTTTCTTTCTCTTTCATGGAGCAGAGATGACATTGCGGCTCTTAATGAAGAATGGAGCTTTGCAAAAGAAACACCGTATGTTCTCGGAGGATATATGACCGAGCGTCATCTTACCAACGCATGGACAAGCGTTGTAATGAGCGGAATGGATGTACGAGAAGCATTGGAAAGAGCCGTAAAAGAAATAAACAGAGAATTACGTATGAAACAGGAAGAGTACGGGGTAAAGACCAATGAGTAAGAAAAAAGTGGTTATAGCCGAAAACAGCATCTACAGGAACTATACGAAGTGGGATCGTTTCAAACGCTTTTGGCATAAGAACTGGATGGGTTATGTCTTTATGGCACCCTTTGTTGTACTTTTCTCCATTTTCGTTGTTGCTCCTGTTTTTACGGCTATCGGTCTCAGCTTTACCGATTACAACATGATGCAGAAGCCTGACTTTGTCGGCTTTAACAATTACAAGCTTCTGTTCCTTGATGATGATGTGTTTAAGATTTCAATTTCAAATACAGTGAAGTTCGCGATAATTACAGGCCCTGCGGGATATCTTCTTTCCTTTTTCGCTGCTTGGGTTATAAATCAGCTTAAAGCGAAGAGAGCGTTTGCGCTTGCTTTCTATGCACCTTCGATCCTTTCGGGTGTTGCGATGTCGAATGTGTGGCTGGTCATCTTCTCGGGTGATAAACGAGGCATTATAAACTACTGGCTCATACAGTGGGGCATTATAGACGAGCCTATCCTCTGGAATACGGATCCCAATCACATCATGTTCGTTGTCATGTTTATTCAGTTGTGGATGAGCATGGGTACAGGCTTCCTTGTATTCCTGGCGGGACTTCAGAACATGGATCGTTCCCTTTATGAGGCCGGTGCTTTGGACGGTGTTAAGAACAAATTTCAGGAACTGTTTTACATTACACTTCCCGCAATGAAGCCTCAGCTTCTCTTCGGTGCGATCAATACGATTACCGGATCGTTTGCGGTTTTCGATATTGCGGTAAACGTTGCAGGTATGCCGAGCCCGAACTATTCGGCACATACTATTGTTGCCCATCTTTATGATTACGCATTTATTCGCTTCCAGATGGGTTACGCTTCGGCGGTTGCGGTTGTTCTCTTCCTTATCACTTTTATTCTCGGTAAGGTTGTAATGAAGGCACTTTCGTCCAAGGGAGAGTAAATCGTTTTAAAGTGACAAAACCGATATGACAGAGAGGAACATGTAATGATTAAAATAAAATGGTTTAAGGGACAATGGTTGCATATAACCTTCAGTAAGACACTGCTGTATCTCGTGATGCTGGCACTTGTCGCTTTTACTGCACTGCCGCTGGTCTACGTTGTTGTTACCGCTTTTAAACCTTTGGATGAACTGTTTGTTTATCCTCCAAGGTTTTATGTGAAGCATCCCACAACACAGAATTTTTCGGATCTGGTGGTTTCCCTCGGAAGCTCCACAGTCCCTTTTACAAGATATATCTTCAACAGTATACTCGTTACAATCGCGACGGTTGTACTCACAGTCATTGTTTGCTCGCTGGCGGCATATGCGCTTGTTAAGTTCAAACCCAAGGGCGGAAAGCTGCTGTTCGACCTGATCCTTATAGCTCTCATGTTTTCGCCGCATGTTACGAAGATACCGAGCTATTTGATCATTAACAAACTGAATCTTGTAAATACGTATGGCGCGTTGGTTCTGCCCAGTATTGCTGTGGCTTACAACTGCTTTCTTATGAGGCAGTTCATCCAGCAGTACCCCGATGAACTTATTGAAGCTGCAAGGATCGACGGAGCGGGAGAGTTCAGGATCTTTATACAGATGGTAATGCCTGCGCTTGCACCTGCCTGGTCCACACTCGTTGTTTTCTCCTTTGTAAGCAGCTGGAATGACTACTTCTCACCTCTTATTTACATAACCAGCCAGGCAATGAAAACCCTTCCCCTCGCCTTAAAGACGATCGGGTCGGGTATTGCCCGTGCGGGAGCGATGAATGCAGCTTCGCTGCTTACTGCTGCACCTACGATCATTATCTTCACGATCATGCAGGGACATGTAATGGAAACAATGACCTATTCAGGTATTAAAGGTTGATTGGCTTGGAGGAAAGTATGAGATCGATAAAAAAAATAGGTATTTGCCTGCTGGCTGCGGTAATAAGCTTTTCTTCATTCTCGGCAAGGGTAGCCTATGCATCCGAAAACAGCGCCGACAATTACGTTACAAGAGACGGGAACGGAAGGCAACCCGTACCGGATTGCTATGTGGTTTCCAAGACAATCTACAATCTCGGGAATTTTGAGGATCCAAATCCGGATGCCAAGAAAAAGACTTCAGTTTTTAAGGGCCCCAGAGATCTTTTTATAGACGATAATGACAATGTTTTTATTGCAGACACCGGCAATAACAGAATTGTAATGCTTAATTCCGACCTTGAGACGGTCAATGTTTTTTACGGACCGGAAGGCGCAGGTGCCTTCAAGACACCGCAGGGGATCTTCGTGGATAACGACGGAGATATGTACGTCGCGGATACTGAAAACCACAGGATCGTTCACATGGGCTCCGAGGGTGAACTTGTCGAGATCTTTTCAAATCCCGAAAGTGATCTTGCAACAGGTGAGGTTTTTTCACCTTCCAAATTGATCGTAAACGATACCGGGTACATTTATGTGGTGCGCGGTGAAAACATAATGGCGATCGACGGAAACGGTACATTCAGAGGTTATTACGGACAGACAAATATCGGTTTCAATCTTTCGGATGTTCTTATCAGAATGTTTGCATCCGATCAGCAGAAACTGTTTGCAACAAAAAGACTTGCTTCTTCCTACATCAATGTTGCCTATGGCAGCGATGGAAAGATCTATGCCACAAGCCTTGAAAGAGAAGAGGGCGAGATCAAAAAACTCAACTCTGTCGGTACAAACACCTATCGTAAGTACAAAACAGTCGGAAACAGCTTCCAGAACCCCATTAAAAAATGGTGGAACAAGGCCATGAAGTCTGTCGTTGCAGGTCAGTCTTTTAAATTCGGTGAGTACTTTGACGACGATTTCAACTACATTGAGCCTATCTTCACTGACATCTGCGTTGACAACAACGGGATCGTCACAGTCATAGAACAGCTGAACGGCAAGGTTTATCAATATGACCAGGACGGAAGAATGCTTGTTGCATTTGGCGGACTCGGCGAGAAAAAAGGGACTTTTTCAAGAAGCAGTTCCATCGAAGTTGACAGCAAGGGCAGGATCTATGTCCTCGATCAGATAAACAACAACATACAGATCTTTGAACCCACGGAATTTATCCAAAACATCCATGATGCAACATCTACTTACAATAACGGTAACTATCAGGAATCCTATGAGCTTTGGAAAAAAGTTCTGGCTACAGACGAAAACTATGACCTTGCACACATCGGTATAGCGAGAGCTCTTTACAAACAGGGAAAGTATAAGGAAGCCATGAAAGAAGCCAAGATCGTAGGAGACAGAGACACCTACACAATGGCTTTCGATGAATACAAGTACGAAGTGCTCCGTGCACATTTCCTTCCCATAGTGCTCTTGGCACTTGCCATAGTGATCGCAGTCATTTTCCTTATCAAAATGTTTGCGAAAAAGGCAAATAAAGGTTATTGGAAGTTTTTAACCGAAAAGAACAAGAAGATGTCCGTAGGATCAGGCATCATGTATGCTTTCAATGTGATACTTCACCCCGTTGATGCTTACGCGGGAATTAAATACAACAGAGACAGGATCAATCCCCTGGTGCCTGTTATAATCCTTGGACTTGCCTATGTTGTCAGAGTGGCGTACCTCTATGTGGTTCATTTCCCTCTGGCATCCATTGAAACAAAGAACATCAATCTCTGGCTTGAGCTTGTCAAACTCTGGATCGTTCCGGTGTCCTGGATACCGGCGTCCTTTATGGCAACCAGTATTTCGGGCGGCGAAAGCAAGATGAAGGAGATCGCATTTGCCTCTGTTTCATCACTTACACCTTACATCGTGATCACGACTCCTCTCATGTTCCTCTCGAACATTATGTCGAAGAGCCAGCAATCCTGGTACGGTGTGTTTGAAGTTCTTGCATATGTCGGAATGTTCCTTCTTTTGTTCGCTGCAATGATGACTCTGAACAATTACTCTTTCGGAAAGACCGTGGGTATGATGTTCATGTCGGCATTCCTTATGGCAGTAATGTGGCTGGTAATTCTTTTATGTTATGTATTGACCGGCAGAATGATACAATTTGTAATTTCACTCATTGAAGAGTTCAGACTGAATTTCCTGTAATGACCGGTATTGAAAGGAGAAAAGCTTTATGTCAAAGCGATTTTTTAAGAATATGGGAGAGAGCATAAGCGCTTTCTTCAAAGGCCTGCCGGGAAAAACAGCCAGATGGTGGCAATTTGAAAAGATACAGCTGGGAAGAAAGATTAAAAACTTTCCGGGTGAGTTTAAGACATGGGCTAAGAGCAAGATCGGAACAGCGATAGTCTTTGCTCTTGTGATCATAATGGTAATTGTCGGATCGTTAAGCATTAAGAAGGCTAAAGAGAATGCCATTACTTACACGGATGACTATGAAGCTCCGGAAAAGACCGCAGATCTTCTTTCGGAAGGTGAGTACCAAAGCGTTGCTAAAAATGACAGGTTTGAGCTGTTCTTCTGCCCCGAAAAAGGGACTGTGAGTGTTCTGAACCGTGAAAGTGGTAAGCTTTGGGAGTCGGTCCCGAACAAAGAAGTTTGTGAAGCCAACGGGATGACAATGAAGAAGGTGGCGGAAAAGAGAACACAGTCTGCGCTTGTCATTTCCTATTGCGATCTGAAAAAGAAAAATGCTGAGCAGGTGACTTTATACAGCGCCGTGGATTGCGGATTTCTTGAATACAGCCCGATAGATAACGGTGTTTCGGTCACCTACGGGTTCCTTAAGCCGGGCATATATGTAACCGTTGAGTACACTCTGCAGGACGATGGCCTTGTGACGAGGATACCTTGGGAAAGCATCAGAGAGGATTGGAAGTACGCATTAAAGAATCTTGAGATCCTTCCCTATTTCGGAGCATGCGGAAACACTGAAGGCGGTTACATGTTCTATCCTGACGGAAGCGGTGCTGTCACCGCATTTGACAAGGTGGGAGAGAGAAGCACAAATGTTAAGGCTGCGGTATATTACACCTACACCAACAGGAAGGTTACTTTCGAGAATCTTTACGAAGACAACATGATGCGCTATACTGCTGCGCTTCCCGTATACGGGCTCAAGGACGGTAACGATGCGCTGTTCGCTTATGCGATCGAGGGCGAAGAGTACGCGGGAGTAAAAGTATCCCCGTACGGATGCCTGAACCTTAGTCTCAATCGTATCGGATTTGATTTCGCCATAAGAAATGTATTTGACGCGAGTCTTTACAATATGACATCCGGAGAGAACACGAAGGCTACCGGAGGTTCCATACAAAGAGTTGACAAGGAAAAGATCCATAAGGACAAGGTTGTGATCTACACATTTTTAAGCGGTGATGATGCGGATTATTCAGGCATGGCTAAGATCTACAGAAGCTATCTTGAGAAAAACGGACTCATCGCGGACAGGATCGATGATGACAATTATTCACTTGCCTTAAAGATGCTTATGGGGACCACTAAGAGCGGTGTGATCTTTGATGAATACATTGCAATGACAACCTTCGGTCAGGTAAGGGACATCCTTGAAGAACTTGCTGAACTTGGCATTACAAATGAGAAATTGGTCCTTTCAGACTGGGTTAAAAACAGCGGTGATTACAACTATTGGGGACCGGAGTTCAGACTCGGCGGAAAGAGCGGATTGAACAGCCTCAGTAAATACGCTGCAGAAAGACCGGGCTTGGATGTTTTTCTTGAAACTTCCTTTGCACAGTGTAATTCGTCCACAAAGGGTATAAATGAGGATGAAGACGTTGTTTATGACGGATTGGGCATAGAGATCGCCGAGCTTTACATGGATGGCTCCATCAGTTACCTTACCAATCCGCTTACGATATTCAAGAGAAACGGAAAATTCCTGAATAAGCTTAAGAAGTACGACGGTGTGGGCATTGCTTATGAAGATCTCGGAAGAATTGCTTACTACGATTACAATGATCTGCATCCTTTTACCAAGGATGAGACCGTTCAGGAGTTCAGAAAGGTATTTGCGGAGACGGAAGATGCCGGAAAGGGCATATCTGTCAACGGAGCCAACCAGTATTCCTATTCCTTTGCGGATTACATTTACAATCTGACTGAGGAGAATTACGGACTTTCTATAACGGATTATTCCGTACCATTTGTACAGATGGTGATTTCCGGCTATATTCCCTATTCCACATCGGGAGCCGGAAACCTGTCTTACGATCTTGAAACTCAGAAATTAAAGTGGATCGAGTACGGTTCGCTTCCTTACTTCTATGTGACCTATGAGTCGGCGCTGAATCTTCGCGAGACTCCGAACGACACACTTTTCAGTTCCACATGGTCCGACTGGAAGCCGATCATCACTGACACTTACAATGAGTTTAAGGAAAATTTCTCATGCATATACGGAAAACAGATGACCGAGCACAGGATACTGAGTGACAAGGTGTCAAGGATCACTTACGAGAACGGTGTCAGCATATATGTAAACTATGATGAGAATGAAACTATGGCGGATGGGATTAAGATCCCCGGAAAAGGTTACGTGGTTACCGGAGGCATCAAATGATGAAAAAAACTAAAAAATTTAAAATGACGCTGGAAAGACGGAATCAGCTTAAAGGCCTGGTTTTTGTACTTCCTTTTATCATCGGAGTGCTGGCGTTCTTCCTTTATCCCATCCTGTTCTCTTTGAGGATCAGTATTGCTTCACAGATAAAGGTTGTCGGAATGAAGCTTTCGGGCTGGTCGTTTGAACAGTACAAACGTGCTTTCATCGTTGACACGAGCTTTCTTCCCGAGTTTAAGGATACAGTGATCTTTACACTTACAAGGTTTCCGCTGACGATAATCCTCTCATTGATCATTGCGATCCTCTTAAATAAAGACATTAAGGGAAGAGGACTTTTCAGAGTCATTTTCTTCATCCCTTTCCTTCTCGGAAGCGGAGAAGTAATGCAGCAGATCGTCAATCAGGGCGTTGCTAAAGCGGTGCTGAATGTTCAGGACGGAAGGATCATTCCGTACAATGTCCTTATGTATTTCGGAAATTCGGTCATGAACACTGTTCAGAGTGTGTTCGGATCGCTGGTCACCATCCTGTGGGGAAGCGGAGTTCAGATACTTCTTTTCCTTGCCGGACTTCAGAGCATTTCGCCTTCACTCTACGAAGCAGCAAAGATCGACGGAGCAACGGAATGGGAGATCTTCTGGAAGGTAACGATTCCCATGATATCGCCCATGATGCTCCTGAACATCGTTTACACTCTTGTGGATTCGTTTACGAGTGTGGATAACAAGCTTCTGGAGTATATAAGAGGGTACGGATTCTCAAACATGGAATTTTCCTATGCCGCGGCTATGAGCTGGATCTATTTCCTGTTTATTGCTCTTGTGGTAGCTGTGGTATTCGGAATAATGAAAAAGTATATGCATACAAATGAGATCGAGGAGGTAAGAAAGCGTGAGCACAAGCACAGAGTCTTTACAATCGAAAAAGCACGCAGAAGGACTTTTGAATAATCTTGCCTTAAGATGGCACCTTTTTAAAAGAAAGTATTCTACCTACTCGGGTATCAAGCAGTTGCTGATAAGGATCGTGATGTATCTTCTGATCATCGGTCTGGCATTTGTATTCATTTATCCCTTCCTGTACATGATCGTGAATTCAGTCATGTCGAATGCTGATCTTAACAGCAGATCCGTCAACTGGTTACCTACGGAGTTTAAATTTGAAAACTACTCTCTGGCTCTTGATCTGTTGAACGGAAAGAAGTTCGCAATTAATTCCGCAAAGGTTACGATCATTGCCACCATCGGACATGTTATCGCCTGCTCCTTCATCGGTTACGGCTTTGCAAGATACAATTTCCCGGGAAAGAAGATACTTTTCGCCCTTGTTATCCTTGCATTCATCGTGCCTACACAGACATTGATAATACCGTCCTACCTTACCTATTCCAATATCTCATTCAAGGGACAGAATTGCCTGGATACATACATTCCTTTGCTCGTTCCGACTTTCTTCGGATTCGGACTGAGAGGTGCTCTCTACATCTTCCTTTTCAGACAGTTTTACCTGACTGTTCCGAAAAGCTTGGAAGAGGCAGCAAGGATCGACGGATGCGGTTTCATGAAGACCTACTGGAAGATCGTTTTCCCTCTTGCAAAGGCCACTCTGGTCGTAGCAGTCGTTCTTTCAATAGTTTGGCATTGGAACGATTCATATGAGCCGAGTATTTACATAAACTCTACCGCAAAATCATTCCTGCCCCCGAGGCTTAAGGAGATCATCGCCGTAGCCAATGCTCTTCCCGATGCACAGGAGGAACGAATGAGGCAGCTCGGTCTTGAAGGCGGTGAGGATACTTTGAACGATGCCGTTGTTATGGCGGGAGCCACTGTCATCAGTGCTCCGATACTTCTCTTCTTTGCATTTGCTCAAAGTCAGTTCATGCAGGGAATCGAGAGAAGCGGTATCACCGGAGAATAACCGAAAAATGCGGGATTTTTCGGAAAAACAACCTGATAGTAGCGCGAGTGCGTTATTATATATAATTCATTAATTATGAATGGAGGAAAAAGAATTATGAAGAAACTCAACAAAGTTCTTGCATTCGCTCTTGCAGCATCTCTCGTTGTAGGCCTTGCTGCTTGCGGCGACAAGAAACCTGCTGAAGAAAAGCAGACTGCACAGAACACACCTGCTGCTTCCGGAACAAAGACGGAAACAAAGGCAACTGCAACACCCACACCCACACTTGCTCCCCTTAAGATCAGCGTATTGCTTCCTTCCGATGATGAGCATACGGAAGAGAACAAGTTCTACGATCAGATGGTAGCTGAGATCAACAAGTACACCAACATGGATATCACATGGAAGTGGGCTGATACAACAACCTACTATACAGATGAAAACCTTGGCTTAAAGCTTACAACCGGTGACGTTGAAGACGTTCTGGTAGTTGGTAACAACGCTACATTCTATCAGGCTGCGGAAGAAGGTCTCTTCTGGGATCTTGCTCCCTACCTTGATGATTACGACAACCTTGCAACGATCCCCGAGGCATATCGTGCAGCTGCTTCCAAGAACGGAAAGCTCTACGGACTTCCTCGCGGACGTGAGATCGGACGTAACGGTATGGGATATCGTCTTGACTGGCTTGAGAACCTCGGACTTGATGAGCCCACTAACTGGGAAGCTTATCATGAGATGCTCTATCAGTTCACATACGGCGATCCCGACGGAAACGGACTTGATGATACAGTAGGTCTCGGACTTGACTCCTGGGGCGGTGTATTTGACATCATGTTCCCTTGGTTCGGAGTTCCCAACATCTGGGGCATCGATGCAAAGGGTGATCTGATCAACAGATACATGACCGAAGAATACAAGGATGCACTTAAGAAGATCAGACAGCTCTATGAAGAAGGTCTTATTAACAACGGTTCAAACGGTATCGCTGATTTCAGAGATCTTGGCGCAGGTGCGGCACAGAAGTCTCTTCTCAGAACACAGCTCGCAGGTTCCGGCGTACAGGTTGTTGACGATCAGAGAAAGGTTCAGGAGTACTTCCAGAACGAAGGTCTTACAACAGAAGATGAGATCATGTACACAGTCCGCGGTTACGTAGATTGCGGTTTCGGACCTCGTGTTCAGCCTTTCATCGGTATCTCTAACATGATCGCTGTTTCCAAGGTAAACATTAAGACAGAAGCTCAGCTTCGTCAGGTACTTCAGTTCCTTAACGATATCAATGACGGTGAAATGCTTCTTCTCATCGACAGCGGTCTCCGCGGTGTTACATGGGATCTTAACGAAGAAGGTTATGTAACATATTACACAGGCGATGAAGCAACAGAAAAGCTTGAAGGCCTTTCCGGAAAGTACAGGAACGGTTTCAACCAGGTACCTGTTTACTTCACAGCTGAAGCTAACGAAAGACCTTATGTAGTTGCTCCCGCAACATCAGCTATCAAGGTTCTTGAAGCAGAAGTATATGCTGACAACAGACTGCACCTTGTTCCCAACTATGGTCTTTCCTATGAGTCTTCAACACCTTCTGCTTCAAATGCAGAAACATTCAATGCACTCAACAAGATTATGACAGATGCTCAGCTTGCTTACATCGTAGGCGAGATCGATGACACAGGTCTTGAGGCTGCAATCAACCAGTGGTCCAAGGCAGGCGGAGCTCAGCTCACCAAGGAGATCAACGAACTCTATCACGCAAAATAGTTTTTAACAGCATAACGGCGTTTTACACGACAGAGTGCTAAAAGTACCACATACCCGCGGACTTTTACAGTCCGCGGGTATGTATTTTTAAAAAGAAAACAATTTAAAAAGTATACCATCCCTCTTACTTTTCGAAAAAGGAAAAAACTGATGAAAATTACAGTTAAAAACATAACAAAAGATCAAATTTGCATGGAATGGGACAAGATAACAGGTGCGGATGAATATGCCCTGTTTTATTCCGATCATGACTCGAAAACAGTAGTTTACTCTGAAAAATACAGAGGAAAAGACAATTCATTTACCATTAAAAGATCTACACATGTGCCTCACTGGTTTTACGCAGAGGCCTATTCAAACGGAAAATTACTTGAAAGAAGCGAAAAGCTTTGCACAAGTGTAACATATAAAAAACAGGAACAGAGAGAAAAGCTGAACAGAGGTCTTATCGCAGTAAAGACCGATGAAGGAGTTTTTCTTGGCTGGAGACTTTTCATGGATGAGGTTTCCGGAAGCAACGAAACGGGACTTACGGGTACCGACTTTAATGTGTACAGAAACGGCGAAAAGATCGCGTTTGTAACAGACAGTACCAACTATCTTGATATAAAAGGAAAGAGCGAAGACGAGTACAGCGTGGCTGCGGTCAGGGACGGCAAAGAAACTGCTGCCTGTGCTGCGGTCAAGGCTTGGAAGAACGATAAGAATTACATCGAGATCCCCATGCAGATCCCCGAAGGCGGTGTTACCCCTGCGGGACAGGAGTACACCTACTCCGTAAACGACATGAGCATAGGAGATGTGGACGGAGACGGAGAACTTGAGTACTTTGTCAAATGGGATCCTTCAAACTCCCACGATGTTTCTCACAGGGGCTACACCGGAAACTGCTACATCGATTGCTACAAGCTTTCCGGACGTCTTCTCTGGAGACTGGACATGGGAAAGAACATCCGTGCGGGAGCACATTATACTCAGTTTATCGTCTACGATTTTGACGGAGACGGCAAGGCGGAGATGTCCGTAAAGACAGCTCCCGGAACAAAGATGACTGTTTTCGGCGAAAACGGAGAGACGATCAGCGAAAAATACATCACCATCCCCGAGAAGGACAGGGCAAACGGTGTTACCGACGATGACAATTACGTTTGCTCCGCTGCGGATTTCTACGATTACACCGTAAACCGTTTCAGAAGCTGGCACAAGCATCCGGAGGTTGTGAACGGACATTGGCCCAAGACACTTGAGGAATGTTTCGGAATCGAGAAAAAGTACGATTATCCTCTTTCTCTTGAAGATGCCTGTGAACTTACGGACTACTTCATGGATGTTTTTGCTCCCTCAAGGAGCGACAAGAACAAGCTCAGAGAATTTGAGGGCTTTATCTACGAAGGCCCCGAGTATCTGACAATGTTCGAGGGAATGGGAAAAGAGATCGAGACGATTGATTTCCCCGTGCCCAGAGATGATGACGGAATGCTCTGGGGAGACTATGCATGGAAGAGGATCGAGCCCTGCAACAGAGTCGACCGCTTCAATTCTGCCGTAGGCTATCTTGACGGAAAACATCCTTACCTCATCATCTGCAGAGGCTACTATACAAGAGCGACCATCACGGCTTACGATTTTTCGAAACGCAAACATGAAGAATATTTTAAGATCGATTCGGGTTACGTCCTTATGGACAACCCCTTCATGCATCACTGTGCGGTGGACGGAACGGATCCCGTTTACGGATGCATCGCGGGACAGGGCGATCACAGCCTGTCCGTGGCGGATGTTGACGGAGACGGCTGTCATGAGATCATCTACGGTGCCTGCACTATAGATCATGACGGAACTGTCCTCTATTCATCGGCAGATAAGATGGAAGACGGCCGCGTGGTAAAGCTGGGACACGGAGATGCCATGCATGTGGCAAAGATCGATCCGGATGCACCGGGCTTCAGGATCTTTAACGTTTTTGAAGGCGGTACGTCTGTACCCTGGGGCTTTGCATACAGAGATGCGGAAACCGGAAAAGTCATCTTCGGCGAAAGAGGAGACAGAGATCTGGGTCGTTGCATGATCGGAGACATTTGTCCCGGCGTTCGCGGACTTCAGATGTGGGTTTACGATGTGCGTGACGTTAAAGGAAACATTCTTCCCGTAAAGCCGTTGGGAACCAATTTCAACATCAAGTGGGCTGCGGATCTCACGACTCAGGTGACTGACGGTGTTGATTACGTGGGCGGACATCACATCGGAGTCATCGGAGATCATACCCACGGGGTGATGCTGGCTCCGGAAAACACTTCCACGAACAACGGGACCAAGGGTAATCCCTGTCTGGTGGCCGACATTTTCGGAGATTTCCGGGAGGAGCTGGTTCTCAGAACCGAGGACAGCAGCGCAGTAAGGATCTACACCAATACAGACATTACGAAGCACAAGCTCTTTACTCTTTTACATGACACCATGTACAGATGCGGAGTGGCTTGGCAGAACAATGTTTACAACCAGCCCTGCTACACATCCTTCTATTATGCGGATGACATGGACTTTGAAGAAGTATTGAGATCAATCTCATAAAGCAGGCATATGCATGCCGGATCAGTCCCGCCTCTTATTTTGGAGGCGGGATGAATTTGGTTAGACAATACGGAAAAATTGTGCTACTCTCTTTAGAGATGAAGACAGGAAGATCTGTAAAGAGATGGGAGGATTTAATGGCACGGCGTTTTAGAGAAAGACTTTCCGGATTATCCTATAGATATATGCTTATCATGGGAAGTATTATTTTTATCTTTATTCTGGCGGCCGTTTTTTTCGGATACACTGCAAGATCGAATCTTATGCAGTACCGTGAGGAGACCGGACAAAGAACAGAATTTTTGTCAAAACAAATGGTGGAGCAGGTCAATGACCGTCTCGCTATTTTTGAAAAGTATTACATCGCATCCATGGATGATGAGGAAGTGGACTGGGTACTGCAAAATGATTTTACTTACGCGGATTACAGTCGCTACAAGTCGGTCATGGATATTTTGAGTACAAAGAAGATGTTTCTGGATTATGTGGACAGTTACACCCTTGTACTCTACAAAACAGGCTGGGTGATCAGTAACAAAGGTCTCATGAGACTGACCGAATTAAATGACAGAGCGAAGCTCTCAGAGTTTTACAGGAAGAGCAGATCGGAAGGTCTGAGACACTTCTGGAATTACGGGGAAAAGGAAGAGGAGAAGGCCACAACGGCTGTGGATGCAGATGAAAGATTCAGCGTCGACACCTCCGAACTGACCCTTGTAATGCGTCTCCCTTTTGACTCCATAAATACCAATGCACTTGCGGTGATCAAGGTCAATATGCACACGTTGAAGAGCTGGATCGATGACATGATCGAAGAGAACGAGACAGTGGTGATCACCGATAAAAACGGTAATATAGTCTATTCCCGGGATGACAGATTTAATGAAATGGCCGGAACACTTTTGTATGAAGACATTCAGGGATACAAGCCCGTAAAGATCAAGGGGATGGATACGGCTGTTGTTGCAAAATGCGTTTCGGAAACAAACGGGTGGAACTATTTTGTCTTCACAACCCTTGAAGAAAACGGAGTTTTCGGGGCCGGAGGGTTCAGGAGCTGGATAGGACCTGCTGCGCTTCTGCTTGTTGTGGTATTCATGATCGCAGTAATGGTCTATATGATCTACAAGCCTGTAGGCGGACTTGTCAGGGAAGTGGCCAAAACCGAGGGAGAGATCAGGGGAAATGAATTTGAACTGATCTCCGGACATCTGTCAAACCTTATGAATGACAGGAGCCTTCTGGAAAAGATGGTTGCGGGGCAGGAAAACAAGATCCGTGAAATGTTTGAAAGAAGACTGATCAACGAAGGCATTAAATCCGAAGACGAGTGGGATGACTACTTCCATGGTCTTCGTCTTCCCAATTACCCCTGTTTTGCCACCGGCGTCCTGGTTTTGGACCTTAGAAAGTATCCGGATCCTCAAAGCACCATAAACGAGGATGCCATCTGTCTTCAGATCATCGATTCCATGCCCGACAGCATAAGGAACCTCATGTGGATGCCCGCTATCTACAATTCATGCGCCATTGTGACTTTCTTTGGCGCCGAGAACGAAGATCTTCTTTTGGAAAAGATATTGAAATTCCATGATGAGATACAGAAATTCACTTACGAACACACCGGTTACCATATGCTTGAGGGTATCAGCAGCACCTGCCATGACCACAGACATTTCAGAAGAGCTTACAGAGAAAGCGTAAGGGCACTCACCAAGCAGGGCTACGAAGACTACACCACCGCAGGAGAGACCGCCGGAGAGGACGAAACGCCGGAACTCAGGTTCTACACGGCTTCCAAGCCTTCCATTAAAGGGGAATCCTACAGCAATGATTTTGAAAACGATGTACGGGTGGCTGTTAAGGAAGCGGACAAGCACAAGGCTTACCAGCTCACTGACCGTTTTGCGGAGCATCTTGCCACTGTCTCCCACAGTGATATTTCCGTGCTCTATATAATGAGATATGTAAACAGCATAGTATTGACCGGTATGGAAGCCGGGATACCTCTGGATGAAGTCTTTACGGAAGGCATCCGTCAGGCCTATGCAGAGCTCATGTCGGAGATAGAGCCCAGAAAAGTAAGAAGGAAGATAAAGAAGTATTTTATAGATCCCATTGTGGACAAGCTCTCCGAAAAGATGCAGAACGATTCCTACAATGTCATGGAGTCCATCGACAAACTGATGGATAAGACCAAAGGAAACATCCTGCTTTCGGAATGTGCGGATGAACTGGGAGTTCATCAGACCTATATCTGGAAGATACTTAAGATGGAAAAGGGCAAATCCTTTACGGAATATGCCGAGAAATACAAGATCGAAGAAGCAAAGAAACTTCTTCTGCAGACAAATATGTCCGTGCAGGAGATCGCTGCTTCTCTGGACTATGCAAATGCCCAGAATTTTATCAGATTTTTCAGCAAAGTGACGGGAGTTACACCCGGAAAATTCAGGAAATTATATTAGAGGGAGGCTGCCGGAATGAAAAGCATCATTAAAAAATCTATGGCTTTGCTTTTGGTTACTTCCTTAAGCTTTGGAGTGCTGGGCTGTTCCGAAAAGGAAAACATCGAAGACAAGAGCAGAGAAACAGTCACATTTATGACCATCAGCTTCAATCCTGCAAAATCAAATACCGGAGAGTATGCAGAAGAGATCCGCAAAAGGATCGAGGATTATTGCGGCTGTAATCTTAACATTATCTGGGTGCAGAACGATCTTATGGAAGAAAAAACGGATCTTGCTGTCGCTTCTCCCGCTACCATGCCCATGATCATGACCTACGGGGGACCTGTTACCGCTAAGACCGTCTCCGCCGCGAAAAACGGATTTTTTGTGGATCTGAACGATTACATCTGGGACAGTGAAAAGTACCCCAATCTTTCCAAGATCCTGCCTTCTGTTGCGGAAAGTCTGAGCGTTGACGGAAAACTCATTGCGATCCCCAGAGCAAGGGCGGTGGGAAGATACGGCCTCTGCTACAGGACTGACTGGGCGGAGAAGCTGGGGCTTAAAGAACCGAAATCACCAAAGGATGTTTACGACATGCTTTATGCCTTCACCTACGGGGATCCCGACGGGAATGGCAAGGATGATACCATAGGCCTTGAAATGACATGCTACACGGGCCCCTTTGACATTATCCAGACGTGGTTCGGCTGCGGGAACGGATGGATCGAATCCAACGGATATCTGGTACCTGTCCACATGCAGCCGGAATACATTACGGCCCTTGATTATATTAAAAAGCTCTATGATGACGGACTCATGGCCCCCGACTGGGCCGCAAGACCTACAGAAAACTGGTCGGATGGCTGCAAAACCGGAAAGAACGGAGTCTTTATCGATGTTATGGACTCCGGAAGAAGAATATGGGACTATTTTGTCTCGGATTCCACTTTTACGCCCTCCGTTACAGATCCCAAGCAGCCTGCGTCCATGACTCTCTACGGAGCGGTGAACGGAAGGACTCTCGCCACATCCGGCTACAACGGCTACTTTACACTTTCCGCATCCACCTGTGATACGAAAGAAAAGATCGAAGCCGCCCTTACACTTCTTGACAGATTGTGTGACGATGAGATGCTTGTCCTCACCCAGTACGGAATAGAGGGTGTGAACTACACGGTCAAGGATGACATTATAGAAATGCTGGATGCGGGAAATCCCGCACTTATAAACAATTATCTGGACCTTAACCAGATGTTGGCCTATCTCCCTTCAACCGAACATGTGACTTCACCTCACGTTAAGGACACGGAAAGGATGACGGCACAGAAGCAGGCCTATGAAAAAGCGCTTTCTTCCGCTGTTTCAAATCCCGCGTTGGTCTATCTCGCGAACTCTGCCACTTACGCCGAGGTGGGGGCAAGTCTTCAGGAAAGCATAGATCTTGCCAGAACGCGCTACATTTACGGCGAGATCACAAAAGATGAGCTTTTGGAAGTAAACAGGGAATGGCTGACAAGGGGCGGACAAAGCATTATCAACGAAGTCAATTCACAATACAGAGCCAAGCATTGACAAACAGAGGTAAATTATGATTAATCTTGCAGGAAATTGGCATGTAAACACCGGAAAACAAAAGGGAAACGTTGTTCTGCCGGGAATCCTTCAGATGCAGGGATTCGGTGATAAGGTGGACATTAACACGGAATTTATGAGCGGATTACACAATCCTTTCTGGTACGAGAGGGAAGAGTACTCCTTTGCTCAGGAAAACGGATGCAAAGTGCCCTTTCTTTCACAGCCCGAAAGGGTTTTCAGAGGAGAGGCGGTTTACAGCAGATCAATTGAGGTAACGGAATCCGGAAACTACAGGCTGTTTATCGAGATCACCAGATGGAAAGTGACAGCTTTTATCGACGGTAGGAAACTGGGAGAAAAGACAGCACTTTTTACACCCTTTGTTTTTGAGACCGGTATTCTGGAAGCCGGAGCACACGAATTAAAGGTGGTAGTGGACAATTCCATGCAGTACCCCTATCGTCCCGACGGACACGGGGTGTCGGATGCACTGGGAGCCACATGGAACGGTATGGGCGGTGAGATCCTCCTTTTATCCGAGGAGGAGTTCAGGGAAAGAGAAGAGGCCAAGAAGGCATATGCCTTAAGGAAGGAAAGAAAGGTCGAGGTCAAAGACGGCAAGTTTGTGATCGACGGACGGATCGAGTACATGAGAGGCGTGCACTTCGGCGGAGATTATCCCCACACCGGGATTCCGGAAACGGGGGACCTTTTCTGGGATCGCATTATGAAAACAGTAAAGGAGTGGGGCTTCAATTTTATACGCTGCCATTCCTATTGTCCTCCGGACGCGGCATTTATGGCAGCGGACAGGGAGGGCGTTTTCCTTCAGATAGAATGCGGCATGTGGAATGTCTTTAACGACGGTATTCCCATGCTGGATGTACTCAGGGAGGAAACGGTAAACATCCTGAAAGCCTTCGGACATCATCCCTCCTTCGTGCTGTTTTCTTCGGGAAACGAACCAAGTGGGAAATGGTACAAATGCTTAAGGGAATGGGTGGATTTTGCCAGAGAAGAAGACAGGAAACTGGGCTTTGAAGGCAGAAGAGTCTACACGGCGGAATCCGGATGGTTCTACGATGTCCCCCCTGCAGAGATCACGGGAACGGACTACATCTACTTCCACCGTTCGGGCTATGGTCCCTTGCCCGGCGGAGCCATCAGGAATTTTAAGGGATGGAAGGGCAAGGACTATGATGTGTCACTGGTGGACTGCAAACTTCCTGTCATCAGCCATGAAATGGGACAATGGTGTTCTTACCCCGATTTCGATGTTATCGGCAAGTTTTCGGGATACATGACTCCCGGCAACTACGAGATCTTTAAGGCCTGCGCCGAGGACAGAGGTGTGCTGCAACACAATAAGGCCTTCGCCTATTGTTCCGGAAGAAATCAGGTCCGCTTCCTGAAAGAAGATATCGAAGCCAATTACAGGACAAAAGCCATTCAGGGCTTTGAGTACCTTGACCTGCATGATTACCTGGGACAGGGCGGAGCATTTGTGGGTGTTCTGGATGCTTTCTGGGACAACAAGGGATACATTACCCCGGGAGAAGCCAGGGAATTCATTAATGACACCGTTATCCTGACCCGCATCCCTTCATATGTTCTGAAAGCCGGCGACAGGCTGAAAACAAGCGTGGAGATCTGTCATTACGGAGACAGGGACATAGAAGACGCAACGCTCTTTGTACGTCTGATCCTGAACGGAAAAAAGGTCTATGCGATGGACTACGAGGGCATCAGTGCGAAAAAGGGCGGCAACAGCTATTTACTTGATCTGGACATCCCTCTTGATGATATTACGGAAAACTCAGGCGGAAAGCTCCTTCTGGGGCTGGGAAAGAACAATCGCTGCATAGCGGAGAACCAGTGGGAGATCTACGTCTTTAAGAAAGATGAAGAAAAGTACGACGATGTGCTTTATACGAGGAAAAAGGAGGAAGCCATCAATGCTCTTCTGGAGGGGAAAAAGGTGATCTACAGCCCCCATCTCACGGAACTGGGCTACGAGTGCCCGGCTCTCGGAATGAGGAACATCTTCTGGAACGACCAGATGGGACCGAACTGGTCAAGACCGCTCGGCATCGTGTGCGATGAAAAGCATCCCCTTTTCAGATACTTCCCTACGGATGTTTCCGGCGGCTGGCAATGGGAGAACATTCTTGACAATGCCAGAGGCTTTGTCCTCGATCCGAACCGCAGGAACATTGTGCGTGCCATAGACTGCTGGAACAGAAATCAGCCTCTTTCACTGATCTTTGAAGCAAAGCTGGAGCAGGGAAAGCTGCTCTTCGTTTCCGCGGATCTTGACGGAGAATTTGAGGACAGACCCGCTGCATATGCACTAAAGCACGCTTTGATGGCCTACGCCGCTTCGGACGATTTTAATCCCAAGAACGAGATACTTTTGGAAGAACTCCTGGCCCATCATAATTCCGTGACAAAAGGAAACGAGATCATAGAAAGCATATCCGTAAAGAACTGCACCGTTGATACGACCGGGCTTTCGGACATCAATCCCAACACCACATGGGAAATGGAGGATTTTGAAAGTTTCCCCGTTGAGATCACTCTGAAGCTAAAGAAACAGGTAAAGGTTTACGGTCTGGGCTATCTGCCGCCGCAAAACGACAGGGATTTCAGAGGCTGCATTAAGGATTACAGGATAGTTGTAAAAAACAAAGAGCTCACAAAGGGCAGGATGAAAAACAAACTCCTGGGAGAGATCATTCAGATCCCGGAAACGGCTACAGATGAGCTGACCCTTGTCTGTGACAGCGTTTACGGAAGCGGAGTTGCCACCAGATGGGATGAAAACAGCGAAGGCTGGTTCAAGACCACGGCCATGGAAAAGAACTGCCTTGCCATCGCAGGATTACAGGTTATCTTTAACAATGAGTTTGAAGCTGAAGAGAGTGACCGCAGATTCTGGGCGGGAGAACCCAAGAACAGGCGCAAGGAGATCGAGGCATAGGATATGAAACTTACAAAGCTTAAAGGCGGAAAAGGTTACACTACCTTCGGATGCATGTGGAAAAAGGGCGAATGCAAAAAAGAGGATTCCTTCACCTGCATCGGAGACTCGGGAAATGCAGTCCCGGTACAGTCAAGGATCACAGCCTTCTGGCCTGACGGGTCGGTGAAATGGACAGCACACACCGCAGATTCTGATCTTCTGGGAGATTTTACCGAGGTCAGGATCGGACAGGCATCAAAGAAAGCCGACAGCAAAATGGCAGTGCTGGATAAGGGCGATGCTTACGAAGTACTTAACGGCAAAATGAAGCTTTTGATACCCAAGAGCGGGGATTTCCTTTTTACCGAGATTACAAGAGGCGGCAATTCGGTTGCCATGAACTGCAGACCCGAGCTGATCCTGCAGCAGCCCGTTGAGATCGATGGAAATCCGGGAACGGTTGACAGAAACTACCTCGGAAAGATAGAACGGGCAGAGCTGGAAGAAGAAGGCGACCTGCAGTGCATCTTTAAATACACCGGCACCCACAAAGACAGTAAGGGTGATGAAAAACTGCAGTTCGTGATCCGTCTGAAACTGGACCTTGATTCGGACGAACTTAATTTCACGCATACATTCATCTACGACGGTGATGAAGACAGAGACTTCCTTAAAGGACTGGGTCTCTCCTTTGAAAGTCCCCTTAATGGTGAACCCTACAACAGACACATTAAGTTCATGGGAGACAGGGGCGTCTTTCATGAGTCGGTAATGACCATGGTGAGCTGGAGACCCAGAACTCCGGAAGGATACGACAGAGCGCAGATGCGGGGAGAGATCCTTGATCCGAAGGACAAAGAAAAAGAGATCATGGATAAGATCCTTGAAGATGTTCCGTTTTGGGACACTTACGATTTCTGCCAGGACAGTGCGACCCATTTTGAGATCAGAAAGAAGCTTTCAGGAGAAGGACTCTGCTTCGTTGATGCGCTTCAGGGCGAGAGGGCAAAGGGAGCCCTTGCTTTCGGAAGCCCCGCGGGCTCAGTGAGTGTGGGCATACGGGATTTTTGGGAAAAGTATCCAAGCGGTTACACTGTCACGGGACTTACAAAAGATAGTGCAAAGTGCTTTGTCTGGCTTTGGAGCCCGGAAGCACGGCCCATGGATTTCAGACACTACGCAACCCGTGGCTACAATCAGGTCTGCTACGAAGGTTACGATTACAAGGGAGCGGATCCCTACGGCATCGCCTGCACCAATGAGATAGCTCTTCGTTTTTCGGATGAGATGATCCCTTCCGATGAAGAGATGGAGAACTTTGCGGAAAGCTACACCAACCCTCCTGTCTACACAGGATCTCCGGAGTACTATCATGACCTTCACGCTTTCGGCTACTGGTCACTTCCTTCAGATGAGACAGAGACGGAAAAGTGGCTTGAAAGACAGCTGGAAAAGGCTTTTGAATTCTATAAAAAAGAAGTTGAACAGAGAAACTGGTACGGAATGTTCAACTACGGCGACTTTATGCACACCTACGATCCTGCCAGACATGTATGGAGGTACGACGTGGGAGGATATGCCTGGGACAACACGGAGCTTGTTCCCACCCTCTGGCTCTGGCTCTACTTCATGAGAACCGGCAGGGCAGACGTGTTCGAACTGGCTGAGAAACTCTCCAGACATGCGTCGGAAGTGGATGTTTACCACATCGGAAAATACAAAGGCATGGGATCGAGACACAATGTCCGTCATTGGGGCTGCCCCTGCAAAGAAGCAAGGATCGCCATGGCGGGACACCACAGGTACTATTACTACCTGACAGGTGACAGAAGACTTGAGGACATTTTTGAAGAACTTAAGGACAACGAAACAACCTTCCTGAACAGGGATCCTCTGGGAGATTTTTACGATAAGAAGGATATGAAGATGCCTTCTCATGCAAGATCCGGTCCCGACTGGTCATCACTTTGCTACAACTGGCTCACGGAGTGGGAAAGAAAGAACGATCCCGCCTACAGGCACAAGATCGAGATCGGCTCCGAAGACATTAAGAAAGCACCCCTCAAACTGGTTTCCGGACCTGATTTTGAGTTCGATCCCGAAACACTGCATCTGGGGTACATCGGTGAAAGGACTACGGGAGGCACGCATCTGCAGATCTGCATGGGAGCTCCTTCCGTATGGACGGAAATGGCGGATCTTCTCGAAGATGAAGAATGGAAGGACATGATCGCGGAATACGGCAGGATCTATTTCCTTTCTTCGGAAGAGAGAGCAAAGGTGACGAAGGGACTTGTGGGAAAGAGAGAGTTTTCACTTCCCATGTTTGCATGCTGCATGGGCGGCTACGGAGCGGAACGTTTAAAGGACAGGGAACTGGCTGACAATGTCTGGCGGATCCTTTTGAATTCACTGATCGGTCTTGACAATACGGAAGGATTTTCGGTCAAGGAACTGGCAGACACCGCCAACAGAGCGGTCCTTGAGGAGATTCCCTGGATCAGCACGAATTTTGTCGCACAGTTCTGCCTGAATGTCATTATGACACTGGAGTTTATCAGAGATTCGCTGCCCAAGACCCTTAAGGAAGTTCAGAATGTGATAGATGCTGCGGGAACTGCGGAGATTTTCAGAAAAGCATGATGAGTTCCCGAAAAAAACATATGGAGGATAGAAAAATGATAAAAGGTTTTAAAATGAAGCTGTTTCCCGGACAGGAAGAAGAGTATGAGAGAAGACACAATCTCCTCTGGCCGGAAATGAAGGACATGATCCACGAGCACGGAGGAAAGAATTACACTATTTTCCTCGATAAGGAGACCCTCACACTTTTCGGATACATCGAGATCGAGAACGAGGAGCTCTGGGCTAAAGGCGCTGATACTGCCATCAACCGTAAATGGTGGGATTTCATGGCAGACATCATGGAAACCAATCCGGACAACAGTCCCGTTGCCATCGATCTTAAAAATGTTTTCCATTTAGACTGAAAAAACAGCAAGGGCTGCTGTATCCCGGGATCATTTCTCGGGATACATCCAGCCCTTGTATTGTTTTATCTGCATTTTTTCGGTGTTTTCTTTTTGCATCAGCGTCTCGTAACGGTAGTTACGGGGCGTTGTTTTTGTGTTTTCCGCAAAATGACGGTTAAAGCTTGAGACCGAATGAAAGCCCACTGCTTCGGAAATGTCGAGGATGGAATCTTCCGTACTCCTCAGCAGATCGCAGGCTTTTGTAATGCGGGTGTTGTTGATGAAATCAAGAGGATTTGTTCCGATGATGGAACGGAACAGTCTTCTGAAATGGGTGGGGCTTAAGTGGCAGATCTCCGCAAGATAATCCACATCGATCTGTTTCGAGTAATTGTCTTCGATGTAGTCTAAAACGGGAGAGAGCACCATTGCATTTTCGGGCGGGTTGTCGGAGGAAGTGGCCAGCTCTCCCCCCTCACTCTGAAGACGTGTCAGCATTATTATGAGAGACATGATGAGACCGGCGGCGCAGGTACGATAATGAGGCTTCTGGTTCTCAAGTTCCCGCACCGCTTCTACAGCCAGATGGTAGATCTCAGGGTGTTCGGCGCGGCTGAAGATGTACTTGTAATCTTTGTAAGCCGAGACCGAAAGGTCGTAGTTTCGGATGGCGGAATTGGGAAGCATGTTCTTCATGAATTCCGAAACATCAATAAAAAGGTAGGACCAATGGCTTTCCGTTCCTTCCGTTGACCAGGTGGTGTGGGGGATGTTTCGGGGGACGCAGGTGACATCCCCGGCTTTAAAGAAAAGCGGTTCGCTCTTGCCGTTAAAAGCCATATATCCGCTGTCCGAGTGGCAGATGCCGATCTCCAGACAGTTGTGGAAATGCAGGTTTGGACTGGGCTGGCTGGATATCCTCCAGTACTCTCCGGAAAGCAGAAGGACGGGGAAATCGTGAGGAAGAAAATAGTTTCTGTATTCAGCCACAGCACTTTTTGATTTGGACATTTTTTACCTCTTTTTTGTGATGAAAATTATATATTTTGACCTTTTATTATAAAATTTAAAAACTACAGTCAAAAAAACACGTAAATTTTTGGCGCTATTAACGGGGCACTTGTCAAAAATGCCTAAAAAGAAGGGAAATATATGGGTTACTTTAGTTGAAATTACCCATATACAACGATATTCATTTTAACATAAATGGTTGAAAATGCATAGTTTTATTTTCGCGATGATTAGAAAAACATAAAAAAAAGAGCAATAATGAAGCAAAGATAAATTTTCAAGTTAATGTGAAACTTAAGGAGCATTTGCAATGGCAAGAAATAAAGAGCATTCGATGATTGCAAAAAAAGAAACCAAGAAGGCTGTCAAACGTGACTGGCAGCTTTATCTTATGCTGCTGATACCTGTAGCTTTTGTGGCCGTTTTCAGCTATGCGGCCTATCCCGGATTACGCATGGCTTTCATGAACTATAAACCGGCAAAGGGATATTCCGGAAGTGAGTGGGTTGGCCTCGGAATGTTTCAGAAGATCTTCAGTGATTCCGATTTCCTCAGAGCTTTACGGAATTCCCTTTGCTTTAACCTCCTGGATCTGCTTGTGGGCTTTCCGGTTCCCATCATCCTGGCACTCATGCTGAATGAACTGAGGCTTATGAGATTTAAAAAGGTATCCCAGACGATCCTTTATCTCCCTCATTTCCTTTCCTGGGCCATCATCGGATCCGTTGCCTACACGATGTTCCGCCCCTCCTCGGGTCTTGTGAACATGATGCTTTTGAAGACAGGAGCCATAGCGGAAGGTATCCCTTTTCTGACAGAAAAGTGGCATTGGGCTGTCAGTTACCTTCTGATCGGTGTCTGGCAGGGAATGGGCTGGGGCACGATCCTTTACCTTGCAGCCATTACAAGCATTAACGGAGAACTCTATGAAGCTGCGATGATCGACGGCGCCGGAAGATGGAAGAGGATGTGGCACATCACTTTGCCCGGCATAAAAGGAACCATTGTTACTCTGCTCATTATGAACCTCGGAAGAGTCATGGGAAGTAACCTGGAAAGGCTCACCGCTTTGGACAATACACAGGTAAGAGATTTCGAGTATCAGCTGGCTGTGTACATTTACGAAAAGGGTCTCGGAAGCGGTAAGTTCTCTCAGGGAACCGCGGTAGGACTTTTCCAGTCCCTGGTGGGACTGATCCTTGTTCTGGTTGCCGACAGAGTGGCCAAGTGGCTTGGAGAAGAAGGTTTATTATAACGGAGCGAAGAGTTTAAGATGAGCATATTTAAGAAAAAAGAAGAAACGACAACAACATCGGACGGAAGCAGGGCTATCGTCAAGCTTCACGTCAGTGATTTCGTAATAGTTCTGGTACTTATACTTCTGTGTGCGACCTGCATCATTCCTTTCTGGCATGTTCTTGTTAAGTCTGTTTCCGGAAACGGTGCGGTCATGGCCAAGGAAGTTTACTTCTGGCCCAAGGATTTTTCATTTGATGCCTACAATCTGGTCTTCAAGGACGCTACAATGACAAGATCCATGGGATACAGCGCCTTTGTAACGGCACTTTTCACACTGATAGGTATGGTGGTCTGCACCTGTGCGGCCTATCCCCTTTCAAAGAAGAGACTTAAGGGAAAGAGGATCTTTACTTTCATCCTCATGGTACCCATGTATTTCTCGGCCGGAATGATCCCTGCCTATCTTCTCATGAACGATCTGCATCTCATCGATTCGATGTGGGTTCTGATCCTGCCTCTGGTTTACTCGCCGTACAATATGCTTGTTATGAAGACCTACTTCCAGAGCTCGATCCCCGATTCCCTCGAAGAGTCGGCCTTTCTTGACGGAGCCACGAACTTTCAGATCCTCGGTAAGATCGTACTTCCTTTAAGCAAGCCCATTATCGCCACCCTTTCGTTGTTCTATGCCGTAGGACGCTGGAATTCCTATGCAGATAACATGTACTACATTACATCGGACAAGCTGAGACTGATCCAGTACAAGCTCTATCTCCTTGTAAAGGGTGCGGAAGCTTCCATCAACACATCTCTCGGAGACGTGGGCGGAGCTTCGAATACTGCAACTCCTGAAGTGCTTCAGGCTGCATGTATAATGTTCGTTACCGTTCCCATTATCATCATCTATCCTTTCTTACAGAAGTATTTTGTGAAGGGAGCAATGATCGGAGCAGTCAAAGGTTGATGTTTACCTGCAATAGTGCGGGTTTACATAATATAAACGGAGGAAAATTTTATGAAAAAAGGTTTCAAAAGACTCCTTACCGTAGCTCTCACCGGAGCATTGGCAGTTTCTGTTCTTGCAGGCTGTGGCGGTAAGACCGGTACCGGAAGCAAAGCATCCGGCGGATTCACGGAGAACATCTCCAAGACAGTAGCTGGTGTTGACGGCTGGTCAGCATTCAAGAATCAGGTAACTCTTAAGGTTCCTGTTTATCAGCGTGCCACACCCAACGGTGCACCCGATGCTGCAAACAACTACTGGACCAAGTGGGTACAGAAGGAATTCGGTGACAAGTACAACATCAAAGTTGAATACGTAGCTCTTGCACGTGGTCAGGAGAACGAGCTGTATGCTCTTAAGGCAGCTTCCAAGCAGCTTCCTGTTTGCTGCTTCGAGTACGACTATCCCGATGTTACTCTTTATCAGAGTGAGGGATACTTCGCAGAGTATGACAAGGACTGGTTTGCTCACATTGCTCCCACCTACTGGAAGGCAATGACAGACAACGGCCTTGACAAGTACACCGATATCAACGGAGAAACAGTTCTTCTCATCGGTACAAGACCTTACGGTAAGACCAATTACCAGTTCGTTACATTCTATCGTGCAGACTGGGTAAAGGCAGCAGGTTACGATGAGTATCCCGAAGATCCCGATGAACTTCTCAAGATGTATGAGAAGATCAAGAAGCTCGGTCTCGGCGGAGAGCATCTTCTCGGCGGTACAAAGATCGAGGGTAACGGCGTTGACCAGAACTATCCTTACAGAAAGTATCCTCAGGACAAGGAACTCTGGGCTACAACAGGCGATTACTCCATCCCCGCTCTTTCCACAGAAGCACAGAAGGCTTTCCTCAAGTGGCAGAACAAGCTCTACAATCTGGGCTACATTGATGATGAGTACAATACAAGAACATCCGATTATGCTATCAGCGATTTCGTAAGCGGAAAGACACTTACCTACAGCTGCTACGCTACAAACAACGTAGATGTTCTTAACCAGTTCTATGCAGCAAATCCCAATGCATCTCTCGGTATTGCTGTAAACCACGGACCTAAGACATTTGCAAACGGCACATGCAACGCATTCCGTCCCAACGGTATCTTCGGTGAATACATCGGCTTCTCATCTCAGGCAACTGAAGAGGAAAAGACAGCATTCGCTATGTACCTCGAGTGGATGAGCCAGCCCGATGTTCTCTTCACATTACAGTGGGGCTTCGAAGGCATCAACTTCAATTACGACGCTAACGGAACACCCGTATCCGTTGCAGATCAGTCAGGTGTTGCTGAGCAGCAGAGCCACAACAACAACGTTGATATGTGGTGCCTTGTTACAGCTACAAGATCACTCGGAAACGTTGATAAGGACATTCAGGCTATCACTCCTTTAGGATACAAGGATTCCGATGCATTCAGCAAGCAGATCAAGGCTAACTACGAAGGACAGCTCGCTTGCTATGATGCAGGCCTTGCTTCTCCCGACTGCATGTTCCAGGTTTCCATCGCATCTTCCGATGAATACAAGAACACACTTCTTTCCAAGTATGCAGAGCTTCGTGACAAGATCGTTATGGGCTCCGAAGCAGACTTCGAAAAGAACTACAAGGCTGCAAGTGATGAGTACCTGAAGGCAGGTTATCAGGCTATCATCGACGAGAAAGCAAAAGCTTTCAAGGCAGGCAAGTACAACTAAGCTTTATATCCCTTAGGTTTTTTGCAGACCTCCCTATGCCATTGGGAGGTCTGTGTTGTAAATGGGAGAATTCTTCGGCATTCTCTCATTCAGAGCACAGGAAAATTTTAAGTAAAGCAGTAAGCTTAAGCGGAAGTAATGAGATGATTATTTTAATTATTATCCCGTTGATATAAAATATCATCAGCAAAAGCCCCAAGAGGCGGAATGGAGAAGCATATGAAATTAGAAATGAATGAACAGGAAATCAGGGACGTCATTGACAGGATCGTTAAGCGTACCATGAAAATGGATCTTACATGGGACTGGCCCTGCGGCGTTGCCTACTACGGCATTGCGGATGCCTATGAAAAAACCGGAAACGAGGAGTACTTAAAACTCCTTAAAGACAGAATAGATGAACTCATCGACCTTGGCCTTCCCAAGGTGTGGACTGTAAATGCCTGCGCTATGGGACATTGCCTTGTGAGCCTTTACAAGGCCACCGGAGAGCAGAAGTACTGGGACATCGTTATGAGTAAGATCGAGTACCTCAGAAAGGATGCCCTCAGATTCGGAGAAAACGTTTTGCAGCACACTGTTTCCGCTAACAATGATTTCCCGGAGCAGTGCTGGGCTGACACTCTTTTCATGGCAGCATTCCTGCTTCTTCGCGTGGGTGTTGAACTCAAGGACGAAGACATCATCAATGATGCATTGAATCAATGGTACTGGCACATCAAGTTCCTTCAGGATCCCGAAACCGGCCTTTACTATCACGGCTGGGACAATATAGCCGGCAATCATATGTCCGGATTCTACTGGGGAAGAGCCAATGCATGGGCTGCCTTCACCATGTCTCAGGTAGGAGAGATCCTTCCCAAGTGTTACCTTTACCCCAGGTATATGGATGTGGCAGGTTCTTTGAACGAGCAGTTGGGATCCTTAAAGCTTCTTCAGACTGAGAACGGTCTTTGGAGAACGATACTGGACGATCCCGATTCCTACGAGGAGGTTTCCGCTTCCGCAGGCATAGGCGCAGCCTTCGTTTCCAGAGGAAATCCGCTCCACATTAAGTACATCAATAAGACCATCAAGGGTATGCTTGCTAACATCAGCCCCGACGGAAGAGTTCTGAACGTTTCCGGAGGAACTGCTGTAATGAATGACAGAGACGGCTACAGAAACATTTCCAAGGACTGGATCCAGGGCTGGGGACAGGGACTTGCACTGGCCTTCTTTGACAGAGTACTTGTTTCTGCAACCATCGCAAAGGACGGAGCACTGTAAGATGTTATTTTCATTTGATGAAAAGGGAAAAGGGACTTTTGTAAAGCCCTGTGATCTTTACGATAAGAAAAAGGGCTACGGATTTATCACGGAAAAGAATCCGCCTGTGTCAGGCTTGGGAAATCATTTCGTTTTCCCGGCATATTATGGGGATGAGGATGCGGTTAAGCCTGAACAATGCGAAAAAGGGATTTTTGTTGACAACGAGTCGGCTCTTAAAAACCTGGAAGCCCCCAATGGCGGCTTGATCCCCCTTTGCTTTGCGGCTGATGTTCCTGAATACGGAAATTACAAGGTAAACCTTGAATTCAATGCTACGGGAGAGGCACTTGTTTTTGCAGGGAGCAGAAGACTCTTTTTCAGAGGCCGGATGACAGTGGGCACCACGGTTAAACTGAGTTTTGATCTTAATGTGAGCCGCATCATCCCCAGAGGAAGCACGGAAGCAGCGGATAGAAGAACGGTTTATGTGACGGTCCTCGGTGAAAATGCGGTACTTTCCTTCGTGGAAATAGAAAAAAGCGATGCAAAGACGGTTTTTATCTGCGGCGATTCAACAGTTACCGATCAGCCCGCAGATTATCCCTACTATCCCGGAAGCAGCTACTCCGGCTGGGGACAGATGCTGTCGGATCATTTAAAAGGCGTGGCTGTTTCAAACCATGCTCACTCGGGACTTACCACCGAATCCTTCAGGAATGAGGGACATTACGCTATAGTGCGGGAGATGCTTTCGGCAGGGGATTATGTAATGTTTCAGTTCGCTCACAACGATCAGAAACTTCCACATCTCAAAGCAAAAGAAGGCTACAGGAACAATCTTTTAAGATACATTGAGGAGACACGGGAAGCAGGAGCCTTTCCCATCATCGTGACTCCTCTTGCAAGAAACACATGGAAACCGGATAACGGCGGCTACAACGATCTTTTGAAGGAATATGCCGATGAGTGTATTCTGATCGGAAGGGAGTTTGACGTTCCCGTTGTCGATCTTCATGATTTCAGTATGCAGGAAATACTTAAGGACGGACTGGAATCTTCAAAGAGATTCTATTTCCCCAAGGACTACACTCATACAAATGATTACGGTGCTTACAAAATGGCCCGTTTCATTTCAAAGGAACTGGAGAAGCTCACGGGAGATTATGCACCCATTGCAGAAGCTGCTCACTACGACGAGACAGACTGGGATGTGAATGAGATCCCGAAGGTTCCCGAAATATCGGAAAAATTCAAGAAAACTCAAAATGGTACTTCGACTTCGGATAAGGCATCGGAAATCGAGAGACCCGGGGACGATCTTCTCAGAGCAGAAGCCCTTGACATGGTGATAAAGGCCGCCAAGTTCTTTCCCACCAATGTCTTTAATGATATCTATGATGACATCGTGGGACATGAATGGTACGCGGGAACTGTGCAGTGTGCATTCCAGAACGGCATCATCCCGAAAGAGATGATCGCAGATAAGAAGTTTCGTCCCGAGGAACCGGTGACTCTTGAAGATTTCATATGCTTTACGGTGGCAGCCTGCGGCAGCAGAAAGAAACTGCCCGAGGGAAAGGCGACAGCCTATGACGGAGTCTGCAAAGAATATGCCCGGGAGAGCATGAGGATCGCTGTGGCTTTGGGGCTGATCGGTGAAAACAGGGATCCGAAAGAGAAGATGAAGAGAAAAGAAGGGGCTGCCATCTGCGCAGGCCTGGGACTATAGACTGGGAGAGGATAGAGGAAAATGAAAAACGGAAGTTTTACGCTGCCCGGAGAGGCAGGATTTGAAAAATTAACGCTGGAGCTGGCAAAAAGATGGGGCGCTGATGTGATCAGAGACAGTGACGGAACAAAGCTTTCCGATGAGATCACAAACGCGGGCTACGGGATCTACTCCACCATCTGCATCATCAGAGAGCACAACGAATGGGCTAAGAAGAACACTGACAAACTGCAGCAGACTTTTTTGTGCACGGAACCTGTGATCGCTGCAGACAGCACCCTTGAGATCAGTCTCATGAAGGATTTCTTTGCCGAGCAGTTTAAGATCAACGATTCCGAGAGAGCCATGAAATACTGGCAGGTTTTTGACCGCACGGAAGACAGGGAGATCGGAAAAGACTCATGGAGCTACGATGCTTCAAAGGGAACAGTAACTCTTAAGGGCATCGCACCCTGGCATGAGTACACGGTCAGCTTCCTGGCCTACAGGATCTGGGAAGAGATCTCCATGTACAACCACACAACCAACAACTGGACCAAAGAGCATCTCATGCAGATCGATCCCATCTGGCCCGAAACAAGGGAGTACTTAAGAAACTGGATGGACACATGGTGCAAAGAGCATCCCACAACCACGGTTGTACGCTTTACATCCATGTTTTACAATTTTGTATGGATCTGGGGCAGCAGCGAGAGGAACAGACATCTTTTCTCCGACTGGGCTTCCTACGATTTCACGGTGAGCGACCTTGCGCTGGATCTTTTTAAGGAACAGTTCGGCTACTCAATGACTGCTGAGGACTTCATCAACAAGGGCAAACTCCATGTGACCCACACACCCGGAAATAAGAGAAAAGCCGACTGGATGAAGTTTGTAAACAACAACGTTATCGACTTTGGACGTGAGCTTGTGGATCTGGTCCACAGCTACGGCAAGAAAGCATATATGTTCTACGACGACAGCTGGGTAGGAACGGAGCCTTACAGCGATCGTTTCACGGAATTCGGCTTTGACGGCATCATCAAGTGCATCTTCTCCGGCTTCGAGATCCGTCTTTGCGCAGGAGTAAAGGCAGAGACCCACGAGATCCGTCTTCATCCCTACCTTTTCCCTGTGGGACTTGGCGGACTTCCCACCTTCGCTCCCGGCGGAGACCCTGCGAGGGATGCGAGAAAGTACTGGATCAGCGCAAGACGTGCGCTTCTCCGTGCCAAGATCGATCGCCTCGGACTCGGCGGATACCTCCATCTGGTTCAGGATTATCCCGACTTTGTTCAGTGCATAGAGGACATCGCAGATGAATTCAGGACCATTAAGGAACTCCATGAGGCGGGAGCACCCTATGTGATCAAAACAAAGGTTGCTGTTCTTCATTACTGGGGCAGCCTTCGTTCCTGGACTTTGTCCGGCCATTTCCATGAGACCTACATGAATGACCTGATCCATGTGAACGAGGCACTTTCCGGACTTCCCGTAGATGTTTCCTTTATCAGCTTTGAAGACGTGAAAAAGGGATGCCTTAAGGATTACGATGTTGTGATCAATGCAGGCGCCATGAACAGTGCATGGAGCGGCGGAAGCGCCTGGAACGATACGGATCTTGTGAGCAGGATCACGGAATGGGTTTACAACGGCGGAACCTTCATCGGAGTAAACGAGCCTTCAGCCACCCCTGAGGGACAGCATGTGTTCAAAACAGCTGGACTTCTCGGTGTTGATGAAGACACTATCGATGAAATCTGTCACGGAAAATGGAAATTTGACATTGACAAAAAGGGCGCGGAAAAGTATATTCCCAATGGTGCCTTTATTAAACTGCGTTCAAAAGCTCATCTTACTGACGGTGATGCATCTGTGTTTGCGGAAGAGGACGGACATCCCGTTTTCACTGAGCACAGGTTTGGAAAGGGAAGGGCTTTCTGGCTTTCTTCCTTCGAAACAACACCGGAAAACAACCGTATGCTTTTGAACATCCTGGCAGATTGCCAAAAGGACGGCTCCGACAGGTACATCACAGACAATCTTAACACCGAATGCGCTTTCTATCCTGCAGGAAATGTTCTTGTTGTGATCAACAATACGGAAGAGGAGCAGACAACTGCCGTTAAAACGGACTTCGGAATCAGGAGCTTTGAATTAAAGCCCTGCGAAACGAGGATCGTAAAGCTGTAGATAAGGAAGAGAGGGAGAAGAAATGACACATCTTGCCATTGACATTGGCGCATCCTCCGGCAGGCATATAGTTGCCCGACGTGAAAACGGTGAAATCGTCATGAAGGAGGTTTACCGTTTCAAGAACGGTCCGGTAAAAAAGGAGGGCCGTTTGACCTGGGATCTTGAGAGCCTTTGCAGTGAAGTGGTGAACGGACTTGCAGAAGCGAAGAAAGCCGGGTTTGAACCTGACTCCGTGGGAATCGATACATGGGGCGTGGATTACGTTTTACTTGATGAGAAGGATGAGCCCATTCTTCCGGTTTTCTGTTACAGAGACGAAAGAGGTGCGGAAGCTGCAGAAAAAGTGCATGGTATCGTGCCCTTTAAGGAACTGTACAGCCGCACCGGGATACAGTTCCAGCCCTTTAACACCGTTTATCAGATGTTCTGGGACAAAGAGTCGGGGAGACTGGATAAGGCAAAGGACTTCCTTCTTTTACCCGAGTACCTCGGATTTTACCTTACAGGGGTAAAGGCTCACGAGTACACCAATTGCAGTACAACAGGACTGGTAAATGCGGAAACCGGAAAGTGGGATGAAGAGATCTTGAAGCGATTAAATCTTCCTTTAACTTTCTTTGAAAAGCAGCCTGTGACTGCTCCCATACGTCTTGGAAAACTGAAAGCAGATGTGGCAAAAAAAGTCGGATTTAATTGCGACTTGATACTTCCCGCCACTCATGATACAGGATCTGCCGTTGCATCCCTGAGAGAAACAAAGGCTGAAAATGCCATCTTCATTTCCAGCGGAACATGGAGCCTCATGGGAGTGGAACTTAACAGACCCGTTACCGGCGAAAAAGCTCTGGCAGCCAATTTCTCAAATGAGGGCGGTATCGGAACCATCCGCTTCCTCAAAAACATTATGGGACTCTGGCTTGTACAGTGCCTCAAGAAAGAATTAAATGACGATTTTACTTTTGCGGAGCTGGCGAAAATGGCTTCGGAAGAGAATAAATTTGATTACAGGTTAGACGTAAATGCCGAGAAATACATGGCACCTGAGTCTATGACAGAAACCATCAAAGCGGAATGCAGAGAGAAGAACTGGCCCGTTCCCGAAACACCCGGAGAGCTGGCAAATGCCATCTATGTGAGCCTTGCCCATTGCTATGACGAAGCTGCGAAGGAACTTGAAAACATCACCGGAGAGCATTTTGCAAACATCTGCATTATCGGCGGCGGTTCAAATAATAAATATCTGAACGAACTTACAGAGAAGATCACAGGGAAAAAGGTGGTTTTGGGAAGCCCCGAAGCTACGGCCCTGGGAAATATATTAATTCAGGAGGAATGCTATGTACAGTGAAGCAAAGGATCTATATGCTAAGCTTGGCGTCGACACAGAGAAGGCGCTTGAAACATTAAAGAACATCACGATTTCCGTTCATTGCTGGCAGGGTGATGATGTTGTGGGTTTTGACTCCAAGGAATCTCTTTCCGGAGGTATCCAGACAACAGGTAATTATCCCGGCAAAGCAAGGACTCCCGAAGAGCTTATGGCTGATTTTGACAAGGTTCTGGAACTTACACCCGGTAAGAAGAAACTGAATCTTCATGCCTGCTACGCCATCTTCGGAAACGGTGAACATGCAGACCGTGATTCCATTGAGCCCAAGCATTTTGAAGCATGGGTAAAGTACGCAAAGGAAAGAAAGATCGGCATCGATTTTAACCCTACTTTCTTCTCACATCCCATGGTCAAGGACGGTCTCACCCTCACTTCCCCCGATGACAGCGTAAGAAAGTTCTGGATCAGACACGGACAGCAGTGCCTTAAGATCTCGGAGTACTTCGCAAACGAGACCGGTATCCCCTGCGTTATGAACATCTGGATCCCCGACGGTTTCAAGGATTATCCCGCCGATCGTCTCGGCCCCCGCAAGCGTTACATGGAATCTCTTGATGAGATCCTGTCGATCCCCTTCGACAGAAGCAAGGTTTTCGTAACTCTTGAATCAAAAGTTTTCGGTATCGGACTTGAAGCATACACTGCCGGATCTGCGGAATTCTGCATGAATTACGTAAATTCCAGACATATAACTCCTCTCATGGATAATGGACATTATCATCCTACAGAGATGGTTTCAGACAAGATTTCTTCCATGCTCCTGTTCAATGACAGAATTGCTCTCCATGTAACGAGACCCATGAGATGGGATTCGGACCATGTAGTTCTTTTTGACGATGAGACAAAGGAGATCATGAAGGAGATCGTTCGCGCAAAGGCTACGGACAGAGTCTTCATCGCAACGGATTACTTCGATGCTTCCATCAACCGCATCAGTGCATGGGTTACCGGACTTCGCTCCGTACAGAAGGCACTTCTCTATGCACTTCTTGAGCCCGCCTGCCTTAAGGAACTGCAGGATAAGGCGGATTTCACCCAGCTCATGGTGCGTCAGGAAGAACTTAAGACCATGCCTTTCGGAACAGTCTGGGAAGAGTACTTAAAGCGTGAGAACGTGACTTCGGATTACTACAGTGTGATCAGGAAGTACGAGGATGAGGTTCTCACAAAGAGAAATTAAAAATGTTTTTTGGGGATGCCCTTGCTTAAAGGGCATTCTTTTTTTATAATTCAATGGTAGTATTAACTGTATTTGATTGCAAATCTGACAAAATGTGATACAATTGTGTAGACGTGAACAATCATTCACGACAAGGGCGTAGAGACAGGATATGCCTCATCAAGGATCTTGAACTGCCGTACCTGTCCCGGCGGTTCATTATAGGAGAAGATTTATGAATGTATTCAGAAAAGCATGGTGCAGAACATTTCAGATGGGCATGAACATCGTTTTACCTCTCATGCCTTACAGAGAGCCGAAATTACTGGAGGGCATCAACGGTATTGTAAAATGCCTTAAGGAACACGACACGGACAATTGCATCCTGGTAACGGATAAGGGTATCCGCGGTCTCGGACTCACAAAGCCTCTGGAAGATCTTTTGGAAAAAGAAGGGATCAAATGCTGCGTTTTTGATGATACGGTAGCAAATCCCACAATAGCAAATGTTGAAGCCGCAAGAGAAATGTATCTTTCAAACGGATGCAAGGCCATCATCGCCTTCGGCGGCGGTTCATCCATGGACTGCGCAAAGGGACTTGGAGCAAGGATCACACGTCCCGGCACATCTTTAAAGAAGATGAGAGGACTCATGAAAGTAAGAAAGAAGCTGCCTCTCCTTATTGCGGTTCCCACAACTGCAGGAACCGGAAGTGAGACCACCGTAAGTGCGGTCATCACCGACGGAGAGACACATTTTAAATACGTTATCAATGATTTTCCACTGATCCCGGAATACGCTGCTCTTGAGCCTGATGTGACTCTCGGACTTCCCGGGGGACTCACCGCTACTACGGGAATGGATGCCATGACCCATTCCGTTGAAGCCTTTATCGGTCATGCGACAACAAAGAAAACAAGGGCTGCGGCCATCGAATCCGTGAAGCTCATTCTCGAAAACCTTGAGAAGGTCTATGCAAACGGGCAGGACAGAGAAGGAAGGGCAAAGATGCTGAGAGCTTCCTATCTCGGCGGCTGTGCTTTTACAAGAAGCTATGTGGGTTACGTTCATGCAGTGGCTCACAGCCTCGGAGGACAGTACGGGATCCCTCACGGTCTCGCAAATGCCGTTCTGCTTCCTCATGTGCTTGAAATGTACGGCTCTTCCGCTCACAAAAAGCTTTCAGAGCTGGCAAAGGCAGTGGGACTGGTTCCGGAATCCACCGAAACTGCGGAAGCGGCTCATGCCTTTATTGAAAAGATCAAACAGATGAATGCGAACATGAACATTCCCACTACCCTTAAAGGCATTAAGGAAGAGGATATTCCCATGATGGCAGAGCATGCGGATAAGGAAGGAAATCCTCTGTATCCCGTTCCCGTTCTCTGGGATAAGAATGAGCTTGAAAAGGTCTACAGAAGAGTGATGGAAACTGAGTCAAAATAAATAAATCCTTGACTTTTGACCCACATTATTGTATTCTTCAAAAAAGCGATGAAGATGCGTAAGTAGTTTTCCCGGAGGGCAAAATCAGAGAGCCTGCGGTTGGTGCGAGCAGGTCGGGGCAGAGAAAATGAATTTCAACATCGGAGCAAAAGTTAATCCCTGTGAGAGCAGGCGTATGTGCCTGAAGATGGGTGGTACCGCGGGTAAATCTCGTCCCATGTGAGCAAAGCTCATGTGGGACTTTCTTTTTACATTTTTATAATCAGTTACGGAGGAAGATATGCAAAACTTAGAAGAGTTAAAGACGAGCATAGCAGCGATCAAGGAGGAGATACTTAAAGGTACTTCTGACCTCACAAATTCCAAAGAGGTCTATGAATTCAAAAAGAGTTTCCTGGATCCCAAGCTGGGTAAGATCAGCCAGCTCATGAAGGGAATGAAGGACATCCCCGGAGAGCTCAGAGCGGATTTCGGTAAGGGTGTTAATGAGCTCAAGAACTGGGCCGGAGAGCACTTCAATGAGATCGATGAGAAGATGAAAGCCGCAGAGGCCAAAAAGCGTTACGAAAGTGAGAAGATCGACGTTACAATGCCCGCGACCCATTCCATGAAGGGCTATCTTCACCCCGTAACCCAGATCAGGAACAGAGTGATAGACATTTTTGCGTCTATGGGCTTTGAAGTGGTTGAGACAAAGGAAATTGAAAATGATTACTATAACTTCACCGCTCTGAACACTCCTCAGGATCACCCCGCAAGAGACATGCAGGATACTTTCTATCTTTCACCCGAATTCCTTCTTGCGACTCAGACATCTGCCGCTCAGATACATACAATGGAAAAGAAAAAGCCCCCCATCAAGATGGTGGCTGCTCCCGGAAAGGTTTTCCGTTCCGATGACGATGCGACCCATTCTCCCATGTTCCATCAGATCGAAGGACTTGTGGTAGATAAGAAGATAACATTGTGCGATCTTCAGGGGATGCTGGATGTACTTGTGGCAAACCTCTTCGGAGAGGGCACAAAGACAAGGCTTCGTCCTTCCTACTTCCCTTTCACCGAGCCCTCGGTTGAAGTGGACGTGAGCTGCTTCGAATGCGGCGGTAAGGGATGCAGGCTTTGCAAGGGAACAGGATGGATCGAGGTTCTCGGTGCAGGTATCGTTAACAGAAAGGTCCTCGAAAACTGCAACATCGATCCTGATGAGTACTCAGGTCTGGCCTTCGGTTGCGGTCTTGAAAGACTCGCAATGCTCAAGTACGGCATCAACAACATCAAGATGCTTTACGAATCGGATCTCAGAGTGCTTGAACAGATCGATGACAAATAGGAACAATTCGCTATAAAAGCAGGAGGATTAGAAAATGTTAGTACCGCTTAGCTGGTTAAAAGATTATGTAGATATAGATGTTGAACCTCACGTACTTGAAGAGAAGCTCTTCGGCTGCGGATTTGAGGTTGAGGAACTTAATGAAGTCGGAAAGGACATTTCCGGAGTTGTTGTGGGACTGGTCACCGAATGCGATCCCATTCCCGACACACATTTACACGTTTGCAAGGTGGATGTGGGTGAAGGAGAACCCCTTCAGATCTGCTGCGGAGCGGACAATGTCTGTGCAGGGAAGAAATTCCCCGTTGCAAAGGTGGGGGCACAGGTTTATGCTACAGCCAAGGACCATGTGACTGTTGAAGGCGTCATGAAGATCGGTAAAGGAAAGCTCAGAGGATACGATTCGTTCGGTATGCTCTGTTCCGGAACCGAGCTGGGTGTCAGCGAAGACATGTATCCCGGTGCAGGCTATAACGGACTTTTGGTACTTCCCGACGATGCTGTGGTGGGAAGCGATGTAAAGCCCATCCTCGGACTTGATGAATGGATCTTTGACATCTCGGTAACAGCCAACAGACCTGACTGCCAGAGCATCTTCGGCATTGCGAGGGAAGTTGCGGCTGTTCTTGAAAAGCCTCTTAAGACTCCCGATCTTTCCTACACCGAAAGCGGTGTAACGAAAGAAGGATTCAAGGTTACGGTGGAAGCACCCGAGCTTTGCCCCAGATACATCGGACACTATGTTTCGGATGTAAAGATCGGGGATTCACCCGCATGGATGAAGAGAAGACTTGCACTTGTGGGCATCAATGCCATCTCAAATATAGTTGATATTACCAATTACATCCTGATCGAGCTTGGTCAGCCTATGCATGCATTTGATGAAGCCTTCCTTGAAAAGGGAGAGATCTGCGTCCGCAGGGCAAAGGAAAACGAGAAGATAGTGACCCTGGACGAGAAGGAATTTGCTTTGAATCCCAACAACCTTGTGATCTGCGACGGCGTAAAGCCTGTTGCTCTTGCGGGCATCATGGGAGGACTTAATTCTGAGATAAGAGAGACCACCACCGGCGTGGTTTTTGAAGCTGCAAAGTTCATGAGAGACAACATCCGCAAGACTTCAAGAGCTCTGGGCCAGTCTTCCGATTCTTCCGCCCGTTTCGCAAAGGGAGTGGATGAGTACACCACCATCATGGCCATGAAGAGAGCACTTCACCTTGTTGAGGAGCTGGGCTGCGGTAAAGTCTCCTCCACTCATGTGGACAGAAATTCCGGTAATTCAGTGGAACCTCGTGAAATGAAGGCTTCCTTAAAGAAAGTAAATGATGTTCTGGGCATCGAAGTACCTGTTAAGGATGTTGAACGCATCCTTACTAACCTGAATTTTGCACCTGTTATCAAGGGGGATGAGCTGACTGTCATGATTCCTGCCTATCGTGAGGATATGGAGAGCTTCCCCGACATTTCCGAGGAACTCATCCGTATGTACGGTTACGAGCACGTGGTTCCCACATTTCTTGCGGATGCCACGGTTACTTCCGGCGGACTCACTCTTAAGCAGAAGACTGAGCTTAAGATCAAGAGGACACTTTGCGCCTGCGGTGCATCGGAAGGCATACATTACTCCTTCATTTCCCCTTCGGATCTTGATCTCATCAATCTTCCCGAAGATGCAGATGAGAGAAAAGCCATCCGTATACTGAATCCCATAAACGAAGATCTTTCTGTTATGAGAACAACACTCGTTCCCCAGATGATCCATGCTATGGGAAGAAACGAAAAGAGGGGCAGACTTTACGGAAGACTGTTTGAACTTGGCAACCGCTTTGTGGCTGACGAGCTTCCTCTTAAGGATTATCCCGATGAGAGGGCAACACTTTCCATCGGAGCATTCGGAGACAACGAGAACTTCTTTACTCTTAAGAGCATGGTTGAAGCTGTTGCAGGTTCTCTGAATCTTGTATTTGAGTACGAGGAAGCGGAAAAGCCCTTCCTTCATCCCTACAGAACTGCAAGGATCCTTTGCAACAGCGAGGAGATCGGTTTCATGGGACAGATCACCTACGAGATACAGAAGGCTGAGGACATGAGAACGCCCGGCTTTGTGGCTCAGATCGACCTTAAGAGTCTTGAGCAGTACTATGCAATAGAGCCCAAGTTTGTTCCCCTTCCCAAGTTCGACATTGAGAAGCGTGATCTTGCCATCGTCATGGACAGGAACGTTACCTGCGGTCAGGCTGAGAGCATCATTAAGGGTGCGTGCCGTTTCGTTACCGATGTACAGCTCTTCGACGTTTTCGAAGGAGCGCAGATCGGAGCTGACAAGAAGTCACTTGCCTTCACCGTGACCTTTACTCCCGGGGATGAAGCATTCGGAGACGGTGCTGTGGACGGTTATGTGGCAAAGATCCTTAAGAATCTTAAATTCCACCTGAACGCCGAGCTTCGTTCTTAAAACAGCTGCGGGCTGTTCATTGCCCGATGAAATGTCGGGCGCCAAGAAGATAAGGAATTGATATGATCATACACACTATGACGCTGAATGCGTTACTCACCAACACCTATTTCATTTACAATGAAGAGACGTTGGAAACCATAATCGTTGATCCTGCATGGGATTCAAAGGACATCACGGGCTACATCGAGAAAAATGGTCTGAAGCCCGTTGCTGTGCTCTTAACCCATGGGCATTTTGATCACATTTACGGTGTCAGAATGCTGCAGGATAAGGGTGTTACCGTTATCGCTCCGGAAAAGGAAAAAGAACTTCTGGGTGATGTGGAGATGAACCTCTCCAAAAGGTTCAAAAAACCTGTTTCGGCTGTGCCCGATAAGACTGTGACGGATGGTGATGTTCTTGAACTGGCAGGCTTTTCGGTCCGTGTGATCGAAACTCCCGGACACACATCCGGCTCTGTCTGCTACGAATTTCCAAAGCAGAATGTGATCTTTACCGGAGACACGCTGTTCAACGGTACCATAGGCAGAACAGATGTACCTACCGGAGATTGGGAAGTGGAATGTGATTCGGTAAGAAACAAGCTTTTCGTACTTCCCGAAAAGATGATCTGCTATCCCGGCCATGGAAGCACCACCACCATAGGCCATGAAAAAATGTTCAATACGGCGGTAAACTAAAGAAAAAGAGAAGGGAGAGGTTACTATGATTAACGAGATCAAGAAAACTTTTGATGATGCGGTAAACAAGATCAGGAAAGATGTTGTTCCCGCCATTAAAAACGAGTACTATCCCAAGTTTAAAGAAGGACTCGATCAGGCATATGATAAGACTATGGAAACAGTGGACGGCCTGATGGGAAACGCTGCAAGAAACTGCAGTTTCACTGCATCGGACCTTGCTCGGGATGAGTTCATGCTTAAGGGAAAGTTTGCAAGCAACGGATACGACTGGTGGTGGCACAGCTTTACGGGGCATGACAAAGAAACCGGTGAAGAAAAGTCTTTCTTCGTTGAGTACTTTACCGTAAATCCCGCTTTGGCCGAAGATGAGCCTGTTTTGGGGCAGGATCCTGACAACCAGGAAATGGGCAAAAAGCCGTCCTACGTGATGGTAAAGTGCGGAGCTTGGGGACCGAATGCCAAGCAGCTTCACAGATTCTTCCCCTGGAAGGATGTAAAGATCAATCCCAATGCACCTTTTTCTCTTGAGGCGGAGGACTGTTACTGCTCTGAAGGAAGGATAGCGGGAAGCGTTGAGATCTCCGAAGAGGAGGCCAAGCTTCATCCCGAATGGATGTGCGATGCGGGAAAGATGAAGTGGAACCTTTCGGTTGATAAAAAGATTGCCTTTAACGTGGGTTACGGAGCTTCCAAGCCTGTTCGTATGTCTGAAGCCTTTGAGATGTTCTGGCATGCGGAAGGCATGAAGACCGAGTACACGGGAATGATAGAGTACGACGGAAGAGAGTACATCGTACGCGGAGAGGATTCCTTCGGCTACGCCGACAAGAACTGGGGATCCGATTTTACTTCTCCCTGGGTATGGCTTTCATCCAACAATCTTACATCAAAGAAAACAGGCAAACGTCTCACAAATTCCGTATTCGATATCGGAGGCGGAAGCCCCGGGATCGGAGGATTTGAACTCCCTGACAAGCTTCTGGGAGCCATGTATTACGAAGGGACTGAGATGGAATTCAATTTCACCAAGGTCTGGACCGAGCCCAAGACACGCTTTGAATGTAAAGAGACCGACACCGACATCATCTGGCACATTGAACTTCAGAATGCTGCCTATGTGATGCTTACAAATGTCAAATGTAAAAAGTCGGATATGCTTTTGATAAATTACGAAGCACCCGACGGATTAAAACTCCACAACCGCCTTTGGAACGGCGGAAACGGAGAGGGGATCGTCAAGCTCTATCGCAAGAACGGAGATGAAAAGGAACTCATCGACGAATTATATGCCCGTAACATCGGCTGCGAATGGGGAGAGTACGACCTGTAAAAGAATAAAAAACAAGACTTGCCGGATCTGTTCGACAGGTCTTTTTGTGCCGGTAAGTTGAGTTTCAGGCCTTTACTTCGGTATCCTGTGTGACACGGATGAACAGACCTGCTTTGATGAGGGCGGGACGGATGGCAAGGTAAAATACGGATGCACTGATGATGGCGATGATCGCATTTACGAAGGTTGTCATTGCTGTCCATTTTGCAAAGATGGAAGCCACCTGCTGGGGGATTCCGAGGATGTACACCTTGTAGAAGTAGCCAAGGGTGGGATCCGCAAAAATGTTGAAGACCATTCCGCAGGCGCTGGCAAGAACGGTAACTCCCGTTACGTACTTGGGGTTGTGGGGCTTGTCGAGCTTAAAGATCTTATGGGCAACCAGACCTACGATCAGACCGATCATCAGCTTTAAAAGGAAGGTTCTGGGAGCGCTTGTTACATAGGCGGTGGTCAGATCTCCGATGGTCATTCCCACTGCACCTGCGAGTCCCCCGAGATAGCCACCGAGAAGAAGTGCAGCGAGAACGCAGAACACATTACCCAGGTGGAAAGCTGTTTTTTCTGTACCTACAGGGATGTCGATCTTGAAGACTGCAAAACCGATGTAGCAAAGGGCTGCCATCAGGCCGGCAAGAGCCATTTTCTTAACGTCAAAGCGCTCAACCACAACAGTTCCCACAAAAGCGTTGTATGCGCCCTTTACGATAAGGGAAAGTGCCAGGAAAAGAGCCACCATTGCGAAGGAGAAGGGACGCTCCAGACCCAGTTTCTTATCGGAAAGCTCATCCTTAAGTGCTTTCAGGTGTTCGAGATCTCCACCGGCCGTGCCCGCTTCGACCTGTTCGATCTGTTTCTTTACGTTACTGAGTTCGTTTCCTACTTCCGTTGATTCCTTAAGGGAATGTCCGTGGGCATATATCGCAAAGGCAAGGGCGGCGGCAAAGATCACGATCCCTGCGATAAGTAATATGAAACTCTTTTTTCTTTCTCCGTTTTTTGTAAGATCTAAAGTACTCATTTTGTTCTCCTCTCAATGTCATTTATAGATCTGATCCTGTCTGTGAGCCAGGGCAGCTCAGCTTCGAAGTTTACGGCGTAGTCCACTCTGTTCGGATCATCGTAGGTGTTTTTAATGCATCGTGTGACGTAATCCGCGGCAAGCTTCAGAGATTCAAAGCATGTCATTCCGCGGGTAAGGGCTCCTGTAAAGGTGCTTGCGAAAATGTCGCCTGTTCCGTGGGACTTGTAATCGACTTTGGGAGTTCCGTATTCAAAGAATTCCCCTGTTTTTGTATCCAGTCCCATAAAACCGAAATTGCCGTTTTCAAGCGTAACTCCTGTGATTATTGCTATGCCTGATACCAGCTTTGAAAGGCCCTTAAGTAGTTTTTTGGTAACATTCGGATCCGCATCTTCTCCGGGATAAGGCTCATTCAGCATCAGGGCTGCTTCGGACAGATTCGGCAGGATGATGTCCGCTTCTTTACAGAGCCCTGCCATCTTTTCGGGAAAATGATCGTCGAACCCTGCATACAGCTTTCCGTTGTCCGCCATAACCGGGTCTACTATGGTATAGGTTTTTTCTCCGCCGAAGGTTTTAAAATAATCCCTTACGATCTCGATCTGCCTCTCGCTTCCGAGGTAACCGGAGTAGAGCGTATCGAATCTAAAGCCTTCTTTCTTCCAGTGCTCCTTAATGTTGTTCAGGTCTTCCGTAAGGTCTCTGAAGGTGAAGCCGGAGAAATGAGTATGTGTGGAAAGTACCGCTGTGGGGACGATGGCTGTCTCAACTCCGAAACAGGAGATGATGGGGAGAGCCACTGTCAGCGAGCATTTTCCGATACAGGAAATGTCCTGGATTGTCATTACTCTCTTCATAACGCGCTTCCTTTCTGAATTTTCTTGATAGTATGCAGCAGAAATGGTATTATTGTTAGTGCCATTTTAAAACAATTTTATAAGACCAGATTTTTCTGTGGGAGAAAAGCCATGCTTACTTACGATATGGAACAAAGAGGCTCAAAGCCTCTTTACGAATACTTGTACATCTGCATAAGAGAGGACATTCTGAAAGGATTCTTAAAGCCCGGAGAGAAGCTGCCCTCAAAAAGGGATATGGCACGAAATATGAACATAGCGCTGATAACCGTCGAGAATGCCTATGCCCAGCTGATCATCGAGGGGTATGTTACGGCAAAAGAAAAGCGAGGGTATTTTGTGAATGCCGTAACTGCGGGAACAGAGACGGGAACGACGGAAGTAAGGCGTGAGGAGAGGGCCCCTGAAGAAAAGGACATGAAGATACGGGAAGAGGCAAGTATCGTTGATTTTTCGTCCCTTGAATTAAAAGAAGATGCGTTTCCTTTTAAGACCTGGGCAAAGCTCATGAGGAGGATACTTGAGGACCGGCAGGAAGCATTTCTTCAGAAACCGGAAGGACGAGGCATTCCGGAGCTCAGAAGGGCGGTGGCGGAGTACCTGCGTAAAGCGAAGGGCCTTAATGTTACCGAGGACAGGATCGTTGTGGGACCGGGAACTGAGTACCTCCACCACCTTATTCTTCAGCTTCTGGGACCCGGAAAGATCGTTGCGGTTGAGGACCCGGGCTATAAAAAGGTGGGCATGATCTATGAAAGTAACGGAGTAAAATGTCTGCATGTTCCTGTGGATGAGAACGGATTGGTGGTTGAGAAACTTAAAAAAAGTAATGCGTCTCTTGTGCACCTTTCTCCTTCGCATCATTTCCCTACCGGGTGTGTGATGCCCATCGGACGGCGAAAGGCGTTACTGGAATGGGCTGAGAATGAGAATGCTTTCATTCTGGAGGACGATTACGACAGTGAATTCAGATTTGACGGAAGGCCTGTGCCTGCCCTGGCAAGTCTGAATGATGAAAAGGTCATCTACCTGAACACATTTACCAAGACTCTGGCTCCCTCCATCAGGATCGCCTATATGGTGCTTCCCGGGGTACTGAACCGCCGCTATGATGAAAAGCTTTCCTTCTATTCCGGGGCGGTTCCGTCATTTGAACAATACACTTTAGCTTCTTTCATCGGAGAAGGGTACTATGAAAGACATGTGAACAGGATGAGAAATTATTACCGTGCCCAGAGGGCGAGGATCCTTCAGGCCTTCAGAGACTCTGCGCTCTCTGAAGTGGCGGATGTGGAGGAACATGCCGCGGGACTGCATTTCATCTTAAAGCTCCATACGGACAACGATGAGGAGCTTCTTAAAGCTTTGAGCCGTAAAAAGATCCGTCTGACCCCGGTTTCGGATTTCTGTTACAATGACAGACAGAAGTACAGCCACAGCTTTCTCGTCTATTACACGGATCAGGAAACTGAAAAAATAAAATGGGCTTTTGACACGATCGCAGAGAGCATAAAAAAATGACACCGGATCAGGTGCCACATTTACCTTAAAAAAGAGGAGAAGCCGGGACAGAGGGGAGGGGGAACTGTACCGGCTTTTTTATGAAAAAATGTTCGTATTTGCTTGTTTTGTTTTACTGAGATCATTGTACAACGAAATTATGTCCTCGGTATGTTAAAAAATTGAACGTTTTGAAAACAATTCACAACAAAAGTCCAACAACCGGGTCACGATCCGCAAAAAACACAGGTAAACGAAAAAACACAGCCTTGAGAAAAGGGTGCAAGGCTGTGTAACAAAAACGTATGTGCTGTGGCACATAGGATGGAGAGGTCTTTATTCCCTTGAAGGGGTGGCTCCGTTAGATTTAAAGATCATCTCCGAGCGGTTCTGTTCCGTAAAAGGAAGCCACTTGGGAAGAGTGAAGCCGTCAAAACCGAGTCCGTTGGGATCTCCGTTCTTTACAAAATTGGCAAACATGTCACACATCTGTCTTGCAAGGTCGTAGTGCCTGCCTACGTAAGGACGGTTACATTTGCCCAGGGTCTCAAACCAGAACCAGAGGTCCACCGAATGGAAAGTACCGGGATGATCTTCCCCCGGAATGTCCGGATCGAAACGGTAGTAGTAGCAATTTTTGCCGGGGCAGGCCTTCGTTGCTTCGAGAAAAGCGGTTTTGACCGATGTTTCAACGATGTTTACGCCTTTTTCCGTAAACTCATCGGAAGTGTTTCCTGACAGAACAGGCGCATCGGCACATTTACCTGCCATAAAACGCTCCATAGGATCTTCCCTGCAGAATCTGCCGTCACGTATGGGGAACATGCGGGGGTGGTTGTGTGCCCACTCCGCGTATTTTGCCCTAAGCTCGAATGCATCGATCTTTCTTGCTTCTGCCAGGGATGATACTCCGATAAAATCAAAGAATTCCTTGCCCAGTTTTTCAGCTTCCGACAGATCCAAAGGCCTGAATATGTCCGATACGGTACGGGGATTTCTGATCATGCCGCTGAAAACTACAGCTCCTTTTACTATATTAAAGTTTTCCTCATGGGTATATTGATGCATTACGGATGCTCCGCCTGCAGATTGTCCCGCAATGGTGATCTTTTCCGGATTTCCTCCGAAAGCGGCGATGTTTTCGTAAACCCACTTGAGCCCTGCTTTTTGATCCAAAAGCCCGAAATTTGAGGGAGCGTCGGGAGCTTCTTTTGTGATCTCCGGGTGAGCAAGAAAACCGAAGAGTCCGAGACGGTAATTGACACTGACAACGATTATCCCTCGCTTTGCCAGGTGTTCTCCGTCAAATTCCATTTCCGCGGTATAACCCCACTGAAAACCGCCGCCAAAGTACCACACAAGGACAGGCAGCTTCTCGTCCGCTCTCTTTGCGGGTGTCCATATGTTAAGATAAAGACAGTCTTCATTAATGGGGATCTCGGGATCAACGTGCCATTCTCTGCAATATATGTCAGTACCGAGACCCGGAGTATCCTGGATTGAAATGGGGGCAAAGGTAAAAGCCTCCCGTACACCTTCCCAGTCGGGACAGGGCTGAGGCGCACGCCAGCGGTTCTCACCAACGGGCGGTGCAGCAAAAGGAACACCTTTGAATGCGGTGATCCTTGGATTGGAACCGGGAAGTCCGCGGACTTCTCCGTTTTTGGTAACAGCTTGCCTTAACATGTTCTTACCTCCCTTATCTGCATCTTTAATTAATCATACACGAAACAGTCCAACAGTTCTTACTCATTTTTGCTATAAAATCCTCAATCATTGCAGTTAAGATTTCTGTACTTTTTTGACAATATTTGGGATAATAAAGGCAATAACAGTGAAGTGACCTTGCATATTATCTGTTAACATATTTTCGGAACTTTTAATGAGGATGACAATGAAAAGAGAAACATTAAAAAACATTATTTTCCCCGCTGTGATCATACTTATGATATTTGCGGGATGTTCAGAGAAGGCAGCGGATGAAGGGATGAGTCAGAAAAAAGATGCCACACAGACAGAGGCCCCGGCGGAAACTTTAACGCCGACGGCGACTTTGACACCCTCGGCTGAAGCACCTTCAGAGAAAAAGACGGAGGAGCCTAAAAAGATAAAGATGATAAAAAGGATCACAAACAACAACCCATTAATGGTACAGCGATTCGGTGCGGACCCCTATGCTCTCGTTTACGACGGAAGAGTGTATATCTATATGACCGGTGATTCACCCATGTATGACGGCAGCGGAAAGATCAGGGAAAACGATTACTCAAACATATGCACTGTTAATGTGATCTCGTCCACGGATCTTGTGAACTGGACAGATCACGGAACCATCTATGCCGCAGGTCCCAAGGGGGCTGCCAAGTGGGGAAAGAATTCCTGGGCACCGGCTGTGGCATACAAAAATATAGACGGGAAAGATAAATTCTTCCTGTATTTTGCTAACGGCGGAAACGGGATAGCAGTCTTAGTTTCCGATTCTCCCACGGGACCCTTTACGGATCCCATCGGAAAGGCACTGATCTCAAGATCAACACCCAATTGTGCAAATGTGACCTGGCTCTTTGATCCTGCCGTTCTGGTGGATGATGACGGGCAGGCATACATTTATTTTGGAGGCGGGATACCCGGTGACAAAGCTGAGAACCCCGGAACGGCAAGAGTTGCGAAGCTTTCTGAGGACATGACAGGCCTTGTGGGGGATCCGGTGGTTATAGAAAACGTCCCCTTCCTTTTTGAAGATTCCGGCATTAACAAGATCAACGGAAAGTACATCTATTCCTATTGCTCAAACTTCAGTATGACACCCGAAGGAAAAAGAAAGTACGGCTTCGATCAGGGACAGATCATCACAATGGTGTCGGATGATCCCATGGGACCCTTTGAACTTTCCAACGCGGTTCTTAAAAATCCCGGGAATTATTTCGGGCTCGGAGGTAACAATCACCATTGTATTTTTGAATTCAAGGGCGAGTGGTACATTACCTATCATGCAAGGCTTCTTGAAGCAGCTCTGGGATTTGAAGGAAATTACAGAAGTACAAACATCGATAAGCTGAAAATGTCTGATGGTCTTCCTGTAATGACGAACGGGACAAGAGAAGGTGCAGAAGCGGTGGAGACACTTGACCCCTACATGGAAGTGCCGGCTGTGACCCTTGCAAATGCCGGTGAGATAGAGACGGTTCAATACGGTGAGACCGCGGAAAAGTACGGCTCGGGAGACATGATACTTACAGGCATACATGACGGGAGCTTTACAGCAGTCTACAATGCAGATTTCGGAGAAGCCAAGGCATCCAAGGTGATCCTTAAGGTAAGAGGAAAGGGGAAAGGGACCATCAGGATCGTACCTGACACCCCCGCTTCCGAACCTATGGCGGTTGTTACGATAGATTCTCCCGGAGAGGATTTTACTGAGATTTCTGCGGATCTTCTCAAAACACCGGAAGGAGTACACAAGATCTTTTTCCTTTATACGGGAGAAGGGTATGAAATCCTGTCCTGGAAGTTCGAATAGCCTGAAAACAGTGACTTTGGAACAATCGGCCGGTGATTTTATTCTTACTTAATTGACTTATTCAAAGTCCGGTGTTACAATGCATCCGCAACAGGAAGAAAAGGATGTCTTCCAAAAAAGAAGCGAGGTGACTGTTATGGATATTGCTGCTTTGTCCATGTCTTTAAATCAGATCAATACTTCAAGTGAGGTCGGTGTTGCGATGCTTTCAAAAGCATTGGATACACAGGAGACCATGGGTGCTGAAATGGTGAAGATGATGGAACAGTCAGTTAACCCGCACATCGGAGCAAATATTGATGTTTCGGTTTAACCGACAAAAGTGACCTGCCTGAGAAGGCAGGTTTTTTTATGCCCGTGTTCTGCAGTCGGGTTTTGTTCCCCACGTCTTCCTTGAAAAATGCCCGATTTTTTGGTATAATTTTCTATTACCACTCTTATGTGGTTTGGAGGTCAAATATGAGAAGATATCGTTTAAGGATTGGTCTTGATGTGGATGACACATTGTATGACTGCAATGCCTATGCATTGTCTATCGTAAACAAGAATCACCCTGACGAGGAACCCGTTAACATCAATGAGATCAAAGGCTGGGGCAACTACGGACGCCACTTCGATGAGAGGATCGCCCTGTATTCCGACCCTGAATTTGTTCGCACACAGCCCATTCTGCCGGGAGCACAGAAGTTTGTCCGCGAGCTTTCCAAGCAGGCTGATGTCTTTTTTGTTACCGCTGTGCCCGCCGCTTGTATGAGCGCAAGAGCGGAAAGGTTGCTCAAGGACTTTCCCGAGATCCCTTCCCAAAACATTATAATCGGAACACGTAAGGACGTTTTCGCTCTTGATATGCTTTTGGACGACGGCGCCCACAACATTTCCAATTCAAAAGCGGTTTATCCCGTCCTTTTCCGGAAACCCTGGAACATGGACATGTCAGGCATATTAGCCGTGAACAGCTACTCTGACTTTATGCAGCTTTTCCGCATGGTCAGAAATTCATTTGTAGAGAAAGCACCGGATCTTTCCGAGGGCGGAGTCATATGCCTTGTGGGTCCTTCCGGTTCTTTGAAGAATGAGATAGCGTACGAACTCACAAAGGATTCCTCGGAGTTCAGGAAGCCACTCACATCTACCACGAGGCCACAGAATCCCGGAGAAAGCTCCACAGCTTACAGATTTATCGATGAGGAGCAGTTCCTGATCGAAAAAGAAGAGGGCAGGTTTCTGGAGACAACTGTCTATTCCAAATTCCATTTCGGTACGCCCATGAACGAGATACAGCAGATCGTAAACGAAGGAAATTATGCCGTACTTCCCATCGACATCTGCGGAGCCCTGACCATCAGAAATGCATACAGAGGGCGGACTCTCATGGTCTTTGTGAACCGTGAAAAGGAAGCGGTCCTTAAGAACATAATCAGCAGAAAGTCAAGTGAAGACGATAAGGTGAGACGCATCATGTCTCTGGATATCGAGTACAGAAACGCCGAGATCTGTGATATCGAGCTTAAGTGCGAGGACAACGCCGCAAGAGCAGCGGAGGCACTTAAAAAGATCGTTAACGGCAGCGGCAGATAACAGGCATTTATCAGTTAAAACATATACGAGGTCAGATAATGTATAAAGAATTTCTGGAAGAGATAGGAAAGTACGATACCATCGTGATCCACAGACATTCCAATCCCGACGGGGATGCCATCGGAAGTCAGATCGGGATGAAGCACCTTATAACTTCGAATTTCCCCGAAAAAAAGGTATACACCGTGGGAGATCCTGCGGGAAGGTACTCTTTCATGGACGAATCGGTCATGGACGAAGTCGATGACAGTGTTTTTGATGAAGCACTGGCCATTGTCCTTGACTGCGGCGGAGCCAATATGGTGAACGATGAAAGGTACAAAAATGCGAAGGCAAATGCCAGGATCGATCATCACATGTTCACCGGCAGTTTCACGGGAACCGAAGTGATCGACACCACCTTTGAAAGCTGCTGTGGGATCATCGCAGACATCATTAAGACCGAAGGACTTAAGATCGATGAGATCGGGACAAAGTCACTCTTTACGGGCATGGTAACGGATTCCGGACGTTTCCGCTATGATTCCACTACCTCCAGAACCTTTGAACTGGCTGCTTTTCTCATGGAAAAGGGAAAGATCGATTTTAACGATCTTTATTCAAAGATGTATGCCGAGGATTTTGAGAGTTTAAAACGAAAGTCCGAATTCATACTTAAGATCCGTTTCACAGAACACAATGTTGCTTACATCTACACGGATGCCGCAGAAGTTGAAAGACTGGTGGCGGAAGGCATGACTCCCTTCGGTATCTCCCGCGGAATGGTGGGGACCATGGGAGACATCAAGGGCGTTGACATCTGGGTGAATTTTACGGAAAGCGAAGGAAAAGTCCTTTGTGAACTCAGATCGAGCAAGTACAACATTAATCCCGTTGCCGTAAAGTACGGCGGAGGCGGTCATGAAAAGGCCAGCGGAGCGAGCGTTGAAGACAGAGTCACAGCAATGAAAATGCTTGAAGATCTGGATGCAATGATGCTCATGTAATGAAAGGAAACAAAAATGGATAATAAGAATTATGATATAAAAAAGCAGATCCTTGATAAGATCAGGGAATACGACAGGATCATCATCGGACGTCATTTCAGACCTGACGGAGATGCGGTGGGTTCTACAATGGGACTTGCCACCATACTTAGGGAATCCTTCCCCAAGAAAGAGATTTTCGTCGTGAACGAGGACTACTCCGATTACGTGGCATTCCTGGATGACGATAAGACAGTGCTTTCCGACGAAGCCTATGAAGGAGCACTTTTTATCGCTGTTGACACAGGCACTGTCGACAGACTTTCAAACAAAAAGTACACTCTTGCAAAGGAACTGGTTAAGATCGATCACCATGTGGACAATGCTCCTTATGGGGACATTTCCTGGGTTGAGGACTGGCGTTCATCCGCCTGTGAGATGATCGCGGATCTTGCTCTTACCTTTAAGGATGAGCTGAAAATGACCAAGCGGGCGGCAGAATGCCTGTTCACCGGTATGGCCACCGATTCCGGACGTTTCCGTTTCGCATCTACAAGCGGAGAGACCATGAGGCTGGCAGGATTCCTTCTTGATTTCGGTCTTGACCTTGAAACCATCTATGCTCATCTTTATCTCGAAGATTTTGATTACTACAAGTTCCAGTCGTACATTTTCGGACAGATGAAGATCACGGAAAACGGTGTCGCTTATGTAGTGGTCACACGCGAAATGCAGCAGGAATGGAATCTCAGCAACGAACAGGCCAGCAATGTTATCTCTATGCTTAATTCCATCAAGGGATCCATCATATGGCTTGCGTTCATCGAAAATCCCATGGATGATGACATCCGTGTCAGACTTCGTTCAAGATTTGTAACCATTAACAAACTCGGAGAGAAATACGGCGGAGGCGGACATGAGTGCGCAGCGGGAGCTACGGTTCATTCCATGGAAGAACTGCAGCAACTTGTGAACGATGCCGACGAGATCTCAAGGGATTACAAAGCAAACAATACCGGCTGGATGTAAGGAAAACTCATGAAGAAAGCTCCCTTTGTCATAGTCTATGCCGTTCTGACAGCCCTTTTCACGGTTTACGTTGTTCTGACCACCTTTGTGATAAAAGACGCGCCGGATGTCATGGTAAAAAACAGAATATCTGCCGGTCTGACTCCCACACCGGGAGCGGAAACTGCGGCAGTACCCGAAAAAGTTCCCGGTGGAACTCAGGGAGAGAGTGCTTCAGCCGAAACAGATGTCAGCACAAGTGAAGCCGGTGACGCAGATGTAACTCCCGCAGCAACGGTTAGTACAACGCCTGCTCCTACTTTGTCACCGACTCCCACGATAGTGCCCACATGGTCTGAAAACGGATATTTAGATTCCGATATGTCGGTCTCCATAACGAAGTATCGTGAGTATGATTCAGACATCTTCGTAGTTGATGTCGTCCTTGATTCAACGGATCTTCTTAAGGCGCAGCTTGCAACTGCAGTGGGAAGAAAAAGCAACTGGGAGGTGGTCTCGGACATTTCAAAGACCTGCGAAAACCTCATCGTTTCCGTTAACGGAGACTGCTGGGCGTCAAGAAACGGCTACTCCATAAAGAACGGGGTTCTTATCAGGGATTCCGTCACCAGATACTCCAAGGGCCTGACCTTCCGGGAACCCGGTCAGGAGGACATGGTGATCTTTAAGGACGGAAGTGTCCGGATCATTAAAGAAGGCGAAGTTTCAGCGGAAGAACTGATGGAAATGGGGGCATGGCAGCTCTTTAATTTCGGACCGGCTCTTATAAACGACTATGCGGATGTTTCCAAAACAAGTGTAACCACCACCGATGTGGCGGATTCAAAGAACCCCAGGACTGCCATAGGATCAATTGACGATCTTCACTATGTTTTTGTGGTCGTGGACGGAAGAAGCACATCAAATAAAGGCGTGACCTGCAGCCAGTTAGCCGAATTCGGCATGAAGCTGGGGTTGAGATACTTTTACAATCTTGACGGCGGCGGATCTTCAACTCTTTATTTTAACGGTGAAGTGATCAATCAGCCTTGCAGGCACAAGAACAAGGTAGAAGAACAGACGGTGAGTGATATAATTTATGTCGGACACTAAAGAAAAAAGCTATTTTTCAAAAACATCTTTTATATATTTGATCATTTCTCTGGTTTTGGCTCTGACAGGGGCGATCTACGAGCTGTTTAGCCACGGAGTTTACTCCTATGCGATGATCTATGCATTTGCAGTACCCTTGATCTTCGGAACGCTTTTAAACATGATAATGGAGCGTTTAAAGGCACATATGCCCGGAAGCCTCACCCGTCAGATCTGGCATTCGGGTACAGGGACCATCACCTTGGGACTTTTGATCAGCGGTGTATTTCAGATCTATGGATCAGCCAATCAATTATTGAATGTATATTATATTGCAGGACTTATTCTTCTGGTTACGGGCGCCATCCTTTACTTCGCAAGAGACAGGAAAGCGGGAGAGCAGAGCGTGAGATAATATTGATTAATGAATTAAAAAAAGTCCTTCGGATCTCTCCGAAGGACTTTTTCATACACGGGGTAAGCCCCGTTTTTTTATTTCTTAGCGAGCCTTTCTTTTAGAAACCATCATCATTGTGAAGGATCCTGCCATCATGAGCAGAAGGATGAACATTACTGCCATGGAAGCATCGCCTGTCTTGGGTGTTGAATCAGCAGCAGCCTTTACGTAAGTGCAGCCCTTATCGAATTCAACTGTACCCTTGTAGTTCTTGATGGTACCTGTAACAGTGATAACGTCACCGACCTTGATGTCGCTGCCGCCTGTGAGACGATAAGCCTGAATTGTCTTGTCGCCTACAGTCATGTTAACGGTGATGTTACCGTACTGCTCGGAGTAAGCGGAAACGATCTCGGAAACTGTTCCTGTGATCTCCTGGATACCGGGCATTGTCTCGCCTTCAGCAAGAGCGTAAGCCTTTTCCATTACGAGAAGGTCCTTGGCGTAAGCGAGCTTCTGACCCTTTACGTAAGTGCAGCCCTTATCGAATTCAACAGTGCCCTTGTAGTTCTTGAGAGTACCTGTAACGGTGATAACATCACCAACCTTGAGATCGGAACCGCCGGTGAGACGATAAGCCTGAACGATCTTGTCGCCAACCTGCATGTTAACTGTGATGTTCTTGTACTGTTCACTGTAAGCTGAAGGGATCTCTACGATCTTTCCGGAAAGAACCTGTGTTCCGGGCATTGTTTCGCCCTCAGCAAGAGCGAATGCCTTGTCGAGAGTGATGAGCTGCTTAGCTTCGTCAACGGAAAGTGTCTTGGAGTAAGTGCAGCCCTTATCAAATTCAACAGTGCCCTTGTAGTTCTTAAGAGTACCTGTAACAGTGATAACGTCGCCTACCTTAAGATCGGAACCGCCTGTGAGACGATAAGCCTGAACGATCTTGTCGCCAACCTGCATGTTTACGGTGATGTTCTTGTACTGATCGCTGTAAGCTGAAGGGATCTCAACGATCTTGCCGCGGAGAACCTGAGTGCCTGCCATTGTCTCGCCGTCAGCAAGAGCAAATGCCTTTGCAAGTACTTCTGCTTCGCAGAGATCTGAAGCCTTGGCTTCAACAGTAAGCTCGATGGTAACTGTATCCTTTGCATCATTGCATGTGAGTGTGGCAACGATTGTGATCTTCTGATCCTTTTCTGTCTGAACGAGAGGAAGAGTGTCACCTACGTGAGTAGCGCCTGTGATGTCGTATCTTATAGCAACATCTGTGTAGGTGGAGCCTGTGGGCTTAAGCGCAAGTGTTGTATCTGCCTGAACCTTTGAAGGGATACCAAGCTGATTCTTTTCAAATGCAACCTTCTCTGCGTCTGTTCTCTTAGGAAGAGTGTAGTTTGAGAATGCATCTGCTGTTACGGGAGAGAGATAGAAAGCTCCGTCGTAAAGTGTGAGGATACCTGTTGCATCTGCAAGGTAACCGATGTGAGAAGTAAATGCATCCTTAAATGTTGTCTGCTCATCCTTTGTGATAGGGCAAACGGAAGAGGAGAGTCTTACATAGGACTGCTTGTCGCCAAGCTGGAACATGAAGTAAGTAGGATCGGAACCGATTCCGATGATCTCAACGCCCTTGAGGGATACGAGAAGACCCTGCTTAGCTGTGAGGTTCTTGTCCTTGAGGCTCTCAGCCTTCTTGTAGAGTTCAGTGTAATCAGCGGGAGCAACCTTGTTAACGGTAGAATTAACGATCTCTACGGATGCTTCGATGATCTCATAGGTTCCTGAGTAAGTGGAACGCTTACCTGTAGCCTGTACAGTCATGCCTTCCTTGATGCCGAGATCCGTTACGGGATCCTTGGACATGTTGTAAACATAGTATCCGCCGTCATTGTCCTGGAAGTAGAGAGCATTTGTTGAATTGCCCTTTGACTTTGCGATGATGGCTGTAACAACGCCCTTAACAACAACTGTCTGGCCCTCTGTTGCAGCAACGTACTCGTTCCAGGAGAATTCCTTGTAAGCAGGTACGAAGTGCTTGAAAGCTGCGGAAGCTGTAGCGCCGTTTGCGTCTTTAAGTGTAGCTGTGAGAGTGTAGTCGATCTGGGAAGAGGTCTTTTCATCTACATCGATCTTAACCATCTTCTTGGAGTCCATTGCGCCGACTGTTACTCCGGATTTAACATCAACCGACCAATCAACTGTGTAAGTTACACCGTCGATCTTTACAACGCCGACTACTGTGTAGTCGGAAGCTGTAGCTGTTGCACTTCCGTCTTTTGAAGCGTACATATTGTTGAGATAATCCTTAGCTGCGTTTACGCCTGCTGTGTCGACAGCGGGTGCTGCGGTAGGTGTCTGCGTTGCTGCGGGTGCGGGAGTAGCAGCGGGTTCTTCGTTATCTTTTCCGCAACCGGCAAGGCAGGCAATGCTCATTGCTGCAACAAGCAGTAATGAAAGAAGTTTTTTACTCTTCATCTTTTTTTCCTTCCCTTTTAATTTAATGGTTGATAGTTATATATTCTTTAGATAACACCTTTATCTGATAAGCGCCGTCAAAGTACTCGACGATACCCTTGACGGAGATCGTCCTTCCTTCGTAAGCATCCGCTTTTATCAGATTTCGGTTGTCATCGTAAAGCACTGCTGTTCTGACGTCCACTTTGACACCGCCCTGGGTCTCGCAGTGGAGGGTCATGGCTCCGTTTGAGGAGCTGGCGGGATTCGAAGTTGTGTAAACACTGATCACATCAAGATCGTTCATGGTGACTGTTGTTCCCTGAATAAGGTCCGCATAGGCATATGTTTTCTCTACGGTTTTTACGTTGCCGTTCTCATCTTCTTCAACAAGCTCCATATCAACCTTGCCATTAACAAAGGTTTCGGGATCGATCTCTGTGAAAGCGGCTTCGAAGCCTGTTCCGAGGAGCTGGAGGTTGGAAGGATCGTTGGGCTTCATCACCTTGTAGGAAACATCGGCGATCTGATAGGTTCCGCCTGCTTCATAGTACTGGCAGGAGCCTACGATCCTTACCCGATTGCCAACATGAAGGATTTCAAGCCCGGCACCGTTTAAGTTGTAGCCGTAGAAAACCGAGATGCCGTAGTAGAGGCCCGTTTCGGGATCATATTCCTCAACATAGACCGTGCTGTCTGAGTTTACTGTAACAACACCTTCGAATGCTACTTTGGATCCGTTGTAATCAGCGATGTTCAGTCTGAGTTCCTTTAAGGTGAGCTCATGAGCATCTCCGTAGAAGAAATCGGGATCCTTTTCGCCTGAATAAAGATTCAACTTGCATGCCTTAGCGTTCGTGAGAGCGGACATTGCGATCTCACCGTAACGGTTGTTGGCGGTGGAAGATGCGATTGCAAGTCCGTTTTGAAGAAGCTCCAGGTTCAGGTTTCTGTAAGTGTCGTTGTCGGCAGTTTTGTACCAGACCCAGACAAGATAGCGTCCTCCGGTGGAATCAAGATTCCAGTTGGAATCATCAGATTCAAGGATGATGGAGGTGGCTTTGGAAAGAGCATTTCTTGTGTATTTGGAAGCTGCTTTTCCGTATTCTTCGATCTTACCTGTGGATTCGGGCGTGTTAACAGCGAGGAAACGGGCTTTGAGAAGACCTGTGTCTACCACGGAAGAGGGTACATCAAAATGAACTGTATCTCCGTCCACGTAGCTTTTTACGGTTGCTTCTGTCTTAAGCGAGTTTGTTGACATGTCCAGCGTAAGCCGGGCAGCGAAATCGATGAACTCGGGTTCGGGAGTGGGAGAGGGCGTCGAAGTGGGAGTTAAGGTGGCTTCCACCGCAACCGACTGTGTATCGTCAGCCTCTTCCGGCCCGGCGTTGCCTCCCTTATCGCCGCAGGCATTGAATCCTGCAGCAACAAGGAGCAGCGCAACGACTAAAGCTATGCTTGTTTTACTTTTTCTTTTTATCATATTATTACCTGATATTTAAAACTGATTAGTACTGGCAGTTCTTGATTGCTTCCTTAAATGCGGCATCAATGTTCTTGTCCACATCGCCTGTGATGAGGAAGCACTTCTGCATGAGTGATCCGACCTGATCACGTGCCTTGGAAGAACCGTTGAATGCGGGAGATACGTAGTAAGCCTTCTCCTGCTCAAGACAAACCTTAGCGGAAAGAGCGGAGATGTATGTGCCTCCGTCAGCCTTTGCAAGGTGAGCCTTGTAGATAGGGTTCTCAGCTACGGATGAAAGAACGGGAACGTAGCCGGATGTGATGGAGAAGCTTGCCTGGAACTCAACACTTGTGGTGAGGTACTTTACAAACAGCCAGGAAGCGATGACTTCCTGAGGGTTATCTTTCTTGAAGATACATACCGAAGGACCCTGGGAGATAACCTTGGGATTGGAAGGATCCACCTGAGGGATGGATGCGATACCGACTTCAAAAGGATAATTTCCGGAGTTGTCAGCGGTAGGACGCTGGTGAGTAGCACCTGCGGATGAACCGATGGACATGTAGCTTCTTGTTCCTGTCTCAGCTACGAAAAGGCCTGATGTGTAAGCACCGTAAAGCTGCTGAGTTGTAACAAGGTCATTCTGATACCAGTTTCTGAAACGCTTTACGAATTCCTTGTTCTTAGCATTGTCGAAGAGGAAGTGGTCGCCTGTAGCGCTGGTGTAAGGTGATCCGTACTGTTCGCACATGGTGATGAACCAGTTTGCTTCGGAGTCGTATCCGAGAGGAACGCACTGGGGATCGATGTCCTTGATGGTCTCACAGAGAGTTTCCATTTCATCCCATGTCTTGGGAACTTCAAGTCCGTTCTCATCAAAGAAGGTCTTGTTGTAGTAGAGAACTTCCGTTGACTTGGAGAAGGGCATTGTGTACATGTGCTCGTCTCCGAAGGAGGTTCCTTCTGCGTAGTAACCGTCGATGAAATCATCGATCTGAGCCTGTGTGAGGCCGAGAGTCTCTGTTGTTCCGTCTGCTCTCTTTACGGTTTCCGTGCTGGAAATGAGGTTGTCAAGATGAGCAACCGCATTTGCAAGATTGTAAAGAGCTACGTGGTCGGGATAGCAGTAAGCAATGTTGGGTTCGCTGCCTACCGTGATCTCTGTTGAGATCTGGTCTCTTACATCATCATAACCGCCGACCTGGGACCACTCAATGTGGATCTTGGGATAGAGCTTGTTGAACTCGGCAATGTACTCATCAAGTACTGCTGAAAGGTTCTGACCCATTGTGTGATAGAAGGTCAAAGTAACTTCGCTTCCGTCATAGCCGCCTGCAGGAACGGTAAAATTGGGACCGGCAGGTTTTGAGGGAGTTGAGGGGGTATTGTTCTGGTTTGTAGCATTGTTGGAAGATGCGGGTGTGGGTGTAGTCTTGGGAGCATCCGCAGTGCTTCCGCCGCAGGCGGTAAACAGCATGGAAGCTGCAAGAACCGTGCAGGCAAGAGTTTTGAAAAATCTCTTCTTCATATTTTGTATCTCCTTGTATGATGTGTATCGGCACGATTGCATCGTGCAATCCGACCTCTATTATTTAAAGCCTCTCGGCATTAAATACTTAAAATTGTTTAAAAAGATGATGAGATCATCCCTTGATACCGGAACGGCTTACACCCTTCATGATGTATTTTCTTAAGAAGATGAACACCAGGAAGAGAGGGAAGGAAACGATGGCTACTGCCGCCATCTGTACGGGGTAGTTTACATCACCCGTGGAAGCGGTAAAGGCGTTTCTCAGACCGTTTGTAACCAGTTTGTGCGCATCGTCCTTGGTAACCAGTCTGGGCCAGATGTAGGAGTTCCATGCACCCATCATCTTTAAGATGGTGATAGAGATGAGGGTGGGAAGGGACAGGGGTACCATGACCTTCCAAAGGTACTTGATGTCGCTGGTTCCGTCCACTTTTGCCGCAAGATACAGTTCATTGGGTATCTGCAGGAAATTCTGGCGCAGCAGGTAAATGTAGAACACGCTGACCAGGAAAGGAACGATGAGTACTACATAAGTATCGATCCAGCCGAAGGTGTTGACGGTGCTGTAGTTTGTAATGGTGAAAAGTTCGCCGGGGATCATCATGGTAGCCATGAGAAAAGCGAACATCGCATTCTTTCCTTTGAACTCAAGTCTTGCAAATGCAAAAGCAGAGAGCACGGTGATCACTAACGAAAGGATGGTGGAAACAACACCGACATACAGTGTGTTCAAAAAGAGCCGTCCGAGATTAGCGGTAGTGAAAGCACCGGGGTAGTTCGCAAAGATCACCTTTCTGGGCCAGAATGTGGGAACATTCAGGCGGTACTCGTCCAAAGTCTTAAGGGATGAGTTGATCATCCAATAGAAGGGGAAGAGGATGATGAGTGCCATTACAATAAGGAAAGCATAAACCAGGATCTTAACGAGGATCTGAACAACTCTTTGAGTTGCGGTGACCATCGCAAGATTTTTTTCGTGCATTGTATTGTTTTTTTCTGCCATTTTTCTCACCTCACCTTAGTAATGTACTCTCTTCTTGCTTACCTGAAGATTGATCATGGTAACAACGAAGATGATCGCGAAAAGAATAAGGGCAGATGCACTTGCGAGACCGTAGTTGTTGCCTGCAAGTGAATCGTAAATGAATCCGACCATTGTCTGGAGCTTTCCGGGATCGCCGGTAGGACCCATGGAATCACCGAAGATACCTACAATGCTCGTGTATTCCTTAAATCCGCCGATAAAGCCTGTGATTATTACGTAGGCCAGCATGGGGGAGAGAAGAGGGATCGTGATCCTTGTAAGTATCCTTCTCCTGGATGTGCCGTCGATCTTGGCCGCATCGTAGTACTGCTTGTTGATGGACTGCAGTCCGCCCATGAGGATGAGGATCTTGAAAGGAAGCGCATTCCATACGATGTAGACTACCATTACGAAGATGTTGGCAGCATATGAGGAACTTGCGTTGATCCAGTTGACCCTTCTGCCTCCGAAGCGCTCGATCAGGTTGTTAACGATACCGATGGATGCGATGGAAGAGATGTGCTCTACTGTGAAGTAGGTTTTAACCGCATCTCCGCCCTTTAAGGGAGTCTGCATGAACCACAGTCTGTATCCGATCTCCTCGCCGTCTTCGTTCAGAACGGGATCCGCAAAGATCTCTGCTGCTTTGGAAGAATCGGAAGTGAGCTGGAGAGCGGAGAGAGAGCTCTCTTTTCCGGAATTAAGGTACTTTATGCCTTCGCTTGTGGTTGCCACCAGTTTGTAAGAACCATTGGAGTTCTTTGAAAAGAAGACGTTGCTGTCGGAGATCGCTTTTGACGAACCGGAGTATCTTCTTCCGGAGTAGTCTGCGATGACGTCACATTTGTCGATGTCCTTCTGGGTGGTCAGGTCCATGTAGTAGTAGATGTCATCTACATTTCCGACGAAGGAGTAGTGGGTATCGTCACGCTCGGAAAGCTCGAAGACCGAAGCCTGCTCTTCTTTGTTACGGGCATATATCGCGTATTCCGTCTTGTAAAGGTTTGTGGTGTTTCCGATGATGTTGAACATTGCGGCAAATACCATACCGATAGCGATGGAATTCGTTACATAGGGAAGGAAAAATATAGTCTGCAGAAATTTCTGCAAAGGCTTTATGGAATTCAATGCCACCGCAATGAGCAGCGCCAGAGCTGTTGAGATCGGCACTGTCAATACGCACAGAAGAATGGTGTTCTTAAGGCATGTAAGGAATGCATTGAATGCAAAAGCTTTCTTGAAGTTTGCGATTCCGAAGGCAAATGTGGCGCCGCCTGCGGCTTCCAAAGGCTTATAATCTGCCAGGAAAGCCATCCTGACAGTGTTTATGATGGGCCAGACCGTGAATACCGCCAAAAGTACAACGGCAGGAGCAAGATAGATCCAGGCCTTCCATTGATGTTTACTGTCTACCATTTATTTTACCTCGCAGAAAATCCTTTCTTCGGTCTCCTTGTTGAAAAGGAAGATCTTGTTGGGCTTAATTCTGAAATTAACGGTCTTGGATCCGGGAGCCACCTTGATGTCGGAATCAATGATGGAACGGATGGTGGGATTTAACGAAGCGTCGTTTGTGGAGACAACGCTGGAGTCACGTCCCATTACTTCCACGCTTTGTAAGTTGCAGGTGAGAGGACCGTTGGGGTCAACAATGAAACCTTCGGGTCTGATACCGATGTAAAGCTTCTGATCCGGAACATCGGAAGCGGTAACCACAACTTCGTCACCGATCATTACCTTTCCGCCTTTGATCTGACCTTCAAATACATTGATGGGCGGTGTTCCGAGGAATTTGGCAACAAAGAGGTTTCTGGGACTGTCGTAAACGTCCTGAGGAGCGCCGATCTGCTGAACAACACCCAGCTTCATAACCACGATGACATCGGAGATGCTCATTGCTTCTTCCTGGTCATGGGTAACGAAGATAGTTGTGATCTTTGTTTCTCTCTGGATCCTTCTGATCTCTTCACGTGTCTGGAGACGGAGTCTCGCATCCAGGTTTGAAAGAGGCTCGTCCAAAAGGAGGATCCTGGGCATCTTTACAAGAGCACGGGCGATGGCAACACGCTGCTGCTGACCGCCGGAGAGCTCCGAAGGCTTACGGTCGAGAAGTTCATCGATCTGTACCAGCTTGGCTGCTTCCTGTGTGCGCTCAAGCATTTCTTCTTTGGTGAGCTTGTCCTTGCCTGTCAGGTTCTGCAAAGGGAACATGATGTTCTGCTTAACAGTCATGTGAGGATAGAGTGCATAGTTCTGGAAAACCAGACCAACGCCTCTGTTTTCGGGGGACAGATCGGTAACATCATCGTCTCCGAAGAAGATCTTACCGCTGCTCAGTTTCTGCAATCCGCAGATCATGTAAAGTGTTGTTGATTTTCCGCAGCCGGAAGGACCGAGAAGTCCGACAAGCTTTCCGTCGGGGATGGTGAAGTCAAAATTGTTGACTGCCACAACCTCCTCATTGGATTTCTTGTTACGACTGGGGAAAATTTTTGTAACGTTTTGCAATACGACTTTCATATTGTTCCTTCCTTCTATCCTTTTTATACTTGCAGGCAGATGCTCCTCCGCCTGAGCAATTCGAGATGTGAAATGGTTAATAGGTTGCTTTTGCAGCTCTTTCGGCTGCGGCGGTTTCTTTTGCCGAGATCATCTCTTCCCTGGTCTCAAAGATCTTCTGAGTGGGGAAGTCGATCACCACAGTCCCGGCAAGAAGATCGTGCAGACATGAATTGGTCTTGGTGACGATCATGCAAACGATCTGCAGTACCAATAATCCGATAATGACCAGAGTACCCGCCGATCCGACCATGCCGAAGTAGATCATGAAGATCAGGAGAACGGGGATCATTGTCTCTATTGTATATTTACCGAGGAATGTGCGAATGAACATAAAGAGGGGAGTGACTTTCACATGATCGACCCGCATGACACCCAGGCCAAAGATCTTTTTTCCGAAAGTCTTTCCGTCCTTAAGAATGAGTGGAACTATAAAATCAACAACGAGCACGGCAAGGAAAATGCCGAGAGAAATGATCAGTAATGAAAGATTCAGATAATAGTGATTGTGATAGATAAAATCGGTATCCGAAGCAATGGCGTCACACAAAGCTTCATAGGAACGCTTTCCTTCTTCACTCAGTGAAGTGTACTCGTTTTCATCAATATAATAGGAAATGTTGTATTTGTTTTCGTATTCGGTGATAATGGAAACACAGGCCTCGTAATGGCTGTCGTAACGGGAAACAAAAGAAATGACGGTACCGAAGAGAACGGTTAACGTCACAGTAATTATGAAGTCGAAAATAAAAGCGGAGATTCGCTTTGTCATATTCGCTTTTTGAAGATCGAACATCATAGTCTGTTGCCTTTCGATACAGTATTTTAAGCGACCTACAGCAGTCGCATGACATCGTCTGAATTTTGACACCGATTTGACACGTATTTAGTGTCGGTATTTTATAATAACATATTTCGCCTGTTTCTTCAAGTTTAAATAAATCATGCACTTTAACGAAAAATGGCGGTTTCATGGGCTTTTCGGGCTGTTTAGAGACAATTGTCGCGGAAATGCGGAATAAAAAGACTTATGGTATAGGGAATACAGGAAATTCACACTAAACTCTGTCGCTTTTTCGCTTCTGCACGGCGAAGTGACGGGGAGTCTTTTTTTTGAAAAGACTGTGTGTTATAATCCTTCCTGTAGGAGCCATATAACGCTCAAAGTCAGATAATACAATGAAGAATCGTTGATGGAAAAACAGTTTATCGCAATCGATCTTAAGTCTTTTTATGCCTCTGTGGAGTGTGTAGCCCGGGGGCTGGATCCCCTTAACACAAATCTTGTGGTGGCGGACCCCGAAAGGACTTCAAAAACCATCTGCCTTGCAGTTTCACCGACCCTAAAACGACATGGGATTCCGGGAAGAGCAAGGCTTTTTGAAGTGCAGCAGAAGCTGACGGTTGCGAACGCGGAGCGAAAGGAAAAGGCTCCCGGAAAAGTGTTTAAAGGAAAATCTGTTTTCGGAACCGATCTGGATTCGGATCCGTCCCTTGAGATCGATTTCATTCAGGCACCCCCCAGAATGTCTCTTTACATGAAATACAGTACCGACATTCTGAACATCTATCTTAAATACATTGCCCCCGAGGACATTCACGTCTACTCCGTGGATGAGGTTTTTATGGATGTTACGGCCTATCTCAATACCTACAGGATGACTGCCCACGAACTTGCCATGACCATGGTGAGAGAGGTGCTTCAGACCACCGGCATCACTGCGACTGCCGGCATCGGGACAAATCTCTATCTTTGCAAGATCGCCATGGACATAGTGGCAAAGCATATGCCTGCCGACAAAGACGGAGTGAGGGTGGCGGAACTGGACGAGATGAGCTACAGGAGACTGCTGTGGAATCACAAGCCTCTGACAGACTTTTGGAGAGTGGGAAGCGGCATATCAAAAAAGCTTGCCAAATACGGAATGTACACCATGGGGGATGTGGCAAGATGCTCCGTGGGAAAGCCCACTGACTATTACAATGAGGCGCTTCTTTACAGGCTGTTCGGGATCAATGCCGAACTTCTGATAGATCACGCCTGGGGCTGGGAACCTGTTGGAATGAAGGAGATCAAAGCTTTCAGACCTTCGACCAATTCCGTGAGCATTGGACAGGTGCTGAAGGAACCCTACGATTACGAGAGAACGAGACTGATAATTAAGGAAATGACAGATCTTCTTGTGCTGGATCTGGTTAAAAAGGGTGTGGTGACGGACCAGCTGGTGCTGAACATCGGTTTTGATACGGAAAACCTGTATGACACCGAAAAGATGAAGCATTTTAAGGGAGAAGTGGTCTACGATCATTACGGGAGGCCGGTTCCCAAAGGGATCCACGGATCCATCAACCTTCCCGAGTACACCTCTTCCACCACAGTGATAATGGAATACATGATGAGATTATATGACCGTATCGCGGAAAAAGATCTGACCACAAGAAGGATGAATGTGGTTGCAAATCACGTGATTTCGGAAAAGAAGGCGGAGAAACTCGAAAAAGAGAGCGAGGACTACACGCAGCTGGAACTTTTTACGGATTACGAAGAGCAGGAAAGGGAACGGGCTGCGAAAAAAGAGAAGCGACAGCGGGAAAAGAATGTTCAGAAGGCCATAATCGAGATAAAGGAAAAGTTCGGAAAGAATGCGGTCCTTAAGGGGATGAACCTTGAGGAAGGCGGAACTACCATAGAAAGAAACCGTCAGATCGGAGGACATAAAGCGGAGTGAAGATCACAATTGTTTGCGTGGGAAAGATCAAAGAAAAGTTTTTTACGGATGCAATCGCCGAGTACGGGAAACGCCTGTCAAAGTACTGTAAGCTGGAGATAAAAGAAGTTCAGGATGAAAAGACTCCCGACGGCATCGGAGAAACGGCGGAAGAGCAGATCAGAAAAGCCGAAGGGGAGAGGATACTTAAAGCTGTCCCCGATGGAGCCTACGTGATCCTTCTTGCTATAAACGGCAAAATGCTGACTTCTCCGGAACTTTCGGAAGAGATCGAGCGGCTTAATGTCCGGGGAGTGAACCACATCGTTTTTGTCATCGGAGGTTCTCTGGGAACTTCAAAGGAAGTATATGCCCGGGCGGACATGGAACTGTCCTTTTCAAAGATGACCTTCCCGCATCAGCTCATGCGGGTTGTATTATTGGAGCAGATCTACAGAAGCTTCAAGATCAGAGCGGGGGAACCGTATCACAAATAACCAAAGGGTGAGTCAATGGGGACGTTTCATTTTGACTCATCGAAGACGAGTCAAAATGAAACGTCCCCATTGACTCATTGAATTATCATGATAGATATGATACAATATCCGAAAACTCGGATGTGTCTATGGGGGAATTGTATCATGGAAATATATGAAAAAATATTCGCAAGAATGGATGAATTAAATATTTCACAACTTGAATTATCAAGAAGAACCGGGATCGCTACAAGTACTATCTGTGACTGGAAGAAGAAAAGAATCAATCCGCAGTCGGATAAGATAGTGAGTATCTGCGAGGCACTTGAGATATCGTTGGTGGATTTGCTTTGTGATGAAAAATTAAGTGTTGAGAGAAGGCTGCTTAGATATTATGAACTGTTGTCTGCACAGTATGAGAATAAGAATAACTTATCCGGAAACAGCAATAGAAATATATCAATTATTACCGATGAAGAGAATAATCGAATTGTCTTAATAAATGATAAGAAGTTTAAGGGATTATCAAAAAAAGATTGGGCTGAGGTTGAGGAGTATTTGAAGCAGTATGTGGGAAACTATTACGAGATTGCTTGCTGTGCCGAGAAGGTGTTTATTGATACGGATTTTCCGGATGAATATGCCAATTCAGAAAGTCGACTTGCCCTGAAAGGCCCAAGAAGAGTGGCCAAGGCAAATGCTGCGCAGGCAATTCCTGAACTTATACAGATTGCAGTCCCGACCAAACCAAACTGGGAGGAAAATAAAGAAAAGAAGCATTTCAAGGATGCCAAGAATGGATGGTATAGATACAATATCCGTTTTGGTATTCCTGTATATAGCAATGCCGGTGATCTTGAAAGATACAATATATTTACAGCAAAAATGCTTGTAAGACATGACGAAGATGGAAAAAAATACTTGTATGATCTGACAACAATAAAAAAAGAAACGAGTGGCCCGCTTGAGTCATAGACTGTACGGTGAAAACCCGTTTCTTGTATGATTATATTATAATAAAGCATTTGATTTGTCAATATAAAACGTGGAAATAACCTCCGTGTGTAATGAATTCGACGAGCAGGAAAGGCATCCTGCGCTCCCTTTGGAAAAACGGTATGATGGATACGCCGCCCATTCGGATTCATTTATGTGTTGCGGCCGGTATCTTCGGATATCGGCTCTTTTTCAATTGTCTATTGAGTGACAAGAAAAGAAATATCTGATACTATGTTTCCTGACAGTGATCGTGGTGCGCGGGTGACGGTCGACTTTAAACGGAGGAAAAAAGTATATGGATATAGGTACTAAGATAAGGGAATTAAGAATAAAAAGGAATCTTACACAAGAGGAACTGGGGCAAAAACTTAACGTCACCCCTCAGGCGGTTTCTAGATGGGAGAATGGCATATCGCTTCCGGATATATCAATGATCCCGTTATTGTCAGAGAATCTCTTTGCTTCAGCAAATGAGTTGCTGGGATGTATATCTTCCGGTTATAATCTTTTCGAATCGTGTAAAAAACTGAATATTTTCGGGGATATTTTAAAGCAGGATCAGATCGACAGCCTGTTTGAAGGACGGGAAAAGGTTACAGATAAAACACCAAAGAAAGTCCTGATCGTGGACGATTCAGATTTCATGAGAATGATGCTTAAAGATATGCTTTCTCAAAGCGGTCACACTATAGTTGAAGCAGATAACGGGAAAAATGCTTTAAAGGTACTGGAAAAAGAAAATCCCGACGTGTGCATATTTGATATCAATATGCCGGAGATGAACGGGCTTGATGTGCTTAGGCACGTTGTCTCAAATTATAAAGACATACGGGTTATCATGCTTTCAGCATTGTGCATGGAGAGCATCGTGAAAGAAGCTCTGGAGATAGGAGCAAATGCGTTCGTCGCAAAGCCTTTCCAAGCTGACAGTATCATCAGGAGGGTGTGAGTCAATGGGGACGGTTCATTTTGACTCATCGAAGACGAGTCAAAATGAACCGTCCCCATTGACTCACCTGTTATTTTTTTAATTATCTTGACATTAGTGCTTTAAAGTGACACCCTTTATAAACAGTTAAAGCAATGGCGCGTTACTAATTTAGTTCTGCGCGCTTTTTTTAATTTAATAGAAAAAGAGGGATTAACCATTTATGAACAGCAAAACACTCGGGTATATACTAAAACGAGTATTACTCTCTATTCTTACGGTCTGGGTGGTCATCACGATCACCTTTTTCGTAATGCATGCGGTTCCCGGCGGACCGTTCCTTTCGGAAAAAGCCATATCCGAAAAGGCACAGGCAGCACTGGAAGCGAAGTACGGTCTTGACAAACCGCTGCATATTCAGTATTTCACATATCTCAAAGACATTGTTACAAAATTTGATTTCGGGCCTTCTCTCAAGCAGCGTGGACGTAACGTTATCGACATCATCAAGGATGGCATGAGAGTTTCTGCCAAACTTGGAGTGATCGCCGCAGGCATAGCTCTTGCTGTGGGGGTCGTTCTCGGCTCGGTGGCGGCACTGAGGAGAAACAGGATCATAGACAAGGTCATCATGGTCGTCACAACGGCCTTTGTGTCCATGCCTTCATTTATAATGGGCTCGTTCCTGCTTTTGCTCTTTGCGGTAAAACTGAGGCTCCTGCCTGCAAACGGTGCGACTTCCGGCGGACTGATCCTTCCCGTCATCACACTGTCGCTCTCACCCATGGCGTACATCACCAGACTTACCAGATCCTCCATGCTGGATGTTCTGGGGCAGGATTACATCCGTACCGCAAAAGCCAAGGGCGTTCCCGCAGGAAAGATCATTTTCGGACATGCTCTTAAGAATTCGCTTATTCCGGTCATCACCTATTTCGGACCCATGCTTGCCTACATCGTAACGGGTTCACTCGTTGTAGAACAGATCTTTGCGGTTCCCGGCATAGGCCGAGCCTTCGTAAACTGCATCACAAGCCGTGATTATCCGCTTCTCATGGGAACTACCATCGTGCTTGCCACACTTATCGTGGTCATGAATCTTGTGAGCGACATACTCTACAAGGTCGTTGACCCGAGAATAAATCTGGAATAGGAGGTTGTAGAATGTTTAGATTTTCAATGCATGTAAACATGGATGATTTCATTCCCGCAACCGATGAAGAAAAGGCCTATATGGTGCAGATGCGTCCGTCCTCCACGTTTTTTAAGGACGGTGTGAAGCGCCTTATCAAGAATAAAGTTGCACTTGTAAGTTTCATAATCATATGCATAGTTACACTGTCATCCATTTTCATTCCCATCTTCTGGCCGTATTCTTATGACAGCATGCTGGGAGTACAGCCGGGAAAAGCAGTTGATGCTTCTTATAATAATCTGAAACCCTTTACATACGGAAAAACAGAGCTGGCAAAGATCGAAGCCGGTGAAAAAGTTTTCCCTCATGTGTTCGGAACCGATTCTTCGGGAAGAGATTACTTCATTCGTGTGGTTTACGGAACGAGGATCTCCCTGGCAGTAGGCTTCTTTGCAAGCATAATCGTTCTCATTATCGGACTTGTGGTCGGATCCGTTGCCGGCTATTGTGGCGGCAAGGTTGACCTTTTCATAATGAGGATAGTGGATATTATTTATTCCCTGCCGGACATGCTGATGGTCATTCTGCTTTCGGCGGTTCTCAACCGTACCCTTGAGACTGTGATCTCGGGAACGGTCTTTGAGAAGATCGGCGGTAACATTATTTCGCTTTTTGTTGTGTTTGCCCTTCTTTACTGGGTTTCAATGTCCAGACTTATCAGAGGACAGATCCTCGCATTAAAAGAACAGGAGTACGTTCTTGCGGCGAAATCCACAAGCGCAAAGGGAAGCTGGATCATTAAAAAGCACCTTCTTCCCAACTGTATCAGCGTAATCGTGATTTCTACCGCATTACAGATACCCAGTGCGATATTTACGGAAAGCTACCTTTCTTTCCTCGGACTCGGAGTAAATGCCCCCATGCCTTCTCTCGGCTCACTGGCTTCCGACGCACTTAACGGGATCAATTCCTATGCATACAGACTGATAATCCCTGCGGTCGTTATCTCACTGATAGTCCTTTCACTCAATCTTTTCGGTGACGGACTTCGGGATGCTTTCGATCCCAAGCTGAACGGTTAAAGGAGGAAAAGACATGGCATTACTTGAAGTAAGAGACCTGCACACTTCCTTCTTTACGGATGCAGGTGAAGTTAAAGCGGTAAACGGAGTTTCTTTTAATCTTGATTACGGTAAGGTACTGGGAGTAGTGGGAGAGTCGGGCTCGGGAAAGTCCGTAACCGCTTATTCCGTTATGCAGATCCTGGCCTCATCGGGAAAGATCGTTAAGGGCTCCATAAAATACGACGGACGTGAGCTTGTGAATGCAGGCGAAGACGTGATGAAGACCATCAGAGGAAACAAGATCTCCATCATTTTCCAGGATCCCATGACAAGTCTCAACCCGACCTATACTATAGGCAAACAGTTGATGGAAGCCATCATGCTCCACACCGACAGAGACAAAAAACAGGCCTGGGACAGAGCTGTTGAGATGCTTAGGCTTGTTAACGTCAACGAGCCGGAAAAACGTATGAAGCAATATCCTTTTGAGTTTTCCGGTGGAATGAGACAGCGTGTTATGATAGCCATGGCTCTTGCCTGTGAACCGGACATCCTCATAGCGGATGAACCGACTACGGCTCTTGATGTTACGATCCAGGCACAGATCCTTGAACTCATGAAGGACATACAGAAGAAGCTCGGAATGGCCATCATTCTCATCACTCACGATCTGGGTGTTGTTGCACAGATGTGCGATGAAGTTATTGTAATGTACGCAGGTTCTGTCTGCGAACAGGGTACGGCTGACGAGATCTTCTACAACAGTCGTCACGAATACACCAAGGGACTGTTGCGGTCGATCCCCACAGCAGATTCTGACGGATCGAGACTTAAACCCATTACGGGAACTCCCATTGACCTTCTGAACATGCCCAAAGGATGTCCTTTTGCTCCCAGATGCGAGCATGCGATGAGGATATGCCTAAAGGAGAGACCGGACAGACTGCAGATCAATGCGGATCATCAGGCGAACTGCTGGATGAACAATGCAGAAGCTGTCAGAGCTGCCGGAGAAGCAGGACTTGATGTGACTGCCGTACGTGAAGATGAAACAGAGGGAGGCGAAAAGCATGAGTGATACAAAAACGAATGAACGTCCCCTTGTGGAAGTCAAGCACTTAAAAGAATATTTCCCCATTAATGTGGGTTTGTTCAGATCCAAGCCCTTAAAGGCTGTTGATGACGTTTCCTTCTCCATCAGAAAAGGAGAGACCCTCGGACTCGTAGGAGAATCCGGCTGCGGTAAGACAACCGTGGGACGGACTATTTTAAATCTGTACAAGCCGACCTCCGGCGAGATATGGTATGACGGAAAACTGATCAAGACAAAGGCTGACATTGAAGAGTTCAGAACAAAGGCAACAATGGTGTTCCAGGACCCTTATTCATCCCTTAATCCCCGTATGACGGTGGAAGACATTATCGGAGAACCTCTGGATGTTCATAAGATGTACAAGACAAAAGAGGAAAGACACGAAAGGATCCTTGAACTCATGGGACATGTGGGACTTAACAGCGAGCACGCTGCGCGTTATGCCCATGAATTCTCCGGAGGTCAGCGCCAGCGTATCGGTATCGCCAGATCCCTGGCGGTAAACCCCGAATTCATCGTTTGTGACGAACCAGTTTCAGCTCTTGATGTTTCCATTCAGGCTCAGGTCATCAACATGTTCGACGAACTGCAGGAAAAACTGGGACTTACCTATCTTTTCATAGCCCATGACCTGCTTGTTGTAAGGCATATAAGTGACAGGATAGCGGTAATGTATCTCGGAAAGATGGTTGAACTTGCCGACGCCAACGAGATCTACAGCCATCCGCTGCATCCCTATTCAAAGTCGCTCATGTCGGCGGTTCCCGTACCGGATCCCAAGATCGCAAGAGCAAACCAAAGAATAGTGCTTTCGGGGGACATTCCCAGTCCGTTAAACGCACCTTCGGGATGCCCTTTCAGAACAAGATGTCAGTATGCTACTCCCGCGTGCGCGGAAGCTATGCCTGATTTTAAAGAAGTGTCAAAGAATCACTTCGTAGCCTGCCACAGGGTGGCGGAGATCAATCAATGAAATCATTTGCTACAGGAAAAACCTTGGCATTTGACAATATATAAGGAGGAAAATACATTATGAAGAAGAAACTCTTAGCATTGCTGCTTGCCGGCGTTATGGCCCTTTCTCTCGCAGCTTGCGGCAAGAAGTCTGACGAAGCCATTTCGGTTTGTCTCGCTTCCGAACCCGACACACTCGATCCTGCACTTAACTCTGCAGTTGATGGTGCCACACTTATTGCTCACCTTTTCTCAGGACTTGCAAAATGGGAACTTGATGAGAAAGGCAACCTTGCTATCGTAGCAGATTGCGCAAAGGAACTTGTTGATGGCGTTGTAGGCGCTGACGGTAAGGTGACTTACACTTATACACTCCGTGACGGCCTTAAGTGGTCAGACGGTAAGGCTCTTACTGCAAAGGACTTTGAATTTGCATGGAAGAGAGCAGCTTCCGAAGAACTCGGTGCTGACTACGGTTACATGTTCGAAGTCGTAGACGGCTACGCTGACGGTAACCTCAATGTTACCGCAAAGGATGACAAGACACTTGTTGTTGTTCTTTCAAACGCAGTTTCCTATTGGAATGAACTTCTTGCATTCCCTACATACTTCCCTGTTCGTGAAGACGTTGTAGCAAGCGAGAGCTGGGCTACAGATCCCAAGACCTACATCTGCAACGGTCCTTACACCATGACATCATGGGATCACAACAGCCTTATCGTTCTTACAAAGAATGACAAGTATGCTGATGCAAACAAGGTAACAATGGGCAAGATCAATTTCTATCTTTCCGATGATGCCAACAATATGCTTTCCAACTTCAAGAACGGTGACTGGCAGCTCATCGATGATGTTCCCACAAACGAGATCGCAGCTCTTAAGACAGCTTATCCCAATGAGTTCGTAGTAGCCGGACAGATCGGTACATACTATGTTTGCTGGAACGTTAACGAGAAGATCTTACCTGCGGATTTCTACAAGAAGAATGATGCGGCAGCTGCAGAAAAAGCTGAAGCAGAAGTAAGAAATGCAGTTTCACTTCTTTTTGACCGTAACTACATTGCTGAAGAGATCGGTCAGGCAGGACAGGTTCCCGCTTCTTCTTTCGTAGCAATGGGTATGACTGATGCAGACGGATCTCAGTTCTACAAGAACGCAGGTCATTCATCTTCTTACGTCGGATACTTTGATACAGCTAAGTCTGCTACAGAGAGCAACTTCGCAGCGGCTGTTGAGATCCTTAAGAAGTACTACAATTATGATGCTTCCGCAAAGAAGTTCACAAACTTCCCTACAATGACCTACCTTTACAACACTTCCGAAGGTCACAAGGCTATCGGTGAGTACCTCCAGTCTGCAATGGCTTCCGTTGGTATCACAATGAACCTTACAAACCAGGAGTGGGCTACATTCCTTAACACACGTAAGAACGGTGATTACTCCATCGCAAGAAACGGATGGCTCGCTGATTTCAACGATCCCATTTCCTTCCTTGACATGTGGACAACCGCTTCGGGTAACAACGATGTTCAGCTTGGTAAGGGCGAGCATGAGAATATCAAGTTATATGACCTTGATCTCTCTTCCCTCGGCTACGACGTAAAGGTTAAGAGCGGCACCTGGGCACAGACCTATGACAAGCTCATTGAGCTCATCAAGGGCTGCACAGATACAAACAAGCGTTATCAGCTGATGCACATCGCAGAGGATCTCCTCATGTCAACAGGAACCATCTGCCCTCTGTATTATTACACAGACATTTACATGATCTCCGAGAAGGTAGACGGCTTCTTTGCTAACCCTCTTGGCTACAAGTACTTCATGTACACAACCATCAAAGAAAAGTAAGATCGGATTTCAAAGCCTCATGCCTGATATGGCGTGGGGCTTTGTTTTTTTATGCTCAAATTCTTTGTTTTAGCGACTTTCATCCACTTTTGTGGTATAATATCTGTGTGAGTCAATGGGGACGTTTCATTTTGACTCATCGAAGACGAGTCAAAATGAAACGTCCCCATTGACTCACCATTACTCCCCATTGACCAATTGACTTCAACCTGAAAAAAATGTGGATCGGAGAACACTATGGAAAAATTTAAAAACTTTAAAAAGGCAGTTGTTGCAATTGCGGGCATATTATTCCTGAACACGGCCTTTTCGCATAACACGGCTATGGCAACGGAAGTGGAAGACAATAAAAAAGAAACGACGGGAAATGTTTCCGCGGAAGATCTGATCCCGATAAATGATGCGTTCGATCTTCTTTCGATAAAAGAAGATCCGGACGGCAGTTTCATCCTTGAAAAAGACATTGATATGAATGTACTTAAGACAGCGGGAAAAGAATGGGTGCCTTTTCCTTTTTCCGGAAAACTGGACGGAAACGGGCATACGATCCTGAACCTTTCGATAAAAAGCCTCGGTGAAGAGACTCATGACACCTACGACGGGAATTTTAAAGTTTACGATACTCATTTTGCCGGGATGTTCAGTACACTTTCGGGAAGCGTCGAAAACCTAACGCTGCTTAATGAAAAGATCTATATAGACTGCGAGTGCAGTACCTTTACGGGAGGAATAGCGGGATACGCGGATGATGCCGTTATAAAAAACTGTACTGTGAACTGCTTTAACGAACTCAGAGTAAACGCACCTCAGTTCGGCGTCGGCGGCATCGTAGGATACGGCAAGGGCAGAGTGGAAGGCTGTACATCAAATGTTACTCTGATCTCGGTTGACAAGAATGCTGCGGAAAGAGACGAGCAGTTTCTGGGAGGAGTGACAGGCGGCGGATACACCGATGTGGTAAACTGCAATGTGGATATTCAGGGTTATGTGTCTGAACACGGGTATTGCCACAACGGAGGACTTATCGGGATCTATCTTTTCTATCCCAAAAAGACCAAGTACAACGGAACGGTTACAGGAAACAATGTAAAAGGAAAGATCCGGTTCTTTGAAGATAACACGGACAGAAGAGCCTATTGCAGATCCTTTATCGGAGAGATCATGAACTGGGATCTTAAGATCAGTGGGAACAAATACGACGGTAAGTCGGTAAAATACAATGACAAATCCATTGACGGTGAAGTAAAGACTTATGACAGAATCCTGTATCCCGAAAGCTGTGAGGTGCCTGACTATTCCGGCATAGAAGTTGAGGCAGTGCCCGGAAACTTTGGTTACACGGAGTACACCTGCAGGAACTGCGGATACACTTACAGGGACAACTATAAGATCTATGCGACGCCCACGCCGACGCCGTCACCCACACCTACACCCACGAAAACTCCGACACCTACACCTACGCCTACACCGGTGCCCACAGACACGCCCACGCCCACATTTACACCGATGCCTTCACCCACGGACACTCCGTCACCTGCTGTGCAGCCCACACTTGCCCCGGCTTCCGCAGATGATACAAAGGGACCCTCGATTCACATAGTCGTGGCAGTACTTGTCCCTGCGGTTATTGTGATGATCACGGTTATTATAGTGATCATAAAGCGCAAAAACTGTTAACCGTTTTTTCTTGCATTTTACGAGAACCTAAGTTACAATTATCAATTAGCTCATTCTTTCATTATTTTAATAAGGAGAAGAAGATGAAAAAAGCCGATTATTTGAAATGGGACGAGTACTTTATGGGAATCGCACTCCTTTCTGCGCAGCGGAGCAAAGATCCGAACACTTGCGTCGGCGCATGCATCGTCAGTGCGGACAACAAGATTCTTTCTGTTGGCTACAACGGAATGCCCAAAGGCTGTTCGGATGATGAATATCCCTGGGAGCGGGAGGGCAGTACGCTGGAGACAAAGTATGTCTATGTTTGTCATGCGGAGCTTAATGCCATTTTGAATTACACCGGAACTGATCTCAGAGGCTCAAAGGTCTACACTACGCTTTTTCCCTGCAATGAGTGTACAAAGGCGCTGATACAGGCGGGGATCTCGGAGATCATCTATTATTCCGACAAGTATCGCGATACGGACACGGACATAGCTGCCAAACGTATGCTTAAAAGTGCCGGAGTTTCTTACAGAAGATACGAAGCGGGCAGCAAGGAAGTCGAATTAAAGCTGTGATCCGTAAAGAGGCAAAATGAAAAAGCTTTTATTTACAATTATTCTTTTATACATTTCAATAATAGGAACCGGATGCGGGCTGGCAATGTTTGACAATGCTACGCAAAGATTTGACTCCATGATCGGAAACACCATTGCCGAAAAAATGGGAGACACGCTTGAGAGTCTTGTTTCCGGAGGAGATGAAGGCTACGGAGATGAACAGGGCGTCACTATAACGATACTGACCCCCACACCCACCGAGGATCCCTTCTTTGTTCCCACAGCCACACCTTTTATCATTGCAACGCCCACTCCCATGTCGGATGAGCCTGCAGGAAAGAAAGTGGATGAATGGGTTTACGCCACGGAACCTGCAAACGTGCGTTCGGGATGGTCTACCGAGTATCTGGTGGCAGGCGGACTTGCCGAAAACGACTGTGTTCACAGGGTTGCTCTTCTCTCAAACGGATGGAGCAAGATCTCATATAACGGAAATTACGCTTATGTTTACGGCGATTACCTGACCACGGAAAAACCGGCCAGAGTGGGAACAGTCCATCTTGATGTTATGGAGTACACTTTGGAAGCAGCCAAAACAGGCGAAGATGTTTACGTCCTTGACGTGAAGAACATCATGCAAAAGCCGGAGCTGATCAACGGACCGGAGATCACGTGTCTGGCTACGGTGCTTCATTATCTGGGCTACGACAAAGTCAATAAGGTGGCTCTTGCGGAAGATTTCCTTAAAACCGCAGAACCCGGAACGGCTACTCCTTTTGAAGCTTACATCGGAGACCCCAAAACAAGCATAAACAGTTACGGCTGCTATGCACCGGTGATCGTTGATGCGGCAAATGCATGGTTCGAAGATAAAAACATTCAGAAGAAATGCCTGGAAGTTTCCGGCGGTTCTCTGGATGAGCTTCTGCTATATGTTAAAAGCGGTGTTCCTGTCATATGCTGGACGACTGTAAGCCTTGCTCCCACTTCCTTCGGTGATGCCTGGGAGATAAACGGCGAGAGATACATCTGGCGTAATAACGAGCATTGTGTTGTCATCAGCGGCTTCAACAGAACAAAGGGCACCATAATAGTCTGCGATCCCCTTAAGGGACTTGTGGAATACGACAAGGAAGCTTTTAACGTAAGATACAAGGAACAATACAGTAACGCCTGCATTATCACTAACAAGGTTCAGTAACACAAGGATGAAAATGGATTTTTTCAGGCGCAGGGAGTCGGCAGGACCCGACTTTAACAGAAAAGCGCCTTCCAAAAACGGAATATTTTCCTGTGCATTCGGAATAGCGGCTTTGACGGTGTTTGCGGTTGCAAGCGCAATTTCAGCCGGAATGGGAGGAAATGCTGCGGAGCCGGTGGGATTAATGGGAATCTCATCGGCGATGCTTTGTGTTGTGGGTCTGGCTTTTGCGGGAGATGGCATGAGAGAAAGGGAAGTGGGGTATCTGTTCCCGGTGATCGGATTTGTGATCAACGGGCTTTTACTTGTCTATCTGTTCTGGCTGTACATCTACGGGCTGATCTGAGGGAGGAAAGATGGATTTTTTGGAAGAAAGATATTCTCTTGCCCGGGAAAAGATCAGGGAGATAGCGGCAGGAGAAGACAAAATTGACAATATGCCCGAAAAAACGACTGATGCCTTCACGTACATCGCATCACTCTGGATCAAAGCCTGCGGGCTTTACGACATCTGTAAAGAAAAGGATGACGATTCTTTAAGAGATCTTTGGAAATCAGAGAGTTTTGCAAAAGATTACCTTAAAGGGATATTACCGGGAAACTACGAAAATACTGTAGAAAATCCCGCCTATGCAATTAAAATGCTTAAAAGAAAAAACGGGCAGCTGTTTTCTTTTATGGCAAATGAAGTGTATCTGGCGCTTAATAACGCACTCAACAGAGAACTTGAGCTTTTGACCGTAAAACTTGAGCTGTTCATTGAGATCTTCTGCATTTTCAGAGACGCTTTTTCTGACTCCGAAAACAGGGTCGAAGCGGAAAAACATGGATTTGAACTGGCTTTGGAAAGCATTTCATCTTTTATGAGGGACAACCTGGTCTTATTCGCGGAAGAGGCGGAAGAGCCCGATACGGAGCTTTTTGACGTTAATCCCCAATTCCTTTACGATCATAGATGTGATGCGGCCCTTTGGCTGGACAGCCTTTATCTTGCAAGATACGCGGAGATGGGAAAACACTCCGCAAAACTGAAAAACAGGATCTTCGGAGCATCATTTCCGGAGCAGAACGGATTTGCGCCGACAGTAAAAAGAGAGAACATCTCCTTTACGCCGGCCCAGAAAAAACTTATTGAAAAATACAGCCCTGAAAAGGTGACTGTGTAAATATGGTCTTATGACCGGATCCAAAAGGGAGGAAACATGGCTAAAGTTGGTATTGTAATGGGAAGTGATTCTGATTTTCCCATCATGAAAAAAGCAGCCGAGATGCTGGAGAAATTCGGTATCGATTATGAAATGACGGTAATATCCGCTCATCGTATGCCTGACGTGTTCTTTGACTACGCGGCAGGGGCTGAAGAAAAGGGTTTTAAAGTGATCATCGCGGGAGCGGGCGGAGCGGCTCACCTTCCAGGTATGTGCGCGGCAATCTTTCCGCTGCCCGTTATCGGAGTGCCCATCAAGTCCGCAGCTCTTTCGGGGATGGATTCACTCTATTCAATAGTGCAGATGCCCTCGGGTATCCCCGTAGCCACCGTTGCCATTGACGGCGGTGCTAACGCAGGCATATTGGCCGCGAAGATCCTTGCCACATCCGATAAGGAGCTTCTTAAGAAGCTTGAGGCGTACAAGGAAGAGCTCAAGAGCTCTGTAATGGTTAAAAAAGCCAAGATGGAAGAACTTGGCTTGAAATATGAGAAATAAATAAAGGAAGAAAAAGAAATGAATTCGAAATTAATTGGCAGCCTGAAACTTTTGGCAACTCTTGCGGTTGCAGCTTTTCTGACCTTCATGGCAGTGGTCGGCTTCGGTGAAAACAAGGTTTTCTCCGCTTCTGCCATCAAAAAGGGTCTTGATCTTGCGGGTGGTGTAAGCATCACCTATGAAACGGTCGAGGACGATCCCGACGCTGAGGATATGAATGATGCCATCTATAAATTACAGCTTCGTGCAGATGCTTATTCTACGGAAGCAAATGTTTACAAAGAGGGCACCAGAAGGATCACTGTAGAGATCCCCGGTGTCGATGATGCCGAAGCTATACTCACGGATCTCGGTAATCCCGGAGCACTGTATTTTGTTTACGGTGCCGGAAACATTACACCCGACTCTTCAAAGGAGAGCGGTTATCGCCTTTCGAAGACCATTGATGAGATCAAGGAAGCCGATCAGATCGTTTTAAACGGTAATGACATTGCGGACGCAAAGGCAGGCACACAGGAAGCTCAGAGCTTTGTGGGCGGAAGAGAGATCGTTGTCCAGCTTTTTTTAAACGATGTCGGATCCGAAAAGTTTGCTGAGGGTACAGCCAAGAGTGTCGGACAGCAGATCGCCATTGTTTATGACGATGAGGTCATTTCCGCACCCAGAGTTAATTCTGCTATTACAGGCGGTATGGCAGTGATCACGGGTATGAAAAATATTGAAGAGGCTGACAGGCTTGCTGCCACCATCAGGATAGGTGCACTTCCCATCGAACTCACCGAGATCCGTTCTAATGTGGTGGGCGCACAGCTGGGACAGGATGCCATCAAGTCGTCTCTCATTGCTGGAGCTGTGGGCTTTATCTGCCTGATCCTTTTCATGATCTGCTACTACAGGGTACCCGGTTTTTCTGCATCCCTTGCCCTTGTTATTTATGTGGGACTTATGGTGTTCTTCCTGAACGTATTTAATGCAACCCTTACATTGCAGGGAATTGCAGGTATCATTCTCTCGATCGGTATGGCAGTGGATGCCAACGTAATTATCTTCCAGCGTATGAGAGAGGAGCTCGGAAAGGGACTTACAGTCAGAAGTGCCATGAAGAACGGCTTTAAGAAGGCTTTCAGTGCTATTTTTGACGGTAACGTGACCACACTTATTGCAGCGCTTGTGCTGTTTATCATGGCAGCAGGCGGAGTTAAGGGCTTTGCCACCACTCTTGCCATCGGTATCGTACTTTCCATGTTTACTGCCCTTGTGGTTACAAAGTTTATTTTAAGAGCATTATATGAGATCGGACTTTCCAATGAAAAGCTTTACGGCATTGCAAAGGAAAGAAGGAGCATTGCATTTGTAAAGAACAGTCCCAAGTTCGCAGCTCTTTCCTGCGTTCTGATCACTGTGGGCATAGTAGCCATGATCGTATTCGGTGTTAAGGATGGCAAGGCTTTAAATTACGGCCTTGATTTCTCGGGAGGTACATCACTTTCGGTTAATTTTTCCGATGAATACGGCAGAAGCATGAACGCCGAGCTTGAAAAACTGGTTTCCGACACTGTTTCCAAGACTTCTCAGATCACAAAGGTCTCCGGTGAGAACACCTACATCATCAAGACCATGGAGATCGACAAGGATCAGAGAGCAAAGATCGTAAATGCACTGGTTGACAGATACAACGTTGATGAATCAAAGATCGAAACAGTTAACATTTCCGGAAGTGTAAGCTCCGAAATGAGAAGACATGCCATCATTGCTGTTGTTGTTGCGGTTATCTGCATGCTGATTTACATCTGGTTCCGTTTCAAGAACTTCAATTTTGCAGCTTCTTCCGTAATCGCACTTGTGCATGACGTTTTGATCGTTCTTATGCTTTACGCTGTAGTGAGGATCTCCGTAGGCAACAGCTTCATCGCCTGCATGCTCACCATCGTAGGTTACTCCATTAACGCCACCATCGTTATCTTTGACCGTATCCGTGAGAATATGGCAGAGAAGCGCAAGAAGGAAACTGTTACGGAGATCGTGGACAGATCCGTAACCCAGACACTTTCAAGAAGCATCAACACATCCCTTACAACATTTGTAATGGTTCTTTCACTTGTGATCTTTGGTGTGGATGCGATCCGCGAATTTGCTTTCCCTCTGATGTTCGGTATCGTAGCAGGCGCGTTCTCATCCGTCTGCATTACAGGTCCCCTTTGGCATCTTATGGAAACACGTTTGTTAAAGCATGTTGAGGAATAAAAGGTTTTAAATGACAGAGATCAACGAAAAAGATGAAGATCTTTTAAAGAAAAAGAGAAATACAGGGAAGGGCAGGGGAAGTTGGATCATCGGCCTTGTCCTTATTGTTGTTGCGGTCGCCGTTTACGGCTACCGCAACGGTTTTTTTAAGTCAGCTTTCAACAACAAAAAAGACAGCTCCGTGTATCTTACGGAGGCGCTGGTTGAAAAGATGGAAAAGGCTGACAGATTCGTACTTTCCGAGATAGAGCTTCTTCCGGAGGGAAGGGGCACTGCCGTGGGAAAGGTGCAGGTCAGGAAGGATGGAGTGAACAGTCTGGCTGATCTCCTTTTAGGGAATGTGACACTGGACTTTCATTATACGGAAAATGGCTATGCCATCACGGAATCCAACTGGAACATTCCGTTAACTTCTTTTGACTTTGGAGATATTGATGTAAAAAAGATAGCTTCTTCCGGTGTCTTAAAGAACTCACGTGTTAAGAAGCTGATCAGAGAGTATCGCCTTATTTATTTTAATGAGCTGTTTAAGAATGCAGTGATCTCCAGAGATGACAACTTCATTAACAATCTTGGCGGAGTCATTTTGGTCGAGACCGAGATGAAGTTCGAACTTTTGCCGGATGATTTTGACAGAGCCATACAGGCCTGCTTTGATACCGCAAAAAAGGATAAGGCACTGAAAAAAGTGTACAGATCCTTTGCACAGGATGATGTGACCTATGAGGAATTTCTTGATAATGAAAGACAAAAAGCAGATTCACGGATGAAGGGCGACACCGGAATTAAAAGACTTTCGGGAGCCTTTTATATAAATGTAAGTGAAGGGCTCACAATGGCCGATCTTTTGATCGAACCTCTTGACGATGCAGACGGGAGAGCGGCACATCACCTTAAGGCGGGGTACACCTGCCTGAACAATAAGATTGGATTTGTTCTGAACTCCGATGACGGAACAAATGTTGTAAACCTTCTGGGAAGCGGCAATTACAGCTCAGGAAAGACCACCTTCAATACAACGGGAAATATACTCGTGAAAGGACCCAAGGCTAAGGATCCCGCAGGGGATGAGATAAAGTTCACCACCTACGATCTTGAGCTTTTCAGGAGCGGCGAAGTATATGCAGCCGGGACAGTGACCCTGGATTACGTGAACGATCCTGCCATCGACAAAAGGAATGTATTCTTTGAAAGCGAAAACGGGATCCAGAGAGCGGAGATCATTATGGTCAAAAACGACGGAAGTACCGAAAAAACCGATATCTCCATAACAAGATAGTTGTTGACATTTACAAAAGCCTGCTGTATAATTCGCTTGCTTTTTGTAAAACAAACGGCTCGGGGTGTGGCTCAGCTTGGTGGAGCGCCTGCTTTGGGAGCAGGAGGTCGCAGGTTCGAATCCTGTCACCCCGATTCCGAAACCACAATAAAAACGATGGTTGACGGACGGGACACAACAAATTGTGTTTGTTTCTTGAAAAATAATAAAAAAGGTTGTTGACAAAACCTTCAACACGTGGTAAGATATCGCCTGTTCGAGTGAGAAACAAGAACAAACACAAAAAACGCGACTGGTATGATTCGTACCTTTCGGGCATATATCGATCCTCTTCAACGAGGGTAAAAATCTTTATGCAGGTGTGGTTCAATGGTAGAACACCAGCCTTCCAAGCTGGATACGTGGGTTCGATTCCCATCACCTGCTTTTACTTAGACTTTTTGTACTAAGTTATGTGTCAGTAGCTCAGCTGGATAGAGCAACGGCCTTCTAAGCCGTGGGTCGGGGGTTCGAATCCCTTCTGGCACATGAGCGGTCTACGTATCGTAGACTGCATTCTTTTTTAAGAAGAAATTTCGGTTATCGTTTAATGAAAACGGTCATCATGGTGGATATAGCGCAGTTGGCTAGCGCGCCAGATTGTGGCTCTGGAGGCCCAGGGTTCGAGTCCCTGTATCCACCCTTCTTCGTAAACCGGAATAAAGGGCACCGCACACATTGGGCTATCGCCAAGCGGTAAGGCACAGCACTTTGACTGCTGCACTCGCTGGTTCGAATCCAGCTAGCCCAGCTTCTGGGAGAAAACATGGGCTACTAGCTCAGGCGGTAGAGCACTTGACTTTTAATCAAGGTGTCGCGGGTTCGAGTCCCGCGTGGCTCACAACGATAATACAGGCGGATTCCGTTAGAAAACAGCGGTTTCCGCCTATTTCATTTCTATAGATTTTTAAACAAACTAAACGAGCTAAAAGTCTTCTTTTTGTCTTCAAAGTCATTTTTGAAGACAAAGGGGTATGATCTTGGGGATAATGCAACGTGCACTTTTTCGGCCACATCTGCGCTTATGATATTGTTTTTTTCGTGCATAACGGCAGCGGTCGGAGCTACAACAGGAGTTTTAAATCTGCCGACTGACCTGAGCCACGTTCTGCATTGCATTTCGGCCATGCTCCTGTTCGGCTTCTTTGCATACATGATCGGCTGGAGGTTTGTGAAGACGGATGCCATGATCAGATCTTCCGGAAAGAAAACCCGGGATCGGATATATAGAATTTGTGCATACATAATCCTGGCGGCAATGGGAATGCAGGCGATGACATCTTTTATGTGTATCGGATGGATTACTATTGTAAACGAAACGGTCATGCTCTGGGCATTCTCACTTGCCTGGGCGGTCAAGGCCGGATGCTTTAAAAAACTTAATGATTAAGAATGAAGAATTTTCCTGCCTTCGGGCCGGAATTTTTTTGTTGTCATATTAATAATACTTGAAAAAACTGCCTCAATTCTTGAAAAAACAGGAAATAAACATACTTGCCATATATATGTAAAAAGGTTATACTCCCTTAAAATGCACCAAGAGGAGCGAAGGCATGAAAAGAGATATTGCAGAGAATATAGCAACCAAAGAAAAGGCTATTAAAGACATAGATAATTATTTGACAGAACTCCTTGGCAAAGACGATGATGAACAAGCTAAGGCTGGAAAGTTAAGCGCGTGGTTGGAAAAGTTCATTAACTTTTTACGCTTTGAGAATAAGTTCAACCCTACCGGTTTAAAGAGATATAAGAGAGGCGAAGTAGTAAAGGTACATCTTGGTTATAATATCGGATCTGAAGAAGGCGGGCTTCACTATTGTTTAATAGCAGATAAGAACAACCCTCAGTCGTCACCGGTCGTTACAATAATACCCTTGACTTCGGTCAAGCCCGATAAAGATCTTAGTAATCTTCATCCGATGGAAGTTTATCTTGGAAACGAGCTATATACCAAGATGAACACTAAAAACAACACAATCGTAAAGAAAATAGAAGAAGAAGTAACAACGTTAGAAGAGATAATTCAGAACGCCCAGGAAGAGAAAAGCAAAGAAGTTGATTTAAAAATGGTTCTGGATTTGAAGAAAAGGGTTAATGCATTAAAAGATCAGATAGCCTTATCCAAAAGAATTGAAAAAGAAATACTGAAAATGAAAAAGGGCAGCATCGCCTTGGTTAATCAGATACGCACTATAAGCAAGATGCGGATAAGCGACCCAAAAAGGAACAAAGATGTTCTTAGTGGCATAAGAATTTCTGATGAGAAGTTAGACCTTATCGACAGAGAAATAATTGAATCATTTACAAATTATTCATCAAAAATAGATTGACAGAATTTAACGATTAGGTTATCATTCATAACACAAAGCCGCTTGCCGGCATTATCAAAGACATTGTCCTAAACGGACAGGAAGGTGACACTTTAGCGGGTGTCACCTTCTACTTTTTTGCCACTAATAATTCAGAGAACTATCCGATATTTATGCCACCTTTTCAAAGACAACAAGAAATACCTCCTGTTGCGGCAGCACGTAAATGTTCGGATAAGGACCCCGGTCGCTCACTTAAAGGTTCTTTTTTGACTGTCAGATCAGTTGGGGAAGAACTTTTTTAATTATCGATATCAGGCCCTTTTGAGGGCGTTTCTTTATATTCCTTCTTATTTCCCTATTCGTGAGACAAATAAATAAAAACGGCTTATTGTCGAATATTATATCTGGCAATAAAGATTTTGTTGACTTATATCAGATTATCGAAACTAAATTGTATTTTTTACGGCATCTATATTGTAGAGGATTTTGGTGAGGAGGCGGTTGGATGAAAAATAATATTTTTAAACTGTTGGGCGTGTTTTGCGCAGTTGTTGTGTTTTTTGTTGGAACAGTCGTTGGGGGAATAAAACTATATATGAAGCGACATGACGCAATTCCTAAACCTGTTCCTCCCGACGGAGAAAATGTAATGGGTGATGAGGGGGAAAGTACTTACAACAAGCGTTTTCCCTTTTTAAAATGGAATGAGTGTACATATAATGCTACGAATGGGCGAGATAATCGTTGTATTGGAAAAAAAATAGGCAGTACGACCCTGACTTATTCAGGGGAAAGTACTGTAGCGGACATCTATGAAATAGAGGGCATATCGTCGGATCTTTCTTTATTGATCAGGTTTGAAAACGACTTGGATTATTATGTTTATGCTACTGATGGTTATGAAACTGATTCATGGGGGGGATTTTTAAAAGGCGCCAATATATTATCATACATGGAGGTGAACAAAGTCACTTTTCAGCATGGAATGTATAACATGATTTCTGATGAAGAAGTTGAGACACAGGAATTTCTTAAAAGCCTGAATCTAAATGATGACCATAAGATATTCTATTATGAGGAGGTTCCGTCAAGCTTTTTTGAGAGTACAGAATTTGAAGAACTATTGGACATTTTTGATAAAAAAAATCGTGAAATAGATAATAAAACATATTCTTCGGAAAATACTGAGTTCTTTAAAAATAATAGGCTTGGAAAAGAAATAATGAGTGCATCCGTTAATTATACACTGTTTGGCGAGAATAATTATTCTATTAAAGTATACAGTGGAGGATTTATAGCAACAAATATTGGCGGTGGCCGAGGGAAACTGATTTATATTGGCAGAGAAGAAGTAAAAGAAATAGAGAGCAGCATGAAAGAAAAAATAGCGTTTAAAAAAGAATTTGTTGGTTTCAATTGGTAAACGAGGTGACGAGTATGAAGATTAAAAAAACGATATTTGTTATTTTTCTTGCTTTTGTTCTGACAATAAATTATTCAGAACATGTTTATGCTTATGGCGACGTAGAATATGATAAACAAATTGATTATAATGATTATTATTGCAGAATAGATCTTTCAACGGGAGAGGAATCACTTGTATTAAAGAGAAGCGTGCGTTCTGATGGAAATAGAAAAACGCAGGCTACCAGTAGCTTTTGCCCGAATAACGAAAAGCATGGAGTGTCTATTACGTCGATTATAGGCGAAGATGATAGAACACAGATTTCTGATACATCAGAGTTTCCCTATTCTGCGATAGCCAGAATTGAAATGACTTTTACTGATGGAAGTGTAAGCATTGGTACAGGATTCATGGTATCAAAGAATGTAATGCTGACGGCAGCACATTGCTTTTTTAGCAAAAATAATTCGGATGCACGTATCTCAACAATGAAGGCGAATCTTGGTCAAAATGGAGAGGATGTATTAGCAACTGCTAATGGGAAAGAATTATATGTATGCGCCAATTATAAATATTTTGGAGACAGTGTGCAAGATGATTACGCTATAGTTGTTTTGGACGCTGATGTTGGAAATACAACGGGATGGTTTGGTTTGGGGACAAAGGGCGATCTTATGTTGAAGTTAACAAAGATGACTATAGCAGGCTATCCCGGAGATAAAGAACCTGGTACAATGTGGAAAGCTACAGGTAAAATCACAGAAGTTTCGAGGTTTGAAATTAGACATGAAATTGATATGAAGGGAGGACAAAGCGGGTCTCCTATGTATAGTAAAGATGTAGTATATGGTATAAATGTCGCGGAAAGTGATACAATAAATTTTGGAAGAAGGATGACACAAGAAGTAATAGACTGGCTTATAGACAAGGAATTTATAGAAAAATAAGCGAAATAGTCTATTGGTTGTTTAATACTGGGTGACAAGATGAAAACGGATGTTTCAATCTTGGACATTAGAATGCTGCTCTCTGTAAAATAAGGAAGCCTTTAAAAATGATATGTACCCAGAATCCTGGACACATATTAATGAACCAGGCTGAACACATTATTATTTTAAAAATATCCCGCCCCTTTCAGGGCGGGTTTTTTGATACTATAACAGATCCTGATATCCTTTTCTGTACAAATGTCTCGGTATACCGTCTACCATGATGGGAGCCACGTCGCCCTGGATCAAAGGACGGACGTAGGTGATGAATTCGTTGGTGACGTACGTTCCGTCGGGGGTGATCCACTCTCGTGGAACGAGGCGCTCGTCATTGGCGATCTTGTGTACATCTTTGACTTCAGTGCCTGCCTGATAGGGATCGTCGGAGAGGCGCTTGATAACAACCATCTTTCCGCTGTCGCCCTCATCTGCGGCCTTCATGGCAGCACCGCCCACTTCGTAGGCTTCGAGGATGTCGATACGGGAAGCGCAGTGGCTTGCGGAACGCTGCAGGGTGGAAAGCTCGATGGCTCTGGTCTTGCAGCCTATCTCTTTTGAAAGGACATTACAAAGGTATCTGGCTGTTCCGGTGAGCTGCTTGTGACCGAAAGCGTCCACGTAATCGGAGTACTCATCCATTTCGCAGATGTATTTTCCGTCTGCGGTATGTATGCCTTCTGAAACAGCGATGACAACAGAAGCTTTTTTCTTTAACAGTTCCTTTGCCTTTGCCACAAATGTGGGGATGTCAAAAGGCAGTTCCGGAAGATAGATGGCATCGGGACCGTCGCAATCCTCGCCTTTGGCAAGAACGGATGCACCTGTGAGCCAGCCTGCATTTCTGCCCATGATCTCTATGATCAGTATCTGGCCGTGCTTTGTTTCAAGACTCCAGCCGTCCCGGATGATCTCTTTTACTGAAGTTCCGATGTACTTTGCGGCGGAACCGTAGCCCGGGGTGTGATCCGTGAGAGCCAGATCGTTATCTATTGTCTTCGGACAGCCGACAAAACGTATGTCAGAGCCGGAAATGATGGCGTAATCGGACAGCTTCTTTATGGTGTCCATGGAGTCGTTGCCTCCGATGTAAATGAAGCAGTCAACCTGAAGGTCGTCAAGGATCTTGAAGATCTTTTCGTAAACCTCTTTATTCTCGTTTATTGTGGGGAGTTTGTAACGGCATGTCCCCAGGTAAGCGGAAGGAGTGCGCTTAAGAAGCTCTGCGTCAAGACCGGACTGGATGTGTTCGGAGAGATCGATGTACCTTCCCTCCAAAAGTCCCTGAACCCCGTGAAGCATTCCGTAAACTGTTTTGTACCCTCTGTCAATGGCTGTTCTGAAAACGCCTGCCAGCGAGGAATTGATTGCCGCCGTGGGTCCTCCCGACTGTCCCACGATCACATTTCGTTTCTTTTTCTCCATACATCCTCCGTCCTTTTCGTTCGGAAACGAAAAATTAGAAAATTTGAATTAAGTGAAGGTTAATTCTGACAATCTATACTTTACCAAATTTAATTGCGATTTTCAATAACGAAAAAGGGATGTGCTTCACATAAAAATCAAAAAATGCTATAATCAGAAAAACAGGGTGACCTGAAAACATTTGGGAGGTATCAAAATGTCTAAGTTTCTTAAAAGCATTATTGCCAACAAACTGATCGTTGCATTGTTCAGCATTGTGCTGGGTGTGCTGCTGCTCATCATGCAGGGCGGAGTACTTGCCACGATAGTTAAAATGGCCGCGCTTCTTTGCATTATCGCAGGAGCGGTGGGGATCGTTTTTTTCCTTATAAAGAAGAACCGTTCCACTACATCCTTGGCATGTTCCGTCATTGTCCTTGCCATCGGCATTCTGTTCTTTGTAAGACCTGACATCATCGTAAACATCTTCCCCATTATTCTGGGTGTTTATCTCGTTGTTGAAGGACTTACGAATGTACTTGCGGCATTGCAGCACAAGAAGAGCAACAGTTTTCTTGTGGGGCTGATCCTCGGTGTGTTGACGTTACTTGTGGGCCTTTTCCTGATCTTCAGAGCAGGTACGGTCATGAACATTGTTGCGATCGTTGCGGGCATCAGCCTTATCGTTAACGGACTCACGGATCTTTTTACATTAAGGGCATTTAAATAGAGCGGTTTAAAGGCTCCGGGGCAAATGAAACGCTTCGGAGCTTTTTCTTTTTTTGATCATCAAAGGACACATATATGGGTAAGAAAGAAGTAAAGACCAATGCGATGCGCATCCTTGACTCCATGGGGATCGAATACAGGCATATGGAATACGAATGCAAAGAATTTACGGACGGAAGTCAGATCGCCGATACACTGGGGCTGCCACATGAAAGGGTGTTCAAGACCCTGGTTACTGTGGGAGCCGACAAGAATTACTACGTGTTCGTGCTGCCGATAGAAAGGGAACTTGATCTTAAAAAATGCGCAAAGGCAGTGGGTGTAAAGAACATAGAACTGATCCCCGTAAAGGACATAAACAAAGTCACGGGTTACATCAGAGGGGGCACCACCTCCATCGGGATGAAGAAGAAATATGTTACAAAGGTCTCGGAAGAGGCAAAGAACTACGAAACTGTTTTTGTAAGCGGTGGAAGGATCGGATCCCAGCTGGAGATCGCACCTGCCGATCTGCTTAAAGCTGACGAGGGAGAATACGCCGATTTTACAAAGGATTAGCTTTGTTAATTTAATAACGCCTCTTACATTTTTTTTAATATTGTGCTATACTTTACTTTAGGAGAACTTCGGGGTTTGGAAAGGAATCGGTGAAAGGTGTTTAATAAAGGCGATTTAGTTCAATATGGTAATAACGGAGTCTGTAAAGTGGAAGACATCGTTAAGGGGATGCCGGGTCTTAATAACGACACGGAATACTACATTATGGTCCCGATAAACAACAGGAATAATGTAATATACCTACCGACAGACAACGAAAAAGCAAAAGTCCGACCTGTCCTAAAAGAGGATGAGGTTAAAACGGTGCTGGATGGGATAGACAGCTTGACGGAATACGTTATAGACAATGAAAAGCAATGCGAGATAGTCTATAAAGAAGCTATTTACTCACTGGACTGTACCAAATGGATGGAGTTGTTGAAAACCTTATGTGTGCGCAAGCAGACAAGAGCACTCAGCGGCAAAAAAGTTACTTCTACGGATGAAAGATATTTCAAAAATGTTTCCGCTAAACTGACTGAAGAACTTGGAGTTACTCTCGGGCAGGAAGAAGCCGAGAAGCAGATCAGTCATGTCATTGAAATTTTCGAAGGTTGCGTTTCTCTTTAATACAGCACAAATTTTCCGACACATCAGAAAAATTTAATAAAGTTAATACTTCTATTTGTTGTTTTTTGCGTCGCTGTGTATTATTCTGTGTATTTATAAGAATTTTACACGGAGGCGATTTTTTATGAGGGAAAGAGGATTTTTCAGGAAACTGGGGGACAGTTTCCGAAGCTTTATGTACGGAAGGTACGGCCTGGACGGATTGGGCAAAGTGATACTGATCCTGGGAATCATTATCATGTTCGCATCGGGCTTTGTTCCGAATCTTTATGCTCGCAGGGGAATTGACCTGCTGGCCTGGGCTCTTATTATCTGGGAGTATTTCAGGATCTTCTCCACCAATCGAGAAAAGAGAGTAAGAGAGAACTACAGATACTATGCATTTCTCAATTCCGTAAAAGGGATATTCGGTGCGGGACCGGACGGCAATTACAGGTTTTTCAAGTGCCCCGGCTGCAAGAAGAAAGTGAAGGTTCCCAAACATCACGGAAAGATCGAGATCACCTGTCGCAATTGCGGTACCAGATTTATGGGTTATACCGGAAAGAGAAGATGATCGGGGAAAAGCATGTTCGGATACGTAAACATAAACAAAAATGAATTAAAAGTCAAAGACTTTAACCTTTACAGGGCTTACTACTGCGGCGTGTGCCAGGCCTTAAGAAAGAGGCTGGGGACAGCGGGAAGACTTGCGCTGAGCTTCGATATGACTTTTCTGGCTGTTCTTCTTGACGGACTTTATGACCTTAATGCCGAAAAAAGGAAAAGAAGATGCGCCCCACATATGATCGCACCCCATAACAGTCTGGAAGGGGATGCATGCAGCTATGCGGCGGACATGAACATCCTTCTGGCATACGATAACCTTGAGGACAAGTGGTACGATTCCAAGAATCCGGGGGCAAAGGCGGGAGCAATGCTTCTTAAAAGAAAACGCAACAGGCTGGCAAAGCTTTATCCCAGACAGGCAAAGGCGGTTGAGGACTACATTTCGAAGCTTCATGAGGCTGAAAAGGCAAGGAAAACGGATCTGGATGCGGTGGCCGGTCTTACGGGAGAAATGCTGGGAGAGATCTTTTGCTTCAGGGAAGATGAATGGAGCGAGACACTTCGCAAACTGGGCTTTTTCACAGGAAAATTCATTTATCTTGCCGATGCCTTCGAAGATTACGATGATGACAAAAAAAGCGGGAGCTACAATCCTTTCGTCCTTAACAATATCAATAAGGAAAAGGACGGCATGCGGATCCTGACGATGATGGCGGCCGAAGCGGCAAGAGCATTTGAAGCTCTGCCCATAGATAAAAATCTCGACATCCTGCGGAACATCATTTATTCGGGCATATGGGTACGGTTCAACAAAGAAGACGAAGGGGAAAACAAAAATGACTGATCCTTACAAGGTTCTCGGCGTTCCTCAAAACGCCGGGATGGATGATATAAAAAAACAATACAGAAATCTTTGCAGAAAGTACCATCCTGATGCAAACATCAACAATCCGAACAAGGATCAGGCCGAAGAGAAGTTCAAGGAGATCCAGGCCGCCTACCACAGGATCGTTAAGGACAGGGAACGTGGATACACAGGCGGTTATGATGACAGGACATCCGATGACCGGTCGGATCATTATGAGGATCCTTTCGGCTTTGGTTTTGACTTTGGCGGTTTCGGCGGATTCGGAAGACAGAGGAGCTCTTCTTACGGAAGTAACGAGACAAACTACGTAAATGCTGCGGCAAATTATGTTGCTGCAGGCAGATACAGGGAAGCGCTGAATGCACTCAGCAATGTGGATGTGAGTGATAGGACTGCGGACTGGTACTATTACGCTGCTATGGCAAATTCGGGACTCGGAAACAATGTGGCTGCTTTGGAGCATGCAAAGAGAGCTGCGGAAATGGATCCTTCCGATGCTAAATATGCAAGATTGCTTGATGCTCTGGAATCCGGCGGAAGATGGTACACAGACCAAAGAGCCGGTTATTCCGATTACAGCGGGGCAGGACGGATCTGTCTGTATTGCCTTGCTTTACAATGTTGTACGGGAGGCAGCGGATTTCTGTGCTGCTTATAAAAAATACGACCATGGAAAGACCATGGCCGTTTTTTTGTGCTCCGGTAGGCACGAAGCACGGCTAAAGGAGAACAACATATATTCTAACTGAATCGGAAGAGCGACCTGGTCGCTCTTTTTCTGCGTCTGTAAAGATAAACACGAAACTTTCCGTAGAGCTTGCGTACGTATGGATGAAGAAAGATCAGAAAGCACAGGATGGAGAATACAAAAATTGTATTGAACAATGCGATCTGTGTGCTCGTGGTAATGGAAAAATAGTTTTCCGGGATCAGGATCTTAACATAAAGCATGCACAAAACCACGGTTCCTGCGATGACAGGGCGAAGATAGGAAAAATCCATCTCGTTAAGGGTGTAGAGCATTCGATAAAGGGTCATTCTTTGACGCAGGGAAAGATTTGTTTTTATGAAAGCTTTCATTTTTTCATCCTTTCAACAGATCATCTGTATACATCCAAAAAAGAATTAAGGGCTTTTGACTGAAGAGTGGTCTTGTTGTAGCAGAGGCCCACGCTTCTTTTTGAACCGCCCAGAGACAGGGGAAGTTCTTTCAGAGTTCCTTTTTTCAGATCTTCGGTGACAAATTCGCGGGCAACTGCCGCTATGCCTGCTCCGGAGATGGCAAATTCACGGAGGGAATCCGGACTCTCGCTGGCGGTGATGTAGGAGGGGAGGACCTGATTAAAATCCAGGATGGCATCTATATGATGCCTTGTATAGCTCCCTTCTTCAGGGAGAAAGAGGGCGCCCTGCTCAAAGATTTCTTTTGAACGGGAATTGATGCCCAGGGCTTCCTGCTTTTTTATGTAGTCGGGAGAGGCCACAAAGGTGTCCGTGAGTTTCATGATCTCCGTATACTCAAGCCTGTGGACGGAAGGGAGACGACTGATCAGGCCCACGTCAAGGATCCCTTCCTCGACTTTTTCCATGATCTCATCGGATGAACCGAGAGTGATCTGGGGCTTCATGTTGGGAGAATGTTTTATGAATTCTTTTAGTTTGGGCATAAGAAGAAAACGGCATAAGGATGCGCTGGCACCGATCCTTAAGGTGCCAATGCCGAGGGAATTGATGCGCTCGATACATTTTTGTGCCTGATCCAGGGAGTCAAAGGCCGTTTTGGTGTGTTCATAGAGCACGGCTCCTTCCTCTGTGAGCCTTACTCCGCGGGAATTTCTGATAAAAAGCTTCACTGAAAGACCCTCCTCAAGCTTTGAAAGACTGCGACTCACCGCAGGTTGACTGATCAATAGTTCTTTGGCGGCAGCCGAAAGATTGCCACGTTTAGCCACTGTATTGAATACAAGATATGAAGTTAATGATGGTGCTTCCGACATTTGTGCCTCCATAACCTAATGTTATGATATGCTGAATTAGTATGCAAAAAGATTATAGCATACACAAAAGGGGTGTGCAAGTACAATTGTGAAAAAAATGCGTAAAATATTGACTTGTCTACCCTGCGGTGTTAAACTTCAAAAATGCTTTACGAGAAGGGAAAGGTGTTATATGAGAAAAATAGTTAAGAAATTATTTGCACTTGCGACTGCTTTATCGATGATCATTGCTCTGTCCGGCTGCGGAACCGCTTCCGACACTCAGAATGCCGACAGTTCTTCAAAGGGTAGCAACATCGGCAAGCAGGAGCAGGAGATCATCATAAGTGAGGACAGTGACTACAAGTACGTTAAGGAAAGAGGAAAGCTGTATGTGGGCGTTTCCGAAAGCCTTCCCTTTAATTATGCGGATGGTAAAGACTGGAAAGGGATCGATGCAGATCTTGCAATGATCTTTGCAAAAGCCTGGTTAGATGTGGATGTGAGATACGTGATAGTACCTTCGGAGGACATCCTGACGGCTCTTTATAAGAAACAGATAGATTGCTACTGGAACGGTGTGATCCATGATGAAAGTCTTGATGAGTCCTTTTCATGTTCAACCCCTTATCTGACCAACAGTCAGGTGGTGGTTGTAAAGAATGACGACGAGTACTACGAGATCTCATCTCTTGAAGATATTAAGGACAGAACCTTTGCTGTGTGCAAGGATTCAGGTGCGGAACGTGTGGCAAAGAGTCTCGGACTGAATTATGTTACTGCGGACACTGAGTCGGAAGCTTTGTTCTACATCTCGGCAGGTAAAGCTCAGGCTGTAATCGTAAGCTGCTTTACAGCTCCCATGCTGGTGGGTGACGGTACCGATTATGATGATCTGATCTGCACTGACATCATCCTTAACAACGAGAACATGGTAGTTCTTTTCAGAAAGGGTTCGGGACTTTGCGAGCAGTTTAAGACATTCTTCCTTGAAAACAAGGAGGACTTTGTGGAAAGAGTCGTAAACTACGGCGGTATGGGATGCCTCGTTCCTGAAACGGAAGAGTAAAAACGGATACAAAATAAAAACGCATTGCTTCGGTAAGAAAGCAGTGCGTTTTCTGTTTTTTAAATTCTATTTTCTTTTATGGGATGCATAATCAGCGTACTCTTGAGGTATCAATCCTCCAAGAAGCATCTGGGTTATGCTGTTCACAAAATCATCATCATCGGCTTTTTCCGCCATCTGATCAAGGATCCCAAGGACCTGTGCCTGATACTCGGGAGCCGAAAAGATCTTGTCCCTGTACATGAGACGCGAGATGTAGATCCTTTTAAACCAGTCGGAGTAGGAGCCTTTTTGGATCTTGGATTCGGTAAGTACCATATTTAAAGAAAGGACCTTTAAAATGTTCTTTACTGAATTTGACGTGCAGTAAATGTCCGGACCGATACCGTAAAGAGCTTTTTTGAAAGTATTTTTTCTTCCGGTCTGATCCTCGACGGAAGTGTAGTTCGGAAGAAGAGGAGTGAACAGCTTTCCGAGGAAGGTGCTTTCCTTAAAGTTCATGTATTCATGAGCAGGATTCGCATCGACTCCCACGCGGATGTGCATTTCATTGTAATCATACATATTATATTTGATCATCCGGGGTTCGGCTTCAATGAGCAGAATGTAGGCTGTTGTCTTATCTTTCCAGAGAATGGCGGGGCATTGGAAGACCATTTCACTTCTGCAGTTGTCGATCAGGATCAGCTCATGATCCTGTTTGACTTTGTACTGGACCAGGATCTGCTTGTATTTCTTCTGATCGTACACTTTGAAGAGATCGATGTCGGGAGCTTTTTGGGACTCTTTTTTCTTTTCCCCATCCTCATCTTCAGCCGTTATCTTTTTTCGGGGCTCTTCCCGGCGGACTTTCGCGTCAGCCTCCTCAGATGCTTCCCCTTCCTCATCCCTTTCGGTAACACGGCTTTTCTTTTTGGAAGTTTTTTCTTTTTTTTCGGGAGAGTGGAAGAGCAGATTCTTGAAATCGGTACTCAATATGAATCCCACATCAGCTACAAGGATCAATAGCGCTGCCAGTACCGTAACGTAATTTGCGACAATAAGGGAGTAGGTCAGAAGACCGAATCCTGCCAGAAGTCCGATGGCCATAAGAAGAAGAGCAAATTTCGTCCGGGCATTTCCGTATTTAAATGTGTTGAATATAATCTTCATGGAGCCCCCTTGAAAATGTTTTTTTGATATGCTTCCATAATTATTATCGACATTTTTGGCTGAACTTAAAAGTTTTTTTAAGTTTTTTGGGAAGTATATTTTTCAGGCTTGACAAAGCAAGTATCATTGTATACAATAATGCACATTATCACACTGCATTGTAAAAGAGGAGTAAGACCATGCTTGAAGATGTAATGAAAAACCGAAAAGTTCAAGTTAACCCGCACAACAATCTTCTTATGCTTGAAGAGCATATGTACGAGCTGGTTGACGTTGTAAAGCCCAATGTATTCCGTAATCTCTTCCCTTATGATGAGATCCCGAAGATAGCATTTAATGACAGGATAGTTCCTCACTGCTTCCCGGATGAGATCTGGATCACCGATACCACCTTCAGAGACGGTCAGCAGTCCAGAGCACCCTATACAACGGAGCAGATCGTTACGATCTACGACTATTTACACAAGCTGGGCGGTCCCAACGGCCTCATTCGTCAGAGTGAATTCTTTGTATACAGCAAAAAAGACAGAGACGCATTGTATAAATGCATGGAGAGAGGATACAAGTTCCCTGAGTGCACCACCTGGATCAGAGCCAACAAAAAGGATTTCGAACTGGTCCGTGACCTTGGGGTGAGAGAGACGGGTATCCTTGTTTCCTGCTCCGATTATCATATTTTCTATAAAATGAAGATGACCAGGGCTCAGGCAATGGAGCATTATCTGAACGTCGTTCGCGAGTGCCTCGAAACAGGCATAGCAGCCCGTTGCCACCTTGAAGATATCACACGTTCCGACATTTATGGCTTTGTTATTCCTTTCTGCTTCGAGCTTATGAAGCTTGGGGCCGAGTACAACCTTCCGGTCAAGATCCGTGCCTGCGACACCATGGGCTACGGAGTCAATTTCTCCGGTGCGGTGATCCCCCGTTCCGTTCAGGGCATCATCTACGGACTCATGACCCATGGCGGAGTGCCTTCCGAACTCCTTGAGTGGCACGGGCACAACGATTTTTACAAAGCAGTCACCAACTCCACCACAGCCTGGCTTTACGGAGCAAGCGGTGTAAACTGTTCGCTTTTCGGTATCGGAGAGAGAACCGGAAACACACCTCTTGAAGCTATGGTCTTCGAATATGCCCAGCTCAAAGGAACCCTGGACGGCATGGACACAACGGTCATCACGGAACTGGCCGAGTATTATCAGAAAGAGCTGGACTACGAGATCCCTCCCAGAACGCCTTTCGTGGGCAAGAACTTCAATGTTACACGTGCGGGCATACATGCAGACGGCCTTTTAAAGAACGAAGAGATCTACAACATTTTCGATACGGAAAAATTCCTTAACCGTCCCGCTCTTGTTTCGGTTTCCAATACTTCGGGACTTGCGGGCATAGCATGCTGGCTCAATGCCTACTTTAAACTCAAGGGAGATGAGCAGATCTCCAAGAACCATCCCATGGTGGTAAAGATCAAAGAATGGGTTGACAACGAATTTGATAATGGTAGAATTACTGTGATCACCGATAAGGAGTTGCTTGGATTGATAGAAAAGTACAGGCCCGAGTGCGGTGCGGATCTTCCCAAGGTGATATAAAAGGCAGGATAAAATACAGAACAGGAGAGATATATGGATTATACAGCACAGATCGAAGCAGCAAAAGCCAGATTCGGCGAACTTCTCTTGAGCCAGCTTAAGAGAGTTGAAGACATGAAAAGCCAGGGCGACTTTGTGGATTACGCAAAACTTGACAAGATCGTCATCGGCGTTTGCGGCGGTGACGGTATCGGACCCGCTATTACAAAGCAGGCAAGCAGGATCATGGAATTCCTTCTGAAGGATGAGATCGCAGCCGGCAAGATCGTTTTAAAGAACATCGACGGACTCACCATCGAAAGAAGAGTTGCCGAAAATGCCGCTATTCCCGCAGATGTACTTGAAGAACTCAAGAAATGCGATGTTATATTAAAAGGACCTACCACCACACCCAGAAAGGGCGATCCCTGGCCCAACGTTGAAAGCGCAAACGTTGCCATGAGAAAGGCTCTTGACCTTTTTGCAAATGTCCGTCCCGTAAGGATCCCGGAGCAGGGTATCGACTGGACCTTCTACAGAGAGAACACCGAAGGCGCCTATGCTGTAGGAAGCAAGGGCGTTCATGTTACCGAAGATCTTGGCGTTGATTTCACCGTAGTTACTTCTCAGGGCTGCGAAAGGATCATCCGTGCTGCATTTGAATTTGCCAAGGCAAACGGAAAGACAAGAGTTACCGCCGTTACAAAGGCGAACATCATTAAGACTACCGACGGTAAGTTCCTCGACACTTTCAGGGAGATCGCAAAGGAGTATCCCGACATCACTGCAGATGACTGGTACATCGACATCATGACCGCAAAACTCATTGATGAGAACAGACGTCGTGATTTCCAGGTAGTGGTCCTTCCCAATCTTTACGGAGACATCATCACAGACGAGGCTGCAGAATTCCAGGGTGGCGTCGGAACTGCGGGTTCTGCCAACATCGGTAAGAAATATGCCATGTTTGAGGCTATTCACGGTTCTGCACCCAGAATGGTGAACGAAGGAAGAGAAAAGTATGCGGATCCCTGCAGTGTGATCCGTGCAGCGGCAATGCTTCTTGCTCACATCGGACGCAAGACTGAAGCGGATCTTCTTTACAGAGCTCTCGATATCTGTACGGTCACCGAGAAGAAACTGGTCATTACCGGACGTGATACGGGTGTTACCGGAGAAGAATTCGCCGATTATATAATGGATACCATTGAAAAACTTAAAAGGTGATGAAATGAATGAAACAAAGAACGATCTAACGGGCAGGAATGAGGCGGAGGAGGTCTCCAAGGAGGTCACCGACAAATATTCCCTCAGAGGAAGGGTCTTTAATCGCATCAGAGAGGACATTCTTTCGGGCAAATATGCCGAGAATGAGGAACTCAAGGAAGTTTCCATAGGCAATGAACTCGGTGTAAGCAGAACACCGGTGAGAGAGGCTTTGAGACAGCTCGAACTGGAAGGGCTTGTGAACATCATCCCCAACAAGGGAGCTTATGTTCACGGTATTTCCCAGAAAGACATCCACGACATCTATGTGATACGTTCCTATCTTGAAGGCCTTGCGGCTCGCTGGGCCTGTGAGAGGATCACCGATGAAGAGATAGAAAATCTTGAGGAAAATGTCTACATTGCCAATTTCCACATCGGAAAGAAGCATTACGAGACTATCGTGGAGCTGGACAGTCAGTTCCATGAGACAATATACAAGGCTTCCGGAAGCAAGATCCTGGAGCATCAGCTTTCCACCTATCATCACTACGTGGAGAGGATCAGAAAGATCTCTCTGGGACGTGAAGAGAGGGCAAAGAAAGCCAATGAGGAACATGCGGCCATTCTTGAAGCCATTAAGGGCAGGAACGGAGATCTTGCGGAAAAGCTTGCTCACGAACACATTATCTCCACTATAGCAAATCTGAACAAGCAGGGCTTGTAGACAAAAGAGGCAGTGAAAACTGCTTCTTTTTTTGCTCCTGTTTTACGGGAAATTTTATGATTTTGGATTGTATAATCGGGCAAAAAATAGTAAAATGATTTCTGTATGTATATTGGAAAACCATACTTTTTAACAGTTTCAGGGGAAGAAGCGGAGAGTATATGAAAGCGCTGAGACTTATAATTGCAATGGCCTTTGTTATGATCACGGCTTATGGCTTTTTTTACGTCGGCCTGATCGGAAATGTAAAGCCCCCCGTACAGAGAGAAGTTGCAAAAAACTGGACGCTGGATCATAACGGCGACGTTTTGACCGATGTAAATCTGGGCGAGTACAAGGCGGCCAACATTCTTAAGGGTGATGTCATTACCCTCACCAATTCCTTGCCTGACTGCAGGATCCCCTATGCATCCATCGTGGTAAACAATTATCTTGCGGAGATGGACATCTATGTGGACGATGTTCTCATCTATGTCACCGGTAAAAAAGACTATGAGAGCGGCAGATTAATAGGATATGGCATGCATATAGTCAATCTTCCCGCAGGTTATGAAGGCAAAGAGATCAAAATAGTCTATAAAGCCGGAGAAAATAACGGTATCGGTACCATGATCCCGATAGTCATCATGGAACGTGGCGAAGCGGGACTTTACATCATCAGAAAGAACCTTTTCCCTGCGGCTCTTGCCCTGACTGATATGATCGTGGGCATCAGCATGATCGGGATCTCTGTGGTTTATGTTTCGGAGAACAGGAGCTTCAGGCAGATCCTTTACATTGGCCTGTTCAGTTTCTTTATCGGGCTTTGGGCATTCTGCGATCATGATATCGTTCTGCTGATCAACAATGACTATAACATGAAGACCGTATCGGAATATGCATCGCTGTATCTGGCACCTGTTTTTGTCCTGGCCTACTTCTGGGCAAAGATCAAAAACAGGATATCAGATTTTGGAAGGCTGGTCTATCGCGCGATCCTTGGCAGTGACATCTTCCTGATCTTATTGAGTTTTCTGCTACATATATTCAATATCGTTCATCTGACACAGCTGCTCACCCTGCATCATGCGATAATCCTTGTGATGATCGTATATATGCTTGTGTACTTCGTGATCGGCATTATCAAAAAAGATAAAAAGGATCTGGCCTTTTATATCGGAATGACGGCTCTTGCCTTCTGCGGAGTGGCGGATATAATCCATTTTTCCGTCCTCACGTATTCCAGTACCGTAAAGGGAGATTTTAACGGCATCTCCTATACGGGGGCGGGTATCCTCGTGATCTCCATGGTCATGGATTTTGCCGAAGAGATGTCCCAGAATGTCCGTCAGGCCGGAGAAATAGCTGTCTATGAGCAGATGGCAAACAGCGATTTCCTTACCGGACTTGCCAACAGACGGCAGTGTGAATTTGTATTCGATGAGATTGATACGGAAGACAGTGATTATGCCGTTATAGCCTTCGATCTGAACAATCTGAAGGAAGTGAACGACAAGTATGGTCATGCGGCGGGAGACAGGCTTCTTAAAGATTTTGCCAACGTCTTAAAAGGCGTGTTTGACAGCGTTGCCACCGTCGGAAGGACCGGCGGCGATGAATTTGTCGTTATCATCCGCAATACGGATGTGCTTAACCTGGATAAGCTTCTCGAAGTCCTTGATACAAGGATCGATGAGATAAACAGGAAAAAGAGGGAATACAAACTGAGTGCGGCCAGAGGAGTCTGCACCAGACTTGACAATAAAAAGAATGTTCGTTCCGCTTATCGTACGGCGGATCAAAGAATGTACGAAAATAAGATTCGGATGAAAGCGGACGCGAAAGGAAAGCTGTCATAATGGATTATTACAAGGACCGTTTAAAGGGAATACTAAACATCCTGGATTCCGAGAGGAGAAGTTGCAGGCGGCCGGTAGAGCACGTGATGAAACGTGATATCGGATATGGGGAGAGGGAAAACTGCTTTGACGAAAACGGTGAATGGACCGAATTCGGAAGAAGCGACACCTGGGGTGGCCGGGAGACTCACGCTGCATTTAAGGCTAAGATCGAGATCCCCGGGGAGTACGCCGGAAAAAAGGTTACGGTTACTCTGAACACCGGTGCGACAGACATATGGAACACGGACAATCCGCAGTTTTTGGTCTATATAAACGGAAGGATGATCTGCGGGCATGACATGAATCATAACGAAGTGATCTTATGCTCCGATGCCATACCGGGAGAAGTGTACGAATACGGACTATATGCCTACTCCAACGGGGAAGCCGCAAGTGATTTTCTGATCCTCTCCACAGCTGTGGTGGAAGAGGATGTGGAGGAACTCTATTACGATCTTAAAGTTCCCTACGAGATCGCATGCCTCTTAAGGGATACGGATAAGCTTCAGACAGAGTATCTTGATGTGCTGAATGATGCGGCATCAATCCTGGACCTCAGGGACAGGGGCTCTGTACTGTTTCACAGGTCGGTAAGAGCCTGCGATGATTTTATCAAAAAATACATTTATTCCGAGAAATACAGTAAGATCGAAAGAGATCCCATTTCTTCGGTCACTGTTTCCGCAGTGGGACACACCCATATAGATGTTGCCTGGAAATGGCCTTTGAGGCAGACGAGAGAGAAGGCTTTGAGAAGCTTCTCCACCGTTCTTTACGAAATGTCTCTGTATCCCGAATACAAGTTCATGTCCAGCCAGCCTCAGCTTTACGAATTTGTTAAAGAAGAGAGCCCCGAGACCTACGAAAGGATCAGGGAGAGGATAAATGAGGGAAGATGGGAGACTGAGGGAGCGATGTGGCTTGAAGCCGATTGCAATCTTGCTTCCGGAGAATCTCTCATCAGACAGATCCTTTACGGGAAGAGTTTCTTTAAGGAAGAATTCGGCATTACGGAAAACAGAGTGCTCTGGCTTCCCGATGTTTTCGGCTACAGTGCCGCTATGCCTCAGATCCTTAAAAAGAGCCGTATCGACTACTTTATGACCACAAAGATCGGCTGGAACGAGTACAATCAGATCCCCAATGATACATTTTATTGGAAGGGGATCGACGGAACAGAGATCCTTACCTATTTCATTACGACCAAGGATTTCATCACCTACCCGGAACTGAACCGCAGGAAGACTTCCGAAACCACATACAACGGAAGACTGAATGCCAATCAGGTCATGGGATGCTGGCAGAGGTATCAGAACAAGGATATAAACGATAATGTCTTAAGCTGTTTCGGTTTCGGAGACGGTGGCGGAGGTGCGACCCTTCAGATGCTTGAAGAGGGCAGAAGACTGTCCTACAAGCTTCCGGGCTGTCCTTCGGTCAGACATACCCATGCGCTTGATTTCTTCGAAGGCCTTGAAAAACGTCTTAAAGGAAAGAAAGTCCCCAAATGGAACGGAGAGCTCTATCTGGAATATCATCGTGGAACTTACACTTCCATGGCAAGAAACAAGAAGTTCAATCGTAAATGCGAGATCAGAAATCAGGACGCGGAGAGCCTTTCCACACTGGCCTTTCTGTTGGGCCTTGCGGACAGTTATCCCTTCGAGGAACTGAGAAAGTGCTGGAAGATCGTTCTTTTGAACCAGTTTCATGACATCCTTCCCGGTTCTTCCATTGAAGACGTTTACATTGATTCCCTTGCGCAGTACAAAGAAGCTTGGAGGATTGAAGAAGATCTCATCGACAGCTCTCTGTCAAAGATCGTGAGAGCATCCTTCGATTTCTGTGAAAATGTTGATAACAGCGACATGCTCACTGTTTTTAACAACACCTCTTTTGAAAGAAACGAGATCCTTGTCACCGAAGGAAGGGTTGCCGCTTTTGATGCCGTTACAGGTGAACCTCTGCAGATGCAGTACACAGCAGACGGAAATACTGTATTGAATGCGAAGGGATTGCCTTCCAAGGGGTACAGAAGCTTCATTCTACGCCCGACCGAAGGAGAAAAATGCTTCAAAGAAGCGGATCTGCTTACTGAAGAAAAGAAGCAGTTCAGCTTAGAAACGCCTCTTTACACTGTGGAATTCAATGAATTCATGGAAATCGTTTCGCTCTACGACAAAAGGAACGAAAGGGAAGTGCTTAAAGAAGGCGGGATCGGCAACGAACTCATATGCTTTGAAGACATTCCCAAAGAATACGACGCATGGAACATTGATGCGTTTTACAAAGAGAAAAAGTGGAACGTGCATGAGCTTGTTTCTGCAAAGATCGTAGAGAACGGACCTGTCCGTACATGCATCAGAACGGAGAAAAGATTCAACAGATCTTTCATCAGACAGTACATCATCTTCAACAATGAGTCCGGAAGGATCGATTTTAAAACGGAGATCGACTGGAATGAGTCCCAGATACTCTTGAAGACCTTCTTCCCCTTTGATGTGGTCACAAACAAGGCGACCTACGACATTCAGTACGGCAATGTGGAGAGAGCGACTCACGAGAACACTTCCTGGGAACAGGCAAAATTTGAAGTCTGTGCTCACAAATGGGCGGATGTTTCCGAAAACGGCTATGGTGTTGCCCTTATGAACGACTGCAAGTACGGCTACTCGGCTCACGAGTCCACACTTGCACTGACCCTTCTTAAGTCCGGCATCTTCCCGAATCCCAATGCCGACAAGGAACACCATGAATTCACCTACTCCATCTTCCCTCACAGGGGAGATTTCAGAACGGGCGGAGTAGTGAAGGAAAGCTACTTCCTGAACTATCCGGTTTACACTGTATGCGGAGGAAGAGCTGAGAAGCCTTTAAGATCTTTCTTCGGCGGACTTTCCGACAATGTGATACTGGAGGTTGTTAAACTGCCCGAATGCAAGGAAAAGACGGTGGTCAGAGTGGAAAACAATGACACCGGAGAGAGCAGGAACAACGTTTCCGTGATGCTGAGGCTCTACGAATGCTGGGGATCCAGAGCGGAAGAGTGTCTCACCACATCCTTCGGAGTTTCTGCCGCTTTTGAATGCGATATGCTGGAATACACCACGGGAAGATTAAAGACCGACTCAAAAGGCATACACATTTCAATGCTTCCGTACGAGATAAAGACGGTCAAGCTGATAATAGAGTGTTAAAGGAAAAGAAAAAATGCAACGTATCAACCAATCAAAATTTCGAAACTTTTGTATCATTGCCCACATCGATCACGGCAAGAGCACCCTGGCAGACAGGATCATTGAAAAAACAGGGCTTCTGACCGCCCGTGAGATGCAGGAGCAGGTTCTGGACAACATGGATCTGGAGCGTGAGAGAGGTATCACCATCAAGGCCCAGACCATCAGAACGGTCTACAAGGCAAAGGATGGTGAGGAGTACATCTTTAACCTCATCGACACCCCCGGTCATGTGGACTTTAACTACGAAGTTTCAAGAAGCCTTGCTGCCTGCGAAGGTGCCATCCTTGTGGTGGATGCGGCTCAGGGCATAGAGGCCCAGACCCTTGCCAATGTTTATCTGGCGCTGGACCACAATCTGGAGATCTTTCCGGTCATCAATAAGATCGATCTTCCTTCGGCAGAGCCCGAAAGAGTTATCAATGAAATAGAAGATGTAATAGGCATAGAAGCTCAGGACGCACCGCTGATCTCAGCCAAAAACGGTCTGAACATCGAGGATGTGCTTGAAGCTATCGTAAAAAAGGTTCCCGCCCCCAAGGGAGATGCGGATGCTCCTCTTAAAGCGCTGATCTTTGACTCACTTTACGATTCCTACAGAGGAGTCATCATTTTCTGCCGTATCTTTGACGGTTCCGTCAGAAAAGGAACCAAGATCAGGATGATGGCTACAGGTGCTGAGGCAGAAGTAGTGGAAGTAGGTACCTTCGGTCCCGGACGTTTCATTCCGGGCGAGGAACTTTATGCAGGATGCGTGGGTTACATCACCGCATCCCTTAAGAATGTAAAGGACACCAGAGTGGGTGACACTGTCACAGAGGCTGAGAATCCCTGTGCGGAAGCCCTTCCCGGATACAAGAAAGTAAATCCCATGGTCTACTGCGGACTTTACCCCGCAGACGGAGCCCATTACACAGACCTCAGGGATGCGCTGGAAAAGCTGCAGCTGAACGATGCTGCTCTGCAGTTCGAACCTGAGACCTCCGTGGCCCTTGGCTTCGGCTTCAGATGCGGCTTCCTGGGACTTCTCCACCTGGAGATCATTCAGGAAAGACTGGAAAGAGAATACATGCTGGATCTGGTAACCACCGCACCCAGCGTTATCTACAAGATCTACAAGACCAACGGCGAATGCATAGATCTCACAAACCCCACGAATATGCCCGACCCTTCTGAGATCGAGCACATGGAAGAACCCGTGGTTACTGCGGAGATCATGGTCACCACGGAATTTGTGGGTGCCATCATGAAACTCTGTCAGGAGAGAAGAGGTATCTATCTCGGGATCGATTACATGGAACAGACCAGAGCTCTTCTCAAGTATGAGCTTCCTTTAAACGAGATCATCTATGATTTCTTTGATGCTTTAAAATCCAGATCCAGAGGCTACGCTTCGCTGGATTACGAAATGAAGGGCTACGTTCCTTCAAAGCTCTGTAAGCTTGACATCCTGATCAACCATGAAGAAGTGGATGCCCTTTCCTTCATCGTTCATGCGGACGGCGCTTACGAACGCGGAAGAAAGATGTGTGAGAAGCTTAAGGAAGAGATTCCGAGACACATGTTCGAGGTTCCGATCCAGGCAGCGGTGGGAGGCAAGATCATTGCCCGTGAAACCGTTTCCGCCATGAGAAAGGACGTGCTTGCCAAGTGCTACGGCGGTGACATTTCCCGTAAGAAGAAGCTTCTGGAAAAGCAAAAAGAAGGCAAGAAACGTATGAGACAGGTGGGTAACGTTGAAGTGCCCCAAAAGGCATTCATGGCTGTTCTCAAGCTTGACGACGATGATTGATCTTATGATTATGGAAAAAAAACATTGCGGGATCTACGTTCACATCCCCTTTTGTAAACAAAAATGCAGATATTGTGATTTTTTATCGGCTCCCGGAGACAGTAAGTGTATCCGGGAGTACGTTTCTGCGTTGAAAAACGAGATCCGTGGATATAAAGATTCTGCCGCGGATCGTGTGGCGGACACTGTCTACTTCGGAGGCGGTACACCTTCGATCCTTGAGCCGGAAACGGTGGAAGAGATCGTTGAAGCACTCGGGGAGAGCTTTGATCTTAACAGCGTGGAAGAGTTTACATTTGAAGTGAATCCCGGTACTGTAACATATCAAAAGCTTAAGGGATACAAGGCAGCGGGGATCAACCGCCTGTCTGTCGGTGTTCAGTCTGCCGATGATGAAAAGCTTAAGCTACTGGGAAGGATCCACAGCTTCAAAGAAGCGGTGGAATGCGTGGAAGCCGTTAAAGAAGCAGGGTTTATCAATTTTTCTCTGGATCTGATCTCTGCCCTTCCGGGGCAGAGCATTAAGGACTGCGAGAGGGATCTGGAAAAGATCATAGGGTTGGAACCGAAGCACATTTCTTCTTACAGCCTTATCATTGAACCGGGAACACCGTTTTTTAAGGATTACGGAGAGGGCGGAGAAAAAAGACGCGATCTTCCGGATGAGGAAACGGACCGGAAAATGTATGCTTTGACAAAAGAGATGCTAAAGAGTGCCGGGTACGACAGGTACGAGATCTCAAACTATGCGAAGCCCGGTTTTTTCAGCAGGCACAATTCCGCCTACTGGACAGGAAAAGAGTACTTCGGGCTGGGGCTCGGAGCTTCTTCTCTTATAGACAACGTGAGGTATTCAAATGTACGTGATCTAAAGGAGTATATTAAAGATCCGAAAGAGCATGTGATCGAAGAGAGACTGGATAAAGCAGCTCTCATGGCAGAATTCATGATCCTTGGACTCAGAATGGTCCGGGGCATTTCCAAAAAAGAATTTGAAAGACGCTTTAAAACGGGCTTTGATGAGGTTTACGGAAAAGTCCTTAAAAAATTAAAGCCTGCGGGAGTCATCATTGAAGAGGATGATACCGTCAGGCTCACTGATTATGGCTTGGATGTAAGTAATTCCGTCTTTGAAGAATTTCTGTGATCGGGCATAGTGTCACATCTGATGTTTTACAACAGCGTACTCGTCCCCGTTTTTAAAGTAGGGGCAGGAAGTGCTGTGATCCGAGATGTAGCGATAGTACTCATCCTCATCCAGATCGATGACACAGTAGTATTCTTCAAATTCTTCATCGTATGCGTAATTGGCACACATATCGCACTGGCTTGACATAAAAAACTCCTTCTTTTTTTAGGTATTGAAATAATACTACAAAAAATCATTTGGCACAAGAAGAGAAATCGGACAGTCGGTGAAACAGTAACAATTATCGCACTTTTTCATTAAATTATTATAAAATCAGTTGTATCAGGCTTTTTTTAATGCTATAATTCCCTCAATGTTTGGGTTAAGGAGTGGAATATGAACATCTTGGCGGTTGATGACGAGCGCTTGATTCTCGATGACATGAAAGTTGAATTGCGTAAGGTCTTTGAAAACGATGAGATCGTCGGTTTCGAAGGGGGAAATGAAGCAATTGACTATGCCAATGATCTTGCTGCTCATGACGAAAAGTTGGATTATGCTTTTCTTGACATTAATCTTCGTGGGATGACCGGAATTGAGCTGGCAAAGAAGCTCAAGGACATTCATCACGAGACGAAGATTATTTTTTGTACCGCTTACAGTGAGTATGCCTATGATGCGTTCAGGATGCATGCTGTCGGCTATCTTTTAAAGCCGGTTGAAGCCAAGCACATTATTGAGACATTGGACGCTTTGAACATTGACTGGAGAAATTCCGAAAATGAACTTCCGAAAGACATTCGTGTTCAGACTTTTGGGAATTTTGAGCTTTTTGTTGACAACCATCAGGTTTCCTTCCAGAGGGAAAAGGCAAAGGAGCTTTTTGCGTATCTGATAGACAGGAACGGTGCTGCCATTACCACCGGTGAGATAGTAAGTATCCTGTGGGAAGACAGACCCAGTGACAAGACTACGCTGAATCAGGCTCACACCATCATCTCGAGCATGAAGAAAACCCTTAAGGAGCTGGGTATCGGAAATATCATCGTAAAGACCTGGAACCATATTGCAGCCGATACATCAAAGATCAAATGCGATGTTTACGATTTCTACAAGGGCGATGCCATCGCGATCAATTCCTACAGAGGCGAATATATGGCTCAGTACAGTTGGGCCGAGATGACAAATGCAGACTTAATGGAAAAAGCTCACAGGTAGTTGACACACATTATTTTGATTATCCAGGGCGCTGAAAAGTGCCCTTTTCTTTGTTTTTTGGATCCGCGTTGAATGATGTACTTTTGTTGTACTGGCAAAGTTATAATTCCTTTATTGATATGCTGGGCGGACCAATTGCATAGGAATTTATACAGTAAAGAGGGTGATTCACTTTGGTCATAATGCTGGTACAGAACAATAAAAAAGAACTCAAGAATCTTATCAGCTGTGTGGCTGCAGTCTTCCCGGAGGACGATGTCATTGGATTTGATAATCCCATGCGCGCAATGGACTATGCTTCTACCAAGCAGGTCGATGTTTGCTTCGCTGACGTTGAAATGAAATCCACATCCGGATTTGCACTTGCGGAAAAATTGAGAAACAGAAACAAAAACATCCGTATTAATCTCATGTCGGATGTTGTTGATTATGCAATAGATGCATGGAAGATACATGTTAACGATTATCTTGTTAAGCCTGTTACTCAGGAGTCCATCAGACATACGATAGAGGCATCATAAAAAACGGAACAGCATTGACTGTTCTATTTTTTATGTTAAACTATAATCAGTGAAAAGTTACGCAGGCTATGGGGTGTACTGCGACTATTCAAAATCACGTTATCGGAGGATGATTATGGGACAGAAAACTGTAGAGATCATTGGGGCAGAAGATTACAGGATCAAGCTCGCCGTGTTTGAGACCGATTCCCCTTCCGTAAGAGGAAGTGTTCTGCTTCTTCACGGAATGGCAGAACACTACGAACGGTATCTGGATTTTATACATGCTCTGAATGATGCGGGCTTTGATGCCTACATTTACAACCACAGAGGTCATGGTAAGGACCTCGATCCCAAAGAATGGGGGTTCTTTGCAAAGAAGGACGGGGCGAGACTGGTCATTACCGATGCGGTCCGGGCCATGAAGTACGTTTTTGAAAACAAGAGAAGCAGGAAATGCGCTCTTTTCGGTCACAGTATGGGATCTCTGATCGGAAGGAATGTCATTCAGCAGTTCGATCAGATGGATTGCGCTCTCTTTTGCGGCACCGGTTTCCAGTCGGATGCCATGTGTAAGAGCGGCATTTTCATGGGTAATCTGGTTTCCGCGATCTGCGGACCCGGACACAGATCACCTTTATTAAACAAACTCATGTTTGAGACCAAGGTCTATCTGAGAGACTGTAAAAGAACAAAGAGCGACTGGCTGACAAAGGACGAGAAGGTGGTTGATGCCTACAGGGCTGATCCCGCCTGCGGTTTCGTCTGCACATCAAGCTTCTATCGGGATCTTGTTACCATCACCGGAAATGCTAAATGGGGAATGGAGAAAACGAGACATGACCTGCCCATTTTGATCGCCAGCGGAGAGGACGATCCTGTGGGAGATTTCGGCGTCGGTATCAGAGCATTTTTTGAAAAATACGATGAACTCGGTTTCACAAATGTTGAAATGAAGCTTTATCCCGGCGATCGTCACGAGCTTTTGAACGAAACGGATAAAGATGTGGTCTACAAGGATTTCATAGATTTCTTCGCCAAGAATATGGAAGCATAAAAATACCCCGGCATCCTTTGATGCCGGGATTTCTTTTATTGCTCGGTTCTTGGTTTCTTCGGAGGCTTCGGCCCCATGAAAGAGTAGAAGTAGGTCTTCAACATACCGTTATAGAGTTTTCTGTTTTTGTCAGGCTGCTTTCCGATGTATTTTACCGCATCCTCGAAGCTTGTGATCATGAACATGGACCAGGAGTCCAACCGTGCATATGCCTGACCGATGGTCTCATACAGCGCGGGCATGTCCTTTTTGTCTTCGAGACGCTCTCCGTAGGGAGGGTTGGTGATGATAAAGCCGTATTTTTTTGGATTGTTGAGATCACGCACATCACGGGTCTGGAAGTGGATGTACTTGTCAACTCCGGCATCGATCGCATTCTGACGCGCTGCCTTGATGGCTTCGTTGTCGATGTCATAACCCTGAATGTTCATTTCCACATCCGTAAGGATCTTGGAATTGGCTTCTTCTATCGCAGCGTACCAGCATTTTTTCGGTATTATGTTTGTCCATTCTTCTGCGGTAAATTCCCTGTTTATGCCGGGAGCGATGTTGGCTCCGATCATAGCCGCTTCTATGGGGATGGTTCCGCTCCCGCAAAAAGGATCCACCAGAACACGGTCTTTGTTCCAGGGAGTGAGCATGATGAGTGCGGCAGCGAGAGTCTCTTCAATGGGGGCTTTTACGATCATCTTACGATAGCCTCTCTTGTGAAGGGATTCGCCTGATGTGTCGATCCCCACCGTCACCATATCCTTCATGATGGAAACACGGAGAGGGAACGGGGCTCCCGTCTCTTCGAAACGAGACAGGCCGTAATGCTGTTTCATGCGCTCCACCATGGCTTTTTTCATGATGGACTGAATGTCCGAGGGAGAGAAGAGCTTACTCTTTACGGAGTTGGCTTTTGTGACCCAGAACTTTGCATCCTTGGGAAGGATCTCCTCCCAGGCTATGGCTTTGGTGCCCTGAAAGAGGTCTTCAAAAGTCTCCGCTCTGAAGCTTCCCACCTTCCACAGGACTCTTTCCGCGGTGCGAAGGAAGATGTTTGCACGCGCAAAAGCGGTAACATCACCGGAAAAGGTGATCTTACCGTCTTCAACAGATACGATCTCGTACCCGAGATCCAGTATTTCTTTTTTTAACACGGCCTCCATGCCGAAGTGGCAGGGGCAGATAAATTCAAATTTTTCCATATTTGCGATTCTATATGCAAAAGAGTTAAAAGTCAAGGTTGACTTTTCGAACAGGGTGCGAGATATTAAGAACAGCACATTATTCGGAAGGGGAAAACAAATGACAAGATTGATCTTTGCAACCGGAAACAGGGACAAGATGCGTGAGATCCGCGAGATCATGAGTGACACGGATTATGAGATAGTCTCCATGAAGGAAGCGGGTTTTGACATTGATATAGAAGAGAACGGGACCACATTTGCAGAAAACGCTCTGATCAAGGCAGAAGCTATCGCAAAGGCATCCGGGTGTCTCACACTGGCCGATGATTCGGGCCTTGAGATCGATGCCATGGACAAGCAGCCGGGCATATATTCCGCGCGCTTTTTAGGTCATGACACCGACTATGATTATAAGAACAATTACATATTAGACAAGCTTAAAGACGTTCCGGAAGAGAAGAGAACGGCAAGATATGCCTGTGCGGTGGCTGCGGTATGGCCTAACGGGCGGAAAGAAGTGGTTACAGAATACTTCGAGGGCAGGATCGCCCATGAACAAAAGGGAGACGGGGGATTCGGATACGATCCCATTTTCTTTGTGCCTGAGTTTAACAAGAATGCAGCAGAGATGACTCCGGACGAGAAGAATGCCGTGAGCCACAGGGGAAAAGCCTTAAGAGCCATAAAAAAGATCATCGAAGGATGAAGGGATAAAGGGTAAAGCATGACCATCAGCGTTTGCATGATAGTAAAAAATGAAGAAAAGACTCTTGCAAGATGTCTGGACAGTCTTAAGGGCATTGCGGATGAGATCGTGATCGCGGACACGGGTTCGACGGACAGAACAAAGGAGATCGCAGCCCGTTACACCGACAGGATCTTTGATTTTGAATGGGTGAACGATTTCTCCGCAGCCAGGAATTTTGTGTTTTCAAAAGCATCATGTGACTACATCTATTCCGCAGACGCCGATGAAGTGATCGACGCTGGAAACCTAAAGAGGCTTAAGGTGCTGAAGCAGTGCCTGATACCCGAGGTTGAGATAGTGACTATGATCTACATAAACCCCAAAGAGATCAACATGGCATACAATGATCTCAGGGAGAGAAGACCAAAGCTTTTTAAAAGGTTAAGGACATTCACCTGGATCGATCCGATCCATGAAACCGTGAGAACGGATCCCGTGGTATTTGATTCGGATGTCGAGATACTCCATTGCCCGGAAGAGAACCATTCCGGCCGTGATTTTGATGCATTCCGGAGAGTGCTTGGGGAAAAGGGAGACATGTCCGACAGGCTGTGGTCCATGTATGCAAAGGAGCTTTTCTTTAACGGCAAAAAAGAGGATTTTGAAATGGCTGAGCCCTTCTTTAAAGGCAGAATACAGGGCAGCGACACTTTTGAGTCTCTTGAAGCGATGTGTGTCGTAGCCAGGACGTGGCTTGAAACCGGATATTTTGATGAAGCCGACTGCTTTGCCGATGAGTTTGACGGCTTTGAGGTAAAGCCCGCCGAGCTCGACCTCATTCTGGGACGTATCTTTGAAACAAAGGGGCAGAAGGACAGGGCGGACCGTTACTTCAGGGCTTCTTTGGAAGACGAGAGCTTCATAAGGGCAGATTACAGAGCAGAATAAAAGTTTATTCTTTCTTTAGGGGCTATACACAAAAAATTGACATAAAAAGTGTACAATGATAAAATCTTACAGATTGAGGAAATGAGGTGCGGCTTTAACCGCCGGAGGACAGATGGACAATAACTTAAGAGAAAACCCCAATAATCAGAACAAAAACAAAAAGAACAGTAACAAGCAGACGAAGGCAGGTATTTTTATCTGTATCGTAGCTGCTTTGTTTATTATCATCTGGGGAAGAATGATCAGTAAGGACTTTGATGCCAGCATCAACAAAGAGATCACTTACGATGAATTTATCCAAATGCTGGACAATGACGAAGTAAAATCCGTTGAGATCCAGTCATCCACCCAGAAGCTTGTGATCGTTCCCAAGGAACAGAAGTATGAAAAGTACACGGAGACAAGATACACAGGTATCCTTGAAGACGGAAATGCCATTCAGGAGCGTCTTGAAAAAGCAGGTGTGACCTATTCGAGGAAGATCGATGACGGAAAAGGCGAACTGCTTGCTACAATTCTGGATTTTGTGATCATGTTCGGACTCATTCTGGTGTTCATGTTCTTCATGTATCGTATGGTCGCAAAGAGTTCCGGCGGATTGATGAATGTCGGAAGGAGTAACGCCAAAGTCTATGTCGAAAGGGAGACGGGTGTTACATTTAAGGATGTGGCGGGACAGGAAGAAGCAAAGGAAAGTCTTACGGAACTGGTTGATTTCCTTCATGATCCCGGAAAATACACTTCTATCGGTGCAAAACTGCCCAAGGGAGCTCTTCTTGTGGGACCTCCCGGAACAGGTAAGACTCTTCTTGCAAAAGCAGTTGCCGGAGAGGCAAAGGTTCCTTTCTTTTCGCTTTCGGGTTCCGACTTTGTGGAAATGTACGTAGGTGTCGGTGCTTCCAGGGTGAGAGATCTGTTTAAACAGGCACAGGCCATGGCACCCTGCATCATATTTATTGATGAGGTGGATGCCATCGGTAAATCAAGAGACTCCAGATACGGCGGCGGAAATGATGAAAGAGAGCAGACACTCAATCAGCTCCTTTCCGAGATGGACGGATTTGATACTTCCAAGGGTATCGTGATCCTTGCAGCCACCAACCGTCCCGAGGTACTTGACAAGGCCCTTCTTCGTCCCGGACGTTTCGACAGAAGGATCATCGTTGACAGACCCGATCTCAAGGGCAGAGTGGAAGTGCTCAAAGTACATGCCAAGAATGTTAAAATGGGTGACGACGTGGATCTTGAAGCCATCGCTCTCGCAACCAGCGGAGCTGTCGGTTCGGATCTCGCCAATATGATAAACGAAGCTGCGATCCTTGCCGTTAAGAAGGGCAGAAACTATGTCACTCAGGCAGATCTCTTCGAATCCGTCGAAGTGGTTATCGCAGGTAAGGAAAAGAAGGACAGGATACTCAGCAAGGAAGAGAAGAACATCGTTTCCTTCCATGAAACCGGACATGCTCTTGTCAGTGCTTTACAGAAAAACTCCGAACCTGTTCAGAAGATCACTATCGTTCCCAGAACAAAGGGAGCTTTGGGATACGTCCTTCAGGCTCCGGAAGAAGAAAAGTATCTTATGAAGAAGGAAGAGCTGATCGCAAGGATCACCACCTTCTGTGCAGGCCGTGCCGCTGAAGAGATCGTATTCGGATCCGTTACGACCGGTGCCGCAAATGACATCGAACAGGCAACAGGCATTGCCAGGGCAATGGTAACCAGATACGGAATGAGTGACAAGTTCGGTCTTGTAATGCTTGAGAGCGTGGAAAACCAGTATCTTGACGGAAGAGCTGTTTCTCAGTGTTCGAACGAAACGGAAGCGGAGATAGACAAGGAAGTCCGTTCTATTATTAGCGAATGCTACGCCAAGGCAAAACAGCTGATCAATGAGAACCGTGACATTCTGGATCGTATCGCAGGTGTTCTGATCGAAAGAGAGAGCATTACCGGTAAGGAATTCATGGCTATCTATAATGAAATGAAGGGCATTGTTCCCGAAGAGACAAAGGATGAAAATGAAGTTAAGGCCGAGTCTCAGGACAATGCGGGTAATACAGGAGAAACAACCGACGATACTGTTTCGGTCTGATCGTTGGGATCGGTGAATATGGAATTTAATATTCAGGAAGAACTTAAAAAACTCCCGGCTAAGCCGGGAGTTTATATAATGCACAACGCCGATGATGAGATCATCTACGTCGGTAAGGCGGTTGTGCTCAAAAATCGAGTGCGTCAATACTTCCAAAGCAACAAAAACCACACGGCAAAGGTGAGGAAGATGGTTTCCTGCATTGCATGGTTTGAATACATTGTTGTCGATTCGGAGATGGAGGCACTCGTTTTGGAATGCAATCTTATCAAGGAACATCGACCGAAATACAACACCATGCTTAAGGATGACAAGCATTATCCTTACATCAAGGTGACCACGGGAGAAGATTTCCCCAGGATCTTCATGGCCAGAGACAGAAAGAAAGACAATGCGGAGTACTTCGGACCCTACACCTCTGCCGATTCGGTTCATCGCACCATAGACCTTCTGATGAAGACCTGTGGTCTCAGAAACTGTTCCAAAAGGATCGAAGAAGGTGAAAGAGTCTGTGAAAGGCCCTGTCTCTATCATTCCATGGGCCAGTGTCCCGCACCCTGTATGGGTGATGTTAAAATGGAAGAATACAAAAAGGGCGTGGAGAGATGCCTTTCTTTTTTGAGAGGTCATCACGAAGCGGTTACGGATGCGCTGAACAGCCGTATGCTCATGTATTCGGAAAATCTGGAATTTGAAAGAGCCGCAGAAATGAGGGATCTGATCAACAGCGTCAAAAGACTGGATCAGGCACAGAAGGCAGATGAATGTGACGACAATGACAGAGACATAGTGGCTGTCGTCAACAAGGATGACACAGCTGTGGCCTCATGCTTCTTTATAAGGAACGGAAAACTCACCGGAAGGGAACATTTCTATCTTACGGGAGTGGAAAACGAAACAAGGGAAAAAATACTGGAGAGCTTTATCAAACAGTACTATTCGGGAACTCCTCACATTCCGAGAGAGATCTACATCTCAAAGGAGATCGAGGATGCGGAGCTGATCTCGGGCTGGCTTTCAGAGATACGGGGCAGCAAGGTCACCATCTTTACTCCCAAGAAGGGAGAGAAGCTTAAGCTCACGGAGATGGCGGAAAACAATGCCCGCACTGTACTCTTTAACGACGAAAAGCGGATCAGGGACATGGAGAAGCGTACAAGCGGTGCTCTCGATGAAATAAAAAACTTGCTAAAACTGGAAAAGCTATATAGAATAGAGTCGTATGACATTTCAAACACCGCGGGCTTTGAAAACGTTGCCTCCATGGTGGTTTTTGAAGGAGGCAGACCGAAAAAATCCGATTACAGGCGGTTTAAGACAAAAACGATAATCGGTGCCGATGATTACGGAAGCATGAGAGAAGTCTTAAGGAGAAGATTCGAGCACGGATTACGGGAACTTAGGGAAGCAGGGGAAAGAAACGAGGATTCCTTTGTGAGATTTCCCGATCTGCTTCTGATCGACGGAGGCAGAGGACAGGTGAATTCCGTCCTTGAAGTGGTGGAAAGCCTCGGACTCAGCATTCCCGTCTGCGGGATGGTGAAGGATGACAGGCACAGAACAAGAGGCCTGTGGTTCAATGATGAGGAAGTGCCCATCGACACTTACAGCGAAGGCTTTAAACTGGTCACAAGGATACAGGATGAGACTCACCGTTTTGCGATCGAGTATCACAAGACTTTGCGTAACAAAGCACAGACCAGATCCATACTGGACGACATCCCCAATGTGGGACAGAAGAGAAGGATAGAGATAATGCGGCATTTTACTTCGCTGGAAGAACTGAAAAATGCCGATATGGAGAAACTTATGGAGCTGCCTTCCATGAACAGAAAGGCAGCGGAAAGCATCCTGGAATTTCTCCATCCGAGTGAAAACCGGGGAAAGGAAGAATAATGTATACGGTTAGTCTTAAGAAGTTTATTGAGAATATGGGTCTTGAAAATCTTACTCCCGAGATCGATCTCAAGGGAAGAAAGATCACCGAACCCGAAGTCAACAGACCCGCACTGCAGCTGGTGGGGTTCTATGACTACTTTAACAGTGAAAGAGTTCAGATCATAGGACATGTAGAACAGGCCTACATGGACAAGATGGAAGATAAAGGACTGGATGTGCTCACAAAGCTCATGAGTTTCAAGATACCCTGCATAGTTTTGTGCCGTGGCATCAGACCTACGGAAGAGGTCAGAAAAGTCGCCCTTGAAAAGGGGGTTCCCATTCTTTTAAGCGAGAAGTCCACCTCCGACTTTGAAGGCGAAGCCATCAGATGGCTTAAGGTGGAGCTGGCTCCCAGGATCTCCATTCACGGCGTTCTTGTTGATGTTTACGGTGAAGGCATCCTGATCATCGGTGAATCAGGCATAGGAAAGAGCGAGGCAGCTCTCGAACTCATAAAGCGCGGACACAGACTTGTGGCGGATGACGTTGTTGAGATCAAGAAAGTGAGCGAAGCAACGCTGATCGGTTCTGCGCCGCCCATAACCAGACATCTGATCGAGCTCAGAGGTATCGGTATCATCGATGTTAAGACATTGTTCGGTATCTCAAGTGTAAAAAACACCCAGCAGATAGATCTTGTCATTCGTCTTGAAGACTGGGTAAAGGACAAGGAATACGACAGAATGGGACTTGAGGACAAGTACACGGAATTCCTGGGAAACAAGGTTGTCTGTCAGGATCTTCCCATCCGTCCCGGTCGAAACCTCGCCATCATTGTAGAGTCCGCAGCTGTAAATCACAGACAGAAGAAGATGGGCTACAATGCGGCCAAGGAGTTCTCGAGACGTGTTACCGAGAACATTATGAAGGGCAGAAACATCGAAGAAGAAGATGAGGATGACAGCGACAACGAAAACGAATAAAGAAAAGGAAGGAAATTGATCATGAAGTATCTGTTCGGAGCAGACATAGGAGGAACAACGGTTAAGCTGGGGCTTTTTACCGAAGAAGGGGAACTCCTTGAAAAATGGGAGATAGGAACAAATCGTGAAAACGGAGGTGCTTCCGTCCCTCAGGATGTGGTCAATACAGTTAAAGACAAGATCCGGGAAAGAAATCTTGACAGGAAGGACGTAATAGGTCTTGGTGTCGGCGTTCCCGGACCCATTACAAAAGACGGTACCGTATTAAAATGTGCCAACCTCGGCTGGGGCATTTTTAACGTAAATGAGAGATTTACAGAGCTTCTGGGACTTCCCTGCCGTGCTGCCAATGATGCAAATGTGGCAGCTCTGGGCGAAATGTGGAAGGGTGGCGGAAAAGGCTACAATGATATCGTGATGGTCACCCTCGGGACCGGAGTCGGCGGCGGTGTCATCTGCGACGGAAAGATCCGTGCAGGTGCCCACGGTGCGGCGGGAGAGATCGGTCACATCCGTATGAAGGATGAAGAGACCAGACTCTGCGGCTGCGGAGGACACGGTCATCTTGAACAGTATGCTTCTGCCACGGGCATAGCCTTTATGGGACAGGAAGCAGCAAAGAAAGATCCTTCGTCTGCCCTTGCCAAAATCGAAGATATTACCGCCAAGGATGTTTTTGATGCCGCAAAGGCAGGAGATGAAACAGCACTTAAGGTGGTGGACGAGGTCTGTGAGATCCTTGATGCAGCTCTTTCACACGTGGCTGCTTCCGTCGATCCGGAATGTTTTGTTATCGGCGGAGGTGTTTCCAAAGCGGGAGACATTCTGATAGATACTTTGAAAAAGCATTACGGCCCCAACCTTTTAAATGCGCTGCAGACCACCGAATTCAGGCTTGCCACCCTGGAAAATGATGCCGGTATTTACGGCTGTGCGAGGATGATGCTGGATGTTGCTGAATAAGAAAAGTGTTCTTACGGATAGATTTTCCGAAATAATGGATCTTAAAAACCTGTTTCCGGACGAGGCTCTTTCAAGACACACGTCTTTCAGGATCGGAGGACCGGCTGCTTTTTATGCCGTCGTTGAGAACGAGACGGAGCTGTCAGATGCAGTCAGGATCTGTAAAGAAGAAGATGTAAGATTCTGCCTTTTGGGAAACGGAACAAATGTTCTGGCGAGCGATGAGGGCTACGACGGTGTGATCCTGCATTTAAGCGGTGATTTTGACCGCCTTTCCATCAGAGAGGACATAAACGACGGATCTGCATTTATTACAGCGGGAGCAGGAGTCGCATTGACGCAGCTTTCAATGTATGCTTTAAAAAAAGGCTTCACCGGTCTTGAATTTGCTCATGGCATCCCCGGAAGTGTGGGAGGCGGCATTTTCATGAATGCGGGAGCTTACGAGAGAGACCTTAATGATACTCTTGTGTCCGTAAAGGTAATGACCGGGGACGGAGAGATCAAAGAGCTTACAAAGGACGAAGCAAAACTGGGCTACAGGACCAGCAGATTTACGGAGTCCGGAGAGATCATTTTAAGCGGGACTTTTCATTTAAAGGTCTATCCCAGGATCCCCATCAGAACGATGATGGAAGAGTACAAGAGAAGAAGGATCGAAAAGCAGCCTCTGGATCAGCCCAGCGCCGGAAGTACTTTCAAGAGACCGGAAGGAAATTTTGCGGGGAAACTCATTGAAGACGCCGGCCTTAAGGGCTTTAAGGTGGGAGGAGCTTCGGTCTCCGAAAAACATGCCGGTTTCATAGTAAACTCGGATAATGCCACAGCGGCCGATGTTCAGGCACTTATCGAAGCAGTAAGGGACAAAGTCTTTAAAAACTCGGGTGTAATGCTGGAGCCCGAGATAAGGTTCATAAAGTAGGTATCGGATAAGATTTTACAGTATTAAGAGGCGACAGAATGAGATTTGTAATAGTAACCGGAATGTCCGGAGCAGGAAAAACATCTGTACTTAAAATGCTTGAAGACGCGGGCTTTTTTTGCGCCGATAATCTTCCGATCCCTTTGATCTCGAAATTTGCCCAGATCGCCGAAAACAGTAACCGGGGTGAATTTGACAAGATAGCCATAGGCGTCGACATCAGAAGCGGTCATTCCCTTGATGAGGTTGAACCAGTGCTGACGGAGCTTAAGGAAATGAGGATCAAGTACGAGATCCTTTTTCTGGATGCTTCGGACGAAACATTGATAAAAAGATACAAAGAGACCAGAAGGAATCATCCCCTGTCCGGCAGCGGGAGAGTGGAAGCGGGAATCGAGGAGGAACGTAAGAAGATCGCTTTTCTGAAAGGAAAAGCGGACTATGTCCTTGACACCAGCACTCTTCTTGTGAGAGATCTCAAGCAGGAGATAGACAGTATCTTTGTAAATAACAAGGTGTTTAAGAACTTTATCGTCACGGTGATCTCTTTCGGGTTCAAGTACGGTATACCGGTGGATGCGGACATGGTCTTTGATGTGCGATTTCTTGCAAATCCTTTTTATGTTCAGAGTCTTAAGCATTTGACGGGAGAGAATGAGGAAGTTCGGGATTTCGTAATGAAGAGTCCCCAGGCTGACGAATTTGTCGCAAAACTCATCGATATGGTGGAATTCCTGATTCCACATTACATTAACGAAGGCAAAAACGGTCTTGTGATCGGTATCGGATGCACCGGCGGCAAGCACAGGTCGGTAACCATGGCCAGGGTGCTTTCCGAGGCATTGGAAAAGGATGACTACTCGGTCAAGACCATTCATAGGGATATAATCAAATAATGTCTTTCAGCAGTGAAGTAAAAACAGAATTAGCATCAGTTGTACCCATTCCGAAGCATTGTAAAATTGCGGAAATTGCAGGTTACATTTTATATTCTCAAAAAAAATCTGTTGACAAATGCGATATGTCTGTCTTAAAATCATTAACCGATGATTTAGGAAATGAAAATGACTTTGTGAAAATGTGCAGGTTAGAGGAAAACAACGGCTTGCTCTTTCTTAAAGACATGAAGATCATCGAACGCAGCTGTTGCAAAAGAAGTTTCTTAAGGGGCGCTTTTTTGGGAGCGGGCAGTGTTGCTGATCCGAAGGATGAGTATCATCTTGAGATCTCTGCAAGGACCCGTTCGGGCATAGAGCTTCTGAACCTTGCTTCAGCCGCCTTTGATGTCGCCGGCAAGGTGGCGCAAAGGGGAAGCGGATTTCGGCTTTATTTTAAGGATGCGGATAAGATCAGTGATCTTTTGAATATTATGGAAGCTCATGTTTCACTCATGAACTTCGAAAACGAAAGGATCCTTAAGGAAGTCAAGAACAAGGTTAACCGAAGGGTTAATTGCGAAACATCGAATTTGAAAAAAACGGTGGTGGCCTCGGAATATGCATGTGAATGCATCAGGTATCTGGACGAAGCAAATGTCCTTAAAAATCTGCCCGAGACACTGCAGAGCATTGCAGAGCTCAGAGTCACCTATCCCGAAAAATCTCTTTCGGAGCTGGGAGAAATGACTGAGCCGAGACTTGGCAGATCCGGGGTTAATCACAGACTTGAAAAAATTATCGCCATAGCTCGAGACTTGAAAGGAAAAGAGGAACAAGATGATCAGAAATCAAATCACCATAGCGAAGACATCTAAGATGGACGTTACTCCGGCAGCACTTTTGGTGCAGACAGCAAGTAAATTTGATTCAAGAGTTTACGTTGAACAGACAGATAAGCTCATTAATGCAAAGAGCATCATGGGCGTTATGACACTTAGGATAATTGACGGCGAAGTTGTTACCATTGTGGCTGACGGCGCCGATGAAGAAGCAGCAAGCAAGGAAGTACAAAATCTTCTTACGGGAACCAAATAAGGCTTTATTGTTGGTTTTGATTTATGCTATAATAACCTCATTCGTTGAATGAGGTTTTTCTCGTTTTAGGGGTGAAATTATGAGCTTTACACATTTACATGTACATACGGGTTACTCCCTTCTGGACGGGTCTGCAAAGATCAAGCCGTTGGTGGCGAGAGCGAAAGAGCTTGGGATGAAGGCCCTTGCCATCACCGATCACGGTGTTATGTTCGGAGCGGTGGAATTCTGGACCGAATGCAAAAATGCCGGGATCAAGCCCATAATAGGCTGTGAAGTCTATGTAGCGCCGGGGTCGAGATTTGATAAGTCCGGCTCCGTTTCGGACGAGCGTTACAGACATCTGATCCTCCTGGCGGAGAACGACACAGGTTATCATAACCTGATAAAGATCGTTTCCATCGGGTTCACCGAAGGCTTCTACTACAAGCCCAGGGTTGATCTTGAGGTGCTGGAAAAGTACCACGAAGGGATCATCTGCACTTCTGCCTGCCTGGCGGGAGAGGTGGCAAACTATCTGAAGAGAGGACTTTACGAAGAGGGAAAGGAAGCAGCTCTGCGCCTTGAAAAGATCTTCGGTAAGGGCAATTTCTTCCTTGAACTTCAGGATCACGGTATCCCGGAACAAAAGACGGTAAACACTTTCCTTATGCGTATGCATGAAGAAACAGGCATAGACCTTATCTGCACCAACGATTCCCACTACATTAAAGCCGAGGATGCCGTGGCTCACGACATTCTCCTTTGCATACAGACCCAGAAAAAGGTTCAGGATGAAGACCGTATGAGGTACGAAGGCGGGCAGTTCTATCTTAAATCCGAGGAAGAGATGGCCGCTCTGTTTCCATATGCTCCGGAAGCATTGGAAAACACCTGTAAGATCGCGGACCGCTGTAACTTTGATTTTGAATTCGGTAATTACAAATTGCCGAGATTTGATGTTCCGGAGGGCTACGACGCCTGGACCTACCTGCAGTTCCTCTGCGAAGAGGGTATCAAAAAAAGATACAGGGTTGTTACCCCGGAACTCAGGGAAAGGCTGGATTACGAGCTTAAGATCGTGCATGATATGGGCTTCGTGGACTACTTCCTGATCGTCTGGGATTTTATCAAATACGCCAAGGATCATGACATCCCCGTGGGGCCGGGACGAGGCAGCGGTGCGGGAAGCATCGCGGCTTACTGTCTTGAGATCACGGACATCGATCCCATCAGATACAATCTGCTGTTTGAAAGATTCTTAAACCCCGAACGTGTCTCCATGCCCGACTTTGATGTGGATTTCTGCTATGAAAGAAGACAGGAAGTCATTGACTATGTTGTAAGAAAGTACGGTCGTGACAGAGTCTGCCAGATCGTTACATTCGGGACCATGGCTGCGAAAAATGCCATCAGAGACGTGGGAAGAGCCTTGGATCTGCCCTATGCAAGAGTTGACGTTGTGGCAAAACTGGTGCCCAATGAGCTTAACATTACCATAGCGGATGCTCTCACCAAAAGCACGGATCTTAAAAAAATGTATGATGAGGACGAAGAGATCAGAAATCTTCTGGATATGGCAATGGCTCTGGAAGGTCTGCCCAGACACACTTCCATGCATGCTGCGGGCGTTATCATAAGTAATGCTCCCGTTGATGACTATGTACCTTTGTCCTGTGCTTCCGACGGTTCGGTGACTACTCAGTTCAATATGACGGAGTGCGAACATCTCGGACTTCTCAAGATGGACTTTCTGGGACTCAGAACCCTTACGGTCATCAAAGACGCGGAAAACTTCGTGAACATGAACAAAAAGCCCGGGGAGAAGCGATTTTCGATAAAAGAGATCAGTTACGATGACAAGAACATTTTTGATATGATCTCCCAGGCAAAGACCGACGGTGTTTTTCAGCTTGAAAGCAAGGGAATGACAAGCTTTATGAAAGAGCTGAAGCCTTCTTCCATAGAAGACGTTATCGCCGGGATCTCCCTTTACCGCCCGGGACCCATGGATTTCATCCCCAAGTATATCAAAGGAAAGAGTGACAGGGATTCCATCACATATGACTGTGAGGAATTAAGGCCCATACTTGAAACCACGTACGGATGCATAGTCTACCAGGAGCAGGTCATGCAGATCGTAAGAGATCTGGCGGGCTACTCCTACGGACGGAGCGATCTGGTGCGCCGTGCCATGGCCAAGAAAAAGGCCGATGTAATGGCTAAGGAAAGAGAAAACTTCGTCCACGGCAACCCTCAGGAAAACGTTCCCGGCTGTGAAGCAAGAGGCATTTCCGAAAAGGTGGCAAATCACATCTATGACGAAATGACTGATTTTGCAAAATATGCATTTAACAAGGCTCATGCCGCCTGCTACGCGGTGGTTTCCTATCAGACAGCCTATCTCAAATACTATTATCCCGTTGAATACATGGCAGCTCTGATGACATCCATCATGGACAACACCGGAAAAGTAACGGAGTACATGTACACCTGTAAAAAGATGGGGGTAAGTGTGCTTCCTCCGGATGTGAATGAAAGCGGAGTCGGCTTTACGGTGGGAGGAAGATCCATCCGATACGGACTTTCCGCCATCAAGGGCGTCGGACGGCAGGTGGTGGAGGACATAAAATCAGAGAGAGAGCGTAACGGCAGATTCACGTCTCTTAAGGATTTTGCAAAGCGTTGCGTTCCTTTGGGAGTTAACAGGAGGACAGTGGAGAATCTCATAAAGGCGGGAGCTTTTGATTCCGTTCCCGGAACCAGAAAGCAGCTCCTTCAGGTCTGCCAGATCATCATAGATGATGCTGTGAGCGAGCACAAAAAAGAGATCACGGGACAGCTTTCCTTCTTTGATTTCATGGATCCCGAAGAAAAGGTCGCTATGGAAACTCCTCTTCCGGATGTGGGAGAGTTCGGTAAGGACGAACTTCTGGGCTACGAGAAAGAGGTGCTGGATCTTTATGTCAGCGGACATCCTCTGGAAAACTACCTTGACATCCTGAAAAAACACTGTGACACCACAACAGCGGATCTGAAAGCCGATGAAGAAACAGGAGAACTTAAGGTAAATGACGATCAGAATGTGGTGATCGGCGGCATGATAACGGAAGTGACCCGAAAGGTCACAAAAAACAACCGCACCATGGCTTTTCTTAAACTTGAGGATCTTTACGGAAATACCGAGGTGATCGTTTTCCCCAATGATTATGAAAAGAATAGGAAGCTTCTTAATGAAGATGAAAAGGTCATGATCAGGGGAAGGATCTCCACCGATGAAGAAAGAGGGGCCAAGATCATCCTGTCCGGTATCGACAGGCTTGATGCCATTCCCGGAAAACTCTGGGTCAGGTTTAAGAATAAGGATGAGTATGCCGCGGCGGAAAAAGAATTGATGGAGATCCTTAAGACATCCGACGGAAGATCCGATGTGGTGATCTATCTTGAAGAAGAAAAGCAGATGAAAAAACTGGGAAGAAGTTTTTCTGTAGATCTCAGCGGTGATCTGCAGGAGAAGTTAACAAAAAAATTCGGAAATGAGCAGATCAGGGTCACTTTTTAGCTTTGTTAATCAAAAGTTTCTTCATTTTATCTTTTTTGGATATTTACAAAAAAAATGTTTCGTTGTAAAATACAAAACTTGTAACAAGTAGTAAATTTTCGTAAATCACTCTAATAGATTTGGAGGCATAATATGGCAGAAAGCATGGTTAAAACCATAGGGGTACTCACCAGTGGCGGAGATGCGCCCGGAATGAACGCTGCGATACGTGCGGTTGTTCGTACGGCCATTGAAAATGGTGTGAAGGTTAAGGGTATTAACAGAGGATACGCAGGTCTTCTTGATGAGGACATTATCGACATGGATTCACGAAGCGTTTCCGATACGATCCAGCGCGGTGGTACAATACTCTACACAGCTCGCTGCCAGGAATTCGTTACATCCGAAGGACAGGACAAGGGCGCTGAGATCTGCAAGAAGAACGGTATCGACGGACTTGTTGTCATCGGTGGTGACGGCTCCTTCCAGGGTGCACGTCAGCTTGCTGCCAGAGGCATCAACACAGTCGGCGTTCCCGGAACCATCGACCTCGATATTGCATGCACTGATTATACAATAGGATTTGATACAGCTGTCAACACAGCGATGGATGCCATTGACAAGGTTCGTGACACATCCACATCCCACGAGAGAGTTTCCATCATTGAAGTTATGGGACGTCGCGCCGGTTACATTGCTCTCTGGAGCGGAATTGCCAACGGCGCTGAGGAGATCCTTCTTCCCGAGCTCATGAACTATGACGAGAAAAGGGTCGTTCAGCACATTCTTGCGAGAAAGGCACTCGGCAAGAAGCACACCATCATCGTAAATGCCGAAGGTATCGGTAATTCTTACAGAATGGCAGACCGCATCGAAGCAGCAACAGGCATAGAGACCCGTGCTACCATCATCGGTCACATTCAGCGTGGCGGAAGCCCTACGGCTAAGGACAGGGTCTATGCTTCTGCTATGGGATGCATGGCTGTTGAACTTCTTTGCGCAGGAAAGACAAACCGTGTTGTAGCTTACAAGAACGGAAAGTTTGTTGATTACGACATTGAAGAGGCTCTTGCTATGAAGAAAGATCTGGATCCTTTCCTTCTTCATGTTTCCAAGACAATTTAATCTATCGTACTTACTACCGGAAAAGATCCTTTCTTTTCCGGTTTTTTTGTGTTTAAAACTGCTTTAGACTTATCATTATATTAAAATTTTAAGAGAAGGGTTAAGAATCGGTAGGAAGTTGCCGATAAGGTAGTTGTACACTTAATCCGTGTTACGTGCGAAAGGATTCGCACAAAGCACTTTTCAAAGATCGCCAAGGAGGGCGTATATTATGAAAATTGATTCGTCTAATGTATCCATGAGTTCCAATCGTTCCTATTTTTCTTATGAAAAAGTCGAGCAAGAATCCCTTACGGTTTTAAGCAGCAGGGCTGCCACAATTGAATTGTCCGATGATTCCAAAAATCTTGCGGAACAGCTTCGGGAGAAAAAGGCGGAGATCGCCGAAGAAGAGAAGGCAGCTGCTAAGGAAAAGGAAAAGAACCAAAAAGAAAACCTTAAAAAGTCACTTGAAGATATGGTAAAGGCTAACAAAGCCAATAAAGCGGATCTCGAGATCCCCACCGAGGAAGACAATGAGCTTAAGATGCTGAGACGCATCCTTGAACTTCTTAAAAAGATCCGTGGAGAGAAGGGCGGTCCGGTTTATGTGAACGACAGCATGAAGAGTTTTGCGGAGTCCATGAACAAGGCTCAGGAAAACCTGGCTGCTTTTGCGGGGAACATGGCGTGCACCATGTCCGGTGCTAGTCCTGCGGTACAGGCAAATCCCGGACATCATACGGTAAACATGACCAACTGGACCAAGATCACCGTTCAGTCAAAGTTTTACATGGAAACCGAAAGCACGGCCTACCGTTCTTCAGGCTCTGTAAGAACGGAAGACGGACGGGAACTCAGTTTTGAACTTACCGTTGAAATGTCCAGAAGCTTTACCGCCGAATACGGCTCCTATATGGAAGAATCCTATACCATGGTAGATCCCCTTGTGATCGAGCTTGATGACAAGTGCGCAGATCTTACGGAAAAAACATTCCTCTTTGATCTGGATGCTGACGGTAAGGAAGAAAGGATCTATGATCTTAGAGAGAACTCCGGACTTCTTGCCCTTGACAAAAACGGCGACGGTAAGATAAATGACGGATCTGAGCTTTTCGGAACTAAGTCCGGCAACGGATTTAAGGATCTTGCCGCTTACGATGAGGATGGCAACGGCTGGATCGATGAAAATGACAGCATTTTCAAGAAATTAAAGATCTGGACGAAGGACAAGAACGGTAAAGACGTTCTGCTGGATCTTAAAAAAGCCGATGTGGGTGCCATCAATTTGGGCAGTGTTGCCACAGACTTTGCACTTAAGTCCTTAAAGAATAATGCCACCATGGGACAGGTTAAACGCACGGGCTTCTTCCTTAAAGAATCCACAGGGGAAGCCGGCGCAGTACAGCATGTGAATCTGGCGGTTTAAATAACTGAAGGCCGGGGGATGCGGAGCATTCCCCGGTCTTTGCGGTCTCATTTGCACAAAATTTTTAAAAATGGTATAATACAATAAAGTATGACCCGGCATGAACGGGTCAGGGAGGCTGCCATGATCGGAAGCGTCAGCGCTTACGGAGCATACAACAGCATATACTATACTTCCGGTGCAACACTTGCCGCAAGGAGCAATGCACTTCATGCGGATGCGAATGAAGGTGCTGCTGTTGCCGTTGTGGCTGCCGTACCCGAGGTGTTTTCCAACGATCGGACCGTGAGAGTGGGAAGATCTCCGGAGGAGATGAAAATGGCAGTCGATAATGCGGCAAAGACCATGGAATCACCCGCAACGGAGAGGATGCGCAAACGCCTGGGGCTTGAAAAATGCGAGACCTGTGAGAACAGGATGTATGTCGACGGCTCCGATGAGGCGGATGTTTCCTTTAAAACTCCCGGGCACATCGATCCTTCTGCTTCTGCTTCCGTTGTAATGTCTCACGAGAGAGAGCATGTGGCAAATGCCGTTCAGAAGGGCAGCAGGCCGGATGCAAAACTCATTTCCGCCAGTGTCACCCTCCACACCAGCATATGCCCGGAGTGCGGAAGGCCCTATGTTTCAGGCGGAACAACCAGAACGAAGATCAGGCACACTGCAGACGGTTCACCCATCGATGGACCAAAAGAATGAATCGGATGATGTTACGGGGCAGCCATGAGGGCTGCCTCTTTTTTTCTTGTTTTTCGTTGGAAATGTGGTATGATACAAGTGGTGATCAATGATCTGCCATTCTGTTTTTATGCAATGGGGAGAAACTCACCAGTAACACACTTGCGGAGGTTATTGAATGGATATTTTAAAACAGCTTACGGCGGAACTCGGAGTACGCAGAGAGCAGGTTGATGCGGCTGTAAAGCTGATCGATGAAGGAAACACCATACCCTTCATCGCACGATACAGGAAAGAGGCTACAGGGGCATTGAACGATGAGGTACTCAGAAATCTCGACGAACGTCTTAAATACCTCAGAAGTCTTGAAGAAAAGAAAGAACAGATCTTAAAAAGCATAGAAGAACAGGGCAAACTCACCGACGAACTCAAAAAGCAGATCGCCGAAGCCCAGACACAGGTTACTTTGGAGGACATCTATCGTCCTTACAGACCCAAGAGAAGAACAAGAGCCACCATCGCAGCGGAAAAGGGCTTACAGCCTCTTGCAGATGCCATTATGGCTCAGGATCTTACCGTTCCCGCAATAGAGGAAGCAAAGGCTTACATCAGTGAGGAAAAGGAAGTCAAAACTGCGGAAGAGGCCCTTGCCGGAGCACTTGACATCATCGCTGAGAAGATCTCCGATGAAGCGGATTACAGAACCCACATCCGTTCCGTAACGGAAGAAGAGGGCGTTATCTCTTCATCTGCCAAGGATGAGGAAGCAGACAGCGTTTACGAGATGTACTACAACTTCTCCGAGAAAGTGAAGACACTTCCCGGACACAGGACCCTTGCTCTTAACAGAGGAGAGGCAGAAAAGGTGCTGACCGTAAAGATCACGGCTCCTACAGAAACCATCCTCAGGTATCTTGAAAAGAAAGTAATAACAAAGGATAACCCCAATACAAATGATCAGATAAAGGCAGCTGTTGCGGATGCCTATGACCGTCTCATCGCTCCTTCCATCGAGAGGGAAGTAAGGAACGAACTCACTGAAAAGGCTGAAGACGGTGCTATCAAAGTCTTCGGCGAAAACTTAAAGCAGCTCCTCATGCAGCCTCCCATTGTGGGACAGACGGTTCTCGGCTGGGACCCCGGTTTCAGAACGGGATGCAAGCTGGCTGTTGTGGATGCTACGGGTAAGGTGCTTGATACAGCCGTGGTTTTTGCCACACTTCCCGGAATGCACAAGATGGATGAAGCAAAAGCCATCGTTAAGAGGCTTATCACCAAGTATAATGTAACACTGATCTCCGTGGGAAACGGAACGGCTTCCCGTGAATCGGAGCTCTTTATCGTAGATCTTTTAAAGGAAATGAAGGTGCCCACAAAGTACGTGATCACCAGTGAGGCAGGGGCTTCGGTTTATTCCGCAAGCAAACTTGCCACGGAAGAATTCCCGGATTACGACGTTGCACAGCGTTCTGCGGTTTCCATTGCAAGAAGACTTCAGGATCCTCTGGCTGAGCTTGTTAAGATCGAGCCTCAGGCCATCGGTGTTGGCCAGTACCAGCATGACATGAACCAGAAGAAGCTCTCCGAGACCCTTGCGGGAGTAGTTGAAGACTGCGTTAACAAGGTAGGTGTTGATCTCAACACCGCATCACCCGCCCTTCTTGAGTACGTTTCCGGAATCTCCAAGGTCACCGCAAAGAACATAGTTGCCTATCGTGAAGCAAACGGACGATTCATCACAAGAAACGATCTGTTGAAAGTGGCAAAGCTGGGCCCCAAGGCATATGAACAGTGTGCAGGCTTCCTTCGTATCATGGGAGGAACCAATCCCCTGGATTCAACATCGGTTCACCCCGAGTCTTACAAGGCTGCCACAGAACTCCTTTCCGAACTCGGCTTCAAGCCCGATGACATCAATAAACTGAGAGCGGAACAGCTGGCTGCCGAAAAGAATGCCAAGGCTCAGGAAAAGGCTGCAAGAGAAGCAGCCATGCCCAATAAAGGCGAAAGAAAGAACAGAAAGCCTGCAGAGAAGGAGATCCGCATTTCCAACACCAATTCGGCTTTCGGAGCGGCTTTTGCAAAGGCTCAGGAAAAGTCGGGAAAGAAGCTCACTGCACCTGCAGCAAATGATCAAAAGAAGGCAGAGACTGCCGTTATTGTAAAGACTGCAGGAGACAACCTTTCCTCCATCGGAAAAATGGTAAAGGACAAAAAGGCACTTGCTGAGAGATTGGGCATCGGTGAGATGACCCTGACGGATATCATCAAGGAACTTGAGAAGCCCGGCAGAGACCCCAGAGACGAGATGCCCAAGCCCATTTTAAGAAATGACGTGCTTGAAATGAAGGATCTGACCGAAGGAATGATCCTTAAAGGAACTGTCAGAAATGTTATCGATTTCGGTGTTTTTGTGGACATCGGAGTTCATCAGGACGGTCTGGTCCACATTTCCCAGATCACAAACAAGAAGTACATCAAGCATCCTCTCGAGGCAGTCAGCGTGGGAGACATCGTGGATGTCAAGGTTTTAAGCTGCGATCCCGCAAAGAAGAGGATAGCATTGTCCATGATCCTGTAAATCCGTGAGAAAGACTTGAGGAACAAGCTATATGGAAGACAGAGATATAAAGTTTACCGTTAACATGAAAACCGGATACATTTTCGAGTTCCTGTACATTAACTCCTATGCCGGCTTCAGATCGGTAATTAATTACGGCTTCAGTGCCATTGCAATCGTTGCATTGATCTTCGGCTACGGAGATTCGCCCTTAAGCCTCATCGCCCTGATCGGCCTTGCTTCTTTGTTTACGGTGATAAATCCCGCCCTGCTTCTTTTTAAAGCATGGAGACAGACAAAGAAGAATCCCGGTTTTTCGAAGCCTGTACAGTACTCCTTTAACAGGAGCGGGATCACTCTGTCCCAGGACGGACAGAGTCAGGATGCTCCCTGGGAGATCGTTCTTCTTGCCCGGGAAACCATGAAGAGCATAATACTTTTTACGGGAAACAACAACGCAACCATACTTCCCAAGGCATGCATAGGTTCGGAGCTCGGGGCTTTCAAAGCACTCCTCCTGGAAATGTGTCCCGCGGGCTGTGTGAAACTTAAGAAATAGGATCTGTTTTATGATTATTGAAAACTTCTCATCCGGTTCGCCGGAAGAGACATTCAAAATTGCATATGATATGGCTGTGAAATCAAAGCCCGGAGACATTATATGCCTGTCAGGTGACCTTGGTGTCGGAAAGACTGTGTTCACAAAGGGCTTTGCAAAGGGACTCGGAATAGAAGAGCCTGTGGTCAGCCCTACATTTACCATCGTGCAGGTGTATGAAAGCGGAAGAATGCCCCTGTATCATTTTGATGTTTACAGGATCGACGACATCGATGAGATGGATGAGATCGGATACGAGGACTGCTTTTTCGGTCAGGGCGTTTCCCTTGTGGAATGGGCCGACAAGATTGAAGAACTTTTGCCGGATAACTGCACCAGAGTGACCATTTCAAAGGATCTGCAAAAGGGCTTCGATTACAGAAGCATAGAAATTAGGAAGGCATGATTTAATGAACAAGATTTTGGCGATTGAAGCCTCCGGGCTTGTGGCATCCTGTGCCATAGCCACTGAGGAAAAAATAATCGGAGAGTTCAGCCTGAACCTGAAGCTGACTCATTCCCAGACTCTTCTGCCCATGGTGGACGAGGTAGTGAAAAGGACCGGTACTGATCTCGAGGAGATCGATGCCATCGCCGTATCCGGAGGACCGGGAAGCTTTACGGGCTTAAGGATCGGATCGGCTACCGCAAAGGGACTGGGGCAGGCGCTTAACAAGCCCATTGTGGCGGTACCTACCACAATGACCATTGCATCGAACATCTTCGGATTTGAGGGACTCATCGTTCCCTTGATGGATGCCCGCAGGAATCAGGTCTACACCGGAGTTTACAGAAACACATCGGAAGGCTTTGAAACTGTCAAAGATCAAATGGCTGTGTCCATAGATGAGATAGCTGAAATTGTTAACGATCTCGGAGAGCCGGTTATTTTTTTGGGAGACGGAGTTCCCGTTTTTGCTGAGCTGTTAAAGAACAACGTAAAGGTGAAGCTGCAATTCGCACCCATAAACAATAATGTGCAAAGAGCAGGAAGTCTTGCCGTAAGAGCACTTGAAATGTTCAAAGCGGGACTGGCGGTTCCGGCAGCCGAACATGTTCCGGATTATTTACGCCTTTCTCAGGCGGAAAGAGAACGCAGGGAGAAGTAGAAGGATTGTCTTTTGTCGTTGATAATGATCGGTCGTGGGAGACGAAATGAAAATTCGTGAAATGACAATAAAAGACTGTAACAAGGTGAGCGAGATAGAAAAAGCCACCTTTTCCATGCCCTGGAGCAGAGACAATTTTGAAGGCTCCATTTTGCAGGAAAATTACTGTCTTTTGGTAGCCGTTTCCGATGACGACGATGATGATATAATGGGATATTGCTGCTTTTACTATGTACTTGATGAAGCGGAGATCCCCAATGTCTGTGTTAGAGAAGACTGCAGAGGACAGGGTATTGCTTACAAAATGATGAATGAACTGATCAACAGGGCCAAAAGCCTTGAAGTGAGAGACATGTATCTTGAGGTCAGGGTCAGCAACGAGCCTGCCAGAGGCCTGTACAGAAAGCTGGGTTTCAGGGATGTTGGACTGAGAAAAGGCTTTTATGAGCTTCCGAAGGAAGATGCTGTCATCATGCGGCTTAACATCGATCAGGGTTAAGCAACGAGGAAACTGTTGGCGGCATATAACAGCAGGAATCCTGCAATTATATGCCTTGGATAAGAGGAATTTGATGTTAGATTTGTGTTTGCTGGGAACGGGCGGTATGATGCCTCTTCCCAAAAGGTGGCTTACCTCCCTTATGGTAAGATACAACGGAAAAGGAATATTGATCGATGCGGGAGAAGGAACCCAGGTGGCTATACGCCAGGCGGGACTCAGCTTTCATGACATAGACTGTATCCTTTTTACGCATTATCACGGGGATCACATCAGCGGGCTTCCCGGACTTCTGCTTTCCATGGGAAATGCCGAGAGGACGGAACCTGTCACCATGATCGGTCCCAAGGGACTTGAAAAGGTGGTGGGGGCTTTAAGGATCATTGCTCCCGAGCTACCCTTCGAGATCAATATGATAGAGATCGGAGAAGCGGAAAGAAGCTTTTCCATGTTAGGGTACGTGATCACGGCTTTTAAAGTGAACCACAATGTGACATGCTACGGTTACACACTGGAGGTCAGGAGAGCCGGGCGCTTTGATGCTGAGCGTGCAAAGGCAACCGGGATACCCTTACAATTCTGGAACAGGCTGCAGAAAGGTGAGATACTGGAAGCGGACGGAAAAGTGTTCACGCCGGAAATGGTGCTGGGACCGGAAAGAAAAGGACTGAAAGTTACTTATTGTACCGACACCAGACCTACAGAGTCCATCGTTAACAATGCAGCTCACTCGGATCTTTTCATCTGCGAAGGAATGTACGGAGAACCTGAAAAGCAGGCCGATGCCGTGAAAAAAAAGCATATGACCTTCAGAGAAGCCGCAAAGATAGCGGCGGCAGCTGAAGTAAAGGAAATGTGGCTCACCCATTACAGCCCTTCCATGAACAGACCCAAGGAGTATCTCGGACTTGCAAAGAGTGTGTTTCCCAACACCAAATGTGCAAGCGACGGGGAAAGTGTGACCCTCAGGTTTTCCGAGGAAGAAGAGTGACGTTTTCCTTAACGGGTGAATGTCAAAGGGCACTGTGCCGATATATATTACAGCAACAGTCGGTGTTATTGACAGAAATGAGGTAGAAGCATGAAGAAGTATATCGGAGGCATAATAGGCGGTGTAGTCATCCTTGGCATTGTCATCTGGATAGTTTTCTATACCGTTAACAACAGAAGGAACGATACTATTTTTGAAACCGGAACTTCTACAAACACGGAGGCTCAGGCGATAATCTCCAAAGACCTGGACCGGTTCTATCCTTCTACGGTGAGAGAGACTGTCAGGCTTTATCAGAGGATCAACACCTGTCTCATGTCGGGAAATTATACCGAAGAGGAGTTTTACAAACTTACGGAACAGCTGAGGAAACTCTACGATGACGAACTGCTTGCTTTAAATCCCGCGGACAGTTACGAAGATTCTCTTTATAATGAAATAATTGCCTTCAGAAACGCCGGCAATACCATATCCGTTACCAATGTTCAACTGGAGAGTCAGACGGAGAAGTACACAAAAGACGGAAAGAACATGGCTTCAATAGTGGCAATGTTTGTTGTTAAGAAAAAGAAGGGGATCAGCCGGACCTATGAAAAGTTCGTTCTGAGAGAAGACGAGAAGGGAAATTGGAAGATTTTGGGCTGGGAAATGACAGATGCCGTGGAGTTCCCGGATTAATAAGTTAACAGATTCAAGAAGGTTTTAAGATGAAAGATATTAAGATTTTGGCCGTTGAGTCATCCTGCGATGAAACTGCGGCCGCTGTGATCGAGAATGGACGTAAAGTCCTTTCCAATGTTATTTATTCTCAGATCGATCTCCACACACTGTATGGCGGTGTTGTACCTGAGATAGCTTCGAGAAAACACATAGAGAAGATCAATCCCGTTATTGAACAGGCACTTTCGGATGCGGGAGTCGGCCTCAAGGAGCTTGATGCGGTTGCGGTGACTTACGGCCCCGGGCTTGTGGGACCTTTGCTTGTGGGAGTTTCTGCAGCGAAATCACTTGCATATGCTGCAGGTCTGCCGCTTATCGGTGTTCACCATATTGAAGGACATGTTTCGGCTAATTTCCTTGAACATCCGGATCTTGAGCCGCCTTTTTTGTGCCTCATAGTTTCCGGCGGTCACACTCATCTTGTGATAATGAAAGACTACGGAGAATACGAGATTCTCGGAAGAACTCATGATGATGCAGCGGGGGAAGCCTATGACAAGGTTGCCCGTGCCATAGGACTCGGTTATCCCGGAGGACCCAAGATAGATAAAGTGGCTAAAGAAGGGGATCCGAAGGCTATAGCATTCCCCAGGGCCAAGGTGGATGACTGCCCCTATGATTTCAGCTTTTCAGGACTTAAATCCGCAGTTCTGAATTATCTTAACCAGGCTGAAATGAAGGGGGAAGAGATCAATCGCAATGATGTGGCTGCTTCTTTTCAGGCGGCTGTCGTGGATGTTCTGGTTGACAAGACTATGCATGCGGCAAAGGAGTACGGTTTCAAGAAAGTTGCCCTTGCCGGCGGTGTGGCTTCCAATTCCGCTTTACGTGCGGGAATGAAAGCTGCCTGCGAGAAGAGAGGACTGGAGATGATCTATCCTTCGCCCATATACTGCACGGATAATGCCGCTATGATCGGTGCTGCGGCTTACTATGAATTTCTTAAGGGGAACTTCAGCGGACTCGATTTAAATGCGATCCCCAATCTGAGACTGGGAGAGAGAAAGTGATCTATGCAATTGTACTTGCCGGCGGATCGGGAAAAAGATTTGGCGGTAATACACCAAAACAATACAGAGATCTTTTCGGAAGACCTGTCCTTGCTTGGAGCCTTCAGGCTTTTGAAAAGAGCAGGGTTGATGCAGTGATCCTTGTTTGCGCCGAAAAGGATATTTCCTATTGCTATGATGAGATCATCAAAAGATACGGTATAACCAAATGCGTTTCGATCGCCAGCGGCGGAGAAAATCGCTACGACTCGGTGCTTCACGGACTTGAAGCGGCAAGCCACCATTTGGAAGAGACCGGAAAGGGAGAGAGCTTCTGTCTTATCCATGACGGGGCAAGACCCTGTATAGATGTTGAAACCATTGACAGAGCAATAGAACATGTAACTTCCAAAGGTTCCTGCGTTGTGGGGGTAAAGGTCACCGATACCATACAGATCGTAAATGGTGAGGGAAACATTTCCATGACTCCCGACAGAACCCACACCTGGGCTGCTCAGACTCCCCAGTGCTTTGAACTTTACAATGCTCTTAACAGCTATAAAAAAGCAGTTGAAAACGGGGATGATACCATCACCGATGATGCTTCTGCCGTCCGCAAGTACGGAGAGGGCAGTATTTATATGCTCAAAGGAAAAAAGGAAAACATAAAGATAACGACGGAAGATGATCTGAAGACAGCAGAAGAGATCTTAAGGAAAAGAAACAAGTGATCGATTGCGTATACATCATGTTTGACTCGGTAAAAGAAATTGTACGATATATTGATAAAATTTGCTTGACTTAGATGTTTCTCTGTGGTAATATGCATAAGCACGTTTTGAGAAAAGCGTATGGAGAGCTACCGAAGCGGTCACAACGGGGCGGTCTTGAAAACCGTTAGGGCGAAAGCCCACAGGGGTTCGAATCCCTTGCTCTCCGCTCATTCCCGTTACGTGCGGGGATCAATTTAATACACTTGGCACATGGCCAGGCTTTTGGAGAAATACCCAAGAGGCTGAAGGGACACCCCTGGAAAGGGTGCAGGTCGTTAATAGCGGCGCGAGGGTTCAAATCCCTCTTTCTCCGGTAAAAAAAGAACCACTTTTGCATTTGCAAGAGTGGTTTTTTCGTTTCATATCTCCGGATCGGCGGAGTATTCTTCGATGGTTTCTATGGTGTGCCTGTATTCTTTATCCAAAAGCTCCACCGGAGCTGCAAGATCACCTGACGGAGATCCGCTTCTCAGAAGTTCGGTAATTGTGCTTGCCGCATTTGCCAGTTGTGTGAGACCCAGGTTTAATGAGGTACCCTTCAGCGTGTGTATGTTTCTGAAAGCATTTTCCCAATTCTGATCCTTTAATGAGCTGTGGAATTCATTGAACTGAGTGTCCTTCAAAAACATAATGAGAAATCTGCTGACCAGGGATTCCTTCATGAGACGACTGAGCACACCGGTGTAATCACCGTTGAGTCTGGAATAGCATTCTGTCAGTTTCATAAAATCCTCCGATATATTACTGATTATTTGTCATGATCAAATATGGTCCCTGAAATTTTTTACAGCCTCGCATCAACAGGGGATATTGATACGGGGCTGTAAAAATTATTGGGGTTATGAGGGGTTCTCTTATAAGCACTTTTGTTGTTTACAAGCGCATTATATAATGTAAAGTACACCAAATATACGACGAAAGTCCAACAAAATAACATCAAATAAGAAAAAAAGAATAAACTTTTGGTATAAAAACAGAAACATGGTAACGAAAGAGGAAGCATACATGTGAAAATCAGACAATTTGGGAGTTTGTGAAAATGAACTAAATGTTTAGAAAATAGATACAATTGCGGATACAAAACGGCTGTAGCCCTTGAAAACAAAGGGATAGAAAGTGATGAAAGATTTTTGGAAAAAAGAAAAAAAGCTATTGACAAAGTCTTTTTTCGGTGGTATCCTTACTGAGCGCTTTGCGAGAGACACAAAAAAACAAAGCGAAACAGAACCTTGATAATTAAACAGCTAAACAACCCTGAAAATTCAATTAACATTGATTTTCAAACTTAAGGACAACCTTAAGAACAGTAAAGATTTAACGGAACAATAACCTTAGCTTAATTCTTTAGAAAAAAGCTGGTGTTTGTTCTGACAAGGAAAAAACATTCAAACATGAGAGTTTGATCCTGGCTCAGGATGAACGCTGGCGGCGTGCTTAACACATGCAAGTCGAACGAAGCATGAGTGATGAGTAATCTGATCTCATGACTTAGTGGCGGACGGGTGAGTAACGCGTGGGTAACCTACCTCACACAGGGGGATAACAGTTGGAAACGACTGCTAAAACCGCATAACATGGCGATACCGCATGACATTGCCATCAAATATTTATAGGTGTGAGATGGGCCCGCGTCTGATTAGCTAGTTGGTGAGGTAAAGGCCCACCAAGGCGACGATCAGTAGCCGGCTTGAGAGAGTGAACGGCCACATTGGGACTGAGACACGGCCCAAACTCCTACGGGAGGCAGCAGTGGGGGATATTGGACAATGGGGGAAACCCTGATCCAGCGACGCCGCGT
>JAEFAR010000035.1 GCA_016287675.1 Lachnospiraceae bacterium
GCTCTTTCCTATGCCTTTATTCTCATGGGCATTGGGGCCTTCTTTTATCCTGTAGCCTTTGCTCTCAAAAAGCTTTTCCGCAAAGGCTGTCCTTGTAATATAGGGTTCTGTGGAAGCCCCGAAAGAAGGGGCGATGATCCCTACAGTACCATTCTTTTGTAAAAATCCCGGGTAACGCATTTTCTCTCCTTAAATACTTAAAAATTCCATCCCTGCATTTTGTCCATTATATCAAAGAGTTCGTGCTCTTTTTCTTTTATCATTCCGTAGTTGTCTCCGAACTCCATAAGATCTTCGGAATTCCTGTTCTGCTCCCATTTAAGAAGTCCGTCGCCGTTGGGATCTCCTGTCTTTGCAAAGTTCAGGAAGTAACTTCTCATGGCCTTGCTGAGGTTTCTGTCCGCTTCGTCATACAATCCGGATCCTTCGGGAATGTTCCCGTAAAGGTACACTTCCTCGCCGCTGTGCCAGGGTCCCAGACGTCCGTTTTCCTTTGAGAAGAAGTACTCGTAGACCGGCACATTGTTTTTTACTTCCAGTCGGTTAAGGCAATAGTGAGGGTAGTCAAAGAAAACTGCTCCCCAGATGTCGCTCCAGTTTGCGGCAGCCTCTTCATCCGTTGACGCGGGATAAAGCTTCAAAACTTCATCCGAGTACTTTCCGAAGTACCCGCGAACATTGCTCTCGTAATTCTTCATGGTCGCACCGCCAAAGATCAGAAATGCGGCAGCTTCATCACTGTTGTATCCGTGGATCACAGCCTCTTCGTTAAATTCTCCCGCCAGATAGCTCTCATAGGGCTGCTTTGTAAGTACATATCCGTCCACTGTCACATGGTGTTCCGTTTCCGTTGCTGCCAGCAGAGCCTTTGCACTCACCTTTCTCAGGTCATCCACTGTATCGCAGGCATATGCCTTCTTGACAGCCTTTCCGCTTCTTAATGCCTCCTCCAGGCTCCTGAAGGAATGGGTGGGCCTAACGGGTGCTACTGTGGAGCTTTCAAGAACGGCACGTCTGAAAAGTCCCTTTGCAAGAGGAGAAACGCAGATGGCGCTGACCGATGTGGCGCCGGCCGATTCACCCGCAAGGGTAACGTTATCCGGATCTCCGCCGAAGGCTCCTATGTTTTTCTGTACCCATCTGAGAGCATGGATCTGATCCATGAGGCCATAGTTTCCGGTGGTGTGATCCGCAGATTCTTCCATCAGTTCCTCATCCGCGAAATAACCGAAAACGCCGAGTCTATAGCCCATGTTGACCACGATCACTCCTTCTCTCGCAAGACCTTCACCGCTGTAATCTGCGTACCAGGGCTGACCTGTTTTAAGGGAACCTCCGTGAACGTAAACGATGACCGGCAGCTTTTCCGCTTTTCCCGCAGGTTTCCAGATGTTAATGTAAAGAGAATCCTCGCTCACAGGCTCTCTGTAGTTGTCCTTTAAAGAGATCCTGTAATCATGATAGCCGATGATCTGGGCCAGGGAATCATAGATCGGGAGATGAACGGGCTGCATGCTCATGGGAGCAAATCTGTCCGCCTGAAGGACACCTTCCCAATTGTCGGGATCGTAAGTCTCCTTCCATCTGAGTTCGCCCACGGGAGGCTTTGCATAAGGGATCCCCGCATAGATCTCAACCTTGCCGTCCTTCGTCAGGACACCCTGCAGATCTCCGTTTTGAACGTGTACCACATCTGTTTTCACAGGGTTTCTGTAATCCACTGCTTTCACTGCCTTTACGGGAGGCCATGTGATGATCAGGATCAGCGTAAAACATGCTAACCATGCAGGCCAGAACAATGCTTTAAACAGCTTCTTTCCGTTATTCAGAAACTTAAGATAGCACCAGAATGCCGCTCCGCTCGCAAGGGCTATCAAAATAAATCCCACTATAGTGTTCTTGTTCAGTTCCAGCACCGCAAGCATCAGGACAAACACCAGAGCAAACGCGATCTGAAAGCCTAAACTCAATACCCTTTTCTCTTTCTCTTTTCTCATCTTCTTCACCTTTTTCAGCAGTAAACTTTTCTGCTGTCTTCTTGTGTTTTACGATCCTTCGGATCATTTCCTTACTTTACACTATAGTTATACAGTTTATCAAATTATATTACTATAAAAAACAGATGAGATTTGCCCGGAAAATGTTTTCCATAAAAAAAGGAAGGTCGCTCATCAGCCTTCCTTTTAAGTTCTTTCCTACTTCGTATTCTCTTTCAGATAGTCCAGAAGCTGTCTCTCAAGCTCCGGTCCCCACCAGTCACGGTAGCCCGCTCTCTTGGGATGGATGTCGTCTGACATATAGATGCTTCTTTCTTCTTCCGTCAGGTCGTTAAACTCCGGATCGTCGTAAAGGTTGAGCACGCATATGCCCCACTTATCGCTGAGAGCCTTAAGAGCCTCCACCATTTTGCCGTAATTCTCGCTCTTGTAGTAACTTCCCGTAAAGAAAGCCACAGGGCAGTTCCATGTAGTCTGAGCGTAACGGATGATGTACTCCATGGCTCCGATGACAGTCTTCTGATCAAAGTCCGAAAGATTCTTCCCTTCACTGATCTCACCGAGCTTAAGGTTCTTAGTTGCGTCATTGGTGGAAAGCTGGCAGATGAAAAGATCCACCTTTTCCTCCGTCACATTGTTTAAAAGCCTCGCAACGTAGGAACTGTCATCAAGATTTGCAAGTGTGGTGCCGCTCACCGCTTCCTTTACAAGCTTGCAGCCGAAACGCTTCTCAAAGTACTCACCCACTGCATCTCCGTTTGAAGATGCGCCGTAAGCAACAGAAGACCCAAGCACGCAGAGAGTCTTACCCTCCATGGGATTTCCTTCCAGTTTCTGAATGTCACTGAAGTTGTAATTCTTTGAATTTCCGTTAAGCCTCAGGGCTTCATTGTATTCTCTTTCCATTTCAAGATCCTCCTCTGTAGGTGTGGGTGTTGCAACAGGCGTCTGAGTCGCCGGAACTGCCTTGCTCACTTCCCCTTCATCCGTTTTCCCGCTGCCGCAGCCTCCCGCAGCAACCGCCAGCATCGCAGCCGCTATCAGGAGCGACGCTCTTTTAAGCATATGCCTTCTCATTTCTGACCTCCCATAATTGATATATTATCATAACATATCATTTATATCATATATGGGCCTGTTGGTCAATCATCAGCACAAAAATGAAAAAAGGACAGAGTCTTCCTCTGCCCTAAAAACTCAAATGCTTTCCGTACCGTAAACCTCGATCTGGGTGAGAGCCGGGAAGGGACTGGGGTCATCTGCCTTTATGAGTTCATCAAGGCTTACGGATGTGATCCCCTTCTTCACTATCTTAAAGATGTGAGGTTCTCCCACCTTCCTGTCCATTTCCACAGTTTCCTTGCTTCCGTCGGAGAAGGTGAAGGTCCCGCGGATCCACCAATTGTCATGAGGAAAATCGGCTCTTGTGTAAAGCCTGATCTCATCGATGTCCACCTTTCGTCCGAAATCCACGGTGAGTTTCGCATCATCCTGCCGGTTGATGCCCCAGGATTCGTAGGGCCATTCGCCGTGGGATTTGACTGCTATGATCCCGTCTGTGGCATTCTTGGCTTCAAACACAGACTCGCCTCTGGTCTCCACATTTGCGTAGGCATGGGGATAGACTCCGAATTCTTCGTGTCTGTCGAAGGTGTTGAGCGCAAGGTTTCTGTATGCCTTAACTTCAAAATCGCGTGCCCTGCGTATCATGGTGTAATGTCTGTTTCCCGAAAATGCCACGGGATTCAGGCTTTCCTTTTTTTCATAGAAAGGAATGGGAAAAGTCACGGTACTCTGTGTTATAAGGACAAGGCTTTCCTGCATCGCGGCATCCGCTCTTACAACGTAGAAGTGACCTGCATCAAGCCCCGAAAACTCCAGGGCGTCACCTTTTCTGTACTCACCGTTCCATGCAAGAACAGCCATTTCATTTCCTTCCGCACTTGCCTTAGGGACATGATCCCAGTCATTGTAAACTACTATCTTCATCTTTTTCTCCCTGTTAATGTTTTATTAACCTTACCATGCAGTTTAGACCATAACACAAAATGTGTAAAGGAATTATTTTAATCTTGACACAGCTTTACTCTTGGGTCCTGTCCCAAAGCGCTTAACATACGCCCTGTAAAAGGAAGAATAGTCTCCGAACCCGCACTTTTCCGACGCTTCCAGGGCAGTAGCACCTTCGGATATCATGTTTGCCGCTTCCAGAAGTCTTTTTGCTGTAATGTAATTCCAGGGGGAAGCTCCCGTAGCCTCTTTAAAAAGCTTGCAAAAAGCGGATTTACTCATGTAAAACCTGTCAGCCAGAGATGTAACGGAGATATCCTTAAGAATATTTGCATTGACATAGGCAACCGCTTCTTCCGCAACCGTTGGACTTGCACTCTTTACCTGTTTTCCCGAGTCAAACTCTTTGTTAATGATCTCCATAAGGCGGCAGATCCCGGTTGTAATGGTAACAGATCTTGTGTATTCGTCGATCTTTTCTTCCGTCATCTTTGCAAAGATGTCTTCAAGCCCGGGGAGATAGAAATGATTCCCCTTCCCCAGTTCACGGTCGATGTAAGGTCTCATGAGGATGCGCCGGGGATCGAAAGAGTCGAACACTGAGATGGGGAAATTCACCGCATACCTTTCATAAGTCTCCGACTTAAAGATCCTTATACTGTGCGCTTCTCCGGGTCTCATGATCAAAAGGCTCCCCTTTCGCAGGGGATAATCCGATGCTTCCACCAGGGAATGGGCGTTACCTCCCACAAAATAGTAGATCTCGCACCTGTCATGAACATGAAAATCCAGCTGTTTTTCTCCGGGTTCGTCATCCACCGCGTGTCTCACATACAGTTCATTGCAATAGAATTCTTTCAGCATTTCTCTTAACCTCTCGGGACTGTCCTTTGGCCATTTTTCGCTGCTTTCAGATTACCATCTGTTGGAAATTTTTGCAATGTTTTTCATCTGATTAGCAATTGAATTGCAAATATTCTGTGTTATTGTATAGATAATAGATCCATCAAAAACGGAGGTAGACCCATGGAATTTAAACTTGCAGCCTTTGCGGATGAAGCAGCGTCTTCCATTAAGGACCAGATCGACGCAATGCTCAAAAACGATGTCAGTCTTCTTGAGATCAGAGGTGTGGACGGTGAAAACATCTCGGCCATAACGCCCGAAAAAGCAAAAGAGATCCGTAAGAAGCTGGATGATGCAGGCCTGGGTGTCTGGTCCCTGGGTTCCCCTTACGGTAAGATCGGGATCAATGATGATTTCGCTCCCCATCTGGACAGTTTTAAAAGAGCCGTCGAGAATGCTTTTATCCTCGGAGCAAGGCACATAAGGCTTTTCAGTTTCTACGGCACTGACAGCATCGATCCGGTACTTGACAGACTATCGGCTTTTATCGATGCCGCAACGGGATCGGACATCATTCTCTGCCATGAAAACGAAAAAGGCATATACGGAGACAAGGCTTCAAAATGTCTGGAGATACACAAAGCTCTCCCCGGACTTAAAGCTGTTTTCGATCCCGCAAATTTCATACAGTGCGGTCAGGAGACCAAAGAAGCATGGACACTTCTGGAGCCCTACGTTGAATATATGCATGTGAAAGACGCTTTGGAGGACGGCTCGGTGGTACCCGCAGGAAAAGGTGAAGGCGAACTGCCCTATCTTCTTGAGCACTACAGAGGGGAAGTCCTTACGGTGGAACCTCATCTCACGGTTTTTGAAGGTTTTGAGAAGCTTGAAGGTGAACAGCGGAGCAAACTCGGCAGATTTGTTTACCCCGACTCCCGGGCAGCATTTTCGGCTGCGGTAGACGCACTTAAAGAGATAATAAGGAGGTAGGATCATGGAAAAGATCAGACTGGGCATCATTGGAATGGGAAACATGGGCACAGGCCATTTAAAAAGCATAGTTAACGGTGAATGCCCCCGTATCGAAGTAACCTGCTTTGCGGACATCGCTCCCGACAAGCTGGAACGGGCAAAGAAGATCCTGCCGTCAGCAACAGCATTTGACGACGGGGACAAAATGATAGAAAGCGGCCTCTTGGACGCTCTTCTGATCACCGTTCCTCACTACGATCACCCGAAATACGCCATCAAAGCCTTTGAAAAGGGCCTGCACGTGCTGATCGAAAAGCCCGCGGGAGTTTTCACCAGACAGGTCAGAGAAATGAACGAAACCGCAAAAAGATCGGGCAAGGTTTTTGCCATCATGTTCAATCAGCGCACAAATCCCATCTACAAACGCGCCAAGGAACTGGTTGAATCGGGTGAACTGGGAGAATTAAAAAGAATGACTTGGATCATTACCAATTGGTACAGGACCCAGGCCTATTACGATTCCGGGAGCTGGCGTGCCACATGGAACGGAGAAGGCGGCGGTGTTCTCCTCAACCAGGCCCCTCACAATCTGGACCTTTGGCAGTGGATCTTCGGTATGCCCGCTTCAATAAAAGCCTTCTGCTCCTTCGGAAAATATCATAAGATCGATGTGGAAGATGATGTTACCATCTTCGGAGAATACGAAAACGGCGCCACAGCCTCCTTTATCACCACTACGGGAGATGCCTGCGGAACAAACAGGCTGGAGATCTCCGGCGATAAGGGAAAGCTCGTTCTGGAGGACGGCAAACTCAAATGGTGGAAATTAAAGGTCAGAGAACGGGAATTCTGTTTTTCGAGCAAGGAAGGGTTTGCCGTACCCGAAAACGAATACGAAGAATTCACCGCTCCCGATGCTGACGGTCATCCCATCGTCCTCAACAATTTTGCGGATGCCATCATTGACGGCGCTCCCCTTATCGCCCGTGGCGAAGAAGGTCTCAATTCCCTGACTCTTTCAAATGCCGCCTACCTTTCCGCATGGCAGGATGCCGTTATCACCCTTCCCATTGACGAGGATGCTTTTGAAAAAGAGCTTGCAAATGCCTGCTCACATGAAAAGATCAACAAAAAGCCCCCTCTTGTAAGCGAATCTGCGGAGAAACTTGCCGAACGCTGGAAAGTCCGCTGGTAGATCATTACTTCAGGGCTTCAAGCTTATCCTTAAAAAGATTGTATCTCTTTCCAACGGAATAAACAAATTCGCCGCTTTCGATCATTTTTTGGATGTCGGCGTCGCCAGACCATTTTACATCCACCGTCTCTTCAGGCTGCAGTCTGATGTCCTTAAGATCCGCATCCCTTTTAAGCAGAAAGATATCCTGGAAGTAGTTCTTGTTTGCATATGTTCCCAAGAGCTTCAATTCGCTTTCCGCAGCCTGAATGCCGGTTTCTTCCGCCAGCTCACGGACTGCCGACTGTGAAGTGGTTTCGCCGGCCAATGTGCCGCCTCCGCCGAATTCCCATTGATTTCCCGCCTTTTTGTCGGGATGTCTTTTGGTGGTCAGTAGCTTCCCTTCTGAATTCATTACCCAGATCTCACAGCAGACGTAGTACTGTCCTTCTCCGAATTTGTCGCCTCTTTTGTGCCTGTATCCCGTGAGCTTTCTGTCGGCATCATAAAGATCCCAATATTCGGCATTGTTCAGAGGACAGACCATGTGTATTTCATCCGAATACATACCGTCATCTGTTTTTATGGCATTGGGTATCCTGCCCACCTCGCGGAAGCCGAGCTTCTCGTAAACATGGCGCGCACGGCTGTTTGCGGCAAACACGTCAAGCTCCGCCTGATCAAATCCCGCTTCTCTCATCTTGTCTAAAAGTCGTTTTAACATTTCTGTCCCGAGTCCGATTTCGGTGTATTTAAGTTTGATCGCTATACCGATGTCTCCCCTGTGTCCAAACTTGCGTCGTCCCGGTACTCTGACAGATGTGTTTCCTGCGTAATCCCCGTCCACAAACGCAAGCAGCAATCCCATTTTTTCCGCTTCATTGTTTTTTCGGATAAACCCGATCTCATCCTCAACCGTCAAAGCGATCTCATCCGGATAGGCCAGAAGATATTCCGTTTCTCCACAAACTTCCTTAAGACCGTCGATCAGGATCTGTGCATCTTCTTCCCTCGCACTTCTTAAAAGGATCTCATGCCCCTTAAGCGTAAAACTTTCTTCTTTAAAAATCATTTTTCATCCCTCCTGAAATTGTTGTTTTATATGTCCATTATCGGGCCCTGATAATGAAAAAACCGCTTATCCGGTTAGAGATAAGCGGTCAGCATATACAAATACAAAACTTTCTGATGCCTGCTATTCTTACAACCGGATTTTGGATACAGCATTAAGACCATCCACGATAATTCGAAGCATGGAGATAATGACTGAACATCTGCTTTCGGCTGTAAATCTGCTCATTAGGCGTTTCCTTTCAAAATTTATTGTGATTAGGCTACCACTTTGATATGCCCGTGTCAACAACTATTTTACATGAGCAAGTAGCGAAGCGGATTGCGATTGTAAGACAATGGGGAGGACCGCTGCGGAGCAGGGGAGGGACCCCATTGTATGGGCGTTGCGGGCGGTGTGAACATATTTGGTCATTGCGATATGATCTTATTCAGGATGTCCATGTAGTTTCCGCAGTATTTTTCGTAGATGGGCTGAACCTTGCTCCTGAATCTTGCGATCTCAGATCTGCTTAAAGTAGTTACCTGAACTCCGTTTTCAATGACTTTTTTTCTGGATTCCTCAACCCTCTCACTCCAGAGCTTCCTCTCGTATTCCGCCGATTCAGAAGCGCATTCCAGGATGATCTTTTGGTCTTCCTCCGAAAGGAGCTTCCATGTGTGCATGGAGCAAAGCTGCATTTCGGGAACTCTTGTGTGCTCATCTTCGCAGAAATACTTTGCCACTTTGTAATGATCCGTGTCTTCGTAGGAAGGCCAGTTGTTTTCGGCTCCGTCGATGGCTCCCAGTTCCAGTGCGGAATAAACTTCTTCGTAACTCAAAGGAACTGCGTTTGCCCCCAGACAGTTGATCATGTCGATCATCAGTTCCGACTGCTGGACTCTTATATTCATTCCTTTAATGTCTTCAAGATTTCTTATGGGTTTAACGGAATTGTAGAAGTTTCTGGTCCCCGAGTCGTACCAGGAAAGCCCCAGAAGATCGATCTCTTTTACATAATTCAAAAAATGATCACCGATCTCTCCTTCAAGTACCGACCACATGTGATCCGAATCGTTGTACAGATAGGGCATCTGCAGAACATTGAGCTCCGGGGCAACTTCGGCCAGCTGTGAAAGTGACACTCTGGCGAAATCCACGCCTCCGTACCTCATCTGTTCGATAACGTCTGCCTCTCTGCCCAATTGAGCCGAGGTGTAAACTACGATCCTGATCCTCCCGTCAGTCCTCTCCTCTACCAGAGAAGCAAAGTAGTAGGCGCCTTTGGATGTGGGATACCCATCGGACTGGTTCTCCGCGTAGGTGAAAACGTACTCCGGATCCGGTTCTTTTTTGATCAGCCTGACTGTAACTCCGATCCCGATCAGAAAAAGAAGAGCAGCTATTATTCCTATTACAGTGTACTTTTTTCTCATATGAGACCTCGAATGATCCTGTATTCCGTAGGAGTCATGCCTTCCGCTCTCTTAAACACCTTTGCGTAATAATTGGGATCCCGGAACCCCACACGATTGCTGACATCCTTGACATTCACCGTAATATCTCCAAGCAGTTCCTTGGACTTCTCGATCCTGAGTTCGGTAAGATAAAGCGTGAAGCTTTTTCCGAAGCATTCTTTAAAGATCTTGCAAAAATGAGGTTCCGAATAGTGCATCTCCGCGGCTACATCGGAAAGAGAAATGTCATTAACATAATTCTCATCCACGTAATCCCTGATCAGCTTCTTAATGGCTGCCTGGCGCATACTTGACTGTTCTTCACGGGGTATGCTCTCGTAGGGATCAAATCTGTGGACTTTCCCTTCCCGGGTAAGACGCATGCCCTCTTCCAGAACAGCCACAAGTTCATTCTCATTCACCGGCTTTAAAAGATAGTCCAAAGCCCGGACTCTGATGGCTTTTTGTGCATATTCGAACTCATCGTAAGCCGTCAGGAAAACTATCACACTGTTCGGATGATCCTTCCTGATAGCTTCCGCAGCTTCAATCCCGTTTATACCGGGCATACAGATGTCAAGAAGAGCCATGTCGCAATCTTCTCTTTCGTACACTTCCATGGCTTCCCGCCCGTTGCAGGCAAGATAGGTGACCGCTTCCTCCTGAAAAGAATCGTCCAGTATTTTTTTTACAACCGCTCTCTCGATCGGTTCATCATCTGCTATAAGGATCTTTATCATCTTTGTCTCCAATTAAAGATTTCGTGTCACGGCTGGTAGGGAATGGCGAATCTCGTGATAGTACCTTCGCCTTCCACGCTGTCGATCTCAAGTGTCGCATCCTCATACAAAAGCTTCAGCCTGTTGTAGATGTTACTGATACCGATAGCGGTTCTGCCCATACCTCCGTCTGTCATCTCTTTTCTGATCTTTTCCAGCTTATCTCTGTCCATTCCCACGCCGGTGTCGGAAACATTGACACACAGCCGGATCTTTTCCTCATCTTTTTCATCGAGAAAAACATGGATCCTGATGTATCCGCCTTCTTCTTTTTTTGCCAGTCCGTGAATAATACTGTTTTCAATAATGGGCTGGATCACAAAGGTGGGAACATTTGCCTTGTAAAGCTGCTCCTCGCAGTCGATCTCGCATTTTATGCGATCTCCGAACCGCATTTCCTGAAGATACATGTAATCCTTAATAACCGAAAGCTCCTGCTCAAGACTTATCTCATTGTCTTCCGTTCGGAGGATGTAGCGCAAAAGAGAACTGAGAGCTTTGATCATCCTGTCTGTGGTTGCGGCTTCTTCAAGCATAGCCATTCCGCTGATCACAGTCAGCGTATTGAACAGGAAATGGGGATTGATCTGATTTCGCAGAACCTCATATCTCATTCGCATCAGCCTGTTTTCCGCATCGGCTTTTTTCAGTTCCTCCGCATGCAGCTTTTCAAGCATTTCCCTGTTGTCTTCAAGGGTGGTGATGTAGACGGCGGTCGCAAACTTCATTTTGTTGAAAGCATTGACAAGGTCTCCCATCTCGTCCTTGTTGTCGACCACCACGTCATCTATGTAAATGTCATTATTTGCAATTTTCTTTGATGCTTCCACCAGCTTGTCTATAGGCTCCACCAGTGTTTTGCTCATGGCATTGGAGGTGCTTGCCAAAATGCTGATCAGGAAGCAGGCAAATGCAAGGATGATGGCAGGAAAGAAGAAAAGCAAAGGGAATCTTTCCTGATAGAAATCGTTCACGGCTTTACTTGTGAGTGAGACCAGCGTACTGCCGTAGTTTTTAAGATAATCCTGCATTTGGAACAGTTTGTACTCTACAGTTAAATAATCGGGCGAATCCGAAGGCATAGCCATAAATACCGCGCACTCTTTTCTGTAAACCGCAAAGGCGCGATCTATCTTTTCTGTCCAGGCTCTTCTTTCTTCCCCGATCCTTTTATAGTCTCTTTGTAAATTGGTTACGGCTTTGTCAGTCGCCGTCATGGATTTAAGCAACTGATTTAAATTGACGTCACCTTTGGTAAAATCCACAAAAACCTCGGATTCCGTCTCTATCGTCTCCACCAGGGAGCCCACCAGTTCATTGCTCTCCAGGGAGTACTTGAAATCCCATAATGAGATCTTGATGGTCCATACATCCAGCAGAACAGTCATCAGGATGATGCAAAAGATAATAAAAACAAGAGCGGAAATCTTCTCTTTCAAAGACTTTTCATTCCACTTCCGTTTGATCATTCCCACCTTTTTGGATCTTCCTTCGGCTGCCTTCATTTTCTATACCGTCTTACTTTTAATAAATTCAAAAAATTCCTCTTTTTTGTCTCCCAGGACCCTGTTAAAAAGAAAATAGCCGTTTCGACCGCCCACGTTAATGATCAGGCAGTCCCGCGTGCTTATGATCTTCTTGATCTTATTGTAATCCACCAGCTCGGATGCTTCACCGACTCTGACCAGAAGCCCGGTTTTTGTCGTCTCGAGGGTCATGTCATCAGGCAGCATGTGTGCAAGCTTTGAGGCTCTTCCAAACATGCACACCGGCTGAATGACAGGAAAAACAAGGCACATGCACACCAGCAAAGCCCTGACCACAGCGCTTGCGTTTCCGTAAAACCTGACAGTCAGCAAAACAGCCGCAACAAAAAATACAATATTGCATATGCCCAAAGGAAGACTGTATGTTTCTCTCATACACATTTTAAAAAAATCAAATGCTGTAGCTCTGATCTTAAACTTATAATCCATAAACGACTCCAAACTGTGTAAAAATATTTTACTCCATTTTGCACGATAAGAGCAAGCCCAAACTTAAAAGGCTTACTCTTACGCGCATTCGCCGCAGATGACTGCGGCTCCTCACCCTTTTATTTCATAAACAGATCAGGTAAAAGCATACATATTTCAGGAATAAAGGTAATCAGCAACAATGTGATGATCATGCAGACATAGAATGGCAGTGTTGCTTTTACTACCCTTTCCATCTTCACCTTTCCCACTGCGGAACCGATGAAAAGAACCGCTCCAACGGGAGGTGTAAGAAGTCCGATACCGCAGTTCAGGACCATGATGATACCAAACTGTACGGGATCGATACCGATCGCCTTTGCTATGGGAAGCAGGATAGGGGTCGCGATCAGAATGATCGGGGACATGTCCATGATGCATCCGAGGAAAAGCAGGATAATGTTCATAAGAAGAGCGATGATGATCTTATTATCCGTAAGACCGATGATCGCATTTGCGGCAATTGCGGGAACGTGAAGTGTTGTGAGGCAATAGCCGAAGGCACAGGATGTGGCGATAAGGATCAGAACGATGGCGAGGGTGTCAACACACTTTTCCAATGCCTGCCATACGCCCTTCCATGTAAGGCCCCTGTAAATGTAAACACTTACGATCAGTGAATAGATTACTGCGATTGCAGCTGACTCGGTAGCTGTAAACCAGCCGCCTACTACGCCCACAACAACGATGATGACCGCTGCCAGAGCCCAGAAGGATTTAACAAGCTGCTTTAAAAGTGTAATGATGGAGAATCTGTCACCCTTGGGATAATGCCTTCTTTTTGAAATGATGAAGGAACCCACCATAAGGGAAACAGCCAAAATGGCTCCGGGAAGGTAACCTGCAAGGAAAAGGCTTCCTACCGAGACTCCGCCTGCCGCCATGGCATAGATTACCATGTTGTGGCTGGGAGGAACAAGAAGTCCCTCGCAGGAGGATGTGATGGTAACGGCTGTCGAAAAGTCATCGTCGTAGCCCTGATCAACCATCATGGGGATCAGGATGCTTCCGAGAGAAGCGGTGTCAGCTGCTGCAGAACCGGAAATACCTCCGAAGAAGTAGGAAGCAACGATGTTAACCATTGCCATACCGCCTGTCATCCATCCTACACAGGCATTGGCCAGAGCTATCAGCTTTTCGGAGATTCCTCCCGTTCCCATCAGAACGCCCATGGTAATAAAGAACGGGACGGCCATGAGGGAGAAGGAACTTATACCCTTAACCATCTGCTGGCAGAAGGTGGAAATGGGAATCCCCATATAAAGGAAACAAAGAATGGAAGAGATCCCGACTGCATATGCAATGGGGAATCTGAGTAGTATCATGATAAGGAAGGATCCGAGAAGAATGAGGATCGCTGCAGTGTTTACAGTCATGCTTTCCCCTCCTTTTTAAACAGTTTGAAGATCTGAAGATAAACAGCTTCCAGTTCGAAAACGATCATTGCGAAGCCGGCCAGCGGAACCGGGAAATACATCCAGAACTTGGAGATCTTCGGCATGCTGACGTAAACGCCCTTTGCCCCGATACCCTGAGCGTACTTCCATCCGACTATCATCATTACAACTCCCAATGCAAGAACGGCGATATCCGCAATGAGATCGAGCACGTTGAGCAATTTCTCGGGAAGGTACTTGTCAAAGGAAGTCATACGGATGTGGCTTCCTTTTCTGATGGCGAGCGCTGCTGACAGCACCGCCATGTAAGTCATAAGGGTAAGAACGACTTCCTCAGTCCAGGCAGGATCGGGAACGAACGGCACAAAACGTCCGACTACCGCCATACTTGTGATCAGGATATCGGCAACCAGGAAAATCTTGCATATAAAGAGCACTGCCTTATACACAACATCATAAACCGGTTTTATTTTACCCAAAGATAGTAAAAATCTTATCATTAAAACCTCCGATGTCATTTTTCGCGGAATCTGATCCGCGAAAAACGAAATTTAAAGAATAAGGCGCACAGATAAAGACCTATGCGCCCCAGATAAAATCGGCTTATTCTACTACTTAAAGCTTAAAAGCTTCTGGTAAAGATCTTCAAGTCCCTTTGTGTTTTCTTTTACAACGTCCTTAACCGCATTCTGCCAAGGAGTGGGATCTTTTACTTCCACAACGTTGCAGCCGTCCTTCTTAAGCTGTGCAAGAACTTCGTCTTCCTTAGCCTGAGAATTCTTCTTGTTGTTCTCCTGAGCATACTTACCTGCATCTAAGAGGATCTGCTGCTGTTCCTTTGTGAGCTTGTCCCAAACGGGAGATGCTACAACGATCTCGATAGCGCCCAGGGTGTGGCCGTCAAGGATGATGTTGTTTGCAACTTCAGGGAAAGAGTTGGACTTGTAGTTTGCAATAGGCTGTTCAGCACCGTCTACAACGCCTGAAGAAAGAGCTGAGTAAAGCTCACCGAAAGCAACGACTGTGGGATTTGCACCGAGACCCTTTACAAGACCGTTCATAACAGGGTCATTGGACACTCTCAGCTTCATTCCGGCAAGGTCCTTGATACCTGTGATCTTGTCTCTTGTGAAGAAATGACGGAAGCCCTCTTCTCCGTAGAAGAGACCCTTAACGCCAAGCTTCTTGTCATAGGACTCGTTGAGGAATTCCTGAGCAAGATCGCTTGTAGCGAAGTTCCAGAAATGATCTCTTGATTCAAATGTGTAAGGAAGAGAAAGGAGAACCGACTTCTCTGCGCCGTAAGTTGTAAGAGAGAATGCGGAGATTCTTGAAATGTCAGCCGCACCTGCTCCCGCAAGCATAGCGTCAAGCACTTCGTTTTCGGATCCGAGAACACCGCTGTACTGAACATCGATGATGATCTGTCCCTTTGAAAGTTCCTCAACCTTTGACTTAAAGTCAGCGGCAACCTGACCTACAATGGTGTCCTTGGGGTTAACCTCGGCATAAACCAGTGTTAAAGGTCCCTCGTCCTTCTTTTTACCGCATGCTCCGAAGGAAAGCGCCAGCACTAAAGCCATTACGGTAGCCAATACACGTTTCTTCATAATAAAATACCTCCTCAAAATAGTTGAAATGGGTTTTTGCGTTTTACGCTATCTACATTATATTTTTGAAAAGGCTAAATAAAAACCGTAAATATTTACGATTAGCAGTAAAAAATAACGCTCATTTTTTCTTGACTTTAACATCTCATTCAATGTATCATAGCGAATTGAATCGGGTCACGGAAAAAGCCGGATAATTAAGAAGAAAGATTGAAACATCATGAGAAAAAGAGCATTGAAACGGGCTTTTGTAAAGTCACTGCCCGTTATGGTAGGATACATAGTTTTGGGAATAGGTTTCGGAATTCTTTTAAGGAATGCCGGTTATGGCGTACTTTGGGCCTTTGCCATGAGCCTTTTCATTTTCGGGGGCTCCATGCAGTATGTGGGAGTCGGCCTTCTGGCAGGCGGCGCCACAGTGATCAACACCATCATCACTACGATCATGGTGAATGCCCGTCACCTGTTTTACAGTATTTCCATGATCAACCGCTACAAGGGAGCGGGCAGGTACAAGCCCTACATGATCTTTGCCCTTACGGACGAAACCTACTCCCTTCTCTGTGATGAAGAAGTTCCCGACGACATCGATGTGAACCTTTACAGATTTCTGGTTTCTCTTTTCAACCACACCTACTGGATCATAGGCGGTGTTCTCGGAAACCTGATCGGTGCTGTTCTCCCTTTTTCGGCCGACGGAGTCGCCTTTTCCATGACCGCCCTGTTTGTTGCGGCTTTTACCGAGCAATGGCTGTCATCGAAGAATCATCTTCCTGCTGTTACAGGGATCATATGCACAACCGTTTCTCTTCTGCTTTTCGGTAAGGATAATTTCCTGATCCCCGCAATGCTGATGATCACCGCAGTACTTGCCATAGCAGGCAGAAAAGAGGTGGCTGAGTCATGAGATCCGCAGTTATTGTTGCCACAATGGCCATCGTCTCCTTTTTACTGAGAGCACTGCCTTTTCTGATCTTCAGAAAAGAGCCTCCGAAATTCATCAAATATCTGGGGAAGGTCCTTCCTCCGGCCATCATCGGAATGCTGGTGGTTTACTGCCTTAAGGACATTTCTTTTGCAGTCAGCCCCTTCGGACTTCCGGAGCTGGCCGCCTGCCTTTGCGTTGTCATCGCTCATGTATGGAAGCGCAATTCCATAATCAGCATACTGGCCGGAACCATAGTTTACATCCTGATCACAACGTTTATCGTTTAAAAGACAACAAAAAAGATCACCCCATCGCCTTAAAAAAGGTGATACGGGTGATCTTTTCTTTTATCTGCGTTTACTGTTCAGTTTGTCAAGTGTGTAAAGATAGAGGAATCCGATACACAAAAGGAAGCAAAGGATAACAAGGATCCACCAGCCCGTTCCCATGAAAGGAAGCTCTTTAGAAAAACCGAAAGCTCCCGCGGGGCTGCCCCAGTTCAGGAAGAAGTAAGGGTAATTGAATCCGGGTGCAAACTGCCAGTCCAAAGTAAACCCTATGCCTGCATAGATCGCATACAAAAGCGGAGGGATCGTAACCAGGAAAACCGCTTTTCTGTCGATCCGGGTCTCAGCCCCGGAAACATAGAAATCAATGATAGCCGATAAGGGAACCACAACATGAGTCAGGATGTTCTGAACATTCCAGGCATGTGCCCCCAGTGTGGGCGCCAGAACGAAGCAGAACACGATACCGGTCAGGGTGATTGCCACGGTTGAAACGTACTTTAGCACATACCATTTTTGACCGGGCTTTATCCCTTTTATCATCATAATGCCTCCGATAAGGCATACGATCGCTATTAAAATATTGGACTGCACCGTAAAGAACATAAATACGGTTTTGCCGCTCATAAAACGAGCTTCGTTCGCAGCGGCGCTCATGGGTATTCCCACTGAAGCAGAGGTCACAACCGCAAATTTCAATATCAGTGACATGATGTTTTCGGTACTTGTTTTCATAATGACTCCTTATTTAACGATCAATCTGTTCCCAACACTTCGCCGTAGATCAATACGGCATTTCTTACGCATTCTTCGCAGGGGCAAAGAGGTTTTCCGTTTGTTATGGTCTTAAGATCTTTGCATTTGATGGCTCCGCATCTTTCGTTAAAAGTTTCCTGCATCTGCCGTGTCAACTTCAAAGTTCCCTTGCCTTCGGTTTTCAGCCCCGCTATCATGCCTGCTCCGATCAGAGCTCCGCAGGTGGCCTCAAGATTTCCCATTCCGGCACAAAAGCCTGCGGTTATCTGTTTGAGCTGTTCCTCCGTAAGATCGGTCTGATCCGCAAATACGGCGGTCACAGCCTGAGAGCAGTTGTAGCCTCCCATAGTTTTTAATTGTACAGCCCTTTCGGCTCTTTCTTTAATATCCATAACTGAATGATCTGCTTTCTGTAATTTGTTTTTTGCAAAATCAGTTTTGCGCAATCGATTATGTCATAAAAAAGTTGCCCTGTCAAGAGCAACTGTGTTTTTACAGATTTATTTCACTTCCTGTTTTTAATTTCATTCCAATAATCTGCAACGATCTTCAAATACTTTGCATTTTTTTCCGTAAGGGCCTCGTGCTTCCTTTTAAACAGTGCCTCTATGCCGCTTTCCGCACTGGGTCCGATGGAGTCGTGGGTCGAAACCATGTCCTTTGAAAAATAAACGTACTTGATCGCATCCGTAACCTCGGATCTTACCTTTGAATCATCAAAGGCCTTCGCCAGAGCATATGCTTCCTCGACACACTTTTTCATATCCTCCGTCATTCCAAGGCAGGCACTCCCCCATGCTTTGTAAATGAGAAGTAATGATTTCAGTTTGTATATAAAGGTTATTTTTTGGGGAATTGCGTACAGGTCCAGGATTCCCAGTTCAGTTTCGATGAGATCGTGAGCTTTTTTTATGTCCTCTTTCTTTCCTGTGGATGCAAGAGCAAGAGCAGTGTTTGCACTGAGTTCGTACTGCTTTACAAAGCCTATCAATATGGCTGTGGAGTAATAGTTCAGCGCTTCGCTTCTTCTCTCAAGTTTCATCAGGGTTGCCGCGATAAGTGCACTCTCGGTGCCGTCGTAGTTGATCTCTTTAAGCTGCTCCAGGGCCTTTTCGGGATCGATCTTGCGGTACATGTTTGCGATCCTTTCCTTTATGGAAAACTCACTTATCTCAGGTACCGTGTTTTGTGAAATGTAGCTCAGGGCCTGTTTGTAGATCCTGATGGCTGTTTCCGCATCGTCCTTGTCATCATCTTCCTCTGTGGCCTTGAAAAAATAAAGAGTCGCACAGGTGTAAAGGACCTTGAAATTGTGGGGATAGCGGGTCATGGCCTCGTTTGCTTCTCTTTCCGCTCTCACGTAATCATGAGCGTCGTAAAGCTTTTCTATGGAGTCACACATATCATCCACATTTTTTGATGAAATGTCAAAGCCCAGCAGTTCGTCCACCGAGATGTTAAAGAAGTTCGCCAGTTCCATCATGGTGAGTACATCCGGAACGTTGTTCCCGTTTTCCCATTTGGAAACTGCTCCCACCGTAACTCCGAAAGCTTCCGCCAGCCCTTCCTGTGTCAGTTCCATCTGTTTGCGATAGCGCTTTATGTTTTCAGACAGCTTCAGTTCCATTTTAAGTTACCTTTCTCAGATCTTCGCGTATGAACTCCGATGAGCTACCTGTTCTTCTTTCCGGTAAATCCCCAAAGCTCCTTTAATGAATGCGATCTTTTCATGCCCTCTGCAAGTGCCCAGTTGGGAATCTGAGGCTGCAGTCTGCTGATCCTGTCCATGTTCATTTCCATACCGATCTCCATATTGTTCATTTTCTTTTCCTCCGTAAAAATCATTGTCATTTGTTATTGGTTGTTTGTTGTTGCTTTGTTATGACTTGATCTTACACTAAGGACAAAGAAATTATAACACCTCGTTTGTACAATTGATACATCTTTTTCTTTCCGTATCGGAAAGTCTTCTACTGTGCAGCCAACTGCATCCTGTAGTAGTAGCCCTGTTTTTCCATGAGTTCTGCGTGGGTCCCTCTTTCCACGATCTCACCTTCATGTACCACAAGGATAAGATCGGCGTTCATTATGGTGGAAAGCCTGTGCGCAATAGCCACAATGGTCCGTTTGCCCGCAATTTCCGAAATTGCCGCCTGTATCTGGCGTTCCGTACTCACATCCACGGATGCTGTCGCTTCATCCAGAATAATGATGGGGCTGTTTCTTAAGATCGCTCTTGCGATGGCAACTCTCTGCTTCTGTCCTCCGGACAGTCTGAGCCCCCTTTCTCCCACCTGAGTCTCGTATCCCTCAGGCATATTCAGTATGTCCTCATGAATGTTTGCTGCCTTTGCGGCATTTTCGATCTCTTCTCTTGTGGCATCAGGTCTTGCGTATCCGATGTTTTCGGCAATGGAGCCGTTAAACAGGAAAGTATCCTGTAAAACAGGTGAAATGTTGTGGCGAAGGCTTTCCAGCGTTACGTGCTTTATGTCATGTCCGTCCACCAGTATCCTTCCCTCAACGGGATCGTAAAATCTGGATATGAGCTGAGTCGCCGTGGTCTTGCCCACTCCCGTGGGTCCCACAAGGGCCACCATCATTCCGGGCTTGCAGGAGAAAGAAATATTCTTAAGAACGGGGATCTTGTTATCATAATGAAAGGAAACATTTTCAAATTCGATGGCCCCTTTAACATCCTTAAGATCGACCGCATCCTTCTCGTTTTCGATGGCAGAAGGCGTGTCAAGGATGATCGTTACACGTTCCGCTCCTGCCAGGGACTGCTGAAGATTTTCAAGCAGGTTTGCAAGTCCCGAGACCGGTGCATAGAACAATGAAAGATAAAGCACAAAGGCAACGATGTCTTCCACCGAAAGCCGGTTACTGTATGCCAGATAGCCTCCGAAGAACACTACCAGTACGGTTCCGAAGGATGAAAGAAACTCAACGCTGGGATGGAATATGGCACTGGCTCTGAGAGCTCTCAACATTGCCACCACCTGATCCATGCTCTTTTTGCGCACTCTTTCGCCTTCATATGCCTCCTGTCCGAAAGCCTGTATCTCGTGCAGTCCCGAAAGGCTGTCCTGAAGCTGAGCGTTCAGTTCTCCCATGACCTTCTGGGATTTTCTGAAGAAAGGGCGCACCACCTTCGCAAAGATCACGCCCGAGATCAGGATCAGCGGGATCGGTGCGCAAGTGATCAACGCCAGCCTGAGATTGATTGTCAGAAGAATGGCCAGAACTCCCACGAATGTCACGATGTTCGTCAGCATATCAGGTATCATGTGGGCATATAAAAGCTCGAAGTCTCTGGTGTCATTAACCACACGGCTCATCAGATCTCCCGTCTGCTTGTCGTGAAAGAACCCCAGATCAAGTCTCTGGAGTTTGTTGTACAAACGGCTTCTGAGCTCCCCCACCAGATACCAGGCTGCCCTGTGAGCCAGATAATTACTTAAAAATCTGAAAAGGACCCGTAAAAGATAGAGTCCCAAAAGAGCCAGAGCAAGTCTCTTTATAGTGATCATGGCGGTATCATCCACACCTGCCCCAACGATACCGGTCATGGAAGACAAAAGCTTGGGAGCTGCCAGATTGACCGCAGTAAGACCGAAAGTAGAGAGAATGGCAATAATGTACAAGCCTTTGTATCTTGCAGCCTCTTTGGTCAGTTTCCAAAGTGTTTTCATAGTTTTCTCCTTAAATCTCTATTATCTTGCATTGAGGGATCCCTGTACTCCAGAAATCATTGATGGAAAGATGTTTTCTCTGATTGATGATACAGGAATTCAAAGCCCCGTGAGCCACGATCAGAACCTTCTTGCCCTCTTTTTCCAGAGGTTCTGCCACTTCCTTCAGGAAAGAGCCCGTTCGCTTAAACAGTTCCTCAAAAGTCTCGGAGCCTCCGATGGGTTCCTTGTACTCTTCCGGATGCTGAAAGATCACATTGATGGGGCAGTCCGGGATGTTAAAGCTGTACTCCAGTCCCTCGTAATCTCCGAAGCCCATTTCGGTGAGTCTTTCGTCCGTAATGATGGGGATGTTTCTTCCCTTAAGGAACAGCTCTGCCGTCTCATGTGCCCTTTTAAGCGGAGAGCAGTAGCACACGTCAAAGTCCTTGTCACGGTACTCTTCCGCTGCTGCCGCTGCCATGGCTCTTCCCTCATCATTGAGCGGGATGTCGGTACTGCCCTGTAATTTATGTTTCATGTTCCAATCGGTTATCCCGTGTCTCATAATGTAAAGCATATTAAACCTCCCAAAGTCTTACATTTCATTCATCTGCCAGAATCCCGGCAAGATAGTACATTTCCGCGCATTCATTCTCCTGCCAGATCCTTAAACTCCTTTTAACCGCGCATACAAGAAAGCCGCGGACATTTTCATTTTTCCTTATGCGCGCCACAATTACCGACTCAAAACCGTTCTTTTTGAGGGTCGAATAGAAAACAGGAGCCTGCTGCTCTATGCGTGTCAGAGTGTTATCGAAAAAGAGGTCGTCTTCCATAATGTTTGCGATATCCTCCGCATCAGCTGCAAAGGCCTTGTCGTTAACGGAGCGGAGCATTCCGTCATCCCGAACGTAATAGAAGTTCTTAACCTGCAGCGTTTCGGTCAGATAAGGCATTACGGCTTCCAGCTTTTTTTCAAAGCCGCCGGCTCCTTCCACATCGTTCCTCAGTTTGCTCATGGCTGTGTATATGCCATGGGTTACAAGTTTACGTATCTCAACATCTTTATGTGTTTCGGCGTTGTAGATCGAAAAGCAGTTACGCCCGCGGCTCTTCCCCATGTAAAGCATCTTATCGATCAGGGCGAAAAGATCGTCAAAGTTCTCCGCATCCTCAGGGAAGGAAGCAACGCCGGAAGTGGCGGTGACATAGGAAGAACCGTTATCAAATTCCACATTTGTTCGTAAAACGCCGGAATTTCCGTACAGGTCGTTAAAAAACGCTTTTTTATCTGCGTTCGAGGTGTTTTTAAGGTCCACAAGCAGGAGCTCGTCTCCGCCGAAGCGCCCCACTATGCCATATCCCGAAGTGTATTTTGCAAGTTTCCCCGCAACGGTCATGAGAACCTTGTCTCCGGCGCTGTGTCCAAAACTGTCATTAACAAACTTGAAGTTGTCCAGATCCACCATAGTAAAGGTGAATGGACGTTTTTCGGCAATAAGGCTCTGGACAAAGCGCATGGCATAAGGTCTGGATACTGCTCCGGTCAGGGGATCCAGGATCTCATCAAGGCTGATCTCATCCACCAGTCTGTCAAAGAAGCTGTATTGTCTCAGAACATTTATGGTGTAATGTGCATCCCTGTCGCCGTAGCTGTTTCTGCGAAGCACATCCGTGATGTCCGAAAAACTGCCCACCAGTCCGACTATCTTGTCCCCGTCGTAAAGAGGGCGTTTCGAAGCGATTATGTCACGCTCTTCTCCACGGACCATGCATTTTCCCTGAACCTTATAGGTGCTTCTTCCTGCCAGCACTCTGAGTTCATCCTGTTTAAAGGGCTCGGGATCCGAATGCCATCCCATGTCCTCATCGGTCTTTCCGATCAAAATGTCCGCCGAGTCAAATCCGTAAAAGTCAAGAAAAGCCTGGTTAACGCCAAGAAAACGTCTCTTGTCGTCTTTCCAGAAAACGCAATCCTGCGATGTGTTGATGATGCTGTCAAAGAGCTCAACTGTCATTTCCATAAACAGATCCTCCGGTTTTTTTCAGTTTAGCCCCTTCCCATAAACATGCCTTTGGCACGTAAAACAACCCCGATGGCATATGCCTTGATGCCTAAATTAATGAAGCTATTATATTCTATTGCAATTCCAATTGCAACATCCTCCTGTCGCGCGAACGAGCACCTTTGCAGAGTTTTTTTCTTTGCAGGCAATGCAGAACATTTTCCCATAAAGTAAAACTGGCCCCCTTCAGGGGGCCGGGGCATATTAAAGCTGATCAAATATCGTACTTCTTTAACAGCAGATCAAGGGCTTCCCTCAGTAATATAGCTTCGCCTATGCCCTCCTGCTTTGAGAGCTTTGACAGTCTCTGCAGCTGTTCTTGAGCAAAATGGCTGGTCTTGGGGATCATCTTTTCTTCCCGGGCCATAGCCACTTTCCCTCTGCCGTTCACCTTCGCGCGGTAGAGAGCGCTGTCAGCCTTGCGGACCAGCTCCGCATATCTCGAGGCGTCCACTCCCGCTGTCGCCATCCCTATGGTCATGCTCTGTACTACACCGTCGGGAGTCTTAACGTCAAATCCGTTTTTCAGATCGTTGAGGAACAGGAAGATGTCCTCTCTTTCGGTATCACCCTCAAAGATCAGGCCGAATTCATCACCGCCGATCCTGTAGACCTTGCAATCCTCGGGGATCTTGCCGGCAATATACTTTCCTGTTTCGATCAAAACCCTGTCGCCGGTCTCCCGTCCAAAATCTTCATTGATGTGCATGAAGCGGTCAAGGTCTATGAGTGCGATGGCCACGGTGTTGCAGCTCTCTTCAGACCTGTTGTTCAGGATCTCCGTGAGTTCCTTTTCAAAAATGTCGCCCGTAGGAAACTTCAGAGCCTCGTTTACCGCACCGGCTCCGGACTTTTTGCTGACGTTCTCAAAGGTTCTGTGTTCTTCAACAGTAGCAGGTTTCAGGGTTACTTCTTTTGTCTTAGACATATTGCCTCCTTATCGATGTAATATTTCTTGATAGTGTTTTATGATATTATTTTTGAAATAATATCTGCTGATAAGATGTATATAACATGTTGGAAGTAATATGTCAACATATTTTTTTAATGCATATGAGCGAACAGTAATATCTGCTTTGTGATTTTATGAATTGTTTTGTTGCTTGCAAAATTTTTTGATCATATAATTAACCAAAGACACGATAGACTTTTTCAGTCGGAAAGGCAGAGAAAATGGCAAGAATACTGAATCTCCTCATCGTAATAATGGAACTGATCGCCTTTTTTAAAGGGCGTAAAGAGCAGAAATTTCTTAAAAGTCTTATATACTACACTCACCTTTCCAATCTTCTGACCTTTATATCCTCACTTTTACTGGTGATCCTGGGACAGACCTCATTTATTGAGATCTTCAGATACTTTTCCGTCTGCATGATGATCATGACATTTCTTGTTTCAGCCTGCTTACTGGCTCCTATGACCGGTAAGATCAAAGAATTGTTCTTTTCCGGAACAGGCCTCTATCATCACCTTTTGATCCCCGTATTAAGCACCCTTTCATATATGCTTGCGGAAGACCGTGCTCCTTTCCTATGGTTCCTTCTCCCGATCACGGCAACTGTTCTTTACGGGCTCATTGTGCTTTGTCTCACTTCAACCGGAAGGATCGAAGCACCTTATCCTTTCTTTAATGTAAAAAAAACAGGCGTAAAAAGATCCGTCTTTTCGATAATTGCAATCCTGCTGTCCGTGAGCCTGGTGTCACTTGCCATCGGCTTTCACAGACCGCTTAAGACCAATGTGAAACTTGTGTTCGTACACGGCCTTTCAGGCTGGGGGAGTTACGATCCTATAAACGAATTCTTCCCCTATTGGGGGCTTTCAGGGGGGAGTGTTATCAGATACTTGAACAATCAAGGCTATCGCAGCTATGCCGCATCCGTGGATCCCACGGGGAGCGCCTGGGACAGAGCCTGCGAACTCTATGCCCAGCTTACCGGAACAAGAGTCGATTACGGCGCAGCCCACAGCAGCGCGGCGGGACATGATCGTTTCGGCGAGGATTTTACCGGAAGAGCCCTGATCAAAGATTTTTCCTCTTCCAAGATCGCGCTCATCGGTCATTCTTTTGGAGGTGCCACTATCAGACTGTTTTCGGAGATCCTGGTGAACGGCTCGGAAGAAGAGCGCCGCGGAACGGACGCGGCAGAGCTTTCAGACTTTTTTAGAGGCGGAAACGGAGATAATATTGTTGCCCTCATCACCCTCGCTGCTCCCACCAACGGAACAACCGCCTACGATCTGTACGAGGACAGGAGTTTTGATACCGCTGCCGTAGAGATCCCCGAAGAATACGAAAAAAACAGCGGGCTTGTTTCCCAAGGAACAAAGCCCGACTTTGACGGCAGGAAGTCTTACGACTATGCCTCTTATGATATGCACATCGATAATGCCCTTGCATTAAACAAACGCATCACCACTTTTGAAAACGTTTACTACTTTGCATTTCCGTGCTCTTCAACAGTGAAACAGCCCGACGGAAGTCTGCTTCCGGATCCGGAGATAACGGAGAACATCTTTATGAAAGGCGCCATCTACATGAGCAGATACACCGGCACCACAAAAGGCGGCTTCACAGTCGATGAGACCTGGCAATCAAACGACGGCCTGGTCATTGAAATTTCCGCAGGCGCACCCATAGGCGCTCCTCAGAGTGTCTACACCGAGGGCACTGTTCCTGTTCCCGGAAAGTGGTATGTAATGCCCACATTCAGAGGCGATCACATGTCTCTGCAGGGCAGGCTCACAACGCGCATTAATGTAAAGCCTTTCTACCGTGAGCTCGCGGAACTGATCGCAGCGTTGGATTAATCCACCAAAACTCCGTTAAAAAACTGTTCCTGAAAGGCGATCCGGGCATATATCTCATCTTTATCCGGTATCTTAATGTCTCCCCGTACATTGCCTTTTTCATCGCAGGGAACTACGATCCATTTCGTTTCCTTATCATCGTATCTGTGGTAAACTGCGATCACCTTTCCCACATAATCCGTAACAGGTGAGGTTTCGCCCAGAAGATATATGTCCTGCTCCGCTCCGTCGCCACCCATGACACCTTCAACATAACCGTAATTTATCGGATAATAAAGAGCTTTGTGGTGCGGGTGGTAACTTCCCATGGGTCGGTCTATTTTTCCTTTTACGATCCGTCCGATGATATCCCGATACCGATCCTCAGGTACGGGATTTAATTCAAATCCGTAAAGATCACCCATGTTCAGGCAGCATTCGCCGCTTTCATACATTTTTCTAAATTCATCAAAAGTGAGCCACTTTGTCTGTATGACTTCTTTCGTGGTCGCTTTTTCCAGATCCGGCTCCGCAGTTGTTTCAAAATAGAACGAATCGCGTATCCAGTTGTGGCGCCGCCCATCAATCGTCGTAGCCACTTTGGTTGCAATTATCTTTGCATCTTCTGCCTTAAGCTTTATCCCCACTTCCTCGTACACTTCACGAAGTGCGGCATCAAGACTTGTCTCTCCCACCACAGAATGGCCCGCCACCGTTTCCCATTTAAGCGGATCCGTTTCTTTGTCCGCAGCTCTCTGTGATACCAGGTATTTTCCCGTGATCGGATTCTTTATCCAAACCATGACCCAAATGCGAAATTCATCATCCGCCAGTTTGTCCTGCTCACCACGGACACAGGTTTTACCCGTAGTTTTTCTGTCTATCGTGTATACGTCCCACAGCTCACTCATAAATGATCCTCTCTTCAATCCAATGTCGTTAAGTTAAGAAGGTAAGACCATAAAAAGAAGAGCATCAAATCA
>JAEFAR010000036.1 GCA_016287675.1 Lachnospiraceae bacterium
CGCCGACACCTGCGGGCATGATAACATTGGTAGATTTGCCGACGACCGAGGAAGAATGGGCGGTTTTCCCCTTCCCCATTTATATAGAACTGCCTGAAATTGAGTACTTTCCTGCTGTGACGGATACACCGACGCCGGATATCAAGGTGACGCCTGCTGTCACCCCAAAGCAGGATGAAAAGACGACACCTGCCGCAACACCGACATCTGCGGCTGCTACAGCCTCTCCCACACCGACATCGACAGTGGATCTGACTAAGCTGAAAGCCGGAGACACTTTTAAATTCGGCGCCTACGAACAGGACAATAACATTGAGAACGGCAAGGAACCCATCGAATGGATCGTTCTGTCGAACACGAACAATGAACTTCTGGTTCTGAGCAGGCATGTGCTGGATCTTATAAAATATAATGAAGAGTTTTCCGATATTACATGGGCGGATTGCTCTTTACGCAAATGGCTGAATGAGGATTTCTTTAATACCGCCTTCGATGAAGAAGAACAATACAGGATAAAAACGAAGGAACTAAAGAACGGAGATAATCCGGAGTACGGAACTGCGGGCGGAAAAGATACAAAAGACAATGTATTTCTTCTTTCCTATAGCGAAGCTGTAAATCCTTCATATGGTTTTAACACCGATCCCAATGCTTCCGATGCTTTACGTCGTTGTACTGCAACAGTCTATGCAGCTGAACGGGGAGCTTCTGCGGTAGCCCGATCGAATCCCGAAGAAGGAGAGCTTTCATGCATCTGGTGGCTTCGAACACCGGGCTACGATCCTCATCTCGCAATGCTGGTACTTCAAAGCGGTGGGATCAATCTTTACGGTTACTACGGATCTTATGAAAGTGCGGTCGCCGTGCGACCTGCTCTGTGTATCGATCTGAGCAGGATAAACCTGCCGACGCCCACGCCCACGTTCACACCTACGCCCACGCCGATATCGGATCAGTTCGTTGCAAAACTTAAAAACCTTAAAACAGGTGATACCTTTACTTTCGGATCATATGAACAGGATAATAACCTTAATAACGGAAAGGAACCTATTGAATGGATAGTCCTGTCAAATGAAAATGATGCATTGTTTGTGCTTAGTAAGTATATAATAGATATAATGGCTTTTGATGTCGATCACACACGAGCTGTAACATGGTCCAACAGCGGGATGAGGAAGTGGCTGAACGGGGAGTTTTTCGAGACCGCGTTTAATGGTAAGGAAGCAGACCGGATCAAAGTATCGGAACTTAAAAACCCTGCAGGTCCAAATTCGAGAATTGAAGATGACATTGACACACAGGATAAGGTTTTTTTGCTTTCATATGAAGAATGTTCAAACCTGGAATACGGTCTCCGCGTTATAGAGAACGGACCCGGCTACCGGCGCATTAACTTTTCATCCGATTATGACGCATATCTGACAAAAGCGGCCAAAGAAAAAGTGATGGGATCTCTGAAACAAGCGGTGGAACAAAATGATGACCGTATGTTCTGGTGGCACCGAACCCCCTGTAGAGTCATTCATGAAGACAACAGCAATATATATATGACATATATGCTTACTTCGTCAATTTCAGGCGGCTATCTGCAAAGTCGTCCTTCTTTCGGAGTTCGCCCTGCTATCCGTATCGATCTGACGGAACATTGAAACCGGGCTTAGACAAAAAGGCTCCGAAACAAATATTAGATCATTGAAAAAAGACCTGCAACAGGCTAAACCTGCGGCAGGTCTTTTTTATGGATCGATCCGTCGGGATCACATAACGTATTTCTTAAGTGTTGCTTCAACAGCTCCCGTACCTGCGATGAGTTCAAGGAAGTAATTGGCTACCGTGTCTGCAAGTCCGACCTCGTAAAGGTCTACACCCCAGATCTTGGAGTTCTTTAAGATGGGTTCGATCTTTGCGACAGCGTCCTTACCGTCTCCAAGCTTTATGTCTGCCACAAGGGGGCAAACCTCGGGAAGCATGGGATCGGAGCTTAATTCGAATTTCTTGCCGTTATCGTCGATGGCCATGATGTAGCGGATCCAGCCGGCGTAAACAAGAGGGATCAGCTTAAGTGAAGAAACCGAAAGTTCACTGCTCCTTGCATAGGCTTTGACAGTCTCGCCGAAGCGGATGGGGAGTTTCTGCGACGTGTCGGTTGCGATACGCTGAGGCGCATCCGGCATGAAGGGATTGGGGATCCTCTTTTCCACAACATCATCGATGAACTGTTTGGGACTCATGATGCCCGGGTTTACAACTACGGGAAGACCTTCTGTGTAGCCGATGGTACGTACCATTTTGTTGAGAATGGGATCCTGCATTTCTTTTGAAATGAGAGTGTAGCCCAGAAGGCATCCGAAAACTGCAAGAGCCGTGTGAAGAGGATTGAGGCAGGTGCAGACCTTCATCTTTTCAACTTTGTCTACGGTCTCTTTGTCTGTGAACATGATACCGCCTTTTTCAAGAGCGGGGCGTCCGTTGGGGAATTTGTCCTCGATAACGAGATACTCGCATTCCTCGGCGTTTACAAAGGGAGCTACGTAGGTGTTTTTGGAAGTTACTACGGGCTCTGCTTCCTCTATGCCGTCCTTTTTAAGCAGCTCTTCAACGCTCTTGTCGGGACGTGGAGTGATCTTGTCGATCATGGACCAGGGGAAGGAAACCTTCTGTTCATCGTTTATGTAGGCGAAGAAACCGGACTTTACAAGGCCCTTTTTCTCCCATTCTTTTGCAAAGGCGTTAACTGCTGCGTAAAGCTTGTCTCCGTTGTGAGAGCAGTTGTCCATGGAAACGAAAGCGATGGGTTTTGCTCCCGCCAGGAATCTTGTATAAAGAAGGGAAACCACCTTGCCGAGATAGCTCTCGCATCTTTCCGGTCCGTTCTTAAGGTCCGCGGAAACGGAAGGAAGCATTTCTCCTTTGCCGTTTACAAGGCTGTAGCCCTTTTCTGTAATGGTGAAGCTTGCCATCTGAAGGCTGTCACATGAAAAGATCTCCTTCAGCCTGTCGTAGGAAGCTTTGTTGTCGGAATCCAGAGTAAGGCTCTCCGCGATACTTCCCACCACGGTCTTTTGGATCTTTCCGCTTGCCATGAAGGTGGCAAGGATGCTGAGATTGTCGTGAGGAGTGTACATCCTGTCGATGATCTCGTAGTCGTAACCCTCGCAGACAGTGAGCCCGCGGTCCAGAACTCCATCGTTTAACAGGTTCTGAACCACATTAGCCTGAAAGGCACGGAAGATGTTACCTGCTCCGAAATGGATCCAAAGGGGAGCTTTTTTTGTGTTCTCGATCATCTTGTCACGATCGAATCCTGGAAGAACATAGCCGAGCTCCTCCCAGGCCGCTTTACTCTTTAATCCTTCATTATTTAACTTCATAGCCTCTACCTTCTCTTTTCGCTCTTTTCAATCGCTTCCCAAAGTCCGTTAAGGTAAGTTGCACCCAGGGCACGGTCGTAAAGTCCGTAGCCGGGCATAGCTACCTCGTCCCAGATCATTCTTCCGTGGTCGGGGCGGATGGGGCCGTCAAAACCGATGTCGTAAAGAGCCTTCATGATCTCATACATATCAAAGGAGCCGGTACGTGAAAGATGAGGAGCTTCCTCAAAATCAAGATGTCCGGGCTCAGTGCAGTTGAATTTAAGGTTTCTTACATGTGCGAAATGGATCCTTCCCTTTAAGGACCTGATCATATCGGGAAGATCGTTCTCCAGATTCGTTCCGTAGGAGCCTGAGCAGAAGGTGACACCGTTGTGGGGGTTGTCCACCATCTTCATCATGCGAAGGATGTTTGCCTTGTTGATGATGATCCTGGGAAGACCGAAAACGCTCCATGCGGGATCGTCGGGATGGATGGCCATGTTGATGTCGTACTTGTCGCAAACGGGCATGATCCTCTCAAGGAAGTACTTGAGGTTTGCGAAGAGCTTCTCGGAATCTATGCTTGAATACATTTCAAAAAGTTCTTTGATCTTTGCCATTCTTTCAGGCTCCCATCCGGGAAGCACAGCACCGTTGGAATCTTTGGAGATGGCTTCGAACATGTTTTCGGGAGTGATCCTGTCGATGGCTTCCTGTGAGTACGCAAGTCCTGTGGAGCCGTCTGCCAGCTTTCTTGCCAGTTCAGTTCTTGTCCAGTCAAAAACAGGCATAAAGTTGTAGCACACCATATGGATGTCTTCAAGACCCAGGTTTTCAAGTGTCTGAATGTAGTTGTCGATGTAAAGGTCGCGGTCAGGGGTGCCAACCTTGATGGCGTCATGGATGTTAACGCTTTCGATACCGGAGATGTGAAGTCCGGAAGCTGCGACCTCATCCTTCAGAGCTTTGATCCTCTCTCTGCTCCAAACCTCACCGGGCGTGGTGTCGTAGAGTGTTGTGATGACTCCCGTAACACCGGGAACCTGTCTGATCTGCTTCAGGGTTACGGTGTCAAATTTTGACCCGAACCAACGCATTGTCATTTCCATTTTCTTCTCCTTTGAGGTATAATAGTACTAACAGTATGGAAAGATTATATAATCGGCAAAATCATTTTTCAACCGAATTATTTTCATAATATAGGTAAAAATGCTTTATTTTGGAAAAGGAAGGAACTTGATGAGAGACAGATATTTCTTAAAACTGATGGGATTCGGTCTGCTTCATTTTTTAACGGATCTCGTGTGCCACTTCTATGCCTTCAGATACGTGAAAAGCGAGCTTGGAGGGGACGTGTTCACCCTGTTTCTGGCCTATAATTTTGTGGCCTTTGCTCTTCAATGTCCCATTGGTTTCCTCTTTGACAGGGTGGACAGAAGGATATCAAAAGAGGTGGCGCTGATTACGGGCGCACTTTTGATCGTAGCGGGTTACGGCATAAGAGCCGGCCTCCGCGGTACCATTGCGGGGCTGTTGTTCTGCGCCCTGGGTAACGCCTGTCTTCATGTGTCCGGCAGCCAGGCTGTGATGAGGAAAGGAAAGAAAGGTCTGTCCGGCGGCGGTGTGTTCATCTCATTCGGAGTGCTGGGGGTGGGACTGGGTGATTACCTGGGATCAAAGGGCACAGCATCTTCTCTTCCGTACATCGCCCTGATCATCCTTTTTATCGTTGCGGCGGCCTTTATCGTTAGGATAATAATGATCGCCATAAAGACAAAATTAAAGACGGGGAAGAATTACATAAGCCTTGACAGAGAGAGCAAGATCTGCCTCTGCATGTGTCTGATGGCCATTTTCGTACGCTCCTATGTCGGTTTTCTCCTGCCGAAAGGCTTTAATGAGCTGATAACGGAAGATGCGACGGCGGGTGATAACCTGATGCTGACCATGCTCCCGAGCATTGTAGGCTTTATAGGGAAATCCGTGGGAGGGATCCTGGTTTCGCTTTTGATGATGGTGATAAGAGGAAAAAATCTGAGAAAGATAAATTACATTTACGGGATTACGGCTTTGATGGCATCAACCCTGCTTCTCGGAGCCTTTGGGGATGTTACGGCCTGTGTGTTTGTCGGAAATGTTCTCTTTCATTCATTGATGCCCGTAACCTATTATGAGATATTCTGCCTGATGCCGCAAAGTCCGGGATTTGCGCTGGGTTACACCACTCTGGCTCTTTTTGCGGGAATGCTTCCCGCACTGGCATGGATGCCGGGACCGGATTACAGAATGATCTTTATGGCAGTGCTCAACGTTGCGGGTGCCGTGGGGCTGGCTGTTGCTCTTAAAATGTATCTTGTCCGGCAGGAGGGAGAAAGGGGGATAAGATGCAAAAATACCTGATCGCCCTGATGGTCACTCTTCTTGTTGAAGGGGGCGTCAGCGGTGTCCTTTCTAAGAATAAGGACTGGGTGATCTACGTATCTCTGGTAAACCTTGTTACCAATCCGGCCGCAAATCTTCTGTTCAACGGTCTGAGACCTCTTCTTGGGAAGGAAGGGAGAATGATCCTCGCCATCTTGCTTGAAGTCATCGTTGTGACGGCGGAAGCTGTACTTTTCTTCAGATACAGAAAAGCTGAAAGAAAGGGTTTAAAGCCCTTGAGATCCAAAGCCTGTCTGGTATATTCATTGGGGTTAAATGCAGCCTCCTTTTTCCTGGGAGTGCTGCTTCAGAAATTGATCCATATGGCATAAAAATGCAGCTGTTTTGATACCGTCCGGGATACGGAAGTATCATTTACAGCTGCATTTCAGTCTTCGTCTTCGGAATCGGGGATCACAAAAGTGACGGTGGTTCCCACATTCGGAGTGCTTTCAATGGTGAAAGCTCCGTGCATCATTTCTTCAATGCGTCGTTTGGTGTTTACAAGACCGATGTGGCTTCTTGTGTTATCGGATGAGGCAAGGGATGAAAAACCCGTACCGTTGTCAATGATCTGAACAATATGATGATCGTCCTCGGCATAGGAGCGCACGATCACTTTGCCTCCGGGTTCCGTTCTTTTTCTGATGCCGTGTTTTATGGCATTTTCAACCATGGGCTGAACCGACAGGGAAGGGAGCTGAAATCCTATGTCCTGAATGTCGTATTCCACTTCGAGATCCGGGAAGCGGAGCTGTTCGATCTTTGTGTAGGTCTTGGTGTGCTCCAGTTCCTTGATGAAGTCCACCGGAGCTGTGAGATCCAGGGAATCCATGTTCGTCCTTAAGTAGGAAGAGAACTCTGTGATAACGGTCTGGGCCTGGGCAGGATCCTGCCCTATGAGCGCCTTTATGGTGGTCAGAGTGTTGTAAAGGAAATGAGGCTGTATCTGAGACATCATGATTGCGATCTTGTTTTTTGCAAGTTCCGCCTCGAGCTCTGCCTGCTTCGTAGCGTTGAACTCAAGGAAGTGCTGACCCTCGATCTCATAGAGGAGATAGACCGAAAGGGCCGTAATGGGCCAAAGTATGGAGACACCTTCCGCAGCCACCTGTACACAGGATGAAATGATGGGTGCGATCATTACGAAAAGAAGGATCTGGTTCTTCTTACGCGAATGTTTGTTTTTGTCAAGGACAACGGTAAGGATTATCAAAATAAACGAAACGATTACGTAGACATAGCTGAAAAGGATGTTCCAATAATAGAAAGGCCCTTTTTGAAGAGCCATTGCTTCGTTGATATCAAAAATAATACCGGTAAAAGGATTGATGAAAGCAATAATAACAAATTCAGCAATCAGGGGTATTGAAAAAAGGTAGCAGTATTTCGGAAAAGGAAAGGGCGGACGCTTCGTAAATCTCGTTTTTGCCAGAAGGAACCATTGCCAGCAGAAAACAGCCTGGGTGATGAAATAGACAGAGGTGGCAAAAAGCGCGAAGTACCATGCGATAACGGTCCGGTAGCCGAGGACCGTATGGATGACGGCGTTGGAGCCCAGTATCGTACTTACGGAAACCATCATGCTCCTGAACAGATAACTGTCACGCATTTCAAGATGACCCTTCTTGTCCGTAAACCATATGATTGTAAGGACAAGCAACGCCCCAAGATCAAGAATTATATTGACGTGAGAAATATTCATAAACTCCACCTCCCCCCTTAAAGAAGTAACCAAGAGCCTTATGATAAGGTAATACGCAATTAGTATAAGTTTTTTGATCTGTATTTACAACAGAAAATCTTTACCTGATGCCGAAGCAATGTCAATTTCTTAACAATGCATGCGATACTTTTGGTGTTTTAGTTGTGTGAACACTTATACAATATCAAAAATCGCGACAATAAACAAGGGTCCTCAGTCTTGAAATGGTATGTGAAAAATGCTATCATACACGAGACCCTATCAGAAAGAAGGTGTAACTGTGCAAATAGAGATCGACGGATACAACATCCATTATAACATAAAAGGCGATGGCAAGAAATCAGTTATTATTCTACAGGGATGGGGGACAAAATCAGAGATTTACAATGTGATCGCCGATGCTCTCTGTGACAGATACAGAGTGGTTTCCTTCGATCTTCCCGGCTTTGGCGACAGTACTGAACCGAGGGAAGCATGGAGTGTCGGTGACTACAAGAATTTTGCGGTTAAATTTGCAAAAGCACTGGGCATAGATTCCGCCGTGCTGATCGGTCATTCCTTCGGTGGAAGGATCATCATCAAGCTGGCATCGGAGAAGGATCCGGGACTGGACATCGAAAAGATCGTCCTGATCGACAGCGCAGGCATAGTAAATCCGAAAAGCTTTAAAACAAAGCTTAAGATCGCCCGGTACAAGGTTCTAAAGAAACTGGCGGGGCTTAAGATCTCTGAGTTTTTCTTCGGACAGGCCATAGAAGAGTGGAAGAAGCGTCAGGGATCCGATGACTACAGAAATGCAAGCCCCATCATGAAGCAATGCCTGGTGAAGGCGGTAAATGAGAATCTCAGCGGGCTTCTGCCTCTTATAGACCGTGAAACCCTGCTGATCTGGGGGGACAGGGATACGGCAACCCCTCTTTCTGACGGAAAGACTATGGAAAAAAAGATACCGGGCGCCGGACTGGCGGTCATTCCCGGAACGGGACATTTCTCCTTCCTGGAGAATCCCGAACTGTTTAAGAAGATTATCAATGCCTTTCTTTAAAAGGTAAAAGGATGGTAATAGTTTGTTCGATTATCCTTTTCTGACAATTGCATACTTTGTGTTATTCCTGTTTGAGAGCGTGGTTTTCTGGTTCTGCCTGCGATACAACATTCACATGTTTCAGCAGAACGGATATAAGAACAGGGAACATTTCAAATGGATCAAAAATAATTTTAACAGACAGCGGTTCCTGCTGCTGTATGCTTTGAGCTTTGTGATCGTGTTGTGTCTGAACGAGCGTCCGGCAGCGGCAGTGACGGCAATGGTTCCTGCAGCTGCGGTCCTTTGGGGCTACAGGATGCTTAAAAAAAGCAACACTAAAAAGAAGCTGGTCTTCACAGATCGCGTAAAGAGACTCATCATCTGCAATCTCCTGACGGTAACGGTCCTTGTGGCTTTGCCTGTCGTGATCTGCTTTATAAACGGCTTTTTTGGTGCAGGCTTTACCCTTGGTACCCTTTGCCTTGTTTTTCTCACATTACTTGAGCCTTTGTTGTTAATAGCCTGCAATTCTTTTATGAAGCCTGTGGAAAAGCATGTGAACAATGGCTTTATAAAGGATGCTAAAAAGATATTGGCACAGAATCCCGAACTTACGGTGATCGGAGTCACGGGAAGTTACGGAAAGACCAGCCTTAAGTTTTTCCTTAAGGAACTGTTGTCGGAGAAGTTCAATGTGCTTGCAACACCCGAGAGCTTTAACACCCCCATGGGTGTGGTGAAGACGATCAGGGAGAGCCTTAAGCCCACCCACGAGATCTTTATCTGTGAGATGGGAGCCAAACACGTGGGAGACATTAAAGAGATCTGCGACATCGTTCATCCCCGTCACGGAGTCATCACCTCTGTGGGACCTCAGCATCTTGAAACCTTTAAAACCATAGAGAATGTCAGAAAAACAAAATTTGAGCTGGCAAACGTGCTCCCTTCGGACGGAAAGCTTTTTGTGAACGGAGATTCGGAAGAAGCAAGAAAAGAAGAAGGAAACTTTAACCGTATTTATTACGGAGTGGAAACAAAAGACGGATACAGTGCGAAGGACATTTCTCTTTCCCCTTCGGGAACGGATTTTACCGTGGTTACTCCCGACGGGAGTGAAGAGAGATTTCATATGCATCTGATCGGATACGTAAATGTACTTAACGTACTGGGGGCTGTTTCGGTGGCTCATTCCTTCGGCATCCCTCTTTCGGAACTTAAGGTGCCGGTGAGAAGGCTTGCTCCCGTAGCCCACAGACTTGAGCTGAGAGAACACGGCAGCTTTACCATAATCGATGATGCCTACAATTCCAATCCCGTGGGATCGAAAGCGGCGGTGGAGACCCTTAAGGACTTTGACGGTGTGAGGATCCTGATAACTCCCGGAATGGTGGAACTGGGCAGTGAGGAGAATGAACTTCACTATAAATTCGGAACCTACGCAGCACCATGCTGTGATTACATCCTTCTGGTCAACCGCTACAGAACGCAGGAGATCAAAAGAGGAGCACTTGACAGCGGGTTCCCTGCAGACAGGCTTTTTGAATTTGACAGATTTACGGAAGCGATGGATTTCGCATGTACAAAGATCAAAGATGAGGGGCACAGGTTCATCCTTCTGGAGAATGATCTTCCTGATGCATTTTAGGGACAAAAGATTTACAGAAAAGAGGCTTTTATATGATCAATTTGGCGGTATTCTTCGGAGGTCGATCCGTAGAGCATGAGGTTTCGGTAATTTCCGCACTGCAGGCAGTGGCCTGCATGGACAGGGAGAGATTTAATGTCATTCCCGTTTACATTACCAAGAAAAATGAGATGTATGTGGGAGATGCGGTGGGAGACATTAATGAGTACAGGAACATCCCCGCACTTTTAAAGAGATCACACAAGGTCATAATGCTGAATGACGGAAGGGATACCGTGCTTACGAGCTATCCCAGGAAACTTTTCGGAAACACTGAGATACGTGTGGATGTGGCTTTCCCCATCGTTCACGGAACAAATGTGGAAGACGGTGTATTTCAGGGCTATTTAAAGCACCTTGGAGTACCCTTTGTGGGCTGTGACGTAATGTCATCCGCAGTGGGCATGGACAAGTACGTTCAGAAGACAGTCCTTAAATACAATAACATTCCGGTGCTGGATTGCCTCATGTACACCCTTTCGGATTACAGAAATGTAAACAAGATGGTGGAAGAGATCGAAAAGAAGCTGGGCTATCCTGTAATAGTAAAAGCAGCAAATCTCGGCTCCTCCGTTGGTATCACGGTGGCAAAAGACAGGGAAAGCCTTTTCACTGCCATAGATGATTCGTTCAGATACGCCCGCAAGGTGATCGTTGAGCATGCCATAACAAATTTAAGAGAGATCAATTGCTCCGTACTGGGAGATGAAAATAATGCGGTAGCTTCCGAGATAGAAGAGCCTTTTAAGAGTAAGGAGATATTGAGCTACAAGGACAAGTACCAGTCCGGCGGAAAAGGCGGCTCCAAGGGTATGGCGGGAGTTTCCAGACAGATCCCCGCTGATGTTCCCGCGGAAATGAGAGAGGAGATCAGGAGTCTGGCTGTAAGAAGCTTCAAGGCTCTGGGCTGCAGCGGCGTTTCCAGGGTTGATTTCATGATCGATGCGGACACAAATGAACTCTACTTTAATGAGATCAACACCATCCCCGGTTCTTTGGCTTTCTATCTTTGGGAGCCTTTGGGGATCCCCTACAAGGAATTACTCAACAAGATGGTGGATCTTGCGCTGAAACGTGCAAGAGAAGATGAAAAACTGACCTTTTCCTTTGATACCAACCTGCTTTCCGACAATGCGTTTTCCGGAAGCAAAGGTGCAAAGGGAGCAAAAATGTAAGGCGGGATAATGAAGAAAGATGTTTTGATCAGGATCTCCGGCCTTCACGGCGATCAGAGTGAGGACGGAGACATGGAGCTCATAGTGAACGGTAGCTTCATGGAAGGTGACGGGAAAAGCTACATAAGTTACGAGGAAACGGATTCCGACGGATCCGTCCACAAGTGCAGGATCAGGGTCGGCCGTGAAGAAGTGGTCTATACAAAAGAGGGAGTTCTTACAACGGAGCTTTACTATTGCATAGGCAGTCCTTACGAATCCGTGATCTCAACACCCTACGGACAGCTGGATGCGGAGATCGTGACACAGAAGATCGAGTTCAGGGACAACAGCGACGCTCTTCTTGATCTGCGACTTGATTATCTCCTGACCATCAACAATGAATATGCCTCGGACTGCATAATGAACATTCTGGTTCAGAACATAGAAAAAAACTGAAAAAGGCGCAAAAAAACCTCCGATCTGTCGGAGGTTTTTAAATGTCAGAAATTATAATCAACCAAACTGCAACTGGATGTCCTTTGTATAAACATCTACATAACTGTAAGAAGCGGTTTTGATGGTGTCTGCTGCTTCGTCAAGTTTAATAGTGAAAATACAAGGATAGGTCTCGGTAATTGTTCCCTCAACAACATCGTACCTGTTGCGTCCCATGTTCTTTGTCACCTTTACGTGGTTTCCTACATTACCCCGGATGCTTCTAACTACTGCACCCATGTCGCCCTGCTGCTTCATAATGTTCTCCTTTCGCGGCCGTCAGACCACTCACGTATTCTCCTGTCCTTTTATTTTAAAACACAAGAGTTAGATGTTAAATTTTCCGAAAACTACTATATCATGTGTTTAATAGTTTGTCAAGAAAAATTAGTGGTTTTTTGAACATTGACCCACAACATATAGGATCATCCCTTTCCGGCAGCAGGTCACAAATGTATGAAGATAAAAAAAGAACTCTTGTGAACACACGGTTCACAAGAGCCACGGGCGACCTCAGTCGCATCATTTCTTCTTTTTGTTTGTGTCGACTTCCTTCTGAGCCTTTTTTGCCAAGCGCTTAAAGAAGCCCTGCTTTTCCTGAGGAACATCGAGAGGTCCGCGAAGACCCATGACTTTGATGATGTACATGCCGTTGATCACAGCCTTTACTTCCTTTTTTACGGGAACATTGTCAAAGATCTTGGCATCGCACATGAGAGTGTGGACCTGAGGGCCCACCTTTGCCTTGACAACAGGCACTTTGGAACGCTTTAAGTACCAGGGGGTCTGCTCGAGAACTATGTCCGGGAAACCAGCCTCAGTCATCTTCATTCGCTTTTTATCGATGATCAGCATGGAAACGGTCTGAGCACCGTTCATGATGTTTGCTTCGGCAGCTTCCTGCTTTTTCTGGAGCTTGTTGCCGAAGATGATGAGAGCGATGAGTCCAACAATGAGAACACCCAATATCACAAGAAGAACTATGGACCATGTTGCCATAAGGACAACAGGATTTAACAATACGATCGTTAACATGAAAGAAAACCTACCTCTCTAATAAATACGGATCGCGAACTATAATACAGTAAAAACAACTATTTTTCAACATCTTTTTCAGCCGCCCCGGCTTTTCTTTCAGCAACCCTGGAGGGATTTTTGGTGAGAAATCTCTCATGTCCTTCCAGCATCTGAGCGACGATCTTCTGAGTGTGAGCACCGACGAACTTGAGTTCTTCGTCGGAAAGATCTGTCAGATAAATGGGTTTTCCGTACTCGATCACTGCAGTGGCGCGTTTGATGAAAGGTTTGTGGTTTTCGAAGATGTCATCCGCTCCGGAAATAGCGACGGGAACAATGGGGCAGCCGGACTTTGTTGAGATCTTGAAACTGCCTTCTTTAAAGGGATTCATTTCTCTTGTTTTGCTCCTTGTACCTTCGGGAGCGATGAACATTGAAATTCCGTTGTTGATGTTTTCTATGCTCTGAAGGATCATCTTTATACCGGATCTGGGATCCTTACGATCCAGAAAGAAGCAGCAGCAAAGGTCCATCCACCAGGACAGGAAGGGAATCTTGCGAAGCTCTTTCTTGGAAACTATGCCTGTCTGAACTGGGAGGGAAGCGTAGGCCAGAGCAGCGTCCAGAAGGCCTCTGTGATTTGCCGCAAACATTACGGGAGTATCCTTTGGAACATTTTCAAGCCCAAGCTTGATGACTTTTGAGCCGGCAAAAAACAAAACTGCATTGAAGCCTGCTTTAACAACGGGCTGGGCAACTTTGGAAGCTGCAACGGGATTACGGAGCCTCACGAGCTCCAGTACGATCAAAAGCGGAAGGGTGACAATGAAGAAAAGTACCAGTGTCAGCCCTGCTGTAAGAAATAAAAACATATGTGATCATCCTCCGTGAGTCATTTATTGAAAGTCTGAAGTGAACTCCGCATTGTTGGCGGGTTCATCGAAGGTGTAGAGAGGACTCTCTTCCATAAGATCGGACTGAAGTTCCATCTCACGGGCACTCTCGTAATCGGAAGGCCAGATAAGATTTCCGTTGTTGTCTCTTCTGTACTGGCCCAGACCGTTGGCCATGGGAAGATAGTATTCGACTTCGCCGGCTGCGTTAAAGATAAGCTCTCCGCTGGAAGTCCTCTTGGGGGTGAGCATTATGGGCATTCCGTTTTCGTCGGGAACAAAAGTTATCTTATCCGGTGTCATCAGGACTTTCTTGAAGATGACATTGCCGTTTTCGTCTTTGACCAGATCACCCATCCAGCTGACCAGAGGATCGAGGAAGAAGGGATTTCCGTCAGCGTCATTCCACAGAACACCGTTAATGTATAAAGCGGGCTTTACCAGGATAAAAACGGAGTCGCTGTTGGGGTACATCTGTCCGTCGAAGTTGGTAACCGGAGCTGCGTAGTAGGGCTTTCCGAAGAAGTCTTTTTCCACTGTTCCGGTTGCGCTGATCACGTAGGGCAAAATGTAAGGCATATAAGTGCTCTTGTTGATCAGAACATGGGTCTTGGTGTCATCTGTATAGGCAAGAGTTCCATAACTCGAGTACTCTTTGATGTAGATGTTTGCGAATCTCACGTCGGATGTATCGATCAGGGGCGTGGAATCGAGGTACTCACGAGAAGTGGTGGAAGGTGCGTCGTAGTACTCCTCCAGAGTGAGTCCGCTGTTGTAGAGATAGTAGGCAAGGGGGATACCAACGTACCTGATGTGCCAGGGCTCGTAGGCATAGCCTGTGATGTCCACGTCATCTTCCGAATATCTCAAAATGAAGCCGTAGCGCCATGCGTTATCGGACACCCATTTGCCTTCCGGGGATTTTGCAAAGCTGTTTACAAGATCGTATCCGCAGGACTGGCAGGAAATGTCTATGGCGAGACCGGACTGATGTTCGCTGGTCCCGGGCTGAGCCGAGTAGTAATTGGTGTGGGAGATGCCGTCTCTCACAAGATAGCCTGCATAGAGGTTGTACTGGCGGTCGAAGGAACGATAGCCCGAAACACCTACTATGTTGAGGCCCTTGGTGCTGAAAGCATCGTCGCACATTTCGTCAAAGGCAGCTGCGGCGTAGGAACGGAGCTTGTACTTGTCTTCCGAACTGTTGGGGTTCAGAGCGTGTCTGATCTTAACAAGATCATCGGGCTCGTAGTCTTCCGAAAGAGGATGCTCTCGGTTTACAAGGAAGGTGTAATCTGCCGGATCGGTAACGGGAGCATCGAACACCGTGGCAACCGTAGGGATCGGCGTAGGTGTGAAAGTCGGTGTGGGTGTGTCGGTGGGAGCGGGAGTGCTTGTGGGCTCCGGAGTCGGCGTTATCGTAGGTGTGGCTGTGGGGGTGACGGTGGCCGTGGGCGTTGAAGAAGCCTTGGCCTCGGGAGTCAGTGTGCTCTGAACAATGACCGTGGGTTTCTGATCCGTCCCCGGGGAAGGAGTCAAAAGCTCTGAAGGTGAAACGAAGAAATTCTGTTCACATCCGCCCGTAAGCAAAACAAATGCAAGAGCAGCGCCGGAGAACAGCAATGATTTTGTTATGTTTGTTCTTTTTCTCATGTTTGATCTCTTTTCATAAGCCTTTCGCTTTTAGTAGCGGGAAGTAAAATTCCCCATAATCGTATGAAAGTATAACACTTTTAAGATTCTAATGCAAGGCGGGCGTTTTTGGGCGAAAGTGCGGGGGCGCCCTGTGAATAACAGTAGGTAAAAAACTATTTACTAAATAAGGGGATTTGTGATAGAATAACAAGTTACAGTGGGAAAATGTGAATCAATAAAAGACTTGGAATTGGGGAACTTGTAATGTACAGATTTTACTTGATGATATTTTTTAATATGCTTCGGATACCGAAACTTTTACACCGTCTGAACAAAATGGTGCGGAACAAGGAAAAGTTCACGCCTGAAGAGCGGCATGCGGAAGTAAGACGAACCATAAAGATAATCAGACAGGCATCATTTATTAAGACCAGAGTGTTCGGAGTGGAAAACCTTCCGAAAGAGGGAGGCTACATCATGTACTCCAACCATCAGGGAAAGTACGATGCTCTGGGCATATTCGACGCACATGAGAAGCCCTGCTCCGTTGTAATGGACGAAAAGAAATCCCATGTGATCCTTACAAGACAGATAATGGCGCTCTGCGACGGAAAGACCCTCGTCCTGAACGATCCGAGGAGCGGCCTCAAGACCATCATGGAGATGGCCGAGGAAGCCAAGCAGGGAAGGAAGTTCCTGATCTTCCCCGAAGGCGGTTACCATCACAACCGCAATACGCTTCAGGAATTCAAGCCCGGCAGTTTCAAAGCGTCCCTTAAATCCCAGACTCCGATAGTGCCCATCGCGCTTGTGGATTCCTACAGAGCCTACGAGGGATTTGCCATCGGATTCATCAACACCCAGGTGCATTTCCTTCCACCAATTCCCTATGAGGAGTACAAGGATATGAAGACCCCCGAGATCGCAGCCATGGTAAGGGGCAGGATCGAGGCCAAGGTCAATGAGGTTCTGGAAAAGAGAAAAGCCAGAAGAAAATTCAAATTCTTCGGATAATATAAATGAAAGGTATAAAAGCTATGTACAAAAAAGTTGACACCAACATGAATTTTGTGGAAAGGGAGAAGGAAGTCTTAAAGTTCTGGAATGAGAACAAGATCTTCGAAAAGAGCATTGATTCGAGAAAGAAATGCCCCACCTATACGTTCTATGATGGACCGCCCACGGCCAACGGAAAGCCTCACATCGGTCACGTTGAGACAAGAACCATAAAGGACATGATCCCCCGTTACCGCACGATGAAGGGCTACAATGTTCCCAGAAAAGCAGGTTGGGACACTCACGGACTTCCGGTTGAGATCGAGGTTGAAAAGCTCCTTCACATCGACGGAAAAGACCAGATCGAAGCATATGGCTTGGAGCCTTTCATTGAAAAGTGCCGCGAAAGCGTGTGGAAATACAAGGGAATGTGGGAGGATTTCTCCGACACCGTCGGCTTCTGGGCAGACATGGAGCATCCCTACATCACATATGACAACAACTTTATCGAGTCCGAATGGTGGGCTCTTAAAACACTTTGGGACAAGGGCCTTCTTTACAAGGGCTTTAAGATCGTTCCCTACTGCCCGAGATGCGGAACACCTCTCTCATCCGCAGAGGTTTCCCAGGGATACAAGACGGTAAAGGAGCGTTCAGCCATCGCCCGCTTCAAGGTAAAGGGCGAGGATGCATATGTTCTCGTTTGGACCACCACACCCTGGACCCTTCCTTCCAACGTGGCACTCTGCGTAAACCCTGTTGAGTCCTACGTTAAAGTAAAGTGCGCGGACGGCTACACCTACTATCTGGCCGAAGCACTCTGCGACACCGTTCTCGGAAAGTTTGCGGACAAGGAAAACAACAAGCCTGCCTACGAGATCCTTGAAAGATACAAGGGCAAGGATCTTGAATACAGAGAATACGAGCCTCTTTTTGACTGTGCCGTTGAGCTTTGCAAAAAGCAGAACAAGAAGGCTTTCTTCATCACATGCGACGGCTACGTTACGCTTACAGACGGTACAGGCGTTGTACACATTGCTCCCGCATTCGGTGAGGACGATGCCAAGGTGGGTAAGAATTACGACCTTCCCTTCGTTCAGCTGGTTGACGGCAAAGGCTGCATGACTGCCGAGACGAAGTACGCAGGACTCTTCGTTAAGAAGGCAGATCCGGAAGTTCTTAAGGATCTGGACGCAGCAGGACTTCTCTTCGATGCTCCCAAGTTCGAGCACGAGTATCCTCACTGCTGGAGATGCGACACTCCTCTCATCTACTATGCACGCGAGAGCTGGTACATCAAGGAGACAGCCGTTCGCGACGACCTCATCAGAAACAACAATACAGTAAACTGGATCCCCGAATCCATCGGTAAGGGACGTTTCGGAAACTGGCTTGAGAACATTCAGGACTGGGCGATCTCCCGTAACCGTTACTGGGGAACTCCTTTAAACATCTGGGAATGCGAATGCGGCAACTTTGAATGCGTGGGAAGCCGTGAAGAACTTAAGAACTTAAGCGGAAACGAGAAGGCTCTCACCGTTGAGCTTCACAGACCTTACATCGACGAGATCACGATAAAGTGCCCCAAGTGCGGAAAGCCCATGCACAGAGTTCCGGAAGTTCTTGACTGCTGGTTTGACTCAGGGGCGATGCCTTTCGCTCAGCATCACTATCCTTTTGAAAACAAGGAGCTCTTCGAACAGCAGTTCCCGGCTCAGTTCATTTCCGAGGCTGTTGACCAGACAAGAGGATGGTTCCATTCCCTCATGGCGGAATCCACACTGCTCTTCAACAAGGCTCCTTACGAAAACGTCATCGTTCTCGGTCACGTTCAGGACGAGAACGGTCAGAAGATGAGTAAATCCAAGGGTAACGCCGTAGATCCTTTCGAGGCACTTGAGAAGTTCGGTGCGGATGCCATCAGATGGTACTTCTACACAGCTTCCGCTCCCTGGCTGCCCAAGAGATTTTCCGACAAGATCGTGGTCGAGGGACAGAGAAAGTTCCTGTCGACCCTTTGGAATACATATGCTTTCTATGTACTGTACGCAAACATCGACAACTTCGATCCCACACAGTACAAGCTGGAGTACGACAAGCTCACGGTAATGGACAAGTGGCTTCTTTCAAAGCTCAACTCCACCGTGAAGAAGGTGGACAACTGCCTCGACAAATACGCTATCCCCGAAGCTGCCGGCGCTCTGGAAGTCTTCGTTGACGAAATGAGCAACTGGTACGTTCGCCGCGGACGTGAGCGTTTCTGGGCAAAGGGCATGGAGCAGGACAAGATCAATGCCTACATGACACTCTGCACCGCCCTTGTGACCATCTGCAAGGCTGCCGCTCCCATGATCCCCTTCATGACAGAGAGCATCTATCAGAACCTGGTGGTAAGTGTTGACAAGACAGCTCCCGAGTCCATCCATCTTTGCGACTACCCTGTAGTTGACGAAAAGATGATCGATGAAGAGCTTGAAAAGCATATGGATGAAGTACTTGATATCGTAGTTCTCGGACGTGCTGTAAGAAACGCATCCCTCATCAAGCAGCGTCAGCCCATGGCAAAGATGTACGTGAAGGCAGACAAGGAACTTCCCGAGTTCTTCAAGGAGATCATCGAGGATGAGCTTAACGTGAAGAGTGTTATCTTTACGGATGATGTGAGAGCTTTCACTTCCTACACCTTTAAGCCTCAGCTTAAGACCCTCGGACGTCGTTTCGGTTCGAGACTGAACGCATTAAAGGAAGTACTTGCAAATCTTGACGGAAATGCGGCAATGGATGAACTCAACGAAAAGGGCGTTCTCACAGTTACTGTAGACGGAACTGCGGAAGAGCTTTCCAAGGACGATCTTCTGATCGATATGGCTCAGATGCCCGGCTACGTTTCACAGGCCGACAAGGATGTCACCGTTGTAATGGACACAAACCTTACTCCCGAACTCATCGAGGAGGGCTTTGTAAGAGAGATCATCTCCAAGATCCAGACAATGCGTAAGGATTCCGATTTTGAAGTTATGGACAGGATCAGAGTGTATATTTCCGGTAACGACAAGATCGCAGAGCTCGCCGTAAAGAATGCGGCCGAGATCAAGGGAGTCGTACTTGCGGATGAGATCATCACGGGATCTATGAACAATGCGGGCAAGGAATGGAACCTTAACGGTGAAGATGTAACGCTTGGCGTAGAAAGAGTGTAAAAATGGATATAAAAAAGGAAGAGCTGCAAAAATCCATAGCTTATAACATGCGTATGCTTTACAGAAAAGACATCGAGGAGGCTACACCTCAGCAGATGTATCAGGCTGTATCCTATGCATTGAAGGATTATATTATTGATATGTGGATGAACACCCACAAGACCTACGAGGAAGAAGATGCGAAGACGGTGTACTACCTCTCCATGGAATTCCTTATGGGAAGAGCGTTGGGAAACAACATCATCAATATGAAAGCACTTCCTGTGGTTAAGGAAGCTTTGGAAGAACTGGGCTTCTCCCTTGAGAACATCGAAGAAGAAGAGCCGGATCCGGCCCTTGGAAACGGCGGTCTCGGAAGACTTGCCGCCTGCTTCCTTGATTCACTTTCCACTCTCGGCTATCCTGCTTACGGTTGCGGGATACGCTATAAATACGGAATGTTCAAGCAGGCCATTGAAAACGGCTATCAGGTTGAGCGTCCCGACAACTGGCTGAAGGACGGCTATCCTTTTGAGATAAAGCGCGCGGAGTACACCGAAGAGATCAAGTTCGGAGGTTATGTTAAAATGATCCCCGGAGACGACGGAAGAGATCATTTTGTTCAGGAAAACTGTCTCTCCGTTCGCGCTGTTCCCTATGACATCCCCATCGTGGGATACAACAACGGTATCGTAAACACCTTAAGGATCTGGGATGCGGAAGCCATCAACGACTTTAACCTGGATTCCTTTGACAAGGGTGATTACCAGCGTGCCGTGGAACAGGAAAATCTTGCAAGAACTATTACGGAAGTCCTCTATCCCAATGACAATCACTATGCAGGAAAGGAACTGAGACTGAAGCAGCAGTACTTCTTCGTTTCCGCTTCCGTTCAGAGAGCGGTAAAGAAGTACATGGAGAATCACGATGATGTGAAGAAACTGTACGAGAAGGTCTGCTTCCAGCTGAACGATACTCACCCCACGGTGACCATTGCGGAACTCATGAGGATCCTTCTGGATGACTACTATCTCACCTGGGATCAGGCGTGGGATGTGGTAACAAAGAGCTGTGCCTATACAAACCATACAATAATGAGCGAAGCGCTTGAGAAGTGGCCCATTGACCTTTTCTCAAAGCTGCTTCCCAGAGTTTATCAGATAATAGAAGAGATCAACAGGCGGTTCATATGCCTGCTCAATGCAGAGTATCCCGGAAATCAGGACAAGATCAGAAGCATGGCGATACTTTACGACGGACAGGTGAGGATGGCAAATCTGGCTATCGTTGCCGGGTATTCCGTAAACGGAGTTGCGAGACTCCACACGGAGATCCTTAAGAACGTTCAGTTAAAGGATTTCTACGAGCTCTGGCCCGAAAAGTTCAACAACAAGACCAACGGTATCACACAGAGAAGGTTCCTGCTTCACGGAAATCCTCTTCTGGCCGAGTGGGTCACCGACAGGATCGGAGACGGATGGATCACGGATCTTTCGCAGATGGAAGGTCTGCTTAAGTTTGCGGACAGCGACGAGGATCTCATATCTCTTTCCGAAGTCAAGCAGAAGAACAAAGTACGCCTTGCAAGATACATTAAGGAACACAACGGCATCACCGTTAATCCTGAATCCATTTTTGACGTTCAGGTAAAGCGCCTTCACGAATACAAGAGGCAGCTTCTGAACATCCTGCATGTAATGTATCTCTACAATGAGATCAAGAGCGGAAATCTCACCGATATGCAGCCCAGAACCTTCATCTTCGGAGCGAAGGCATCCGCCGGCTACAGAAGGGCAAAGGCCATCATCAAGCTCATCAACAACGTGGGTAATGTCATCAACAACGACGCTTCCATAAACGGACTGCTGAAGGTGGTGTTCATTGAAAATTACAGAGTTTCAAATGCTGAAATAATCTTTGCGGCAAGCGATGTTTCCGAGCAGATCTCAACAGCATCCAAAGAAGCTTCCGGAACCGGAAACATGAAGTTCATGCTGAACGGAGCCATCACCCTGGGAACAATGGACGGAGCGAATGTGGAGATCGTTGAGGAAGTTGGCAATGAAAATGCTGTGATCTTCGGCCTTTCCGCAGAAGAAGTCATTAATTTCGAGCATAACGGAGGCTACAATCCCAGAGAGATCTACGACAACGACCGGAGAGTTCATCGCGTTGTGGATCAGCTGGTGGACGGAACCTACACGGAAGAAGACAATAACATCTTCCGTGAGCTTTACGACATGCTTTTAAATAAGGATGAGTACTTTATCTTAAAGGACTTTGCTTCCTACGCCGACGCCCAGAAACGTGTGGACGGGTTCTACAGGGACCGCAGGGCATGGATAAAGGCTACTCTTGTGAACATCGCAAAGTCAGGAAAGTTCTCTTCCGACAGGACCATCGAAGAGTACGCAACAGAACTGTGGAAGCTTCAGAAAGTGACTGTTAAAACGGATGAACATAAAGCTGAATGACAAACTGACGCTCAAAAAATCCCACCCCTGCGGAAGCGCGGAGTGGGAGGTTTTACGCGTGGGAGCGGATTTCCGTCTTAAGTGTCTGGGTTGTGGACACATGGTGATGCTCCCCAGAGTTCAGGTTGAAAAAAACATAAAAATGATCAACGGAGAAAAGATATGACCGGAGAAGAGTGGCGTTTTTGTAAAAAGTGTCTCATCAGGGAGCTTGACGAAAGCGCCCTTTTTGCATCCATAAAAGAGTACCTCGACAGCATCGACAAAGATTTTAAAGTGAGCGACGAAGAGTACGAACGCCGCCTCAAGATCTGCCTTTCCTGCGAACGGCTTGTACGGGGGACCTGCACTGTCTGCGGCTGCTACGTTGAAATGCGCGCCGCCGGGAAGGACAAACATTGCCCCGCAGCGAAGGAGAAATGGTGACACTCGGGGTCCCTATGGGCCCCTCTGGGACGGAATGCCCCCCGGAATGCCCCCCCGGGACGGGGTTATGGGTCAAAATTGCACAATCGCACCGAAAAGCACCGAAAAGCATCGGAAAGCATCGAAAAGAAGGAGTTTGGCCGGTTTCGATGCTTTTTTTCTCGCTCGAACTATTTAAAACAGAAGCAAGTGCATCGAAAAGAGAGCTTCTACTTAAATTCGATGCCTTTTCTGCCGTTCGAGTGGTCGGAAACGGGAATAAAAGCATCGAAAAAGAGAATTTTATCGAAATCCGATGCTTTTTTCGTTGCAGTGACTCTCAAAAACGGGCGTAAAGGCATCGAAAATACAGTTTTATGTAGAATCCGATGCTTTTTTGATTTCCAAGACTTCGAAAGGCAGAAGAAAATACATCGGAAAAGTTAATTTTCACGGATCTCGATGTATTTCTTAAAGAAGAATCCGGTTGTTATAGCTGTTATACACTTAAGATTCTTTTAAAGAGATCATTATTGGATCACTTTTGGCAAGAATGCAGCCGTAATACAGCTTCATGGCCAACAATAAAGGCAGTTCAAAGATTTTTCGCATCCTGTATATTTTGCTATTTTTGCACAGTAATTGACAAAAAACCGTATAGATTTTTTTGCGACTATGGTATAGAATTGTATGCATAGTGGGTCATTCCCGCAAAACAACACAACAACCAAATTACTGAATTAATTTTATAAAGGAGAATACAATAATGAACATGAACAACATTCCGCAGGTAAAGATCGGTATTGTTGCTGTTTCCCGTGACTGCTTCCCCGAAGCACTTGCAGTAAACAGACGTAAGGCTCTTGTAGAGGCTTACAAAAAGAACTTTGATGCAGCTGACATCTATGAATGCCCGATCTGCATCGTTGAGAGCGAGATCCACATGGTTCAGGCTCTTGAAGACATCAAGAAGGCAGGATGTAATGCACTTTGCGTTTACCTCGGAAACTTCGGTCCCGAGATCTCCGAGACGCTTCTTGCAAAGCATTTCGACGGACCCAAGATGTTCGTGGCAGCAGCAGAAGAGTCACAGAACGACCTGTCCGACGGAAGAGGCGACGCTTACTGCGGTATGTTGAATGCTTCTTACAACTTGAGACTCCGTTCCGTAAAGAAGGTTTACATTCCTGAGTATCCCGTAGGTGATGCCGATGACTGCGCAAAGATGATCAACGAATTCGTTCCCATCGCTCGTGCGGTTGTAGCTCTTTCCGAGCTCAAGATCATCGCTTTCGGTCCCAGACCTTTGAACTTCCTTGCTTGTAACGCTCCCATCCAGCAGCTTTACAATCTTGGCGTAGAGATCGAGGAGAACTCAGAGCTTGACCTTTTCGAAGCTTTCAACAAGCATGCAGGAGACTCCAGAATTCCCGCTAAGGTTGCAGAGATGGAGGCAGAACTCGGCAAGGGCAACAAGAAGCCCGAGATCCTTTCCAAGCTTGCTCAGTACGAACTCACTCTCCTTGACTGGGTTGAGGCTCACAAGGGCTATCGTAAGTACGTTACCATCGCAGGTAAGTGCTGGCCCGCATTCCAGACTCAGTTTGGTTTCGTTCCCTGCTATGTAAACAGCCGTCTTACAGGAATGGGCATACCCGTATCCTGCGAAGTAGACATCTACGGTGCACTTTCCGAGTTCATCGGAACCTGCGTAAGTGACGACATCGTTACACTCCTTGACATCAACAACTCTGTTCCGAAGGATATGTTTAAGCAGTCCATCGAGGGCAAGTTCCCTTACAAGCATACAGATACGTTCATGGGCTTCCATTGCGGAAACACATGCACCAAGAAGCTTGCAAACTATGAGATGAAGTACCAGAAGATCATGGCTCGTAACCTTCCTATCGAGGTTACAAACGGAACTCTTGAAGGTGCCATCGCTCCCGGCAAGATCACCTTCTACCGCCTGCAGTCCACATCTGACAACATCCTTCGTGCATATGTTGCAGAGGGTGAGGTTCTTCCCGTAGATCCTATGTCATTCGGTGGTATCGGCGTATTTGCAATCAAGGAAATGGGACGTTTCTATCGTCACGTTCTCATCCAGAAGGGCTTCCCTCATCACGGAGCAGTAGCATTCGGTCATTACGGAAAGGCTCTCTTTGAAGTCTTCAAGATGATCGGTGTCGATGTAGACGAGATCGGCTTCAACCAGCCCGAAGGAATGCTCTACAAGACAGAGAATCCTTTTAAGTAAGATATTGAGATACAGATGCCCTTCCCGCATGCATTGCGGGAGGGGTTTTTTTCTTTTTTACCGAAAACGTGAACACAAAATATGCCATTTTAATACACAAATCATTCACCGCCTGAAGTTAAGATTAGTGTTGAACGGTCGAGAACGGCTGAATGTGCAAGAGGAAGATTTATAAAACGAAAGGACGAGAAATTAAAATGGCAGAAAATGAGAACAGAAAAAAAGGATTGAATATGAGTCTTATCACCCAATTGGTGATACTGATAGTGGTGTTCGTTGTGATCACGGCAGTGAGCGTAAATGTGAATTCCATACACAAGCACAAGGTGGAAGCAGTAAAGATGACCCAGAGTTATCTTGAAGATCTGGCGACGGAATCCGGAAGCAAGATAACTATGATGCTTAACATGTTTAACAGCAGCTCAGAAACGACTCTGACGTTGACAAATGATGATGTGACTTTTCCGGAAATGGATGAAGATAATTCTTTCCCGAATGTATCGGAAAACAAGGGAAATTTCAGTCAGGGACGACCGGAAACAGGCAGCTCCCGCGGAATGAACATGGAACAGATGCTGAGCGAGATCTCCTTTCAGGGGTATGAGATAGAGGTTTTGCTGGCAGATGCCGACGGGACCTACACCTATGATTCTGATGACAGCAAGACGGATACGGCGGTAAAGATACCTGAAATACTGGAACTCCTTGACAGGGCGGCAGAGGGCACATTGGCAGCAAAGACAAGCGATACAACAGAGGTAAAGATCGATGGAAAGGTTTACGACTTTGCTTATTATGTTGAAGATGACGGATCCATTTTCGGTATTCTTCTGGCACAAAGTGAATATTTAAGTGAAATACAGGATTTCGTGATCTCCAACAGCCTAGTGGGATCCATGATCGCCATTGTGTGTGCCCTGGTAGGCGCAGGAGTGGTCTATATGCTCATCAGACCTTTTAAAGAGGTTGAAAGATCTTTGGCAAAGATGGGCGAATTCGATTTTACCCAGGATCCGAAAGAAGAAAAACTCTGTAAATATATGGGTGAAACCGGCAGTATTGCAAGAACGGCAATGAAACTGAGAACTGCCTTCGTGGAGATAGTTTCGGGGATCGATCATAATGCAGACACGCTGAAACGGATCGTGGGAGAAAATGCGGAAACTTGTGCATTGGTGTCCGATGGAACTCAGGAGACACTGGCACTTTTGGAGAACATTACCGCCAACACCGATGAGGCATCAAAACGACTTGAAAAATGTGCGGAACTGACAAGTGCCATCAGGACTGGAATGACAGATCTTCGTGCGGGAACGGAAGACATTGCCAGAAGTTCGGAGAAATCCACTCATGATGCGGGAGCGACTCTGAGCGAAGCAACAAAGAGCAGCAAGGCTGTGGTTGAAAACGCCAACGCCATGGAAAAACTCACAAATGAATCCATAGAGGAACTTCTTAAGATAAATGAGATCGAGAACCTTACCCAGACCATAAAAGGAATCGCAAATCAGACAAATCTCCTTTCACTGAACGCATCCATTGAAGCGGCAAGAGCAGGTGAAGCGGGACGCGGGTTTGCCGTGGTGGCGGATCAGATCGGTAAACTCTCCCAGGATACAGGACACGCGGTTACGGAAATAGAAACTGTGGTGGAGGAACTTGAAGGCACGGTCGATCATGTGAGCAAGGTGCTCAAACAGCTGATCACGGCACTGAAGGACAGCTCTCATGAGGATATGGAAGTGATCGAAAACCTGGGTAACAGTTTTGTGGATAATTGCAAGA
>JAEFAR010000074.1 GCA_016287675.1 Lachnospiraceae bacterium
GGTGTCCGACAGCAGCGATCCCGTTTCCTTTGTAACTCATGACATCACGCCCGAGCATCATTGGGCGAACAGAAAGATCTGTGAGATCAGCCTGCAGGAGAACGAGATCATCACTCTCATCATCCGTGAAAATGAAGAGATCATCCCCCATGGCGGGACCACGATCCGCCCCGGCGATTGCCTGATGATGTACAGGGGGAAATGACACCATAACCCCGAGGTCATAATTCTTTCAGATAGATACGGCGGGGGAAGCCCCCGTACTTTTCCTTTACGGCTGCCACACGGTAGCCGTTTTTTTCGAATGTTCTGAAGCTGGCGGGGTTGTTGGGGGACACAGTTGCCATTAGGTACCTGTACTTGTTATTGTCAAGCAAAGACTCGGCAAATCGGAGCATTGCAAGCTGCAGGCCTTGACCCCGGAATGCGGGGGAGACCACGCAGGATTCCATATGCACGACCTGTGGCAGTGCGCTTTCGGGTAAGCCGATGTCCCGCCCCAGGTTGTCTTCACTGTTTCCCGGAAAACGTAAAATAAAACAGCCCGCGATCTCTGATGATCCGGCAACGGCAAGAACTGTGAAGCCTTCGGAAGATATATGCCTGCGGACAAATTCTTCATCATCGCAAACAAACAGGGATCTGTCCTCCATGCTTTCGTAAACCTTCCGCATGAGATCGCAGATCTCAGTGGCCTGCTCCATCGTTGCTGTTGTGAATCGTATCGTGGGTGTCATGTCATTTGTTCTTATAAGCCTTGATCTCCGCCGCGATGGTGGTGTAATCGCGCTGGAACAACTCTTCGTAGGCCTGCAACCACAGCTTCTCCGGCGGGACTTTTTCCAGCAGTTTCTCCTGGACGAAGGCTTTGCTCTTTTCGCGGTACTTGGGCAGGTGGTTCTGCTCCAGAAGGCGGTTCAGCTCAGGTCGCCACAGGATGCTGATCTTACGCTTGTCCTTCACCCGCGGGTTCACATCGGGCTGTCGCAGGATGTAGAAATCCACACGCCCCTCGGGAGTTTCCTCCACCGTTATGATCCCCCACCACTTGGGCACGTGTTCCTCTATATGCATGGCGTGTCTGCTGCCCACCGCAACAAAATTCCGATCGTAGTACCAGTTGTAGTTCCTGACCTGCTTGTCCAGCCGGGCATATGTATCCGCATCGCTCTTTATTTCTATCCCATACAAAAACTCGGGCGTGATCATGACCACGTCCGCGCGCGCACTGCCTGTCCGCTTTTCCTCGAGGATCCTTACTTTTCCGTAGGTGTCCTCAAGGAATTCGAACAAAGGCTCTCGTATATCTTTGTCGTGTAGAAGTTCAGATCTGTCGACTGTCATCTTCTCCTTCTTCCGCCGTTTACAAGCATTATGAGCCTTAGAAGCTGCAATATCGTGGAAAGAAGCGCGGCAACATAGGTAAGCGCCGCCGCATTCAGCACCTTGCGTGCTCCGCCGATCTCATCCTGTACCAGCAGTCCGCTGTTTTCAAGGGCTTTCAAAGCTCTTCGGGATGCATCGAATTCAACGGGAAGAGTGATCAGTTCGAAAAAGACTACAAACATGAAAAGGAAAATGCCGAACTGTGCAAGGCCGCTGAGTTCAAACCAGATCCCCAAAAGGATCACGGGCCATGACAGATAGCCCCCGATGTTTGCCAGAGGCACTGACAGGGAACGAAGCTTTAAGGGTCCGTAGGCTTCTTTGTGCTGAATGGCATGTCCGCACTCATGGGCAGCTATGCCCACCGCAGCCACGGATGATGCCCCAAAAACGCCCTCTGACAGACGCAACACCTTTTCTCTCGGTGAATAGTGATCCGTTAGGCTTCCGCCGATGGGTCGGATCTCCACATCGTTGATCCCCGCGGCAGAAAGGATAGCCTGTGCCGCGTCCGCACCTGTAAGTCCTTCTATGTTTGCAATTTTACTGTATCTGGCGTATGTTGCTCTTACGTTTATGGACGCTGCCAGTGTGATCACGATCCCGAGTATCACAAATCCGTAATTAATCAGGTAATAATCAGGCATAATCTTTCTCCCTCATTAACCGCTTCTTCACCCTGCCGGTCTATGCCAGGATCTTCTTTACTGTCTCTGCGATCTTTGCGTCTTTGCAGTCTCTGAAGAAGTACTCACTGAAGTGCTCACCGGCAAGAGCTCCTTTAACGAGCTCACGATCCAGGTTCTCAAGGATGAAGCACAGATCCTTGTAGGTAACAAGCTTCACTTCATCAAGGATCTTCTTGTTCCTCTTCTCAGGAACCGCACGTTCTCTGGGATAGCCCTGACCGCTCTCCTCGCAGAAGAGTTTCTCGAAAATGTACTCAAGGTTAAGGTCACCGCCCCAGCCGAAGCCCTTTGCAAAAGGGATGGCAATGGCATTTCCGTCATTGATCTGAGCAAATGTGTAGGCATCAAGAGGATCCTCCACATGTCCGCAGATAACTCCGGGGAACGAGTTCAGGGCAAGCATGGCACCTTCACCCGTTCCGCAGCCTGTGATAACGTAGTCCGCAGCCTTTGAATTAAGAAGCACTGCCGCAAGGATACCGTTCTGGACATAGGTAAGCTGTGCAGCATCGTCAGCCTTGTACATGCCGTAGTTTACAACTACGTGCCCCATGGGCTCGACAACTTTCTTTAATGCCGCTTCAATGATCGCATTCTTTGCGGCCTGGCTGTTTTCATTGATCAATGCAATTCTCATTTTCTTCTCCTGTTTTTTAGATCATGCTCTTTTCCCAGCAATCGGGTGCCTTGAGACCAAAGATCGTTGCCACAGTGGGAGCAACGTTTGCAAGTCCGTAGTTACCTTCCTTGATGGTGAAAGTGTTCTTCTTATCATAAATGATGAAAGGAACGGGGTTAAGGGAGTGAGCGGTACGAACCTGAAGCTCTCCCTTCTTGTTCTTTTCAAGCATCTCATCTGCATTTCCGTGATCGGCTGTAACAAGAAGAGTTACGTTGTACTCGTCGCAGACCTTGATGAGTCTTGCAAGACCGAGATCCACAGACTCAACGCCTGTAATGGTGGCATCGTAGTTTCCTGTATGTCCCACCATGTCTCCGTTAGGGAAGTTGCATCTGATGAAATCATATTTCTCGGACTTGATAGCTTCGATCACATCATCGGTGATCTCAGCGGACTTCATCCAGGGACGCTGATCGAAGGAGACGTTATCCGAAGGGATCTCCTTGAAAGTCTCAAGCTCTTCGCTGAACTTTGCGCTTCTGTTGCCGTTCCAGAAGTAGGTAACATGTCCGTACTTCTGAGTCTCGGAAACTGCGTACTGGCTCATGCCTGCGTTTACAAGAAGCTCGGAGAGAGTGTTTCTGATCTCGGGGGGATTAACAAGGTAATGTCTCGGGATGTGAAGGTCTCCGTCGTACTCGAGCATGCCTGCATAGAAGCAGTTTACCTTGGGTCCTCTGTTAAAGTAGTTGAATTCTTCGTAATCAAATGCCATGGAGATCTCAAGAGCACGGTCGCCACGGAAGTTGTAAAGGATAACACTGTCGTCGTCCGTGATCTTTCCCACAGCCTTTCCGTCTTTAGCGATCACAAATGCAGGGAGATCCTGATCGATGACATTGAGTTCGTTTCTGTAGGTCTCGATGGCCTCAGTGGGGGTTTCGAACATACGTCCTTCGCCCTTTACATGAGTCTTCCAGCCAAGTTCTACCATGCCCCAGTCAGCCTGATAACGGTCCATTGTAACCTTCATTCTTCCTCCGCCGGAAGCGATCAGTCCATGGAAGCCGTCAGTATTGAGCTCGGTGAGGCACTTCTCAAGCTGCTCAACATACTGCAGAGCGCTTGTTGCGGGAACGTCACGTCCGTCAAGAAGGATGTGAACACGTACTTCTTTGATACCCTCTTCTTTAGCCTTCTTCAGCATGCTGATGAGGTGGGAGATGTTGGAGTGAACATTACCGTCGGAAAGAAGACCGAGGAAATGAAGGACGGAATTCTTGCTCTTAACGTTTCCGAGAGCCTCTTTCCAGGTGTCGGATGCGAACATCTTTCCGTTTTCGATGGACTCATTAACCAGCTTTGCACCCTGGGAGTAGATCTGTCCGCAGCCGAGAGCGTTGTGTCCAACCTCGGAGTTACCCATATCGTCATCGGAAGGAAGTCCCACAGCGGATCCGTGAGCCTTGAGCCTTGTATTGGGGCAGGTCTTTAAAAGCCTGTCAAGCACCGGTGTATTAGCTGCTGTCACAGCATCACCGAGGCCGGTCTTGGAGAAACCGACACCGTCCATTACAACCAAAACAACCTGTTTTCTGTTTGTCATAAACTATCATCCTTTCTTTAAATAAAGGCAGCAACTCTTTTCGAGTTAGCCACCGCTAACAAATCATCATTACCGTTAGTAATTTAACATAACAGCCTCATGTAGTCAAGGAAAACCGACGTCGAAAAATACTCCCCAAAAAGTCAAAACAGCCGGACATTGCGCCCGGCTGTCTCTTACACAATCTATCTGTTAATTAAGGATATTAAGCTTGTTCCTGTCCTGCTCCATCCTCTGTTTTTGGGCAAAGAGTGCATATTGTTGCAGGATGTTCTGTTTGTTTTTCTCCGTAACTTCTTTTCCGTAATCAAGATCCACAAGTCTTGAATTTGCCGCGGTAAGATTTTCGGAAGCGTTACGGTTGTAGTTGTAGGCATGTTCCAGCGCGTTGTACTGCGCTCCTGCTTTGCTTCTTGCGTAGCTCACCTTTTTGATCGCATCATCGATGTCCTTCAGATTGAACTTTCCTGTCACGTTGAAGTCCTTTATCCCCAGAGCTTCAAGCGATGCATCAGTAAGGGACACGTTCTTCTTTCCGCTGCCTGTTTCTATGGAAAGTTCCGTCTCCGATCCGTCCAAAAGATTCTTTGTGTTGTAGTTCGTGTTCTTAGCAACGGATGAGATCTCGTCCTTTAGCTGATCGATCTCCCACTGTATGCTTTCACGGTCCGATGAGGTGAGAGTTCCGTTGGAGGCTTCCACAGCCAGTTCACGTATGCGCTGCAGAGAGTCATGGATGCTTCCGAGAGCTCCGTCCGAAATGTTCAAAAGATTACGGGCGTTACTGATGTTGTCGGCGCCAACGTTCAGCCCGTTGGTCTGAGCGGTCATGCCTTCGCTGATGGCAAGCTCCGCCGCTCCGTCCGCAGCACGGTTAACTCTCCGTCCGCTTGCAAGGCGTTCATAGCTTCTGTTGGAAGCATTTGTAATGTTTGACAGTTCGCTCATCGGATCATCTCCTTTCATGCAGTTCTTTAATATGCAAATATTATAATGATCAAGGGTCTGCTTGACAATAAAATCGGAGTGAAGAAAAAATAACCATTATGAAAGCCCATCGTCAAAATACACCGTTCCGTCGCTCGAGATAAATGACGAAACAGCCTCCTTTTTTAGTCTGAAACTATCACCAG
>JAEFAR010000037.1 GCA_016287675.1 Lachnospiraceae bacterium
TGTTTTACCCATAGATGCAGTTGCAAATCTTGTATTAAGAGTATTCGGTATCTCATTCGTCAGATCCGCAAATCCTCCGCTGAATTTCAAGAGAACATCTTCATTTTGAATGATATACGCATTTCCTCTGAAATCATTATCCATCTCTATTTTCATAACCAGTCTCCCTTAAATAGACAGTTACCCTATCCCTTATTTCCATGCTTTTCTTTGCGATGAACTTCTTCCAATTCAATCATAGCCTCGACATACGCTTCCCTAAGTTCTTCTTTAGACATGTATTTAGCCATTTTCATATAACTATCATACCGCTTTGCCCTGCGCTCTTCTTCCTCTGATGCATATATGGTTTTCTCATTCTTAAAGCGATCTGCTTCAGATGCGTCTACGCAAAATGACATAGCTACAATGTGTTTGCATATGATCTGCTTACCATTCGCCAAGGGGCAATTGCATTTTGATTTCCGTGGATGAATCATATCAAGATGAACATGATATTTCTTATTATCACTTCCAGCCACATCACCTTCATAAGTTCCATCATCATTCTCTTCGCATGAAAGAACCTTTTTCTGTTTATAATAATCCATACCTCGCCATACAGATTTACTGCTGGCTATATCTATAATTCCCATGTTTTCACCAATTCATACTTGCTTCTGCAGCCTGCTTTAGTTCTTCGCTAAATCCGTCCAGATCTTCCAAAGAGATTGCGCCCTCTCGGATAAGCGAAACAACATTATAAAACATCTGTGAGCGCCGTATCTCAGCCTGCACTCCGACTTTTTTCCTATCTCCCTTTATGCGCTCTTCCACTGCCCAAAATCTGTCTGCCGAACTGCCATCGGCGCTTAAGATATCAATATACTCTTTGCAGAGTTTTTCCATATACGCTTCCTGCCAATCCGATATTTTGCTTCTAAAAAGTTTCCAGTCGCTCTCCGGATAATTCATGTTTGGCATCGTTTTATTCCCACCTTCCCAGACAAATACACTCATCTTCAAGCTCAGATCATTAATCTGCGCACTCAATGAAGATCCTTTGCGTGTGCACTGCGGCTGTTTGGCATCTTCTGACTTGGGCTTGTTGTCTCGGGCGCTTTATTCCCTTTGTTGTACCCGCTGATCATTCCAATATCATCGGTCTTCGCAATACTTTTTCTCTCCGAGCTGTCTCTGTTGATATTTTCCTTGGAAAGTTGGACTACCGTCTCCACATGCCCCGTTCTGCTGAACATGTCCACGGGTTGAAGAACCTTCGGTGAGTATCCGTGCTGCATAAGGTACTTCACATCCCTCACCTGGGTTTCGGGATTACAGGAGATGTAGACGATACGTTTCGGAGACGCTGTACATACAGCGTTCAGGAACTTTTCGTCACTGCCCGATCTGGGGGGATCCATAAAAATTATATCCGGATTTGTCTTTTTAGCCTCTTTTTCAAGGAACTCTCCTGCATCTCCCTCTAAAAATTCTACGTTTGTAGCATCATTGATCTTAGCGTTTTCTTTTGCATCCCGAACTGCGTCCCGATTGATCTCGACACCGATCACCTTGCCTGCCTTTTTGGCTGCGATCAGTGAGATCGTTCCGATACCCGAATAGGCATCTATAACCGTATCGGAAGGTTGGATGTCTGCGAGATCCACTGCTGCGTTGTAAAGCTTCTCTGTCTGCTTCGGATTTACCTGATAAAATGACTTGGGCGAGATCTTAAAGGTACATCCGCAGAGTTCATCTGTGATGTAGCCTTTTCCGAAGATCACGTTATCTTTGTTTCCCAGGATCATTCCGGTTTTTCCGGGATTTATGTTGTGAATGATAGTTTCTATGCATGGATGCTTCTTTGTCAGTGTCTGAACAAAGCGGGATTTATCCTTGAATTCCGGAACTCCCGTTACCAAGACAAGCATCACTTTTCCTGTCTTTTGAGCCACACGGATGTAGGCATGGCGGAGCACTCCCGTTCTTGTGTCCGGATCGTAGCTTCTGGTCCCTGTCAGTCTCATAAGGTCGAGGATCGTCTTTATAATAGAATTGGCTACGGGATTCTGGATCAGGCAATCGCTGCAATTGACCACTTTTCTTGTGTTTTCCTCAAACATTCCCGCGATCTGCCTGATGTCTCCCCTGCCTCTTTTTTCAAAACTGAAGCTGGCATATATCTTGTTTCTGTAATGTTCAAAATTATCACTTTTAATGATAGGAAGTTGCAAAACATTTATATCCTGATATAATTTCTTAACCTTTTCGCTTTTGAACCTCAGTTCAGAATCATAGGACATATGCTGCAAATTACAGCCACCACACTTGTCGTATACAGGACATTTGACAGGGATTCTTTCTTTTGAAGGCTCAAGTACCTCCACAAGCTTAGCGCCCGTTCCTTCTTTTTTATAAACCAGTTCTATTGTACATTTTTCCCCGGGCAGAACTCCCGTCACTTCAAAGTTGGAATTATTGAAGGTCACGAGCCCGTTTCCTGAGGGTAATAATTCTTTGCATCTTACTGTGTACTGTTTTGCCATTGCCGACTCCTTTTAAATCTCTTTTTTGCCTGTCCTTTAGTATACATCAAAAACTTGCACTTGACTACTTTAACGGATTGAATTATTATACATCTCAAATGATTTTCAAAGGAGAAAACTATGGCTAAGTACAAGATCAACACCACATGTGTACAGGGCGGATACACTCCCGGAAACGGAGAACCCCGCCAGATCCCTATCGTTCAGAGTACCACTTTTAAATACAACACAAGCGAAGACATGGGAAAGCTCTTCGATCTTGAAGCGAGCGGCTATTTCTACACCAGATTGCAGAATCCCACGAATGACTTCGTTGCAGGAAAGATCTGCGAGCTTGAGGGCGGAACAGCAGCAATGCTGACTTCATCCGGACAGGCTGCCAACTTCTTTGCCGTCTTCAACATCGCCTCCTGCGGCGATCACGTTGTTGCTTCCTCCTCCATTTACGGCGGAACCTTCAACCTCTTCGCAGTGACAATGAAGAAAATGGGCATCGATTTCACCTTCGTTTCTCCCGACTGCACAGACGAAGAATTGAACGCCGCATTTCAGCCCAACACCAAGGCTGTATTCGGAGAGACCATCGCAAATCCCGCCCTTACCGTTCTCGACATAGAGCAGTGGGCAAAGGCCGCTCATTCACACGGCGTTCCTTTCATTATAGATAACACCTTCGCTACGCCCGTTAACTGTCGTCCCATCGAATGGGGCGCTGACATCGTAACCCATTCCACCACCAAGTATATGGACGGACATGGCGCTGCAGTGGGCGGATGTATCGTAGATTCCGGTAAATTTGACTGGATGGCTCACGCAGACAAATTCCCCGGACTTTGCACTCCCGACGATTCCTATCACGGCATCACCTACGCGACCAAGTTCGGAAACGCAGGCGCTTTCATCACAAAATGCACAGCTCAGCTCATGCGTGACTTCGGTTCGATCCAGTCTCCTCAGAATGCTTTCATTCTCAATCTCGGTCTCGAAAGCCTCCACGTCCGTATGGCAAGACATTGTGAGAACGGTCAGGCTGTTGCCGAGTTTCTTGCAAAGCATCCCAAGATCGAGTACGTAAATTACTGTGGTCTGCCCGGAGACAAGTATCATGAAGTTGCTAAAAAGTACCTTCCCAACGGTTCCTGCGGAGTTGTAAGCTTCGGGCTTAAAGGTGGTCGTAAGGCTGCGGAAGTTTTCATGAAAAATCTGAAGCTCGCTGCGATCGAAACGCATGTTGCAGATGCAAGGAGCTGCTGTCTCCATCCCGCAAATGCAACTCATCGTCAGATGACCGACGAACAGCTTACAGCATGCGGTATCCTTCCCAATCTCGTTCGCTTCTCCTGCGGACTTGAAGACAAAGAAGATCTCATCGCAGACATCAGTCAGGCATTGGACAAAGTTCAGGATTAAAGATAAAATCATGATTTTATAAAGACGGTTCTTATTGAACCGTCTTTTTTAATTTCCTTCCCAGGCATATATCTTGTCAGCGGGAACATACTTCTTCAGTTCTTCTTTAGCAAAACTCATCATCTCAGACGAGATTTCTCCGTAATGACAGGCTCCGTTTTCCGTAATATACGGAAACTGGGTAACCGGGCTGTCTTCATTGGCATCTCTCATACGTCTTAAAAGCTTGTTTGAGATTCTGAAGACGCCTACGCTTATGTCCAGAATATCTTCCGCATTAACGGAATTAAACACATTGCTAAACAGTTTCTGATAGGTTTTCTTCCAATCAGGATGATAGATCATAGGGTCGAAGCAGATCCTCACGGGAAACCCCGATCTCTTTGCAGCTTTCAAAGCTCCGATCCTTTTTTCAACACTTGGAAGTCCTTGCTCCGCAAAACTTATGACCTCCTCCGGAGAAATTGTCCACGCAAATATCACATTATCGCAATTTTCCGTGCCGGAAGATTTTAACATGTTTTCAAAATGTTTAAACAGGGTTGAATTTCCGCTTTTGGTTCTTATCTCTATCTTAAGATCCGGCCTCAACTGTGCATAACTCACCCATTTTTCCACATAATGGAGTTTCTGCTCCAATGCAAGCAGGTCTGTATCGTAAGAAATACAAAGATAGACAGGGAATTTTTGAAGCAGTGAATCAAGTTCCTCAAAATAATCTTCAAGATTAACAAAGTAAACCGGATAACCGCAGGGATAAAGTCCCTGTAAAAAACAATAATCGCAGTCGAATATACAGTTTTTAACGCAGGAAGCGTAGTAGAAATGCTCATTTCCAAAGCTCTGGCAAAAGGGTGCCCCGGGATAGACCAATGCATCCTTATTCCTGGCTACGATAAAATTACCGCTCTTTTTCTCTTCCTTAAAATTATGTCCCTTCGCGTTAAAAATGTCCTTGTAGTGTTTTATTATCCGAACTTCGTCCGCATTTTTGCAAAGTTCTGCCGCTCTCGGATCTGCTGCCGCATCTTCCTCAACCCATGCGATTATGTGCTTTTCTCCAACTATCTCCGGAGTTCTTGTAACAGTCTTCCTTACAGTTGTCTCTCTTACAGCCTTTTCCCTGAGCTTTGCCAGAAGTTTCTTAGCTTCCGCCTTGCAAACAGGCTCTTCGATCTTCTCTTCCTCAAAAAAAGCTCTAAAAAAGCTTTCATGATCAGCACCGTTTACAGCCAGATACTTTAGTATCTGCTCAAACTCTGCTTCCATTTGAAAGCTCATTTTTACTTTCTTTTTGAATTCCTCTTTTATTTTGTTGATCTCATCATTAAATCCGGGCATCATTCCGCCTTTCCGAAATAGCCCATTCCCGGCACTTCCTTAATACCGGGCTTCTCCCTTTTGGCATTTCTTTAGTTTACCCTATGGATATCCTGTTCTATTTTAGCTTTACTTCAGAGGGCAGTCAACCAAAATCGTACTCCCGTGCACACACAAAAAAAGGATTGACAAACTACAAAAAAATGTTATTATATGTTTGAACATTTGAGCGATTGTTCAAATGATATGATCATAAACAACCCGGAGGGATCTAAATATGCATAAACACGAAGCGGAGCATGATGAAGAGCTCCTTAAAGAAAGTGCCAACAACCAACACGAGCATGACCACGAACATCACGACCATGAGCATGAGCATGCTCACCATCACCACGATGACGACGATGACGATTGCGGCTGTCATCACCACCACGACGATGACGATGATGATGACTGCTGCTGCCATCATGACCATGAACACCATCATCACCACGATGACGACGATGACGACGATTGCTGCTGTCACCATGACCACGAACATCACCACCACGACGATGATGATGATGACGATGACGAGTGCGGCTGCGGCTGTCATCACCACCAGCACCGTGAAGAAGAGAGCGAAGAAGCAGAAGAAAGCCCCAAGTTTGAGATCATACGTATCATCATCTCAGGTATCATAATGCTCTCTCTCATCATCGCAGGCGAAAAAATGCCCTCTGTACTCATGTACAGCCTTGTGGGCATCGCCTATGTCCTGATCGCATATGACATCTTGTTTGAAGCTATTTCCGGCCTCTTTAAAGGTCATCTCCTGGACGAAAACTTCCTTATGACCGTAGCTTCCGTGGGAGCTCTGATCCTGGGTGAGTACCCGGAGGGCATCGCGGTAATGATCTTCTACCGTCTGGGTGAGCTTTTCGAAGAACACGCTGTTGGGAAGAGCCGCGCCAGCATCAAGTCACTTATGGACATCAGACCTGACTATGCAAACATTGAAAAATACGGGGATCTGGTGCGTGTAAAGCCTTCTTCCGTAAACGTCGGTTCTGTTATCGTTGTTCAGCCCGGTGAGCGTGTTCCCATCGACGGCAAAGTGATCTCAGGAAAGTCATCTCTTGACACCGCTGCGCTTACCGGTGAAAGCCTGCCCGTTGAGATCGCCGAAGGTGATGAAGTATTAAGCGGTTCCATCAACCTGAACGGCGTCATCCGACTTGAAACCACAAAGAAATTTTCCGAATCCGCTCTTTCAAGGATCCTGACTCTGGTTCGGGAAGCAAGTTCCAGAAAGACACGATCCGAGAATTTCATTAAGAAATTTGCCCGTGTCTACACCCCCATCGTTTGCTCCGCTGCTGTTCTTCTTGTAGCGATCCCCACGGTGATCAACCTGATCCTCGGAAACGATCCCGACGTACAGACATGGGTTTACAGAGCCCTTTCCTTCCTTTGCGTGAGCTGCCCCTGCGCCCTTGTTATCAGCATTCCTTTAAGTTTCTTTGCAGGTATCGGCTGTGCAGGTAAAAACGGCATTCTCGTAAAGGGTTCAGGTTACATCGAAGCTCTTGCCAAAGCAAGAACAATGGTGTTCGACAAGACCGGTACCATGACCAGAGGTGTCTTCGAAGTAGCAGGCATACACCACAGCGAGATGCCCGAGGATAGGCTCCTTGAGCTGGCTGCCTACGCTGAAAGCGCTTCCTCCCATCCTATTGCCAAAAGCATCATAAAAGCATATAATAAACCGATAGACCGCAATCTCGTCGAAAGTGTGGACGAGGTAGGCGGAAACGGTGTCATTACCGGCCTGAAGCTGGAGGGTCCTTTCAAGGATCTTGAAAAGCCCTGGGTCGCAGTGGGTAACGAAAAACTCATGAAGCGCGTGGGTGTTTCCTGCATTCCCTGTCACCATACCGGAACCATCGTACACGTGGCAGTAAACGGCAAGTACGCCGGCCACATCCTCATCACCGATGTGATCAAGGAAACCGCGGCTGATGCCATCGCCCATCTGAATCAGCTCGGGATCAGCAACACCGTGATGCTCACAGGTGATGCAAAGCCCGTAGCCGACAGTGTAGCAAAGCAGCTGGGAGTTTCAAGCTGTTATGCCGAGCTTCTTCCCGCCGATAAGGTCAAGAAGGTGGAGGAACTGATCGATCGTAAAACAAATCAGGGAGCAGCGGTTGTTTTCGTCGGAGACGGTATCAACGACGCTCCTGTTCTTTCGAGAGCAGACGTGGGCATCGCCATGGGCGGTCTCGGAAGTGATGCGGCCATAGAAGCTGCAGATGTCGTTCTCATGGACGACGATCCCGACAAACTTTCCCTTGCTATCCGTATCTCACGCAAGACACTTCACATTGCACATGAAAACATCTACTTTGCCATCGGTGTCAAACTTCTCTGCCTGATCCTGACTGCCACAGGCCTAACAAGTATGTGGCTTGCGATCTTCGCAGACGTTGGCGTTATGGCACTGGCGGTTCTGAATGCCATGAGAGCATTAAGGATCCGTCAAAAATAAACCGGCTCCTCTTCGGACAGAATTGTGAGCTGAAGGGACGTAATAATGAACGAATCAAATGCATCCGAAGACAATTTATATGATCTTGCCGAGCTTTTTAAGTACTTTGGCGACTCAACAAGGATAAGGATACTGTATGCCCTTTTCGAAGGTGAACTTTGCGTGAACGACATTTCTGAAAGGCTCAGCATGACCCAGTCCGCCGTTTCCCACCAGTTAAAATTCCTTAAGACCGGAAAGCTGGTCACTTCGAGAAGGGACGGCAAATCAATCTACTACTCGCTTGCAGACGACCATGTCCGTTCCATCATCAATCTCGGAATAGAACATGTCTGCGAATGACCCGAAAGGATGCTTATGACAAAGTCTTTTAACGCAAATGCCAAGCTGAATCTTATACTTGATGTTATAAAAAAAAGAGAAGACGGCTACCACGACATTTCATCCGTTATGCAAAGCATATGCCTGCATGACGTGATAAAGATCGGAATCGAACCGTCTGAACAAAATGAGATCAAAGTCTCCTGCTCAAATGCAGGAGACTTTTCGTCTGTAAAATGGGATGAATCAAATCTTGTTTACAAAGCGGCTGCTCTGATCCTGGCACAGAACACGAGATCGCACAATACTTACGCATCCGTTGATATCGAAGTGGAAAAGCGCATCCCCGCAGGTGCGGGCATGGGTGGCGGAAGCGCAGATGCCGCAACGGTACTTAAAGGTCTGAATGAACTCCTCTCTGTCGGTCTCACCGAAGAAAAGCTCTGTCAGATGGGAGCTACCCTCGGAGCAGACGTACCCTTTTGCATCATAGGCGGTACGGCGCTTTGTGAAGGTATCGGAGACCGATTGACTCCTCTTCCTTCCCCCGGTCCTGTTCCCTGCGTCATCCTGAAGCCGGACATTTCACTGGGCACAAAAGAAATGTATGAGATCACGGATGAGTTTATCGATTCTTCTGAGCATCCGAGTACAGAATATATGATGACTGCGCTCCTGTCCGGACGAACATGGGATTTCTTCTCTGCCTGCAGCAATTTCATGGAAGAAGCCGCTGTCAGGATGTGCCCCGAGATCAATGTACTTAAACAGCTTTTAAAGGATTCCGGTGCCGAGGTTGCCATGATGACCGGAAGCGGCTCGGCTGTTTTCGGACTTTTTTCAGATGAGGAAACGGCAAAAAAAGCCTTTGAAGAACTCAATCCTCCAAAGGCTCAAAAATTCATCTCGCAATTTTCTGTTGATTAAAACTGTCCAAAAGCTGCTCAAAGTACTCTCTGCTTATAGGACGGTCAAAGTAGTAGCCCTGGGCCATGAAGCAATTGTTGTCCTTTAAGAGTTTCACATCTTCCGGTGTTTCCACGCCCTCTACCACGCATTCCATGCCCAGATCTCTCACCATGCTGATTATGTGGCAGAGCATCAGATGCTCGCTGGAGCCTGTCCTTTCAGCCTCATGGAGAAGGCTCTTGTCCACTTTAAGAACATTCCAGGGCAGTTCGCTGATCAGCTTCAGAGAAGAATATCCCGTTCCGAAATCGTCAACTGCAGTACTGATGCCCGCATCCCTGAGTCCCAGGACCAGATCCCTGAGCTCATCAAATCCCAGCTCCGTCGATGTTTCCGTAAGCTCCACCTGAACATAGGAATGGGGGATCCTGTACCTGTCTATGGTTTCTATTATCCTCTCCAGCAACCTTTCCTGTCCTACATTGATCCTTGAAAGGTTCACGGAGATCTGCACTACTCTCTTTCCTTCATCCAGCCATTTACGCATGTCTCTGCACATGTGATCCAGCATGTAAAAATCCAGCACTTCGATCTTTGAACTCTGCTCCAGGATAGGAATGAACTCGTCCGGAGGGATGATCTCATCATTGTGTATCCAGCGGCAGAGTGCCTCTGCGCCATTTGGCTCATAGGTCTTCAGATTAACCTTCGGCTGGTAGAAGACTTTGAACTCCTCATTTTTGATAGCCTCGTCAAACAGCTCCTCAACATTGTTTTTGTCGATGATAGCTTTGCCCTCGCGCTTGCCGTTGTTGCCGTACCGGATCTTTGCGTAAACATTTGCCAGCTCCAGCCTGAGTTCTCTTGCTTTGTTTTCACTTTCTTTCTGCGCCTCAAGCTCAAGCAGCAATTCTTCAATTCTCTTCAAGCTGTCACTGATCATCGGAGTTCACCTCCAGCTGCGGAATTACGATCGTACACCAAGTTTCCCCTTCTCCGCCTTTATTTACGGCTATGGAACCATGCATTCTTCTGACAACTCTCGCAATGCTGAGAAGCTTAAGTTCAGAAGCGTTAATGTTGTCAACAACGCTTGATTCCTCTATATCCTCTTCCAGAATGCTCTTAAGCCTTTTTCTTTCCTTGTCCGTATAGGCACGGTTTCCGTGTATACTGATGGACAGGCATGAGGCATATGAGTTCTTTTTGCTTTCGAAGAATATGCCCGTTTCATTGGGATTGTTTTCGTCGCTCATGGCGATCAGCAGATTCTCCGTCAGTTTCCTGATCCTTATTGGATCTCCGAACAAGGCCTCGGGCATTCCGGTAATGATCCTCATGTCTGTCTTATCCGCAAGAAAAGGATGCGTCCTGTTCAGATCATTCTTCAGATCCTCAACCATTTTCTCTACTGCGTAGACCGTTTCCTGTATCATTATCGCAATGGAATTTCCGTCATTGTAATCAGTGAAATCATCGGTGCGGGACACTATGTCGTAGCAGAAGTTTATGAACTTGCCCATAAATTCCTTGATGGCTTCGGGATTACCGGTCTTTCTTATCTGCTCACCCTCTGTTGCCATCCTTCTGGCTTCTTCTCCCACTTCCGAATGGTACTCAAACATCCTCTCCAGTTCTTCCTTAGCATGTTTCAGCTGGTTCCTGCTTTGAAGGCTCCTTCTGAAATTTCCTAAGGCAACGATCTCAAGTATCTTTGAAACATAAACTGCGTGTGCCTGGGCATCCTTTTTGTTCAATATGCAGTCTTCGGGTATCTTAAATATGGTGGAGCCTATCACTCTGTCGTTCAGCATGATAAAGCTTGCGCTCTCGTCTTCTCTTAAGGCATTTGCATCCACCAGACCATGGGCTGTGTGTCCCACAAGTACGGTTCCCTTTGAATCCGCCACGATCACGTTGACTCCGAAAGTGGTCTTGTAGTATCCGTTGATGTACCTGAGCATATCCATGCTTACCAGATCCGTGATCACCGCAGAATCCAGGAATTCCCTGTTGTCAGTGGTGGCTATGTCCAGTCTGTCCATAATGGAATCCATTGCTTCAGAAATGATCTTAAGCTCAATGGGATTGTCCGCTTCATCTATGTTTTCGTCGTAAACGGGCTTGATCTCTTTTCCCGACTCGGCAGCCCTCTTGATGCTTTCGGTCATCCTTATGACGGGTTCGGAAACCTCATCCGCAATCCTCTTGGACCTGAGTTTTACGATAAATATGGAGATCAGGAGACATTCTCCCATCAGTATCATAAGAAGCAAAGGCGTGTCCATGTAGTCCTTGTAGGGGGAACCTATCCCTATGCTCCATCCCGGTGTTTCCTTAATGGGTGTGTAGCTCAGGTAATAGTACTGTCCGTTCAGTTTAACGGTTGCGGATCCCGTCTCTCCGTTCAGCATTTTTGTTTCCGCTTCCGCAATGGCCCTTAGAGAACGATCAGTCTCGCTCTTCAGGATATTGTTGTTTTTATCGTAAACAAGCTTCATGTCACTGGCAGTGACTGTGTAGCCCTTACTGTCGATAATGTAAACAAAGGTGTTCTCACTGATATTAACGCCGTGAATGATGTCATAAAGAAACATGGGATTTATAGAAATGAAAACGACTCCGGCGATTTCTCCCCCCACCTCTCCGTCTTTCCAAAGAGGAGCTGCTCCTATGATCGCAAGCTGACCGTCCGTTCTTGAAGTAACAGGCTCATGGATGTAGGTCTTCCCCTTCATCGCCTGTTTAAAGTACTCTCTGTCGCCTCTGTAAATGGAGTGGTCATCCATATCGGAGTAACCGTCGGGATTAACGATCTTACATCTTACAAGGCCATAGAGATCACAGATGCCGTTCAGTATCTCCACCTTGGTCTCAACAGGCAGAGTATCGTCGCTAAGTGCAGGAATGGCCCCGATATCCTGAACTATGTTCTTGTAGGACTGTAAAGCCCAATATACTCTGTCGGACGCAAGCCCGGCCGCAACATCAAAGTCTCTTGTGCAGGCACTGTACTGCCCCGTTATCAGTACAAACATGCTTATTATCGAAATGATGACGATCACAACGCTCATGATCTTACTAAAGGAAGTACTGATTATCTCCGATATTGATTTCTCTGAAACATTTCCTTTTCTTTTCATTTGAAATTAACCCCATCCAAAGCAAAATCCGCGTCTCAAAAAGCCCTTGAACGCTAAATCTAATAATAGCATTTTTCTTAATACAAAACAAGAAAAAAACCGCACGTTAAACTATTGTCAACGTACGGTTAATACATTCCTGTCTATGCTCCGACTTTTTTCTTTTTCTTATCGGGGCGTACTTCGTAAACGGGTCTCTCTCCGTTTTCCACAGTCTCCTTCGTAACAATGCATTTCAGGATGGATGTGTCGGAAGGGATCTCATACATGGTATCAAGAAGGTTCTTCTCGATGATCGATCTCAAACCTCTTGCACCTGTCTTTAACTCCAGAGCCTGCTTTGCGATAGCCTTAAGAGCATCTTGCTCAAACTCCAGTTCCACGCCGTCAAGTTCAAAAAGGGCGCTGTACTGTTTGATCAAAGCATTCTTTGGCTCATTGAGGATACGGATAAGAGCCTTTTCATCCAGTTTATCCAATGCGACATTCACCGGAACACGACCTATGAACTCGGGTATGAGTCCAAACTTCATGAGGTCTTCGGGTGTGCTCTTTTTAAGAAGCTCACCGATGTTGTACTCATCATTGTCCAAAAGCTCGGCGTTGAAACCGATAGCTTTCTTTCCGATCCTCTGCTTGATGATGTTCTCAAGTCCGTCAAAAGCACCGCCGCAAATGAAAAGAATGTTCGTGGTGTCGATCCGTATGAATTCCTGGTTGGGATGCTTTCTTCCGCCCTGAGGAGGAACAGACGCCACAGTACCTTCCAGAATCTTCAAAAGAGCCTGCTGCACGCCTTCGCCCGAAACATCTCTGGTTATGGATACGTTTTCACCTTTCTTCGTGATCTTGTCGATCTCGTCGATGTAAATGATACCGTATTCCGCTCTTTCCACATCATAATCCGCAGCCTGAATGAGCTTTAAAAGGATGTTCTCCACATCCTCACCCACATAACCTGCTTCGGTGAGAGTCGTGGCATCCGCAATGGCAAAGGGTACATTTAAGAGTTTTGCCAGTGTCTGTGCCAGATAAGTCTTTCCCGAGCCTGTGGGTCCGATCATCAGAATGTTACTTTTCTGAAGCTCCACATCAGACTTTGTTTCATACAGTATTTTCTTGTAATGATTGTAAACTGCAACGGAAAGGACCTTTTTTGCCTCATCCTGACCGATAACGTAATCATCAAGGAATTTCTTGATCTCTCTGGGCTTAAGGAGATTTATGCTGCTCTCCCAGCCTCTGGCCTTGTCAGAAACGCCATGTTTTCCGTCACGCATTTTTTCAACGCTCACGGAATCGTCATCTTCATCGTCGTCCATGATCTCGGCACAAAGATTAATGCAATCCGTGCATATGTATACATTGGGCTCAAGACCCGAAAAGAGTCTTACGCCGTCTTCCGCAGACCTTCCGCAAAAGGCACAGCGAACATTATCCTGTGATTTAGCCACGTGACCTCCGTAAACTATCTGCTTGTAACAATCTTGTCGACAATTCCGTACCTGACAGCTTCCTCAGCAGTCATGAAGTTATCACGCTCTGTATCTCTTGCGATCTCTTCTACGGTTCTTCCGGTGTTGTCTGCAAGGATCTCATTAAGTCTCTTTCTGATGGCAAGGATGTGCTCAGCAGCGATGTTGATCTCTGTAGCCTGTCCCTGTGCACCGCCGGAAGGCTGATGGATCATGACCTCGGCATTGGGAAGGATGTAACGCTTTCCCTTTGTTCCTCCGGCAAGAAGGAATGAAGCCATGCTTGCAGCCATACCGATGCAGATGGTCGAAACATCACACTTAATGAAATTCATAGTGTCATAGATTGCCATTCCGGCAGTGATCACACCACCGGGAGAATTGATGTAAAGTGAAATGTCCTTTTTGGGATCCTCCGCCTCAAGGAAAAGAAGCTGAGCAACCACAAGGCTTGCGGTTGTTTCATTGACTTCCTCACCAAGGAAGATGATCCTGTCCTTTAAAAGGCGGGAATAAATGTCATAAGAGCGCTCGCCCTTACTTGTTTGTTCTACGACATACGGTACTAAGCTCATACATTGTCCTTTCCTGTAAACGCTTACTCCTCAGTCTTCTTGGGAGCAGCCTTCTTTGTTGTTGTCTTCTTTGCAGGAGCCTTCTTTTCTTCAGCTTCCGCATCTTCTTCCGTGCTTTCTGTTTCCTTCTTTGCAGCAGTCTTCTTTGCTGCTGCCTTCTTTGCTGCCTTCTTCTCAACCAAAGTTGAAGAGATAAGGTCTACAGCCTTTGTAACGCAGATATCTTCTGCAATTGTCTTCTTCTCGGAATCAGTGATGAGTTCCTTGAGCTTCTCAATATCCATCTGATACTGCTCAGCCATCTTCTTGATCTCTTCTTCGATCTCTTCGTCTGTAGCCTTGAAGCCCTCTGCCTTTGCAACAGCTTCAAGAACCAGTCTGCTTTGGATCCTCTTTTCGGCCTGAGGACGGATCTGCTCAAGAAGCTTCTCCTCATTAAGGCCGGTAAACTTGAAATACATGTCGGGTGTAAGGCCCTGCTGTCTCATTCTGTTTACAAAATCATCATACATCTGCTCTGCCTGAGTGTCGATCATGGGAGCGGGAATGTCCATCTTTGCTTCTGCAATGATGGCATCAACGGCAGCATCTTCCTTAGCGGACTTTGCAGCCTTAACCTTATCCTCCTCAAGCTTCTTCTTTACATCAGCCTTGTACTCTTCAAAGGTGTCGAATTCGGAAACGTCCTGAGCAAACTCGTCATCAAGCTCGGGAAGTTCCTTCTTCTTAATGCCGTTAACCTTTGTCTTAAATACTGCAGGCTTTCCTGCAAGGTTAGCTGCGTGATACTCTGTGGGGAATGTAACATTTACATCAAATTCATCACCGATCTTGTGTCCGATGATCTGATCTTCAAATCCGTCAATGAAAGAATGGGAGCCGATAACAAGCTCGTGATTCTCTCCCTTACCGCCTTCGAAAGGAACTCCGTCAACGGAGCCTTCGTAATCGATAATAGCCATATCGCCGTCAACAACAGCTCTGTCTTCAACTGTAACCATACGGCTGTTCTGTTCCTGAGCCTTAAGGATCTCAGCGTTAACTTCATCATCGGAAACTGTTGTGTCAACAGCTTCAACTTCGATTCCCTTGTAGTTTCCGATCTCTGCTTCGGGCTTAACAGCTACTTCAGCGGAGAATACAAAGTCCTTACCGTCCTCAAGTTCTACAATATCGATTCCCGGACGGGAAACGATCTCAAGTCCGGATTCCTTTGCTGCGTCTGCATATGCATCGGGAATGATCTCATTTGCGGCATCTTCGTAGAATACGCCCTTGCCGTACATCTTTTCAATAATGCTTCTGGGAGCTTTTCCCTTTCTGAAGCCCTGGATCTCAATCTTGTTCTTGTTCTTCTGATAAGCTTTTTCAATTGCCTTTTCAAAATCTGAAGCCGCTACCGTAATGATGAGCTTCACCATGTTCTTCTGCTCGAGGTTCTCGATCTTAACCATTTTAAAAATACTCCTTTTCTGATGCCTTCTATTGTTTTTGTCTTCTATTTTCAGTCTGCAAATATCACATTTTAACAGACATGACCGCATTTTGCAAGTACTTCGATCAAATCATCCACAACTTTCTCACAAGTCTGCATTGTAGAAGCTTCTGCCATAACTCTTATAAGGGGTTCCGTTCCGGATTCTCTCAAGAGGACTCTTCCCTCTCCCGCAAGTTCTTTTTCTGCAGCCCTGACAGCTTCTTCCACCCTCGGATCTTCCTTTGCGGCCTTCTTGTCCTTAACACGGACATTTTTAAGGACCTGGGGATAGGTCTTCATTTCTTTTGAAAGCTCCGAGATCGGCAGTTTTGACTCAAGCATCACTTCCATAACCTTTATGGAAGTCAGTATACCGTCTCCGGTCTTGGCATATTTTGAAAAAATGATGTGGCCGGAATTTTCTCCGCCAAGGGAGTGGCCGTTCTTCATCATATTCTCAAATACGTACTTATCTCCGACTTTTGTCTGCTCGTATCTGATACCCTTTTTCTCCAGTGCCTTGTACAGGCCCATATTGGACATTACGGTAGTTACGACTGTATTATTGTTAAGCTCGCCTCTCTGAGCCATGTAAACAGCGCACATGTACATGATCCTGTCGCCGTCCACAACATTTCCTTTTTCGTCAACACACAGACATCTGTCCGCATCACCGTCATAGGCAAAACCGACATCCAGTTTATTGTCGAGAACAAACTTCTGCAGATTTTCTATGTGTGTGGATCCGCAATTGAGATTGATGTTCAATCCGTCGGGCTCGTTTGCATATACAAAAGTTTTTGCGCCCAGAGCATCAAAAACTCCCTTTGCCACCGTTGTAGCCGATCCGTTCGAAAGATCCAGTCCCACCTTGATGCCGTCGAAAGAGCGGGTGGCAAGGGAGATCAAATGACCTATGTAACGATTTCTTCCCATGGCGTAATCTATGGTTTTGCCGATGGCTTCTCTCTTTGCGAGAGGAAGATTATCCTCCTCCGAATCTATGTACTCTTCGATCAACGCTTCAATATCGGCTTCCAGCTTAAATCCGCTGCCGTTAATGACCTTGATCCCGTTATCATAAAAAGGATTATGGCTTGCGGTGATCATAATGCCGCAGTCAAAATCCTCACTTCTTACAACATAAGACACACTGGGTGTCGTGGTAACATGAAGAAGGTAGACATCCGCTCCGCCTGCTGTAAGCCCCGCAACCAGCGAATACTCAAACATGTAACTCGATCGTCTCGTATCTTTTCCTATAACGATCTTAGCCTTGTGATCCTTACCGTAGTAGCACCCCAAAAATCTTCCGACCTTAAATGCGTGTTCCACTGTGAGATCCACGTTTGCTTCGCCTCTGAAGCCGTCGGTACCAAAGTATTTACCCATTTCAAACTAACTCCGATCTTTAATTTATTAGAACTCAGCCCCTGTTCCGGAAGAGGGTATTTTTGCCTTGAGTTTTCTGTTGCATTCAACTCTGTTTCTTCCACCCTGCTTTGCCTTATACAGGTACTTGTCCGCTTTGTTGTAGATTCCCGTAAAACTGGACTGTTCATCCAGCTCGGAAAGATAGACACCGATGCTGACCGTAACCACATCTCCCTTGCCTGTGGCATGAGGGATCCCCATAGCCTCGACACCTAAACGGACTTCTTCCGCCACCGTATAGATCGAAACGGCATCCAGTCCGTAAATGAAGATCAGGAACTCTTCTCCGCCTATCCTTGAAGTGAAGCCCCTGTCACCCACCGTATCGGCCACACACTTGGCCACCATCTGAAGACAACGGTCCCCCTGCACATGTCCGAAACCGTCGTTGTACTTTTTGAAATGATCGATGTCCAGGATCATCATTCCCACAAGTGAATTACTCTCCTGACATGCTCTGAAGATCTTCTTTGTAGCCCTCTCAAGTCCTCTTCTGTTGATGAGTCCCGTAAGAGGATCTCTTTCTGCCTGACGGACTTCCTTTTTGGCAATGAGTTCCTGTCTTGCAAGCTCAGTTCTCATCTGTTCGCTCTCTCTCGAGAGGATAAAGGAGAAGACATGGGCAGCTGCCACAAAAATGTACTGTACGTAGTTCAGGGGCTTTCCGTATCTGTAGGAAAAAATGATTATCAAAGCCAGCCCGGCAAGTTCTGCCAGCATCACAAAAATGTAAGCTGCGTTTCCGAACACCACGGTGTATGCACAAAAGATCACGATGATGTAATAAAAGCATATGCTTCCGAAACACTTGGTGGTAACCACCGACAGAAAACTTCCGTATCCGATCATGAAAGCGATAAAGACATAGGGCACGAGAGTGTAGTATTCTCTCGCTTCATTCTGATCGATCAGCTGGAAGATGATCCCAAAGATCGCACAGACAAGGGCAAAGATCGCGCCGGGCACGATAAAAGCTATATTCTGCTCGGAAAGCTGAAGCGTCCCCATAAGGATAACACCAAGTCCCGCAAACATTCCGAGCACAAAAGCTCCGGCTCTGCATCGGTAAATGTTGCTTTTGCCTATGATATCGACGAATTCTTTTCTCATCAATATGTTTTTCGGTGCTCGTCTTTCCTGCATACTATCCCTTTCTGTTTCAAAAGTATTTTACATTATAACATATTGCCCCGGAATGTGCCACTTTATTTTATCCGTTCACAACCGCACAAAAAGAAGGCAGAGACTCCTTCTCCGCCTTCTTTTGTATTGTATAAAAGCTGCACTTGTTACTGATTTGATTTCATGGCCTCGATAGCCGAGATCTTTGTCGCTCTGCGGGCGGGAATGTATCCCGATACCACACCCACAAACATTCCGAAGACCGCTGCCGCAAAAGGAAGCCAGAAAGGGATCACCGAGAACTTTGCCCCTTCAACATCGTAGACCGCACTGGTCTGCATGATGGCTGCAAAGATCGGCTGACCGTATTTGTTGATAAAGAACGAAACAAGGTAACTGAGCATAATACCGATGATACCACCCATAAGTCCGATCAGTGCCGCCTCATAAAGGAAGAGCCTTCTGATGTCATACACCTTGCAGCCCAGTACCTTCATGATACCGATCTCTCTTGTACGCTCGTAGATCGACATGACCATAGTGTTTGCGATGTTGATGGCAGAAACAAGCATTGCCAGCGCACCGATGGCACCCAGGACCACCTGGATCATATTGGAAGTCTGCTGCAAAGGCTCCAGGTACTGCATGTCGCTGTATGTACCGTAGCCCAGCGCTTTAATGGCTTCCTGCACCTCTACCACGTTGTCGATGTTATCAACATTCACATAGATCGCAGAGTAGGATTCCAGCACCTGCATGGCCCGTTTTCTGTCGGCTACTGTCAGGGTAGAGGCATATTGCTTCCACATTTCCTTAAAGAAATCCATGTCCACATAACATGTGGAGTTGTATTCCCAGTTGTCGGATTCTTCCATAACGGCGAAATTACCGAGACCGGGGTTCATTTCGATCTTATAATCTTTTTTTCTCGGGTTCTTTTGATAATTCCATTCGGGAAAAGTAAAGGTTATCTTTTCCTGAGTGGGATCGATCGTTTTTTCTTCGTATTTTCTTCCGCTGTAGTAGTAAAAGCTCTGCAACGTACCGTTGGCGATCACTATCTTTTTGTTATCCGTTGCGGTAGGATAGGTTCCGTAGGTCAGTTCGGGAAAACCGAATTCACCGAAAGCATCTCTTCCGATAGCCCGAAGCTGCACGTAAGTAGAGTACTTTCCGCTCTTAAACTGGCCGTTTTGATCAATGATCGGCGCGATGGCCTTGACATGTTTTATACCACGTAACTGCTCCACCAGCGAATCATCCAGGGTCTGCTTTTTGTCTCCCGTCCAGTTTCCGCTTTCGTCAAAACTCGAGCTGTATTGCTGGATCTGGATGATGGTCATGGCACCGTTTTCCATGTAGGTCTTTTCGAAAGTCTCATTGATGCCGATACCGATGGAGACCATTGAAACGATAGAGACCGTACCGATGACCACGCCCACTACGGTCAGCGCCGTTCGGGCTTTTCGTCTGGAAAGATTACGAAGACCCATCTTTAATAAGTCCCATAAATTCATATAAAAGCCCTCATTTAATCGTCAAATTCTTCTTCCTTGGCTGACTTCTTTTTCTTTTTCACAACAATAACAACAACTACCGCAATGACTGCAACCGCTGCCGCTGCTCCGGCAATGAGAGGAACGCTCACTTTTTTCTTGCTTCCGTCTACATCCGTATTATTACCGGGATCGATCATTCCGCCGTCAATGGGGAAATCAATGATGCCGATGTCCATGCCACCGTTCATGTCTCCGTTTCCGGCCTCGCTTACAAACGCGGAGGTGCTGTTTTCCTTCGTCACTTCTTCACCGTTGGAATCTTCCATGTGGATGATGATCCTGCACTCAGCATTTCCCGAAACCAAAGGTCTTACCGTGCACTCAACGAACTCAGGTGAACCGGGTCCGACGTTACCGATGTAATGAGAATTACCGGTTGCAAGTTCAAAATCTCCCTCGATGGTTACGTAAACATTATTGAGGGTCGATCTGCCCATGTTGTAAAATTCAAATGTAAGAGGGCATGTTGCTCCTATGGTGGGAATGTTCCAGTCACCTATCTGAATGTTCTCGCACTGAGCCCTTAAAAGTTCATTGACCTGTAAAAGTATCTCATCACTGGCAGTTACGCTGTTCCCGTTTTCGTTCTTCGTTTCCGCATCGTACTCATACTCCATATCCACAGTGATGGGATATGCTCCTGTCTGAAGAGAGGAAGAAGCCTTTAAGTTGATGGAGATCTCCTTTTCCTCGCCGGGAAGGATCTCGCTCACAAAGAAAGTGTTGCTTCCGGCAGTAACCGAGAAGTTATGGCTTGTAACCTTTACCTTGATGTTTCTCGCAACAGATTCATCGTTTGTATTCTTAATGTTAAACCTATATTCAAACTTGCTTCCCGCAAGGATCTCTTCACAATCGGTGGAGAAATCGGTAACCATGAGCTTGGGTTTGGAAACTGTATTGCCGTCTCCGCTTCTTCCGGGGATCACATTGAGAACGTAGACCGTCGCTGTACCGTCAATGTCAGCTCCGTGTTTGTCCTGAGCGGTGAAGTTCAGAACAAGGCCGTTGGTTCCTCCCTGAATGCTGTTACCGCACTTGTAGGTAACGCTCATCTTCTTTGTCTTTCTTCCGTTAAGGTCTCCTACCAGAATGTAGGGATTGGAATCGATGGGTTCAAAAGCGGAAGACGAAACATTTCCGAGAAGCAGTTTTATGTTTCTGAAGTCAGTATCTCCGTTGTTCTCAAGATCGAAGGTGAGAGTTACGTTCTCTCCTCCCTTGGGCTTTTCGGGGGACTGCTTGACATTTTTGACTACAAAGCTGGAAGCCTTTGTAAATTCCTCAACGCCCATAAGGTCCACGATAACATAGTAACTGGAATCCGAATAGGTGGCTCCCGAGTAGTCCCTGCAGGTTACGGTGATGGGAAGATTAAATCTGGAGGATTTTGCTTCCGCTTCCACAAGGAACTTAAATGTGGCACTGATCGATCCCTCATGAGGAGTGGAACCCATTTTCTGCTTCATGGGAGCATCTGCGGAAATAAGGTTGCTGTTGCCGCCGATGGATACATAAACATCATATGCATCCATCTCGCCCACATTCTTCATCCTGATGGGGATCTCAAAGTACTCACCGGCTTTGGCCGTAAATCTGGGGTCACTTTCAAGTACAAACAGGGGTTCGCTTGCTGCAGTCACGACATCGAGGCTGACTTTGAACGCTCCCGTGTTTGCGTAGGAAGGATTTGCGCTGTCATCGTAACCGATAGGCTTGGAGTCATAAGCTGTAAGTCCGAAGCTTATCTTTCCGACCTTAGCAAGATCACTTACCGTAATGGTGTAATTGATCTCGACAATAGCGTTAAATCGAAGCCTTGTTTCGCTGATAAGAGCAGACTGGCCATAAGGCTTAACATCAATTTTACTGAAAGTAACCATGTTATCATCTGACTTACCGACAAAAACAGGATTTACATAATTCCTTGTCCCATCTTTAAGAACGAAACGTTGCGTAATATTGTATGTTTCTCCTGCTTCCACCATCATGGAATCAGGTCCGTAGAGCAGGACCAACGTAGAATCCGGCTGTTGGATCCTGTCTCTGTCAAACTGTGCGTAATCGGAATTGGATCCGCTGATGGAAGATGCAAACACCTGCACTCCTTTGTTTCCGGCAATCGTTGCACTGACTGAAAGAACAAGTGCAAGTGTGGCTGCCGCCGCCTTTCTTAAAACTGATTTCATTTGTATGAGCCTCCTCATTTAAACAGCCGCATCTGCAGCCTGATTTATCTTGGTTTCAACTATCTTTCCGTCCGAGATCCTGATGACCTTATCGGCATATTCGGTAAGTGTCGGATCGTGAGTGACCATTACAATGGTCTGGTGGTTTTCTCTCGCCATCTGTTTGATAAGTGTCATAACCTCCACGGTAGTCTTGGTGTCAAGGTTACCTGTAGGTTCGTCCGCAAATATGATCTTCGGTTTTGCCACAAAGGCCCGGGCAATGCCCACTCTTTGCTGCTGTCCGCCGCTCATTTCCGAAGGCTTGTGATCCATACGTTTTTCCAGACCGACTTTTTTCAGCATCTCTTCGGATTTTTTGCGTCTCACCTTCCTCTTCTCTCTTTTAAAGATCAAAGGAAGCTCCACATTTTCAAGTGCAGTCATGGTCCCTATCAGATTGTATGACTGAAAAACAAATCCCAGACTGCTTTGTCTGAAACCCGCCAGCCTCGCTTCCGACATCCGGGTTATGTTTTTCCCTCTGAGGATGATGTCCCCCGAGGTAGCTTTTTCTATGCCCGCAAGCAGATTCAAAATGGTCGATTTTCCGGATCCCGATGTACCTATAAGGCAACAGAAATCGCCATCCAGAACATCGAACGAAACATCGTCCACGGCCTTGATCTTTTCATCGCCCATCCGATAGATCTTTTTCAGATTTCGAACTTCGATCATCTTTTTTCGGGCTTTCACTTCTTCGCTCAAAGCATATACCTCCGTTTCCCCTTTATGATTTTTTGTCTCTTTCCTATATGTCGTAATTTTTTCGTTTTCGTTTCGAACTTTGTTAAAGAAAAAACACGGCGGTAAGATCCGCCGTGTCACATTAAACTATTTCAGGGAATCCCCGGTGAAAAGCTGGGAATATGGTCTCTCTATCCTCTTTGCATCATAAAGCTTTTTGAGCCTTGTGATCACTTCATAGAGACGTTCCACATCTATGGGCTTTGCCAGATGGTCATCCATTCCGGCTTCTCTCGATACTCTGATGTCCTCAGCGTAAGTGTTGGCAGATAAAGCAACTATGGGAACTATCTTTGCATCTGCCCTCGTCATGTTCCTGATCCTCTTTGTTGCTTCGATACCGTCCAGTTCCGGCATCATAATGTCCATAAGGATCAGATCGTAGGTAAAGGGAGCTGACTTTTCAAACATCTGTACCGCTTCCAGACCGTTCATCGCTGTGTCGACCGATACATTCCTGTCCTCAAGCATAAATTTGGCTATCTCAAGATTCAATTCGTTATCTTCAACCAGCAGCATGCGGGAACCTGATATTCCTTTTCCTATATTTTCCGCCCTTTCTTCTTCGGTCTCACTGGTCTTACTGTCAATGGTGAAAGGAAGTGTAAATGTGAATCTGGAGCCTTCACCGATCTCACTCTTCAATTCGATCTTTCCGCCCATGGCTTCCACAAGTTTTTTAACGATGGCAAGGCCGAGACCCGTTCCCGTGTAATCGGACCCCTTGTCGGTTTTTTCCTGGGCAAAAGGTTCAAAAGCACTGTTTATGAATTCCCTGCTCATTCCGATACCGGAATCCTCGATGCTGAAGGTGAAAACGACTCTTCTTCTGTCGATCACTTCTTCGCCCACTTCTATTGTAACATTTCCGTTGTCTTTATTGAATTTAACGGCGTTGCTCAACAGGTTGGTGAAGATCCTTCTGGTGTAAAGCTCACATCCCACCACCTTTGTCACAGTGAGTTCAGAGCTGTCCATGTAGACACAGATGTCTCTTTCTTCGGCCTGTCCCACCGCAAATTCCAGACTTTGTCTCAGAACTTCTCCGATATCAAAGCTCTCGTTGGTGATCTCAATGTCTCCGTTGTCAAGCTTTGACATGTCAAGGATCTCATCTATAAGTACAAGAAGGTGACTGGAACTGATATCGATCTTTCT
>JAEFAR010000038.1 GCA_016287675.1 Lachnospiraceae bacterium
TTCTGCAGATAAAAAACTACCGGGATCTTGTGTGTGTAATCATAAGCCATTGCAGTAAAAGCGTTTGAATCCATTCTTTTACTTATGGTTATGGGCTCATTAAGGCTCAGTCGCTGTGAAATGTGAGCCGGAAAAAAGCAGTCCGTAAGGAAAATACCGAGTTTATCGTATTCGCCTCGGTAAACAACTCCTGTATTCGGAGCGATCTCACACATTATCTCAACCGCTGTTCTTGTCTCACTGACTTTTGCTGTCCGGGTCCTTTTCATTGAAAAGCCGTAGATCAACTCGTCTTTAAGTTTTCTTTCGGCTTCGATTCCTTCAACTTTGCTGTACCCGACAGTCTGTAACATACAATTCATATATTATCCTCTGATACAGATCACTCTTCCAGGGTGTCTACGATAAACATCGTAAGCTCCTTTGTAAGATCGTATTCTGTCGTGCTTGCTTCCCATTCACCGTCCATATTGATGTTAAGCTTTCTCAAAATAGGTCTGGTGGGGGATTGATTGTTTTGTTTTATTACTATGCAGACCTCATCCGTATTGGTTTTAACAAGTGTTCCCACGGGGTAGGCTGCCACGGAACCATTGAATTTGACAGAAAATTCCCGGTCAAATTTGGTGCCTGCATTTCCCATGATAAACTCCATGGCTTCATAAACCTTCTTTTTCGGTTCGAGCATTCCATAGATCATATTATCAAATGCATCACAAATGGATACCAGCCTGACCTCAGGTTTAACTCTGTCCCCACACAGTCTGAAAGGGTAACCGGATCCATCCACTCTCTCGTGATGATAGAGTATGATATCCTTTGCCGTGGCGCTGAGCCATTCCTGTTTTTCAACAGTCATATAGCCGTAGACCACATGCCTTTTGATCTCTTTCTTTGCGTCTTCGCTGAGCTTTTCCATCTCCACGTTTTTATAATCGACTTTCATACTGAGATAGCCGATGTCGTGGAGAAGCGCTCCGATGGCGATCTCTTTTGTATCTTCCACAGAAAAACCGGAATTCAGTGCAGTAAGCACCGCAAGGGCAGCAACACTCAGGCAGTGATCGCTCAGGTTTCTGTCATATCTTCTGACCTTCGATACATTGTACAGTACCTCTTTCTTGCTGAGTACGCTCTCCATCAGACCTTCCGCAATATCACTGAGCTTCACCGTCTCTTCATCTGTCATGTAGGCAAAGCTTTCAATGGTATTTTTCAATGTTGTGGAGCAAAGATCTTTTACAATTTCATCAGAAAACTCGTTTTCATCGATCTCTTTTGAAATCTCATCTTCGATGAAAATGTCATATATATGCATCTCCAGTAATTTATGTTTGTATTCAAGCTTTAATCTGGTGCCGGCAGCCACGATAATTACACCGTTTCCGCTGTAAATGTCTCTGGCAACTATTTCATTACCTTTAATCTGTTCAGTCTGGATCCTTCGCATAATCTACCTCATCATAGGTTAGTGAGTTACTCGATATCTGAATACTTGGTCCCTTTTTGTGCCGCTTCTAAAGCTTGTCTTTCTTCAGTCGACATGATTACGTAAGATTTTCCCCTGATTATTTCTTTAATGTAAGAGTTGCATCCCTCTCTCGAATGGATTGATGTGATTATAAATCCGTTGTCTCTGTCATCGAGCATACATAATGAGTAGCTCAGTTTTCCGCCCATTTCGGCAAAAGCATCATACTTCACTATGCCCATTTTCTGAAATGCATTTATCAATGTTTCACATGTAACATCCAGTTTTTCCGCATTCAGCTTCGTTTCTTTCTTTACTTTATCAAACTCTTTGTATTTGGAAAGAATCGAGCTTTCAAGATTCGTTCCGTCGGCTCCCTTCATGAATGCATTGTATCTTTTTTGGAGTCCGATCACTCTTGCAAGTAATACCATAGCAAGTATTACAAAGACTGCAAGGACTGCTCCCAGAATAAATACTGCTATCTTCAGAAGTTCAAATTCCGATACTGTGACCATGTTTAGCTTTCCTTTCCGGTTCTTTCGATCAATTCAATGATCCTTTCGAGTTCATCGATGGAGTAGTAATTGATCTCTATCTTTCCCTCGGCTTCATTCTTTTGCTTGATCTCAACTTTTGTGCCCAAAGCTTCCTTTAATTTATCTTCGGCTGCTCTGTAAGCTCTGTCCGTATTTTTCGGTTTATTATTTCGTTTTTTCTCATCCTTTTCAGGCTTATCCTTAAGCTCGCTGACCAGACGTTCCGTCTCTCTTACGCTGAGATTCTCATCTGCGATCCTTTTGGCAAGGGCCAGCTGCTGAGCTTCATCACTGATACCGAGCAGGGCTCTTCCGTGTCCTTCGCTTATGGCTCCGACGGAAAGCATTTCCTTTACTTCCTTGGAAAGCTTTAAAAGACGCATGGAATTTGTAATGGTACTTCTTTTCTTCGAGACCTTATTTGCCACATCTTCCTGTTTCAGATTCAGTTCTTCGATCAGTCTCTGATAGGCCTGGGCTTCTTCGATCGGATTCAGGTCTTCTCTTTGTATGTTTTCAAGCAATGCGATTACAAATACATCTGCATCCGCAAACTCTCTGACTACCACAGGTACTTCTTTCAGTCCTGCTTTTCTTGCCGCTCTGAATCTTCTTTCTCCGGCAATGATCTCGTATCTTTTACCTTTTTTCTGAACCACCAGTGGCTCAATGATCCCATACTGTTTAATGGAATCCGCCAGTTCATCCAATGCTTCTTCATCAAAATGAGTTCTTGGCTGTCCTCTGTTTGGTTCTATATCATTTATCGAAATCTTTGTTTCCTGCTGAACGTATTTCCCCGGGATCTTTCCTTCAGTGATATAATCATCTGTTATTAGGCTGTCAAGTCCCGCTCCCAATCCTCTTTTAATTGCCATTTTTCTTCCTTTCAGATCTCCTCGACCGCAAATGTTTCACGTGAAACATTAATACCATTTTCTCTTGTTGTGATCCAAAACTTCCTTTGCCAGATTACGATAGCTTTCAGCCCCTGCAGATTTAGGATCATACAAAGTGATGGGTAAACCATGGCTGGGCGCTTCCGCAAGACGAACATTTCTTGGGATCATTGTCTTGTAGATATACTGCTTCAGATTCTTCTGAACATTCTCAACAACCTGAACGGAAAGATTGGTTCTTGAATCGTACATCGTAAATACGATCCCTTCTATCTCAAGTTCAGGGTTAAGCCTTTTCTGAACAAGGTCGATGGTGTGAACCAGCTGAGAAAGACCTTCCAAAGCATAGTACTCACATTGTATCGGAACAATGACCGTGTCCGCTGTAGTCATGGCATTAACCGTAAGTGTGTTAAGTGAAGGAGGACAGTCGATCAATATGAAATCATAAAGCTCTCTGATGGGATCAACGATCTTCTTTAAAAGGAACTCTTTCTCATCAACACCGATCAACTCGATCTCCGCTCCGGCAAGATCAACATCGGAAGGAATGACCGTAACACGATCTACAACACTCTTTGTAAGAACATCGTCAAGCTTTACTTCGTTCAGGATCAGATCATAAACAGTTGCCTTCAGCTTCTTCTTATTAATTCCGAGCCCGGATGATGTGTTTCCCTGAGGATCTATGTCAATAACAAGCACAGTGTGACCCAGCTCAGCCAGACAAGCAGCAAGATTGATAGTCGTGGTAGTTTTTCCCACTCCGCCCTTTTGATTCGCTATAGCAATAGTTTTTCCCATAAATGCTCCTTATGTTTCACGTGAAACATTAAAGTTCCACAAGATTATTTTTTATGGCATATAATGCTGCCTGTGTCCTGTCCTTAACACCGATCTTATTGAAAATAACAGTAATATGGTTTTTAACAGTCTTTTCACTGATAAAAAGCTTGTCTCCGATCTCTTTGTTACTGTAGCCGGTAGCGATCAGGACGAGGATCTCTTCCTCACGCTTTGTAAACTTAACATCTGATTCATAACCTGACGAGATAAACTCATTATACTGCGGAAGTAACTTCTTATCAATATAAAGGTTTCGAGAAAAAACTTTATGAATGGCGACCAAAAACTGATCAAAGTCCGAATCCTTAAGTATGTAGCCCAATGCACCACTGTAAAATGCTTTTTTGAAATAAGAAAATTCATCATGAACAGTTACAACAAGGATTCTGGTATCAATATCAGCTTTGTTAAGTTCTTCTATGACATTAAGACCATGCATCTTTGGCATACTGAGATCCAGCAGCAACACGTCGGGTTTCAATTCTTTTACTTTAGAAATGCAATCCAAGCCGTCAGCCGCTTCACCAACAACCTCGATATCCTCTTCAAATTCCAATAACTTTTTTAACCCATCCCGAATGATTGAATGATCATCAGCGAGAAAGACTCTTATCTTATTCATACAATATCCTCCGGAAAAACAGGAACAGTAACATTTACCTCGGTACCATGATCGATAGATCTGATTTCAAAAGTTCCCCCGATTATCTCTGCTCTCTCTTTCATGATCAAAAGACCAAAGTTTTTCTTTCCGAGACGATCATCTGAAAGAATGGAATCATCAAACCCGGATCCATTATCACGTACGGTGAGTTTTACAACGTCATCAGAAAAAGTAAAGATAATATCAGCTCTGTCTCCCTCTGAATGGGCAAGCACATTATTAAATGCTTCCTGACAGATCCTGTATAAATTAGATTTCGAAATAGGTGAAAGTTTATCTTCCACTCCGACGGTTTTTACAATTACCTTTACCTTTCTGTCCTTGTTTTTATAATTACAATAATCTTCAATTGATTCGATCAAAGAAAAGTCTGAAAGTGATGGTGCTCTGAGATTAAATATAAATCCTCTGAGATCAGAAATGGCGGTTTTCAGAATTGAAATAACAGAAGACATTTCCAATCTGGATCTTGTAAGATCAAAATCCATAAGCCTGAGGGTCAATTCACATTTATGTACAAGTCCCGTAAGAAGCTGTATCGATGAATCATGAAGATCGGAAGAAAACTTACTTCTTTCAAGTTCCCTGAGAGTAAGCTTCTTAAGATTCATACCGGAAACATTCAGATCATCGACATCGGTACCCTTATCAGCAGAATTATATAGAGTAAACTCCGAAATACTGAGCAGATTCAGATAGTAACTTTTAAGCTTATACATCTTATCAATTACCTCTTTATCATTCTTTCGAAGTTCGTAAAAATAGTCTATTGAAGATGAATTATCATATTCGGAAGAAGAAAAAGAATGATCGTCCAGTTGTTCAGGATCTACACCCAGAGAAGAGATCTGCTGATCATAATAGACAAGTCTGGCCTCATAATCCGTGATCAAAGAATCAATGAAATAAGTCATTTCAAGATATTGAGTTGAAGAAATGTCCAATCCGATCATAAATAATCCTCAAATCATGTGAAAGAGATGCAAAACCAATTATAAACAAGAAAAAAACATTTGTAAACTCATTGTTCCGTAACAGATCAATTAATGATCCGTTCAGCATGAACACTGTCTTTTACATGTGTGTGGTTCAACCACCATTTTCTGATGCTGAATCCCCGCTTCTTCAAAGACGTCTCCGATCTCTCTGAAACCAATAGTCTTATAAAAACCTACAGCCTGAATCTGTGCATCAACAAAGATCTCCTTGGCGCCCATGGTAAATGCTTTGTCGATCAACATCCTGACAACAAAATCTCCATAGCCTTTTCCACGATACTCCTTTAAGGTTGCGATCCTTCCGATCTTAAACTCGTCTCCAAGGAAAAGAAGTCTGCCGGTAGCAACAGGTTTCTTAAAATCATTTCCTTCCTCAAAGGCAAGAGCAAAAATGGCTTCATTGTCTTTTCCGTCATGTTCAAGTTCAGGAGCTACACCCTGTTCATCAATAAAAACTTTATCACGGATTGCAATTACATCCGAAAGATCTCCAAGACCTCCCAAAAGATATTTCCCTGTTATATACATATGATCCTCCATAAAAAAACGTTACAGTACACGCACCGCTACAATTATCGCATCCCGCTCAGCTACATCGTTCGTGATGCAGAGTCATTACAGAAATACGTCTCTCGTGCGATTTAAGCACCCAAAAACGATCAAATACACGTAAACAATGTCAAAAAACGATGAGAGATTAATTGTCTGAATTAGAGCGGTTTACTGAAGACTTTTCCGCCTGCTCTGGGAAATTGTGCAGGAGTATTTGACTTTTTCTCAATAACAACAAGGCTTCTTTCATAATCACTCATAGGAACCGTGAATCTCACTACGTCTGTAGAATGGCCCCCAAGTTTATGAACAGCATTTTTTCCTTCCTCTAATTCTTCGTCAATGGACCCTGACTTATAGGGGATGAAAAATCCACCTAACTTAACAAAGGGAATACAAAGTTCGGAAAGAGAATTGATCTTGGCTACAGCTCTTGAAACACAAATGTCAAAGCTCTCCCGGTAAAGATCCTTTCTCGAAAGCTCCTCACCTCTTCCGTGAACTGCTTCGATGTCCTTAAGTTCCAATGTAGAGATCACTTCATTCAGAAAATTGATCCTCTTGTTCAGGGCATCCATTAGTGTAACATGGATCTGAGGAAAAGCGATCTTTAAAGGTATCCCCGGAAAACCGGCCCCTGTGCCAACATCGATCAGTTTACAGGATGAAGAGAGCAGTTTTCTTGCCTTTTCCGATCTTACAACAGAAAGACTGTCAAGAAAATGCTTTATTAGAACATCTTCGTATTCGGTAATGGCAGTAAGGTTCATAACCTTGTTTTTTTCAACAAGCATATCATAGTAGATCTCGAACTGCTCTAACTGCTTGTCCGAAAGATCGATATTCAATTCCTTGAGACCGTTTTTAAAAACTGTATTATCTCTCATAGATCTCCTAATTCTTAAACCTGGACATATAAACCAAAAGAACGCTGATATCGGCAGGTGAAACTCCTGAAATCCTGGAAGCCTGTCCGATGCTCAAAGGTTTTATAGCTTTTAATTTCTGTCTTGCCTCGATACGAAGAGAAGGCACTTCATCATAATCAAGATCATCAGGGATCATCTTGCTCTCCGTCTTCTTAAAAGCCTGAATCTGCTGAAGCTGTTTAGTAATGTAACCCTCGTATTTAAGCTCGATCTCAGCCTGTTCGCAAACATCCGTCGAAAGCTCCGGTCTGTCGGGATCGATCTCAGCTATAGAATAATAATCAAATTCAGGTCTTGTGATCAGATCTCCGAGAGAAACAGCTGTCTTTAAAGGCGTACTGCCATGTGAGGTAAGGAATTCCTGAATTGCAGCCTTTCCACCGATCATAGTGGTTTTAAGTCTATGTATCTCATCTTCGATCTGCTTTTTCTTTAAACAGAACTTTTCATATCTTTCATCATCGATAAGCCCGATCTGATGACCGATCTCAGTCAGTCTGAGATCCGCATTATCCTGACGAAGGATAAGTCTGTATTCGGCACGGGAAGTCATCATTCTGTATGGTTCATGAGTTTCCTTAGTGCAAAGATCGTCGATCAAGACTCCAATGTATGCCTGGGAACGATCAAGTATCAGAGGCTCCAGTCCCTTCAGAAGTCTGGCAGCGTTAATGCCTGCAATTATTCCCTGGGCTGCAGCTTCTTCGTACCCTGAACTACCGTTCATCTGTCCCGCACTGAAAAGCCCACCGATCTTTTTAAGCTCAAGACTTGGTTTTAACTGCATGGGATTCAGGCAGTCATATTCGATGGCATAAGCATTTCTCACGATCTTGGCATTTTCGAGCCCGGGAACGGAACGATACATCTGTACCTGAACATCCTCAGGCAAAGAGCTGCTCATGCCGGAAATATACATCTCATTGGTATAATAACCTTCAGGTTCAATGAAAACCTGATGCCTGTCCTTGTCCGGAAACTTCATCACCTTGTCCTCAATGGAAGGACAGTACCTGGGACCTGTACCCTTAATATCCCCGGAATACAAAGGACTTCTGTCTATATTCTTACGGATGATCTCATGAGTAGTCTCATTTGTATATGTCAGCCAGCAAAGAGCCTGCTCCCGCTTAATGTCATCCTCAGTATTTTCAAAGGAAAAAGGAACGATCCTCTCATCCCCCCGTTGCTCCTCCATCTTGGAAAAGTCAATGGAACGCTTGTCGATCCTGGCGGGCGTTCCCGTCTTAAATCTGTAGATCTCGATACCCAGCTTCTTAAGAGAATCCGTCAGATGATTTGCAGCAGGAAGTCCATTGGGTCCCGTGTAAGTTGATGTATCCCCGTAAATGCATCTTGCATTTAAATACGTTCCCGTGCATATGATAGCTGCACGACAGGGATAAACTCCACCGCTGTAGGTTCTGACACCTGTTACATGTCCGTCTTCAACCAGGATATCACAGACTTCTGCCTGTTTTAAGGTAAGATTCTCCTGATTTTCAAGAACACGTCTCATGGAACGGGAGTATTCCTGCTTGTCTGCCTGCGCACGAAGAGAATGAACTGCAGGTCCTTTGGAACAATTCAACATCTTAGACTGAATAAAAGTCCTGTCAATGTTTTTTCCCATTTCACCGCCCAGGGCATCAAGCTCTCTCACCAGATGTCCTTTGGAAGTACCGCCAACATTAGGATTACAGGGCATCAAAGCGATAGAGTCGGTGCTTACAACAAAAACGATCGTATTCATACCCAGTCTGGCACTGGCAAGAGCTGCTTCACATCCGGCGTGTCCTGCACCGATGACGGCTACATCATAAGTTTCATATATATGATCCATTAATTCCACCAACCTACTTTCCCATGCAAAATTCCTTAAAGATCTTGTCTGCAAGATCATCATCTATCTCTTCACCGATAATACCGCCCAGCGAAGTGTAAGCATTCATCAGATCTATTGAAAAGAAATCTTCAGACATTCCGAGATCTATGCTCTTTAATACTTCATTTAAGGAATCCAGGGCATTTTGAAGAAGTTCCTTATGTCGTAATTTCGATATGAATATATCTTCCTTCTTTTCCAAAGTTCCGAGACCAAAGAGCTTTTTGATCTCAGAAACAAACACATCGATCCCCTTTTCATCTCTTGCGGAAACAGAGATAACATCTCTTCCGCATGCGGCTTTAAGTTCTTCTGCAGAGAGAACAGGCGTAAGATCCGATTTATTTAAAAGCACTAAGGCATTCTTTCCTTTTAAAAGATCAATGATCTTTCTGTCATCATCGTCAAGTTCTCTGGATGCATCCGCCACAAAAAGGCAAAGATCAGCATTATCGATCTCATCAACAGCCCTTTCGACACCGATCTTTTCAACAATATCATCGGTGTTATGTATGCCTGCTGTATCTACAATGTTAAGAGTGATACCGTCAAGAACAATGATCTCTTCCAGGATGTCACGGGTAGTTCCGGGAATGTCGGTGACTATGGCTCTTTTAGTACCGGTAAGAGCATTTAAAAGAGTGGATTTTCCCGCATTTGGCTTTCCAAGGATAACGGTCCTGATACCATTTTGTATCAGCTTCCCATTTTCAAATCCCGAAATAAGATATTCGATTTCTTTGATCTCATCATTTAAATGAATCTCCAGGTCATCTGAAAATCCCGTGAGATCGATATGCTCCGGATCGTCCAGAGCAGCTTCTATGTAAGCAGTATCTCTTATTATCTTATCCCTGAGGGACACCACCTTGTCTCTCAGTTTCCCGCTGAGCTGGGCAACAGAATTTCTGATAGCGGCATCATTTGAAGCATTTATCAGATCTATGACAGCCTCCGCCTGTGAAAGATCGATCCTTCCGTTAAGAAAAGCTCTTTTGGTGAATTCACCCGGTTCTGCAAGTCTTGCTCCTGCTCCCAGACAGCATTCCAAAACCTTTTTTGTCACAATGTAACCACCATGGCAATTGATCTCAACAGTATTTTCAGCAGTGTAACTGTGAGGACCTCGCATTACGGAAACAAGCACCTCATCGATCACTTCATCGTTACTGATGATATATCCGTAGGTAAGGGTGTGAGTCTTTCTTTCAGAAAGCTTTTTTCCCGGTTTTTTGGCAACAAAAATCCTGTCAGCTACGGTGAAAGCATCATCTCCGCTGATCCTTACAATACTTATTCCGGCGTTTGTTGCGCCTGTTGCAATTGCACAAATGGTATCGTTCTTCATGATCTGAAAAATTAAAAGGGTGTCAAATCAAATGACACCCTTTTATGTTCAATAATGTTAGCTTTTTAAAGAGTATCACGCATCAAATCTGTTCACTGGGATCAATAGTTGCCGTAACACCCTCGTAAACTTCGCCCTCTTCAATATTTCCGTAACGATAGGGCTCACGGGGCTTATTGCTCTTCTTGTTGAAGGCGTTCCTGCCATATCCGCCCTTCTTGTTGCCGTATCCTCCGCGGTTGTTGTTTCCGTAACCGCCACGATTGTTATGGAACTTGTTGTAAGGTCTGACACCCTTCTTCAAGCTGATAACAACTTTACGATAAGGCTCTTCACCCTCGGAATGTGTTTCCACATACTTATCATCCTGAAGAGCAGAATGAATGATCCTTCTCTCATAAGGGTTCATGGGCTCAAGAGCAACAGGCTTTCCACTCTTCTTAACCTTGCTTCCGATATTCTTAGCAAGATTTTCAAGTGTCTGCTTACGTCTCTCTCTGTAGTTCTCAGTGTCAAGCTTTACCTTGATGTAATCATCGGATTCTTTGTTCACTACAAGGCTCACAAGATACTGCAGGGAATCAAGGGTCTGACCTCTCTTGCCGATAAGAACTCCCATGTCGTCTCCCACGATCTCAAAATTCATTGTCATTTCAGCTTCATCGTAGGAACTCTTAACTTCATTTTTGATGCCCATTACATTAAGAACATCGGAGATGAAATCAGCAGCTTTGTCAAGCTTGGTTTCCTTTACGGCTGCCTTGATCTTGGCGGGCTTTTTGTTAAGTCCGAGGAATCCTGAACCACCTTCATCGATCACTTCATAATCAATGTTTTCTTCAGTGGTCTTAAGTGCAACGGAAGCTTCCAGTAAAGCTTCTTCAACGGTCTTACCCGTTGTTTCGATCCAGTTTCTCATAATATTCACTTCTCCTCTTCTTTAATCTCTTTTAAGTAAATTGGCGTATCCTGAAACGGATTTCTTTTCAGGAGCCTTTACCTGAACATCATCGCCGGTGTTTTCCGTACTGTCGTCAGTCTTTACAGAAGTATTCTTCTTCAGATTCTTAGCGGAAGAAGAACCCATACTTGCATATGAAGACGTGGTCTTCACAGGTGCGGACTGTGAGTAATCTATGGATCTGGTCTGGTACTTGGCAAGATTTGAAACCTGGGAAGAATTCTGAAGGACACCGAGTCTTTCTCTCTTCTTGGCGATCTTAGCCGCATTCTTTTCAATATATGCATCCATATCCGAATGATCGAGATAGATGTTTATAAAGATCTGCTGTACCAAGGAAATAACTGTCTGAATGATCCAGTAGATACCGATAACAAGTGAAAATCCGTAACAGAAGATACCTGACATGAAAGGCATAACGTAAAGCATTGAATTCATGCTCTGTGCCATGGCATTATCTTCTCTCTTACCCTTGGGAGTCTTGTTCTGGGTCTTCTGAAGAAGGGAACTTCCCAGCTGGGTAACAACAGCAAGTACGGGAACCCAAAGAGCTACATTGAAGAATCCGTTCTGCTTAGCATAGTAAGAAGGGGAATTCAAAATGTTCATTCCGAAAACCGAGAAGATCGAATTGATCTTATCGATGGAACCCGTGATCTGAGGTGTATTCAAAGCAGGGAATGTTTCAATGAGTCCTGCCCAGTTGTCAGTACCGAATTTTGTAAGGATGTCGATAATATGAGTAACAGTGAAAACATTTGCTCCTGCTTCATCCCATTTCTTAATGCTTACAGCAAGGGTTTCAGCCGAATTCTTGAAGAATTCAAAGTAGCCTTCCTGTCCCATAGCAGCTTCCGCAATGGAAGTGTAAAGAACGTTGATCTTATCGACGTAAGCAGGGATCGCATAAATGATCCTGTACATTGCGATAATGATGGGGAAAGTGATCAAAAGAGGAAGACAGCCCGACATGGGATTTGTTCCGTACTTATCATACACTCTCTGCTGTTCCTGTGCTGCAAGTCTCTGAGATGTCTCGTCTTTTCTGCCCTTGTACTTTTCCGTAATGGCATTAAGTTCGGGCTGCATCTTTGCGGAAAGCTTAGAAAACCTCTGCTGCTTGACTGTCAAAGGAAGCATTACCATCTTAACGATAATAGTAAAAAGAACGAGAGTGATCGCAATGCTTTCAACGCCTGTAAGAGCAACCAGATCATACAGCCAGTTGAATATCTTGCCGAAAATCCAGGCAAAGGGTTTAAGTATACCGCCCACCTGGGTCAAAATAACTAAATTCAAAACACTACCTCCCATAACTTTATATTAGTTCTTTTTCTCAAGAACAAATTTATTAAAGAAAAAAAGCATGGCTAAGGTACGGGGTCAAATCCGCCCTTACTTAAAGGATTACAACGCAGAACCCTTTTTGCCGTAAGGTAGGAGCCCTTTACCACGCCATACTTTTCATAGGCTTCGATCGCATATTGAGAACAGGTAGGCACAAATCTGCATGTTGGCCTTCCCTTTAATGGAGAAAGATACTTGCGATATATAACAATTAATTTAATAAACAGTCTTTTCATTATTTATTATTCCATGCAATTTTGCCAAATGCAAAAATGCACTTTCAATGTCACAAAAGCTTTTTCCTTGGGCAAGCGGTCTTGCCACCACAACCATGTCCCAACCACTATGGAACTTCTCATCATTTAAACGAAAGCTTTCTCTTAACAGTCTGGCGATCCTGTGACGTACCACGCTGTTTCCGACTTTCTTGCCGGCGGAGATGCCAAGTCGGTTACGATTTAAATCATTTTTTTTTGCATACATTACCAAATACTTATTGGCAAAACTTTTCCCGGTCTTATAAACCAGCTGAAAATCCGAATTTTTCTTTATAGACTCCGCCAAAACAATTACCTGTTCAACCCTTGTAAACTTTGCTTACATAGAAGAAAAGGTCACATTTAATGCGACCCGGCAAATTTTATATTAAGCTGAAATCTTGTGTCTGCCCTTTGCTCTTCTTGCTGATAAAACCTTTCTTCCACCGGCACTGCTCATTCTTGAACGGAAACCGTGAACAACAGCTCTCTGTCTCTTCTTAGGCTGAAATGTCATCTTTGCCATCTTAATGCACCTCCTTGCAACAGTTGTACAATTTTTATATTTAAATATATAAATATCGCAAAATAAAGCGAAAGTTATTATAATCAAAAAGCCAATGTTCGTCAAGATATTTTTTGCAACAGCCTCAAAAAACTTTCATCTTTAATTGAAATTCAAGGCTTTTTCTGATATAATTAATTAGCTGTGCTATGCGCAAAATATTGCCCTTTTTAGAGCTTTTTGGAAGCATAAGCAAAAAATAAAACTTTTTTATGCGGTGAACTGATGGAAAACGTAATCAAAGAAAAATGGAATGATATTTTAAAATATATGAAGGAAGAATATTCCATTACGGACGTAGCCTATCGCACATGGCTGCTTCCTCTTTCTGTCTGCAGTATTACGGGCAGTACCATAATCATATGCGTGGATGATTTCAAGATCGGTGCTGCAAGTCTGGATTTTATCAAAAATAAATATGAGACTTTTTTGCGTACCGCAATTGCCGAAGTTACAGGCAAGGACTATGAGATCACTTTCGAACTCAAGAGCAGGATCAATGACAACACAAAAGCTGCCATCAATGAACCTTCTCACGACCTCTACGGGATTTTAAATCCCAAATACACTTTTGAAACCTTCGTAATAGGATCCAATAATTCCCTGGCTCATGCAGCGGCCGTTGCAGTTTCCGAAAATCCCGCAGAAGTTTACAACCCTCTGTTTATTTACGGAGGTGTAGGTCTCGGTAAAACTCACCTTATGCAGTCCATTGCTCATCACATTCTTGAAATGCAGAAGGGAAAAAAGGTAATATACATCACCAGCGAAGCTTTTACCAATGAGCTCGTTCAGTCCATCAGAAACAACAAAAATGATGAATTCCGTCAGAAATACAGAAGCGCCGACGTTCTTCTCATCGACGACATTCAGTTCATTATCAATAAAAAATCCACTCAGGAAGAATTCTTCTTTACTTTTAATGCTTTGTATGAATCCAAAAAGCAGATCATTATTTCATCCGATCGTCCTCCCAAGGAAATGGACATTCTCGATGAACGTCTCAGTTCAAGATTCCAGATGGGTCTTACCGTAGACATCAGTGCTCCGGATTATGAAACACGTCTGTCCATTCTTACAAAACGCGTGGAAGACAACGCGATAAACATTGACTATTCCATATTGCAGCTCATCGCCGAAAAAGTCACTTCAAATGTTCGACTTCTTGCGGCTGCATTGGATAAGGTCATTGCACTTTCGAGGTTAAAGCACAAAGATATCACTATGGAATTGGCTCTTGAAGCTATCCATGACTATATAGAAGACACCAATTCCAATAAGAAAGCCCTCACACTTTCTTATATTGTTGACGTTGTAGCAGAACATTACGAACTCACATCCCAGGAGATCTTCTCAAAGAACAGGACGGCAAAGATCGCTTATCCCAGACATATTGCCATCTATCTTTGCAAGAAGTATCTCGACATGTCTCTTACAGAGATCGGAAAGAGTTTCGGAGGAAGAGATCACACTACCATCATCAACAGCATCAACCGTATCGAAAAAGAGATCAAGTCGGATCCGATACTTGATGACAACATTAAGATGATAATAAAAAAGATCAATCCCTGCTGAATGAGATATGCACAAATCAACATTTAGTGGTTGATAATTTTTTATATAACATACTATATAATAGGAAGAAACTCATACCAAGTTTTCCACAGAATGTTCATATATAGTGTTTATAATTTGTTGATAATATTTTAGATTTTAGATTTTTTATTTTTCCACAGAGGGTGTTTATAATTTATTCACAAAAATGAACACTTATAAACTTTTTATTAAGACACCTGTTAACAGCAGAAACATCAGAAAATCAAGGGTCAGAAAGACTTTTCAACAAATCAACGGCCTCTAATACTAATACTAAAAAATAAATAATATATAGGAGAATCAAGCATGAAGATCGTATGCAAAAAATCGGATATCATCAACGGTGTTAATATTTCTCTGAGAGCGGTTCAAAGTAAGACCACAATGCCTATCCTTGACTGTATCGTGATCAGAGCAAACGGAAATAATATTAAGTTCATTACCAATGATATGGAAATAGCTATCGAGACCATCGTTCCCGGTGAGATCGTAAATGAAGGAAGCATTGCCATTAATGCAAAGCTTTTTTCCGACATCGTAAGAAAGCTTCCCGATAATGACATTACCATAGAGACAAACAGCTATTATATGACCACCATTTCATGCGAAAAGCTTGAATTCTCTCTGGTGAGCAAAAGCGACGAGGAATTCCCCGATCTTCCCACAGTAGAAAAGAAGGAAGCTCTTGTTCTTTCCCAGTTTTCATTAAAAGAGATCCTGAGACAGACAGTATTCTGCATTTCAGACAATGAAAGTCAGAAGATAATGACCGGCGAACTTTTCGAGATCAACGGAAACGAGCTGAAAGTAGTTGCTCTGGACGGACACAGGATAGCTATCAGAACCCTTGAACTCAAAAACGAGTACAAGCCCACAAAGGTTATCATCCCGGGAAAGACATTGAATGAGATCATGAAGATCCTTTCCGGCGAAGTGGAAAACGATGTTGCCATCTATTTTACAAATACTCATGTAATGTTTGAGTTTGAAAACACCGTTGTTCTTTCCCGTCTCATAGAAGGTGAATACTACAAGATCAATCAGATGCTTTCCGGCGATTACGAAACAAAGATCACCATCAACAGAAGGGAATTTGCCGACAGTATCGACCGTTCCACCCTTCTTGTAAAGGAAACTGACAAGAAGCCCATCATTCTGGATATTAAAGATTTCAACATGAACATTAAGGTTAATTCACAGATCGGTGCCATGAATCAGGACATTGAGATCAATAAGGAAGGCAAAGACATCCTTATCGGCTTCAATCCAAAGTTTATGCTTGAAGTTCTGAGAGTAATAGATGATGAAGAGCTTAACATCTTCATGACCAATTCAAAAGCACCCTGCTTCATCAAAAACGAAGCCGGAAATTACATTTACCTTGTATTACCCATTAATTTCAACGCAGTAAGATAAAGGCAGCAAAAATGGAAGAAATAGTTTTAAGAGATGAATACATTAAGCTCGGACAGGCAATCAAGGCTGCAGGCTTTGTGGGATCCGGTGTAGAAGCGAAGATAGTGATCCAGAACGGAGAAGTACTGGTTAACGGCAGCGTTGAAACACAAAGAGGAAAGAAACTCTATGACGGAGATGTTGTTTCCTTTAACGGTCAGGAATTGAAAATCGTAAAATGATCGCAGAAAAACTGGAACTTACAAATTTCAGAAATTATAAAGACCTTTCTCTGGAGCTTTCGGAAAATGTCAACATCCTTTACGGAAACAATGCTCAGGGAAAGACGAACGTTCTTGAGGCAATTTATCTTTGTTCGACCACAAAATCCCACAAGGGAAGCAAAGACAAAGATATGGTTAAGATCGGTGAAGAAGAGGCTCATCTCAGAATGTACCTTAAAAAGAACGATTTTAACCACAAGATAGACATGCAGTTAAGACGCGGAGGGAAAAAAAGCGTAGCTGTAGACGGGATACCCATAAAAAAGGCATCCGAGCTCTACGGACTTGCCAATGTTGTGCTATTTTCACCAGAAGATCTCAGCATGATAAAAAACGGACCTGCCGAACGACGCAGATTCATGGATGCTGAACTTTGCCAGCTAAACAGGCTTTACCTTCAGTATCTTTCAAAATACAACAAATTACTTGATCAAAGAAACGATCTTTTAAAACAGATATCATTCAGGCCCGATCTTAAAGACACCCTGGAGGTCTGGGATGAACAGCTGACAGAATGCGGGAAGTTTATCATCACGGAAAGAAAGAGATTTATTGAAGATATCAATGAACTGGTAACTGAGATCCACAAAAGGATTTCAGGGGGATGTGAAGATCTGAAGGTTGTATACGAGCCAAACTCTGAGGCTGAAGTTTTTAAGAGCCGGTTAAATGCAAGTCTCGACAAAGATCTTTACTCAAAAACAACAAGTGTCGGTCCCCACAGGGATGATCTGAGTTTTTATACGGGAGAACAGAACATAAAGCTTTTCGGATCCCAGGGACAGCAGCGTACTGTGGCACTTTCTTTAAAACTGGCTGAAATAGAACTTGTGAAGAGAAAAATAGGGGAAAATCCCATCCTTCTTCTTGACGATGTTTTATCGGAACTTGACAGAACAAGGCAACAGGCACTTTTAAATTTTATAGACGGTATTCAAACTGTAATCACCTGTACGGGACTTGAAGAATTTGTCGGATACAGAAGCGGCATGAACACACTCTACAAGGTAACGAACGGGATTATAGAAAGAATCTGACGGAGGCACTAATGAGCACCGAATACGGAGCGGATCAAATCCAAATACTTGAAGGACTGGAAGCTGTAAGAAAACGTCCGGGAATGTACATAGGCAGTACATCGCTGCGCGGACTTCATCACCTTGTTTACGAGATCGTAGACAATGCCATAGATGAAGCGCTTGCAGGTTATTGTACCGAGATTGATGTAACCATCAACAAAGACAATTCGGTAACTGTTGTGGACAACGGAAGAGGAATTCCCGTAGCTGTAAACAAGAAAAAGGGCATATCAACTCTTGAAGTAGTTTTTACCATTCTTCATGCAGGCGGAAAATTCGGCGGTGGCGGATACAAGGTGTCCGGCGGACTTCACGGAGTAGGCGCCTCTGTTGTTAATGCGCTTTCCGAATGGCTTGAAGTAATAGTTGAGCTTGACGGAAAAAAGTACTTCCAGAGATACGAAAGAGGAAAATCGAAAGCACCGGTACAGGAGATCGGAGAAACCGACAGGACAGGAACCACGGTCACTTTCTTCCCCGATAATGAGATCTTTGAAGACACCAATTTCGATTATGATACATTAAAACAAAGACTTCGTGAAATGGCTTTCCTCACAAAGGGGATCAAGATCATTTTTACCGATGACAGACTTGAAACTCCAAAGACAGAGACCTTCCATTACGAGGGGGGTATCAAGGAGTACGTTCAGTACCTGAACAAAGGAAAAACACCACTTTATCCGGATGTCATCTATTGTGAAGGAACAAAGAAGGATGTCTACGTTGAAGTTGCCATGCAGCACAACGACGGATATTCCGAAGGCTGCTACAGCTTTGTAAATAACATAACGACACCTGAAGGAGGAACTCATTTTACCGGCTTTAAAAATGCATTGGTAAATGTCTGCAATGCCTATGCCTTCAAGATGAAGTACATCAAAAAGGAAGAGGAAAAGCTGATCGGAGACGACATCCGCGAAGGTTTGACAGCCATCATCAGCATAAAGATCGGTGAGCCTCAGTTTGAAGGACAGACAAAGCAGAAACTGGGTAACTCGGTAGCAAGAGGTGCTGTGGAAGCTGTAGTTTCCGAAGCACTTGAGATCTACCTCGAGCAGAATCCCGAGGTTGGAAAGATAATTTGTGAAAAAGCTGCTCTTGCACAGAAGGCAAGAGAGGCTGCAAGACGTGCCAAGGAAACCGCAAGAAAATCCGCATTTGATGCAGGTGGACTTCCGGGAAAGCTTGCTGACTGCTCTGACAAAAATCCCGAGCACTGCGAGATCTACATCGTAGAGGGAGATTCCGCCGGCGGTTCCGCAAAGACTGCCCGTTCACGTGCAACCCAGGCCATCCTTCCTTTAAGAGGAAAGATCCTTAACGTTGAAAAGGCAAGACTTGACAAGATCCTCGGAAACAACGAGATCAGGACCATGATAACCGCATTCGGAACAGGCATAGGAGAAGATTTCGATATTTCCAAGCTCCGTTATCACAAGATCATCATAATGACGGATGCCGATGTTGACGGTGCTCATATCGATACCCTTATGCTGACCTTCCTGTACAGGTATATGCCGGAACTTATAAAGCAGGGATACGTCTACCTTGCTCAGCCTCCGCTCTATAAGGTGGAGAGAAACAAAAAGATCTGGTATGCCTACTCCGATGAGGAATTAAATAAGATCATGCTGGAGATCGGACGTGATTCCAATAACAAGGTCCAGAGATACAAAGGACTCGGTGAAATGGATGCTGAGCAGCTCTGGGAAACCACAATGGATCCCGAGAGAAGGGTACTCCTTAAGGTCGGCCTCAACGAAGAGACATCCGGAGAACTGGATCTTACATTTACAATTCTTATGGGTGATGAAGTAGAGCCCAGAAGAAAGTTCATCGAAGAAAATGCCAAATATGTTGAGAACCTGGATTACAACGCCTGATAAGGTTCCGGGTTGAGGGTAAATATGGATAACAATACGATTGATAACACATTTGATAAAGTTCAGGAAGTGGATCTCAAAAAGACAATGGAAACTTCCTACGTAAACTATGCCATGTCGGTCATAGTCGCACGTGCTTTACCGGATGCAAGAGACGGACTTAAGCCCGTTCAAAGAAGAATACTCCATGCCATGAACGAACTGGGTAACGATCCCGACAAGCCGCACAGAAAATGTGCACGTATTGTCGGTGATACAATGGGTAAATACCATCCCCACGGAGATTCATCCATTTACGGTGCATTGGTTTACCTTGCCCAGGAATGGTCAACACACTATCCTCTGATCGACGGTCACGGTAACTTCGGTTCCGTAGACGGCGACGGAGCTGCCGCAATGCGTTACACAGAAGCACGTCTTTCAAAGATCTCGGTTCAGATGCTGGCAGACATAGAAAAAGAAACCGTTGATTTCGTTCCCAACTTTGATGAAACGGAAAAAGAACCCCTTGTTCTTCCTGCCCGTTATCCAAATCTTCTGGTAAACGGAACCACAGGTATCGCTGTAGGTATGGCGACCAACATCCCTCCTCACAACATGACTGAGTCCATAAATGCTGTCATAAAGCTCATTGAAGATAAGCAGGCGGGAGTGGAGACCACGATCGAAGACCTTATGGCTATAATTAAAGGTCCGGATTTCCCCACAGGAGCAACCATCCTCGGAACAAGAGGCATCAACGAAGCCTATCGTACGGGAAGAGGAAAGATCAGAGTACGTGCGGTTACGGACATTGAGCCCATGGCTAACGGCAAAAACCGTATCGTAGTCACTGAACTGCCCTATCTTGTAAACAAGGCAAAGCTGGTAGAGCTCATCGGTCAGCTTTCAAGAGAAAAAAAGATCGACGGCATTACAGATATCAGAGATGAATCCAACCGTGAAGGTATGCGTGTCTGCATAGAACTCCGCAAGGACGTGAACCCTCAGGTCATTCTCAATCAGTTATACAAGCATACTCAATTACAGGACACCTTCGGTGTCATCATGCTTGCTCTTGTAAACAACGAACCTAAGGTTCTGAACCTGCATGAGCTGCTTACGGTTTACTTAGACCATCAGGAAGAAGTCGTTACACGTCGTACAAAATACGATCTGAGAAAAGCGGAAGAAAGAGCCCACATAGTTAAAGGTCTCCTTATAGCCCTGGATAATATCGATGAAGTTATCAGGATAATCAGAGGCTCCAAAAATGTAAACATTGCAAAGGAAGAACTGATCACAAGATTCGGACTTGATGACGTTCAGGCACAGGCCATTGTGGACATGCGTCTCAGAGCCCTGACAGGTCTGGAAAGAGAAAAGCTGGAGCAGGAATATGCCGAACTCATGAAAAAGATCGATGAGTTCAAGGCTATCCTCGGTGACGAAAAGCTCCTTCTCGGAGTAATAAAGGATGAGATCTCTGTTATCCGCGACAAATTCGGAGATGAAAGAAAAACTCAGATCGGTCTCGACGTTGATGATTTTATCGATGAGGATCTTATCCCCGATGAAAATGAAGTCATAGCCAAGACGAGACTGGGATATATCAAGCGTATGGCTCCCGACAATTTCCAGAGCCAGAACCGTGGCGGTAAGGGTATCAAAGGCATGCAGACCATCGATAACGATAATGTGGAGAGCATGTTCACCTGTACTACCCATCAGACCATCCTTTTCTTCACAAACAAGGGAAGAGTCTACAAACTTAAGGCCTACGAGATCCCGGAATCCGGAAGGACATCGAGAGGAACCGCCATGGTCAACCTTATGCAGCTGATGCCTGAGGAAAAGATCGTGGCAATGTTACCTGTAAAGACCATTGATAACGATAATCACATCATCTTTGTTACAAAGAAGGGTATCATTAAGAAGACTGCTCTTTCCGATTACAGCAACATACTTAAAAAGGGTATCATAGCCATCAACTTGCGTGAAGATGATGACATAGTGGATGTAAAGCTTTCAAACGGAAACAATGACATCCTGCTGGTTACAAAGAAAGGCATGTGCACCAGATTCAACGAAGAAGAGCTTCGTGTTCTGGGAAGAGGTGCAACGGGTGTAACCGCAATGAAGCTTGCGGATGACGATGAGATCATTTCAATGAACCTGGATTCCGACGGAAGCTACCTTTTGATCGCTTCCGAAAAGGGCTACGGTAAACTGACAGATCTTAAGGAATTTGACACCCACCATCGTGGCGGTAAGGGCTTAAGATGCTACAAGATAGCGGAAAAGACCGGAGACGTCATGGGAGTGATCGCTACTGAGCTTAATGAGGAGATCCTTATGATCACCAACGACGGAGTCATGATAAGGATCCGTGTAAGTGACATCTCCATAATCGGAAGAAATACATCCGGTGTCAAACTCATCAACATCAAGAACTCCGATAAATATGTTTCAAGTATCAGTAAAGTCGATACGGAAGAAGATTTGGAAGGATCAGACGAAGCTGTTACAGAAGACACTGAAGGACAGGACACAAATACGGAAGGATCGGAAGAAAATGCGTAACGTTCACACCGACATTTTGATCTCGAATCTTAAAGAAATGTGCATAGAAGCAAATCTTGAGCTGGCAAATGATGTCAGCTCAAGAATTATTTCTGCCGCTGAAAACGAAGAATCCGAGCTGGGCAAGAAGATCCTTGAACAGCTTGTACTTAACATGAAGATCGCCGCCGATGAAAAGATACCTATCTGTCAGGACACCGGAATGGCGGTCGTTTTTTTGGAGATCGGACAGGATGTTCATATAGAAGGAATGAACCTGAACGATGCCATAAACGAAGGTGTAAGACAGGGATACAGAGATGGCTATTTGCGTAAATCCGTAGTAGGTGATCCTTTATTAAGAAAAAACACCGGAGACAACACACCTGCTGTGATACATACAACCATTGTCCCGGGTGACAGGATCAAGATGACTGTAGCTCCGAAGGGCTTCGGAAGTGAAAACATGTCCGGGATCTTTATGCTGAAACCGGCAGACGGCGAAGAGGGTGTAAAAAACGCCATCATCAGCGCAGTAAAGAACGCGGGCCCCAATGCCTGTCCTCCGGTGGTTGTGGGAGTCGGTATCGGCGGAACCTTCGAAATGAGTGCGATTCTGGCAAAGAAAGCACTTTTACGTCCTTTGGGTGAGCATTCTCCTCTTCCTCACATTAAAGCCATGGAAGAAGAACTGCTGGCGAAACTGAACGAACTGAAGATCGGACCCGGTGGACTGGGCGGAAAAACCACAGCTCTCGGGATCAATATCGAGACATACCCCACTCACATCGCGGGTCTGCCCGTTGCGGTAAACATCTGTTGCCACGTAAATCGTCACGTAACGAGGGTCATATAATATGGATATCAAAAAGATAAAACTTCCCATCACAAAAGAGACGGCATCTTCTTTAAAAGCAGGTGATTACGTCTATCTTTCGGGAGTAATGTATTCCGCAAGAGATGCGGCTCATAAAAGGATGACGGAGAGTCTGGACAGGGGGGAGTCTCTTCCTATAGAAATTAAAGACCAGACCATCTACTATCTGGGACCTTCTCCCGCAAGACCGGATCAGGTCATAGGATCTGCCGGCCCCACGACTTCCGGGAGAATGGACAAGTACACTCCCCGTCTTCTGGATCTTGGAATGACAGGCATGATAGGAAAAGGAAAAAGAACCGATGCAGTGAAGGATTCCATCAAAAAGAATCACGCTGTTTACTTTGCTGCCGTAGGGGGAGCCGGGGCTCTTCTTTCCAAGTGCATAAAGAAGGCAGAAGTGGTGGCCTACGAAGATCTGGGAGCTGAAGCCATCTACAGACTGGAAGTGGAAGAATTCCCTGCCGTAGTTGTGATAGACGATAAAGGAAATGACCTTTATCAGAGCTGAAATCGTAAAACATATCTTGACAGAAGCGGATTTCTTTGTTAAACTATCGCTTGCGTTTGGAAAAACGTACAAGAAAACCGAATACCTTTGGTAGCGATTTTCGAGCTTTTGGAGAAATACTCAAGAGGCCGAAGAGGCGCCCCTGCTAAGGGTGTAGGTCGGGCAACCGGCGCGAGGGTTCAAATCCCTCTTTCTCCGTTAGCAAATTCAGGAGCAGATGAAGAGTCTGCTCCTTTTTTCATCCGAAAGTGAAGTTACTGTTCACACGCCCTCAGCACTAAACTCTTTGAAAGCAAGCTTTCAGAGTTTAAATACCTTGTATA
>JAEFAR010000075.1 GCA_016287675.1 Lachnospiraceae bacterium
TGGCGTTGGCTGGTGTCAGTGGATGCCGGACGGAGAGAAGCGTCTGGCCTACATGAAGGAAGAGTATTTTGCGACCATTTTAGAGGGCTACCGGAGTGAGACATCGGTTTTCGAGGAGCTGTTGGAAAAGCTCCCGCTCTTTATCGACATGGTGCTGATCGAAGGCATTGTGGACGAGTTTGAGTGCGCCGCCGGGGAAGGTGAGGAGCCGGACCCGGAGGACGTGGAAGATTACGTAAAGTGCCTGGTGGAAGCCATTCCATATGCAGGTATAGGAGTAGACTTATAAGGGCTCTATCCCGGTTCATAGCGCTGAAAAATAGCGGAGGAAACAGATGGAAGACTACAGCAAGCAGCATAAGAAAGCATAGATTATTGGGTGAATGATACCCAACAAGGGAGCTATAGCATTGTCACCCGTGACAATAAAATGACAATACAAACTTCAAAAAGTATAGTAGATACACTCGAACAGTTCAGAAATGAACTGTTAAACAAACCTGAAACCCCCCCTTTACATTAATAAATATTTGGCCGAAAAATCGGCTGAAAATCAGCTCGGAGCGTACCTTGATTTTTTAGGTGGCTTGTTGAGCAGACACAAATTAGCCCTTAAGGGCTTTTTTTGTACAAAACAATACAAAAGGTTACGAAACATTACGAAATTGTAATTATACTTTTCATTGACTCAATGCTATAATCGCGTCAGAAAAAAGGATAAGAATACGTCAGGAGGTTTTTCAATGAACAAAATGCTTGAACTAAAGAATTTACACAAAACATATTATACGAAACATTCAAATGTGGAATACGAGGCTCTGAAAGGGATTTCCTTTGATGCACTTGAAGGCGATTTTGTAGCCATCATGGGCGAGTCGGGTTCCGGAAAGACAACAACATTGAACATCATCGCTTCCCTTGATACATCAACTTCCGGAGAAGTGATCATCGCGGGAAGCGACATCTCAAAAATGGGTAACAAGGAAATTTGCAGATTCAGAAGAGAGAAACTCGGATTTGTTTTCCAGGATTTCAACCTTCTCAATTACTTTACGGTCAAGGACAACATCGCTTTCCCCCTCGTTCTGCTCAACAGGAGCAAGCAGGAGATCGATGAGCGTGTCAACGATCTTGCGGAAAAGATCGGTATAACCAAACTTTTAAACAAGTACCCCTATGAAATCTCCGGCGGTGAAAAGCAGAGGACGGCTGTTGCGAGAGCACTTGTATGTAAGCCCACCCTGGTTCTTGCCGATGAACCCACAGGTGCACTTGATTCCAAGAACTCTGATCAGTTAATGGAACTTTTTAAAACTTTCAACGATCTCGGTCAGACCATCATTATGGTGACTCACAGCCTTAAGTCCGCTTCAAAAGCCAAAAAAGTGCTCTTCCTTAAGGATGGTGTGATCGGAACCACGCTTGAAAAGAACGGCAGGAGCGATGAAGAATTTGAAGAAGAGATCGCAGGCTTATTGTACAACGCAAGAAAGTAAGGTGAAAAGATGAAACAGACTTTTTGGGCAAAGATCGCCTTTAAAAACATTATCGAAAATAAAAAATTCCATCTTGCAAACTTGATCGTGAGCATTTTTACAATAATGTCCTTTTACATATTCACTTTTACCGCGACAAACAAAGGGCTGGCAGACGTCAGGGGCTATACGGGCCTTAAATTCATCCTTATGGTGGGCTGTGTCTTTCTGGCTCTCATCTCATTTGTCTTTAAGGCATATACGAACAGATTGCTCATTAAGCGCAGAAACAAAGAACTGGGACTGTATGCGGCATGGGGGCTGGAACCGAAGCACGTCAACAGCATCCTTTTCTTTGAAGCACTGTACATGTATCTTGCATATGCCGTGATAGGTATCGGGATCGGAGTATTGCTTCAAAAATACGTATATCGGGTGATGTTTACGCTCATGCACTGCGATATCAGGTACGCGGGTGATTTTTCCTTCAATAATATCTTCATTTCCCTCGGCGTGTTTGCTGTGATCGATCTCTGCATCCTGTTCAAAAACATGATCTCTGTCTCTAAGAAAAAGATCATTGCACTGCTAAAGGATGAGACAGCGGTTGAACCGGTGAAGAAACTCCGCGCAAGTGACATTCTGAAGGCGGTCATCGGTGTAGCTTTGATCATATGTGCTTACATCTATGTCAACCGTGTTGACGATTTTGTAAACAGCTTAAGAACTCTGGTTTTTGCGGTGGCACTTTTGTTTCTGGGCAGCTTTCTTGCCATTTCAAGCTTTGTCGTAATGATCGAGCTTGCTTTGAAAAAACAGGATAAACTCTATTACAGAAACACTTTCTTTACCACCCTTGCCAAGCTGGTGACCAGAACCAGAAACAATGCTCTTTCCCTTGCGGTCATAAACATCCTTTTTACCTGCGTCATCGTGGGTTCTTCATCGACTATCGCATTATACCTTGGAACCGAGCGTCAGGCTTCGGTTGCTTTTAAGACGGACGGGGAGATCTCATTGATTGATGAAAACAGGATCCCGGAGGTGGAAGAGGCCATCAGATCCTCTGCTGCGGACACGGGGCTTAGTGTAGAAGGCATATGGATCGCAAAAAGATATGCTTTTCCCACAGCCTTTAACGAAAAAACGGGCGAATTCAGCAATGAATACATCACCGGTCGTAATCTTCCCGACATCATCGAGATGATGACTGTAGAAACTTTTAATAAAAACGAGGGCACCAATTACACATTGAAGGAGGGAGAAGTCCTTTTCATCAGCGATGAGGAATGTCCCGTAAACGGGCTTGAGGGGGTCAACATATACGGAAATCGTTTTAAAGTGGCACAGATCGCTGAAGGGCCGATTTTTACGGACATCGACAACATACAATATGCCTACAAATTCCATGTGATCGTGGACAATGACGAGACACTTGCGAGGGTCAGGGAAGACCTTCTCTCTCAGGGAAACACCAGAGAGTTCCGTTTTTCCGTCACCTACAATGTGGCAGGCTCCAAAGATGAGGAACTTCGATTTGATGAAAGACTCAACGATAAGCTGATGCATATCGAGTCAATTGATTATGTGGACAGTAATGCTACTCAAAGACAGACGAGATATGCCAGAAACTCTGTTTTCCTTTTCCTCGGTACATTTATCAGTCTGATCTTCATCATGTATATGATCTTTATCATGTACTACAAGCAGATCGAAGAAGCGCTGGATGATGTGGGAAATGTAAAGATCATGAAAAAGATCGGTATGTACAGTGCGGAGATCAAAAAATGCATTTTTGCGGAGAACGGCATACTCTTCTTTCTTCCCGTGGTTATGGCCTTCTGCCATGTGGCTGCCTGCTTCGCTCTGATGAAGGATGTAATGAAGCTTTTCATGCTGACCGACATGGATTTCATCAGGCTTTGTGTAGTGCTGTTCTGCGTTGGGATCCTTGTGGTTTATATGCTCATGTACTACGGAGCGTACAAGGTTTATTCAGGCATAGTTTTGAAGGAGGATTCCTCCGTTTGAACCCCGGCGACGATATCATGATGTCGCCTGCTGTTTCGGCCAAGGAAAATAATACCGAAAGACGAGATATATCTCCGGGTAAATAAAGATAATATCGCCTCGCAGAAGGTCATGCAAAAGAATGGCGGAAAAGTTGTCGGGGAGGATGATGGGCACTTCTTAGTGAGAATTCCAAAGTATTTTGATTGCGGCATGGAAAAGGACAATTATTGGTTTAGGTATAGGACCGGAGCTATTATTGTTCGCGACAACAAGATGCTTTTTGTAAAGTCCAAGTATGGCGGATACTACTATATGATTGGTGGTGGCGTTCATCCGGGAGAAGATTCAAAGTCTTGCGTTGAAAGGGAAACATACGAGGAAACTGGTGTGAAATGTACAGCAAGACGTATTGCTATAATATGCGAGAACTTCTTTCGTGGCGTGGGAGGAGCAATTGATGGCAAAGATTGCCATGAGTTAGAGTATTACTATTTAATGGATATGCCCAAGGAGGCTATATTTGAAACTTCAACTGATGATGACGAGAACCTGGAATGGGTTGCCCTCGATGAGCTTTCAAACAACGATATTCGTCCGGCTTTTTTGAAGACCGAGCTTAAGGGAGTAATTGAGGGTGGATCACTGATTCATGTTATTAATGATGAAAGAAATGCCTAAGACTTAAGAGTTATAGCTGAAAAAGAAGAAATCAATCGACTGCACACGTTCATATGATTTTTTGATAGAATTATGGAGCTTCCTGGTAATCTTAATCGGTTTGACACGGATATTATTCTCGATTGGGCTAATCGAAAGTAGATAGAGACTGCTTAAGAAGAAACATAATAAGGAATGGAAAGAATGACTGATTTTACTACTATCACAGCTTGTGGAGAGTGCTGTGTTGGATGTTCGAAAAAGAAAGATGGATCCTGCCCCGGCTGCATCGAGTCTGATGGGAGAGTTCCGGAGTGGGCCGGGTCGGGGATGTGCAAGGTGCATGCCTGCTGCAAAGAACATAATGCCAGGTTCTGTGGCCTGTGTAGCGAGTTCCCGTGCGACAAGCTTCCTCAGATGATCTCTTGGAATCCGGAGATTATTAAGCACCTTTCTGCTCTGAGGGATGAGTATATTTGTAGCAGTTTATCCGGTAAATATACGGTCAGAAAGTTATCTGAGGCGGATATACCTAAGGCCCTTTCTCTTTGTGAAAAGAATACACTCTATTATCAGTATTGTCCGCCGTTTGTGTCAGAGCAGAGCATCCATGACGATATGAACACGCTTCCGCCCGGCAAGACAATG
>JAEFAR010000039.1 GCA_016287675.1 Lachnospiraceae bacterium
TATGTTTTCCTGACATAGGTCGGACAAAGAAGTACAAAGCGGCAACAGGTGTTACAGCGAAAAGTTTTTGGTTGCAAGTGTCCGTTAAATGATGTATACTGAATCCAGTTTAAGTTTTTATAACACCTACGGAGGCATTGCGATGGTTGAAGCAACGAGCTGTGGCGGTGTTGTTATTTTTAGAGGAAAGATACTTCTTCTGTACAAGAATTACAAAAACAAGTATGAAGGATGGGTTCTCCCGAAAGGGACGGTTGAACCGGGTGAAGAGCATGAACAGACAGCTCTTCGAGAGGTTAAGGAAGAAACGGGAGCTGTCGGAACGATCGTTAAATACGTCGGTAAAAGTTCATATACGTTTTCTACTTCACAGGACACGGTATCAAAGGATGTACACTGGTATCTGATGGCATCCGAAAGCTACTATAGCAAACCGCAAAGAGAGGAATACTTCATGGATTCCGGTTACTACAAGTATCATGAAGCGCTTCACCTCTTAAAATTTGCCAATGAAAAACAGATCCTTGAGAGAGCATATGCAGAATACATTGAGCTTAAGAAAAAGGGACTGTGGGGCAAGAAAGAAGCATAGGATATTAAAAAAAATCCCGTTTGAAACGGGATTTTTTGTTTAGTCATTTTTTTGTTCATCCGTAAGCTTGTGACGCGGATTTGCTTTTACGATCTTTGCGGCTTTTGCAAGCTCGGACATTACGGTTGTTTCGAACTGATAGTCAAACTCGCAGAGTTTGGTCATGAGTTCGCCTTCTGAAGAAACCACGTACTTGGGCTTTAATCTGTTCAGGGCGTACGACATCATGTCAAGACGACATTGATCGCATTTACAACAATCAAGGGTAGAAGATATTTCATTGTAAACAAGCATTACATAATCTTCCGTTAAGTTACGCAATACGATCTCCATACGCTACCTCCTTTATCGAAGCAGATAACCATACGGTCATTGAACAGGAGAAGACCTGTTTTGACACGTAAAACCCATGTGTTTTACCCACTGCAGGGTAAAAAAATGCTGGTGGCGGGACTTGAACCCGCACGAAGTTGCCCCCGACAGATTTTGAGTCTGTTGCGTCTGCCATTCCGCCACACCAGCGACGGGTAGTATATTACCACAAACACCGTCGAAATTCAACTTCTTTTTAAAGAATTTCCCTTGCAAATGTGATGGTCAAATTTTATAATCTAAGCTATGAAAAAGCATGCAGGTAACAAAAAAATAAAGCCTTTTATTCCCGGTGACTGTCGGGAGGTTCAGAAGCTGAACGGAGATTTTATCCGGGGAAAGCTTCCCTTTGAGACGGCACTTGCCTTCACCAAACATGTACGTAACTGTGCCGAATGCATGGAAGAGCTGAAAGCTTACTACATGTTTTATACGGCTGTCCGTTACCTTAATGAGAAGGATGCGGGAGACATGCCGCAGAATGTGGAGAGCATGCTGAAAGGGATCGAAAACGAAGCAATCTATGAGAGAAACAGGAAAAGGAACATCTGGGTGGCCCTTATCGCGTTTTCCGCAGCTCTCATCATCTTCGCCGTTCTTTTGTTTAATGAAAACATCTTTTAAGGAGCAACAGATTTTATGGATAAGATCGTACTTATAGACGGTAACAGCATTTTGTGCAGAGCCTACTTCGGACTGTCGGATCTCACCACATCAAAGGGAGTACACACAAATGGTGTTAAAGGCTTTCTGAATATCCTTTTCAAATTGCTGGAAGAAGAAAAACCCAAATATATGGGCATCGCTTTTGACCTTCCGGAACCCACCTTCAGACATCTTAAGTTCAAGGAATACAAAGCACAAAGAAAACCTATGGACGAAGCGCTGCTGTCACAGTTTCCCATACTTGAAAACCTGCTTCGGGCCATGGGCATTTTTGTAATGGAAAAGGCCGGGTTTGAAGCGGACGATCTCATCGGAACCGCTGCGACGATCTGTGCGGAAAAAGGACTTGACGTTTCTGCTGTTTCCGGTGATAAGGATCTTTTACAGCTTGCAACCGACAGGATCAAAGTCAGGATACCCACCACAGCAAAAGGGCAGACTGTGATCAAGGATTACAATAATGAGGAATTCGCCGCAGAATTCGGCTTGGAAAAGCCTTCTATGATCATCGATCTGAAGGCGATCATGGGAGATTCTTCGGACAATTACAAAGGCGTTGAAGGTATCGGAAAGGTGGGAGCCACAAAGCTGCTTCAGGAATTCGGATCCCTTGACGGTATCTATGAAAATCTTGATAAGATAAAAGGGGCAAATCACGACAAGCTTGAAAAGAGCAAAGATGAGGCCTATTTCTGCCGCTGGCTTGCAACCATCAAAACAGACTGTGATTTCGGCTTTGATCTTGAAAAAGCGGAGCTCGGAAACATTTTCACCCCGGAAGCATATGCCCTGTTTAAAGAACTTGAATTTAAATCCTTTCTGGGGAGATTCTCGGAAGAGACCAGAAGCGAGAGTACAGCGGTTTCGTCAGGGAATGTCAGTCTTCCCGAGCCTCCTCTTAAGGTCATAAAAGATGCATCTGACTTTGCTTCCGCTTTTGATGAACTTGAAAAAGAAGAAGGAGGATTCATCAGCCTGTCTTTTGCCGCTTCCGATAATGAGGACGGCTTCAGCAAAGAGGTTGTTGCGGCTGCCCTTGAATGCGGCAGCAAGGCTTTTTGTTTGATCACATCCGGAAAAGATGAGGAAGAGACCCTGCTGAATGGGATCAAGAGCCTGGTATCCGACAAAAAGAAACTGGCTGTCTGCGATCTTAAGGAAATTTCTGAAAAGTTTACGGACATTAAGGAAAATGTTCTGGACCTTGCATTGGTATGTTACCTTTTGTTCCCGGGAAAGAATTCCTACACGGAATGTGATATTGCAAGGGATCTGATCGGTTCCGCTCTGCCTGAAGTAAAAGAGGTTTTTGGAAAGACTTCCATTACGGAAGCTGTCCTTGACAACAGTTTTACCGGGGAAATGACCATGAAAGCCGCGGAACTTCTGGGGCATTATGCTCACGGGATACTCGCATCCGCAGAAAAAGGTGTTTCGGAACTTAAGGAAAAGGACATGTACGACCTGTACAAAGAAGTGGAGCTTCCATTGATGTTCGATCTTCGGGAAATGGAAGCTGCGGGCATCGGCATAGACAGGAACGCTCTTAAGGATTACGGAAGCTTTTTGACTACCGAGATCCAAAAAGAGGAAAAAGAGATCTACAGGATAGCGGGAGAAGACTTTAACATCAATTCTCCGAAACAGCTGGGAGAGGTGCTCTTTGAAAAATTAAAACTGCCCGGCGGGAAGAAGACGAAGAGCGGTTACTCAACAGCCGCCGAAGTGCTTGAAAAACTCAGATACGAAGATCCTATAGTTGATAAGATCTTAAAATACAGGGAGCTCACAAAACTTAAAAGCACCTATGCCGATGCTCTGGGAGGATTTATATGCCCGGACGGACGGATTCATACCAAATTCAATCAGACTGTGACAATGACAGGTCGTCTCAGCAGTGCAGATCCAAATCTCCAGAACATCCCCGTCAGAAGAGAATCTGGAAGAGAGATCCGAAAGATGTTCGTTCCGAAGGAAGGATGCTGTTTTGTGGACGCCGACTATTCCCAGATAGAACTCAGGCTTCTGGCACACATGTCGGGGGATGAAAGCCTGATACAGGCCTATTCTTCAGGACAGGACATACACAGGATCACGGCGGCAAAAGTCTTCGGAGTAGAGCCGGATGATGTGACAAAGGAGATGAGAAGTAACGCAAAGGCTGTAAACTTCGGCATCATCTACGGCATGAGTTCCTTCGGACTCGGTCAGGAGATCCATGTTTCGAGAAAAGATGCGGAAAGCTATATAAAACAGTACTTTGCAACTTATCCTGCCATTAAGGAATATCTGGATTCCCTGGTTGAATATGCCCGGAACAGAGGCTATTCTGTCACTTTGTACAAGAGAAGAAGACCGATCCCCGACATTAAGGCTTCCAACTTTATGGTGCGTCAGGGTGCGGAGCGCATAGCCATGAACACTCCCATCCAGGGAACAGCGGCGGACATCATGAAGATCGCACTTGTAAACGTTAACAAAGCTCTTAAGGAAAAGGGACTTAAGTCAAAGATCCTTCTTCAGGTGCATGACGAACTCCTGCTTGAAACTCCCAATGAGGAAAAAGAGGAAGTAAAGAAGCTGGTTCGTGAAGAAATGATGAAGGCCGCCGACCTTCGCGTAAAACTTGAAGTTTCCGTTGCTGCCGGTGAGAATTGGGATGCAGCTCATTAGAACATGAAAAAAAGATTTGAAAACAAAACAATAATAGGTCTGACAGGAGGCGCAGGAAGCGGAAAGTCCTCCGTTGCAGACTATCTGATAAAAAAATATGATGCGGAATTCATTCATTGCGATGAGATCGCCCATGAGCTGATGGCCCCAGGCGGTGCTACCTACGAGCCTCTTTTAAAGGAATACGGCCGGGATATCCTGGAAGATGACGGATGTGAGATCTCAAGGCAAAAGCTGACCAAAGCCGTAAAGGATTCCGAAGGGGGCTTCGAGCGCCTTAACGGGATCACTCATCCCCTTGTTATCGAGGAAGTTAAGAAACGGCTGGAAACATCTTCCCATCCTTTGATCATCGTGGAAGCGGCATTACTCATTGAGTCGGGCATAGGGAAGATCTGCGACGATGTCTGGTTTGTATATGCCTTTAAGGAAGAGAGGATCGGAAGGATCAAAGCCTCCAGGGACTGGCCCGAAGAAAAGATACAGGCGATACTTAACAACCAGCTGAGTGATGATGATTTCAGAGCGGGATCGGATTTCGTACTTGAAAATCACAACGGTTCGGAAAGCTGGAAGAAAGAAGCGGATGACAGAATAATGCTTCTTGACTCGCTCAGATAAAATTGATAAAATTTAGATTTGTTAGATTTTAAACGGAGGAAGTCGGATATGGGCAAAGCGGATCAATACGTTTTCGGTCTCGATATCGGAACCAGAAGTGTTGTGGGTACCGTGGGATACAAAAAAAATGCCGATGATTTCACGGTTGTGGCGCAGGAAGTCAAGATGCATGATACTCGTGCCATGCTGGACGGGCAGATCCATGACATCGGAAAAGTTGCCGAGACCATTAAGCAGGTTAAACGCAGTCTGGAAAAACAGCTGGGCGGAACCAGACTTACCGATGTTTGCATAGCCGCTGCGGGACGTGTGCTGAAGACTGTTACCGTCAGAGTGGATGAGACTTTCCCCGAAGAGATCACGATCAAAGACGTGAATATACGCGAGATGGAACTCATGGGGGTTGAAAAAGCCTATGCGGCCATCAAAGCGGATTCCAGGGAAGACAATGTAAATTACTACTGTGTTGCCTATACGGTGGTGCATTATTACTTAAACGATTTCCAGATGTCCAGCCTTTCGGAGCACAAGGGCTCCAAGATCGGAGCGGATGTTCTTGCAACTTTCCTTCCCGATGAGGTTATCGAAGGACTTTACACCACAGTTGAAAAGGCCGGGCTTAAGGTCAACAACCTTACGCTGGAGCCCATTGCCGCAATTCTTGTGGCTATCCCGGAGAAGTTCAGACTGCTCAACATCGCACTTGTGGATGTGGGGGCGGGAACAAGCGATATCTGTATCACAAAGGACGGAAGCATTACTGCCTACGGCATGATCCCCATGGCGGGAGATGCTCTTACGGAAGTGGTGGCAGCCAATCATCTTGTGGAATTCAATACTGCGGAAGCCATCAAGCTTGCTGCCGCAACCAGGAAAAAGACCATTCCCTATACGGATATCATGGGGCTTAAACAAAAGACCACCCCTGCTGAAGTCAATGCCGAACTCAAGAGCAAAGTGGATGAGATGGCAAAGAGGGTAGCGGACAGGATCATAGAAGTTAACGGCGGAAAGACTGTTTCCGCATGTTTTGTTGTGGGCGGAGGCGGAAAAGTTGCGGGCTTTACCGAAAGTCTTGCAAAGGCATTGAAGCTCCCCAAGGAAAGAGTGGCTTTAAGAGGCGAGGAAGTACTTTCCTTCGTTGAATCCGTTAACGGAGATTTTAAACCGGATCCCATGTTCGTTACACCCATCGGAATCTGTTTGAATTATTACGAGAAAAAGAACAATTTTGTATATGCTTCTCTTAACGGAGATTCCGTAAAGCTTTACGACAACAACAAGCTTACGGTAATAGACGTGGCCATCGCCGCCGGTTATCCCAATGAAAATCTTTTCCCGAAGAGAGGAAAAGCTCTGGAATTCAAACTGAACGGTCAGAACAGATTTGTCCGTGGTGAACTGGGTGAAGCAGCTGTCATCACCGTCAACGGAAAACCTGCCTCAGTGAACACTCTGATCGAGCCGAATGATGATATTACAATTGTAGAATCAACTGTGGGCGCCGACGGAACAAAGGACATTGAGAGACTTCCCGAATTCAAGAGCGAGATCACCTTCATCGTGGACGGAAAGAACGTGACCTGTCCCAAATTTATGTCGGCAAACGGCAATCTGGTTTCGGGTTACTACAGCATCAAGCAGGGGGATGAGATCGAAACCCTCAATTACTACACTTTGGGGCAGATCCTGGAATGCCTGGGACTTGACTATAAAGAAGGCATATACGTTAACAACGAGATCGCAGACAGGGACACTAAAGTATATGAGAATTTCAAGGTGGAACTTGAAAGGACTCCGGCGGCTCCCGAACCCACTTTAAGCGAAAAAGTGGAAGAGATCAAAGCAGTACAGCAGCAGGAAGAAGCGGTTGCCACCGCTAAGAATGAAAAAAAGCCAGAGGCATTTGATGAAGTTCCGAAGGCTGTAAAGAAAGCTGCCGCAGGAAACAGCATAGTGATCACCTTTAACGGCATCCCCATGACACTTTCCGGAAAGAGCGAATACAGGTTCGTGGATGCCTCCGATCAAAGTGGCTTTGATATTAAAAAGCCTCAGGGCAACAATCTTTTGATGACTGTCAACAAAATGAACGCTGCCTTCATAGATTTAATAAAGGACGGAGACTCTTTGGAGTTACATTGGACGGAATAATGAGAATTTGCAGTCTGGCAAGCGGAAGCAGCGGAAACTGTGTTTTTGTTTCTTCCGGTTTGACTAATATTTTGGTGGACGCGGGTGTCAGCGGAGTAAAGATCGAGCAGGAATTAAATGCCATCGGAGAAAGTATAGACCGCATTGATGCTGTACTTGTCACCCACGAACACATAGACCACATTAAGAGCATCGGAGTTCTGGCAAGAAAACATGCCATCTCCGTATACGGTACACAGGGTACACTGGAAGCGGCTATTTACGGAAATCATCCCATAGGAAAGATCTCACCCGCTTTGCTTAATTACATCACACCCGATGAATCCTTTATGATTGGCGATATCCTTGTCTCACCCTTTTCGGTTTCCCATGATGCCGCAGATCCTGTGGCCTATTGCTTCGAAGCCGGCGGGAAGAAGATCGGAACCGCCACGGATCTTGGATTCTTTGACGATTATACTGTTAACAATCTGAAGAATTCCAATCTTCTCTATCTTGAATCAAATCATGATGTTCACATGCTGGAGGCCGGGATCTATCCCTATGCCTTAAAGCAGAGAGTCAAGGGTGAAAAGGGACATCTGTCCAATGACAGCTGCGCGGATCTCATCGTAAGGCTTTGCAGCGAGTCTGAGATAAATGTGGGGCATGTGATCCTGGCTCATTTGAGCGCTGAGAATAATTTCCCGGATTTGGCTTATGAAACGGTTAATTCGGAAATTAAAATAAAACTAAATCCGGACAAAAGGCCGGAAATACATGTTGCTCCGAGAGGGGTTCATTCCTATATAGCGGAGATTTAACGATCAGGAGGCATAATATGAAAAGGGCAGTAATTACCGTAGTGGGAAAAGATTGCGTGGGCATCATTGCAAAGACCTGTACTTACCTTGCGGAAAACGGGATCAACATTCTGGACATTTCCCAGACCATCGTCAAAGAGTTTTTTAACATGATGATGATCGTGGATGTTACCGACATTGATAAGGATTTCCTTGTGATTGCAAACGAACTCGAAGAACTGGGCAAAAAGATCGGCGTTTCCATAAAGATCCAGCGTGAAGACATCTTCGACATGATGCACAGAATTTAAGGGGGCAGGTTTAAATGATCAATCGTTCCGAAGTAATGGAAACAAACAGCATGATCACGGATTCCAAGCTTGACGTAAGAACCATCACGCTTGGTATCAGCCTTTTGTCATGCGTTGATTCCGATTTGAAAACCTGCTGCGACAAGATCTACGAAAAGATCACGACAGTGGCGGGAAAGCTGGTAGAGACCGGCGAAGCTATTGAAAAAGAGTATCAGATCCCCATTGTAAACAAGAGGATCTCAGTAACACCCATTTCTCTGGTGGGAGGAGCCTGCTGCAAAAAGCCCGAAGACTTTGTTGAGATCGCAAAGACTCTTGACAGGGCTGCAAAGAAAGTGGGTGTAAATTTCCTTGGCGGTTACTCGGCTCTTGTCAGCAAGGGTATGACCGAGGCAGAAAAGAATCTCATCCTGTCCATTCCGGAAGCACTCAAAAGCACCGACCTTGTCTGCAGCTCCATTAACGTTGGCTCCACAAAGACAGGTATTAACATGGATGCGGTACGTCTCCTCGGAGATGTTATCAAAGAAACAGCCGAAAAGACAAAGGACAACTCCTGCATAGGATGTGCGAAACTGGTGGTGTTCTGCAACGCTCCCGATGATAATCCTTTTATGGCAGGCGCTTTCCACGGTGTAACCGAAGCCGATGCAGTGATAAATGTTGGCGTCAGCGGCCCCGGCGTTGTAAAGACAGCCTTGGAGTCCGTAAAGGGCGAAAGCTTCGAGGTTCTCTGCGAAACGATCAAAAAGACAGCATTCAAGATCACCCGCGTGGGACAGCTTGTGGCAAAAGAAGCATCCGAGATGCTGGGTATTCCCTTTGGTATCGTGGACCTTTCACTTGCACCGACTCCCGCAGTGGGGGATTCCGTTGCTGACATTTTGAAACTCATCGGTCTTGAACAGCCCGGAGCACCCGGAACCACAGCAGCTCTTGCAATTCTCAACGATCAGGTGAAGAAGGGCGGAGTAATGGCATCTTCTTATGTGGGCGGACTTTCCGGAGCTTTCATTCCCGTAAGTGAAGACAGAGGAATGATCGAAGCTGTGGAGAAAGGGGCTTTAACCCTTGAAAAGCTGGAAGCCATGACATGTGTATGCTCTGTGGGGCTTGACATGATCGCTGTTCCCGGAGACACTCCCAATACCACCATTTCCGGTATCATCGCAGATGAAATGGCTATAGGTATGATCAATCAGAAAACCACTGCCGTAAGACTTATCCCCGTTATCGGAAAGAAGACAGGAGACAACGTTGAATTCGGCGGTCTTTTAGGGTATGCTCCCATTATGCCTGTTAATTCATTTGACTGCTCTGCATTCGTTAACAGAAAAGGAAGGATCCCTTCACCCATTCATTCTTTTAAAAACTGAAAGGCCGAAAAATGCAATATATCACAGAAAAATACGACTACAAGAACATTTTCTTTTATTTTGAACAGCTTACCAAGATCCCTCACGGTTCAGGAAACGTGGATGCGATCTCAGGCTTTCTTTTGAGCTTTGCCAAAGAGCACGGCGCAGAATGCCGACAGGATGAAAAGAAAAATGTGGTGGTTTTTCTTCCCGCAACTCCCGGCTATGAAAACAGAAAGACAATAATGCTGCAGGGACACATGGACATGGTCTGTGAGAAGGATTCCGACTGCCCTCATGATTTTAAGAAGGATCCTCTGGATCTTTACATTAAAGACGGAAGACTCAGGGCAAAGGGAACCACTCTGGGCGGAGACGACGGTATTGCCATTGCTTACATGATGGCTCTTATTGCCGACAAGGATGCGGAGCATCCCGCCATGGAGCTTCTTATGACAACGGATGAAGAGACGGGAATGTACGGTGCACAGGCTCTTGATACTTCAGATCTCAAGGCCTCCTATCTCATAAATCTGGACTCGGAAGAAGAAGGAAGAGTTTACTGCGGATGCGCAGGAGGACTCAGACAGAATTGCGTTCTGGACCTTGAAAGAGAAGAGATCACGGGAGCTGTTGTAGAGATAAAGATAAAAGGCCTTATCGGAGGACATTCCGGTGTTGAGATCCATAAGAACAGGACCAATGCCAACAAGCTCATGGCAAGACTTCTTTTTGACATGAGAGGATCTCTTTCCTATAATCTTGTGGATATCCACGGCGGCAAGCTGGACAATGCCATCCCCAGAGAGGCATTTTCAACAATTGTGATCAAAGACTTCGATCTTGAAGGCTTTAAGGCAGTTGCGGGAGGCCTGGCCGCAAAATACAAGTCGGAACTTGAAGCATCCGAACCGGATCTTGAATTTGAGTTCTGCGTGAACCCTGCGATTAAGACCGTAAACGCCATAGGAGGTAATTCCTTCGGAAGCCTTTTGTATTTTATGATCCAGGCTCCCAACGGCGTTCAGAGAATGAGCTCTGCAATTCCCGGACTTGTTGAAAGTTCCCTCAATATGGGCATAGTATTTACGGAGGAGAAACAGGCTGTCATCAGATTCTCTTTAAGAAGCTCAGTGACGAGCTATAAGAAGTTCATGAGTGACAAACTGGAGTATCTCATTTCCATTCTCGGAGGAGAAACTTCAAGAGAAGGAAATTATCCTGCCTGGGAATATAAAAAGGAATCCGAACTCAGGGAAGTGTTTAAAAAGCTCTACACGGAAGAATACGGCACCGAACCGGTGTTTGAGGTTATGCATGCGGGACTTGAATGCGGCCTGTTATTTGACAAATGCCCCGGACTTGATATAATCTCTATTGGACCTGATATGAAGGACGTACACAGCCCTAACGAAAGTCTGGGACTTGAGTCGGCCGTCAGAGTATATCAATTTCTTGAAAAGCTTATATGCAGGCTCAATTAGTTTCAGGAAAGGAAAGAATTGATAAATGGATTCTTTTGACGACAACAAGATCAAAGATGAAGACATGTTTTCGGATAAAGTCGAAAATCCCGATGTCGAAGAAACAGAAGAAGACGATTTCGGATTTGAGGATCCCGAAGAGGCTTCCGCAGTAAGCGAGATGGTGAAAAACATCGCTGAAGGCGGAAAAACCGGAAGATCTTTAAGGGATGGCGACGAAGACGAAGAAGAAGAATGGGTTGTTCCTGAAACAACTCTGTTTACCAGACTCTTTTCCGGAAAGAAAAAACCTGCAAAAGTAAAGAAAGAGGCTGCCAAAGAGACTGCTGAGGAAGATGCTTTCGAAGCAGAAGCTTTTGAAGAAGAGCCTTTCGAAGAAGAGCCTTTCGAAGAAGAGAGTATAGAAGATGAGATCTTTAAAGATGTGACTTTTGATAAGACCGACAGTGTCACAGAGCCTGAGAACGAGATCTTCGAAGCTGTTCCTGACGAGGAAGAACTCCGTAAAGAAGGTGAAAGGAAGGCTGCAGAAGAAGAGCAGATAAAGACAGAGATCAAAGAGATGCGTTCCGCTGTAGAAGACATGATGTACAGCGGGGAGACATCGGAAGAAAGGGAAGCAAGACACAAAAAGGCTGAGGAGATAGCTTCTCTTCCCGTGATCGATCTTTCCGACATTGATTTCTTTTCTGATGATGCAGGAACGGGAAGTGAATCCTCTGACGATGTGATAGATGAGATCGGCGCAAATCTTGCCATGTTCGTGAATGATGAGATCGCCGTCAAAAAGAAAAGATGGCCCAAGGTGGTTGCCTGTGTTGCGGGCGTCGTTGTGCTCCTTGCGCTGTTCCTTCTTTTTACAAGACCCGGACATACTGTTGTTTACAAGCTGGTAGCAAGATTTGTTTTTTCAAAAGTTGACACAGTAGATCCTCAGCAGAATGAAAGGCTCGATGAACAGGAGGCACTGGACAGGGACAAGCAGGGGGATTTCGTTCATATCGATACTCCCACCCCCACAGCTATTGTTACTCCCGGTCAGCATGAGAGCAGTCCCACACCCAGCCCCACACCTACTCCTTTTGTGGATTATCATCCTCATTACGATCCGGATCCGTCGGTCATCAACATTTTGCTGATCGGATACGAGAACTACGAGGGATACAAGTACGGTCGTTCCGATTCCATGATGATCGCATCTCTTGACAAGGACGGAGGTCCGCTTAAGCTTGTTTCTCTTATGAGAGACATGTATGTTGAGATCCCGGGATACAATGACAACAGACTTAATGCAGCTTATTATTTCGGCGGTCCCGAACTTTTGATGGAGACCATAGAGCTCAACTTCGGTGTTGTCTGTGACGGATATGTCATTGTTGATTACTCCGGATTTGAAAGCATTGTGGATTATATCGGCGGAGTGGAGCTTTCCCTTACGACTGAGGAATCTGAGTACCTGAACACTACAAACTACATTTCGAATAAGGCATACAGAAACACGATACCCGGTTATCAGGTGCTTAACGGTAATCAGGTGGTGGGTTATTGCCGTATCCGTAAGGTGCCCAGTTCCAACGGACTCCATATGGATTTCGGACGTACCTATCGTCAGAGAACGGTTCTGGATAAGATCTTTAACAAATTTAAGGATTCATCTTTGACAACACTTTACGGTGTGATGATGGAATGCTTTAAATACGTTAAATGTTCCGAAAATCTTGAACCCATTGCTGCTGAATGTCTGGAAACTGTTGTGGAGAAGAGGATGTTCAAGCTTGAAACATACAGGATCCCCGTCAGCGGACATTACAATAACGTAAAGGTTTCGGGAAATACGGTTTACGTTTATGATACAACCAAATACTCATCAAAGGAATGGAGTGAACTCCCGGGAGCAGAAGTTCTGTCCTATGATTCGGACAATGCGGACATTCTGCACGAGTACCTTTACGGTGAGAATTAAAGATCTATTGACGGCATTTTCTGCAATAAGAAAATGCCGTTTTTTGTTTTTCTTCATTTCCACCCATGACGGAAAATAATTTATATTATTTTTCTTGCAAAAATCCGTAAGAGTAGTATAATCTAACAGATTATGCAAAAAGGAGAAAAAATAATGAGTTACAAGACATTTACAATGGAGCTTGCTGGAAGAACTCTGTCAGTTGACGTCGGAAGAGTTGCCGCACAGGCAAACGGCGCAGCATTCATGCATTACGGTGATACCACCGTACTTTCTACCGCTACGGCTTCCGAGAAGCCCAGAGACGGTATCGACTTTTTCCCTCTTTCGGTTGAATACGAAGAGAAGCTTTACGCTGTAGGAAAGATCCCCGGAGGATTCACAAGACGTGAAGGCAAGCCTTCAGAAAACGCGATCCTTACAAGCCGTGTTATCGATCGCCCCATGAGACCTCTTTTCCCCAAGGATTATCGTAACGATGTTACACTTAACAATATGGTAATGTCCGTTGATCCCGAGTGCAGCCCCGAACTTACGGCTATGCTTGGTTCAGCCATTGCAGTTGCAATTTCCGACATTCCCTTCGACGGCCCCTGCGCTACAACACAGATAGGTCTTATCGACGGTGAATTTGTCATTAACCCCAATTCAGCTCAGACAGCTGTTTCCGATCTCAAGCTTACAGTAGCTTCCACCAGAGACAAGGTCATCATGATCGAGGCAGGTGCTAACGAAGTTCCCGAAGCAAAGATGATCGAAGCTATTTACAAGGCTGACGAAGTAAACAAGCAGGTTATCGCTTTCATCGACAAGATCGTTGCAGAAGTAGGAAAGCCCAAGCATGAGTACACAAGCTGTGCTATTCCCGAGGAACTCTTTGCAGCTATCCGTGAGCAGGTTCCTCCCGCAGAGATGGAAGTTGTAATGTTTGCTCCCGAGAAGCAGGTTCGTGAAGAGAGGATCAGAAATCTCAAGGACAAGCTTGCTGAAGTATTCGCAGACAAGGAAGACTGGCTTCCTCTTATCGATGAGGCTGTTTACCAGTATGAAAAGAAGACTGTACGTAAGATGATTCTTAAGGACCACAAGCGTCCCGACGGAAGAGAGATCACTCAGATCCGTCCTCTTGCCGCAGAAGTTGACATTATTCCCAGAGTACACGGTTCCGCAATGTTCACCAGAGGTCAGACACAGATCTGCAACGTTACCACACTTGCACCTCTCGCTGAAGCTCAGAAGCTTGACGGACTTGATGAAAATGAAACCTGCAAGAGATATATGCATCAGTACAATTTCCCTGCATATTCCGTAGGTGAGACAAAGGTTTCCAGAGGACCCGGACGTCGTGAGATCGGTCACGGAGCACTTGCTGAAAGAGCACTCATCCCTGTGCTTCCTTCAGAGGAGGAATTCCCTTACGCTATCCGTACCGTATCCGAGACCTTCGAATCCAACGGTTCCACATCCATGGGTTCAACATGTGCATCCTGCATGTCCCTTATGGCTGCCGGCGTTCCCATCAAGAAGATGGTTGCAGGTATTTCCTGCGGTCTCGTAACAGGCGAAACAGATGATGATTACATCCTTCTTACCGATATCCAGGGTCTTGAAGATTTCTTCGGAGACATGGACTTTAAGGTAACAGGTACAGATGCAGGTATCACAGCTATCCAGATGGACATCAAGATCCACGGCCTCACACGTCCCATCGTTGAGGGTGCCATCGCACGTTGCCGTGAAGCAAGAATGTACATCATGGAGAACTGCATGAAGAAGGCCATTGCTGAGCCCAGACCTGAAGTTTCCAAGTACGCTCCCAAGATCATCCAGATCCAGATCGATCCTCAGAAGATCGGTGAGGTTGTGGGACAGAGAGGAAAGACCATCAACGCCATCATCGAGCAGACAGGCGTTAAGATCGATATCACCGATGACGGTGCAGTTTCCGTTTGCGGTACAGATCTTGAGAAGATGAACGAAGCTATCCGTCTCATCAACATCATCGTTACCGATTTCGAAGCAGGTCAGGTACTTGAAGGAAAGGTTGTTTCCATTAAGGAATTCGGTGCTTTCCTTGAGTTTGCTCCCGGCAAGGAAGCTATGGTACACATCTCCAAGATCGCAAAGGAGAGGATCGACAGAGTCGAAGACGTCCTCACCCTCGGTGACAAGGTCAAGGCAGTCTGCCTCGGCAAGGACAAGATGGGAAGAGTAAGTTTCTCCATCAAGGATGTTAAATAAATAACATGTCATTTATAAGTAAGGTCGGATAATTCCGGCCTTATTTTTTATTTGATTTTTCCACACGATATAGTATAATTTCTATCATCGGATAACTAAATTTTGTAAAGGATATTTAGAAATGTCGGAAACAAAAAAGAAGACAACTGAATCAAAAACAAAAAAATCTGCGGCTGAAAAGAAGACCGCTTCAAAAACAAATAAAAAAACTACCGTAAAGAAAAGTACCGAACCCAAGGCCAAGAGACTGACCAAGGAAGAGAAGGCTGCTCTTGAAAGAGAACAGGCAAGACTTGCAGCTGAAAAGGCTGAAAGAGACAAAGAAAAAAGAGCTATCAAGGATGAGGTTGCGATCATTATCTCCATTGCTGTCGCAATCCTTCTTTTGCTGAGCAATTTTAAGCTCAGCGGTATTGTGGGAGAAGTGGTTAACGGAGCGCTTTTCGGCCTTTTCGGATGGCTTGCGTACCTTGTGCCTCTTCTCATTGTTGTGCTGGTATGCTTTTTTCTTGCCAATCGCAACAACGGCTTCAGATTTGTATCAAAGATCATTACTTCCTTCATGATCTTTATCCTGATGGCAGCCATGATCCAGATCGCAGTCGGAGAGACCACTCAGGAGATGCAGGCGTTGGATTATTACAACTATGCCAAGGCGCACAAGTCCGGCGGCGGTGTTGTGGGAGGCGTTATATGCCGTATCCTTGTCCAGTGGTTTGATATCGTGGGCTCTTACATTATCCTTGCGACTTTAGAGATCATATGCATTTTCTTCATTACGGGAAGAGCTCTGCTTAAGAACATTTCGGAGAAGATCAAGGAAAGAAATGCTGAGAAGATCGAAAAGCGTAAAGAGATCAATGAGCTTTACGATGAGTATCTGACAACGGAAGAGGCGGAAGAGTATCTCGAAAAGAAGCAGACTGTTGTTGAGAGCATGCTTCCCGGAAACCATGACAAGAAGACGGAAACCCCGGCTCCCGCAGATGCGGAAGAGGATGAGGACGATACCATCCCCGTTCCCACATCGGGGATCGGAGTCATGCTCCCTGTGGATTATCCTGACCAGAGAACTGCTGAGATCTCTAAAAAGGAATATGAAGAAAGAGAGTTTGAAGAGAGCCTAAGAAGATCTCATCTTGACAAAAAAACAGACAGAAAAGAAAGAGGCGGAAAGTTTAACTTCTTCGGAGGCAGGACCGAAACCAGGCCTTTCGGTAAAAATGCGGAAGAAGAGAAGGCAAGCAAAAAAGTCGGGGAGCCTTTGACAGAGGAAGAAGAGAAGCCTGAAGAAAGCCTTTACGAGACTGAGCTTAACAAGAAGTTCTTCGGGAAAAAGAATGTCAGGGACAATTCCAAAAATGACAATCGCGCCATCAGCATTTTTAAACCCAGGACAGAGGTAAAAGAGTACGTTACGGACAACGATGACGATCTTATCGATGACCGTTTTGCGGATGAAAAAGCGGAGACAGGAAACACTTCTTTGGAACGTGACAGCTTTATAAGCACTTTTGCGGAACCTGCAAAAGAGAAGATCGACATTTCTTTTAACGGCAGAAAAGAAGAAAAGAAAGAAATGAGCTTTTCCGAGACATCGTTAAGAGACAAGTCCGAGTTTAATTACAACAAAGAAGAACTTGCTAAAACAGTGGACAGCGTTCCCTATGCACTGAGCGCTGCTGCCAACAGGCCTTTGCAGTACAAGAAACCGTCGAAGGACGAAAAGACTGAAACGACGGATGCTGTCGATACTTCAGGATCGGAGCCCATTACTCTTCGAGAAGAGACTACAACGGAAGCTGTTGAACGTCAGATAGAGATCGTAATGGAAGAGAAGAACAGTCAGATGGCTTTTGAGCCTGCTCCGAAGGAGTACGCTTTTCCTCCCATTGAACTCCTTGATGCCCCCGTCAGAAAGGACAACGAGGACAACACGGATGAACTGGAAGAGACAGCTGATAAATTACAGAGAACTCTTGACAGCTTCGGCGTAAGAGTCACGGTCACGGATGTTCAGAGAGGACCTTCCGTTACAAGATACGAACTGCAGCCGGAAGTGGGTGTTAAGGTTTCAAGGATCACCAATCTGGCTGATGATATCAAGCTGAACCTGGCTGCCGCAGACATCCGTATCGAAGCGCCGATCCCCGGAAAGGCTGCTGTGGGTATCGAAGTCCCCAACCGCGAAAACACAATGGTTACACTTCGTGAGCTCATTGAAAGCGATGAATTTGCCAATGCGAGAGGAAAGATCCCCTTTACAGTAGGTAAAAGCATAGATGGAGCCAACATCATCGGAGACATCGCAAAGATGCCCCATCTGATGATCGCAGGTGCCACAGGCTCCGGTAAATCAGTTTGTATAAACACCATCATCATGAGCATATTGTATGAATTTAAGCCTGATGATGTTAAGCTCATAATGATCGACCCCAAGGTGGTTGAACTTTCAGTTTATAACGGGATACCCCATCTCCTCATCCCTGTGGTGACAGATCCCAAGAAAGCGGCATCCGCGCTGAATTGGGCCTGTGTGGAGATGGATGAGAGATACAAGAAATTTGCAGAACTCTCCGTCAGAGATCTTAAGGGCTACAATGAAAGAGTGAAGGCTGAAGCGGAAAAGGGCAATGTTGATGAAAACTATCCCGTAATGCCTCAGATGGTCATTATCGTAGACGAGCTGGCAGATCTTATGATGGTTGCCTCCAACGAAGTGGAAGATTCCATCTGCCGTCTTGCTCAAAAGGCAAGAGCCTGCGGTATGCATCTGATCATAGCTACTCAAAGACCTTCGGTAAATGTCATTACCGGTCTTATTAAAGCAAACATTCCTTCCAGGATCGCCTTTGCCGTTTCCTCGGGTGTGGACTCAAGAACCATACTTGACAATGTGGGAGCGGAAAAGCTTCTCGGTAAGGGAGATATGCTCTATTATCCCACAGGTATGTCAAAGCCTGTGAGGATCCAAGGTTGTTTCGTATCCGATAAGGAAGTCAATGCCGTTGTAAATTACATTACAAAGGTAAACGATCCTGCGGTTTACAATGAATCCATAAATGAAAAGATAGCCCGTGTAAGTGATGACGGTAAAACGGCAGATTCAAAGGGGGTTCCTCAGAATGACGACGGTCGTGACGAGTACTTTGAAGATGCGGGAAGACTGATCATCGAAAAAGAAAAAGCGTCCATAGGCATGCTTCAGCGTGCCTACAAGATCGGCTTTAACAGGGCTGCAAGGATCATGGATCAATTGGCGGAAGCAGGTGTCGTTTCGGAAGAGGATGGAAACAAACCCAGACAGATCCTGATGACTGCTTCGGATTACGAGAATATGCTGCAAAGCGAAGGAAAATAACCAACATCTCAACCAACATCTCAACCAATGAAAGGGGATATCAATGAAATCCGACATCCAAATTGCTCAGGAAGCTTCCATGCTTCCCGTAACCGAAGTTGCCAAAAGACTGGACATCGATCCTGAAGAGCTTGAACTCTACGGAAAGTACAAGGCAAAGTTATCCGAGAATCTGATCAATTCACTTTCTTCAAGACCCAACGGAAAACTGGTCCTTGTTACGGCAGTTAATCCCACCCCGGCGGGTGAAGGTAAGACCACTACAACAGTAGGTATCGGAGAAGCCATGGGCAGGCTCAACAAAAAGGCTGTTATCGCTCTCAGAGAGCCTTCTCTCGGACCCTGCTTCGGTATTAAAGGAGGAGCTGCAGGCGGCGGATATGCCCAGGTGGTTCCCATGGAAGATCTTAATCTTCATTTTACCGGTGATTTCCATGCCATCACTTCGGCAAACAACCTTCTTGCCGCTATGCTGGACAATCACATTTTCCAAGGCAATAAGCTGGGGATCGATCCCAAGCAGGTCGTTTGGAAACGCTGTGAAGATATGAATGACAGAGCTTTAAGAAACTGCATCGTGGGACTTGGAAAGAAGTCTGACGGTGTTGCAAGGGAAGATCATTTTATCATCACGGTTGCTTCGGAGATCATGGCAATTCTTTGTCTGTCGGATGACATGGAAGATCTCAAGAAGAGACTGGGACGGATCATTGTTGCTTATAAATACGACGGAAGCCCTGTTACTGCGGCAGATCTGAATGCTGTAGGCTCCATGGCTGCTCTTTTGAAGGATGCTATGCAGCCCAATCTGATCCAGACACTGGAGCACACACCTGCCATTGTACACGGCGGACCTTTCGCAAACATCGCTCACGGATGCAATTCCGTAAGAGCTACAAAGACAGCTTTAAAGCTTGCCGATTACGTTATCACCGAAGCAGGCTTCGGCGCGGATCTTGGTGCCGAAAAGTTCTTTGACATCAAATGCCGTATGGCGGGCCTTAAGCCCGACGCAGTGGTTCTTGTTGCCACAGTTCGTGCCATCAAGTACAACGGCGGCGTAGAAAAGGCAGATCTCGGTACGGAGAATCTTGAAGCTTTGAAGAAGGGTATCGTTAACCTTGAAAAGCACATAGAGAATCTTCAGAAGTACCATGTTCCCGTTATTGTTACATTAAACCGCTTCCTTTCGGACACGGATGCGGAACTTGAGTACGTTGAAAAATTCTGCCGTGACAGAAACTGCGATTTTGCTCTTTCGGAAGTTTGGGAAAAGGGCGGAGAAGGCGGTATCGAGCTTGCCAACAGGATCCTCGATACACTTGAGAACAGAAAGAGCGAGTTTACTCCTCTTTACGCTGACGATCTTTCACTCTGCGAAAAGATCGAGAAAGTATGCAAAGAGATCTATGGTGCGGACAATGTGACCTATGACGCATCCGCTTTAAAAGAGATCAAAAAGATAGAAGAGATGGGCTACGGAAAATGTCCCGTATGCCTTGCAAAGAATCAATACTCACTTTCGGATGATCCCAAGAAGCTGGGTCGTCCCACAGGCTTTACCGTAAACATCAGAGAAGCATACATGAGTGCCGGCGCAGGTTTCCTTGTAGCCATCACCGGTACTATGATGACCATGCCCGGACTTCCCAAAGTTCCCGCTGCGGAAGGCATCGATGTTATCGACGGAAAGATCAGAGGATTGTTCTAAAGTATCACCAAGAGAAGGAGAATTCTATGCTGCAATTCGGAATCAGAGGACATGATATGCCCAAGGCCCCCGTTGAAGAATGGGTAAAAAACATCAGAGAGGCGGGATTTTGCTGTACACAGCTGGCGCTTTCCAAAGCTTTTACCGATTTTAATACGGAGCCTGCCGCAATGACAAGCGGAATGGCTATGTATCTGCGTAACCTTTTTGCAAAAAACGATGTAAAGGTTTCCGTTCTGGGCTGCTACCACAATCTGGCAACACCGGATAAAAAACAGCTTAAAGACACCCAGGAGATCTACAAGGCACACATTCGTTTCGCATCCATCCTTGGATGCGGACTTGTGGGAACCGAAACGGGAGCTGTTAACTCAGAGTACAGACCCTGTCCCGAAAACCACACGGAATCCGCTCTTGAGACCTTCATTCAGGGACTGGCACCGGTAGTGGAATACGCTGAGAAAATGGGTGTTTGTGTCGGCATAGAGCCGGTATGGAACCACATCATGCACACACCGCAAAGAACTTTAAGAGTTGTGGAAGCCATCAATTCTCCCAATCTGAGAGTGATCTTTGATCCCATCAACATGTTTAATGCAGAGAATGAAGCACATGGAAATGACATAGTGGATGAGATGTTTGACATCCTGAATCCACACATTGACGTGATCCATCTGAAGGATTATGTGGTTAAGGAAGGAAAGATAGTTTCAAGACCCGTGACCCTGGGAGAGGGCAGATTTGACATCCCTCATCTTTTTGGGATCATAAAAAAGAAAAAGCCCTTCATCAATGTGCTTTTGGAAGACAGCCTGCCTGAAAACGTGGAGGCTTCGAAAGCATATGTAAAAAAATGCTATGAAGAGGCTTAAAAACGATTTAATTATTTAAAAATAATCATTTTTGTTATTGATTTATTGTGTTCAATTCGATACAATTATACAAGATGTTGTGCTTTCGGAGGGCAAAATTTTAGGGGCTAAAATCTCAAAATTTCTTATTCTTCCGAATAGTCCCTGTTTTATTATTGCGAGTTTTAATGGGAGGTTCGCTTATGAAATGTCCTTATTGCAACAAGGAGAACACAAGGGTAATTGATTCCAGACCGGCAGAAGACGGATTGAGCATCAGAAGAAGAAGAGAATGCGATGAATGCGGCAAGCGTTTCACCACATATGAAAAGATCGAGACCATCCCGTTGGTTGTCATTAAAAAAGACAATACAAGAGAGCCTTACGATCGTGAAAAGATCACTTCCGGCGTTTTCAGATCCTGCCACAAGCGTCCCATTTCCGTTGCTCAGATCAACGAGCTTGTGGATGAAGTTGAGACGGCCATTTATAACCGTGAAGACAAAGAGATCCCCAGCACCGTGATCGGTGAAATGGTCATGGACAAGCTGAGAGATCTGGATGCGGTGGCTTACGTAAGATTTGCATCGGTTTATCGTGAATTTAAGGACGTAGGGACATTCATGGATGAACTTAAAAAGATACTGGAAACCAAATAAACATAAAAACCTCTTGACTCATGTCGGGAGGTTTTGTTATATTATGGAAACACAAGCGTTGGACACACATTGATCGATCTGCTCCGGGAGAGAAAAGAGGTCATAGTGTTTTGCAAATGTTTTTCTGCTGCCGTTTCAGGTATCAACGGCCGGCTTGTAACCGTTGAAGCGGACATCCGTAACGGATTGCCGTGCTTTCAGATGGTTGGGTGTATCGCCGGAGAAGTTAAGGAAGCCAAGGACAGAGTTAAGATCGCTCTGGAAAATTCAGGCTTCATCCTTCCGCCGAAACACATCACAGTCAATATGTCTCCTGCGGAAATACGAAAGGAAGGTACTTCCTTCGATCTGCCCGTAGCCGCGGCCCTTCTTGCCGCATTCGGTTATATCCCCGATAATAATCTTGACAAATGCATAATACTCGGTGAACTGTCTTTAGACGGAAGAGTCAACAAAGTGGGGAGCCTTCTGCCTTTGATCTATGTTGCCAAGGAAAAAGGGCTTAAGATCATATGCCCCAAGGATAACCTTACCGATCTTGGATGGTCCGACAACGTACCTATATGCGGTATCGCTGATGTGGAAGAACTTGCGGAGATCCTGTGCGATAAAGATTTTGAAGATCATTTTAGTCCGCTATCGGATGTAATCCCGCATCTTAAAAATGATCGCGATCCCTTCCCTTTTCATGGTATTTACGGTAATTCCGGGGCAAAGAGGGCTTTGATGATAGCTGCTGCCGGGGGACATAATGTTCTGATGACGGGAAAAGCCGAAAGAGAAAAGAAAAAACTTACAGAAGCTTTTTTAAAGCTTTTGCCGCCCTTAACCCAAAATGAGATGATACAGATACTAAAAATGAATTCCGTGATGGGAGAAGGTGTAAAAGTTATTGTTGAAAGAAAAGCAGTTGTCCTTGATCCGTCCCGGAACATTGATCCCAAGGTGATCTTCGGAGCTCATCAGGGTGTTTTGTTCTGTGAAAATGCCAATTCTTCAAAAGCAGCAAATGTTTCTCTGATCAGAGAAGGGTTAAACAGATCGGGTCTGAGGATCGGAGAAAGTACAAAAGTTCTTCCCTGCAGTTTCTTTCTTTTTACATCCGCAACTCTTTGTCCCTGCGGAAATTACCCCGATAAGGAAAAATGCGAATGTACTTTGAAACAGATCAGTAAACATCTGGCGTCTATGGATGAGTTTTACAAAGAGGTTTCAGATCTTTCGGTCATGGTTTACGATCCCGATTTCCGTGCTTTAAAAGAACAGGACAGTAACTATTGTGATAATTACGGAAAGATCCTGGCGGCAAGAAAAAGACAGGCTTTAAGATTCGGGAAACTCCAAAGACTGAACGCAGATATGACGGACACGGAAAGTGAAAAGTATTGCGATCTTTCAGAAAAAGGCCGTATGTTTTTAACAAGCCTCCTTCCCGAAAACTACGGGATCTCCGACTACTTTAAAATGCTCCGTGTTTCAAGGACTGTCGCAGATCTTGAAGAATCGGATACAGTCTGCCCCGAACATCTGGAAGAAGCTTTTTATCTGGTGGGGGAAAGGAGAACTGTATGAACGTAACTCTTAAGTATCATTGGCTGAATTCTTTTAAAGGCCTTACACCGGAAGCAAAACAGTTCCTTGTGGGGAGATACGGTATCGATGATCTCTATGCACTTAACAGGAAAGGATTTGAAGAAGTAATTAAAGATAATGATCTTAGACTTGATCCGGGAATACCGGATCCTACGGAAGAGGGATTTAAAAAATGCTGTGTAAAAAGCTTTGAAGATGC
>JAEFAR010000040.1 GCA_016287675.1 Lachnospiraceae bacterium
CCGGCATCATAATGTCCATAAGGATCAGATCGTAGGTAAAGGGAGCTGACTTTTCAAACATCTGCACCGCTTCCAGACCGTTCATCGCTGTGTCGACCGATACATCCCTGTCCTCAAGCATAAATTTGGCTATCTCAAGATTCAATTCGTTATCTTCAACCAGCAGCATGCGGGAACCGGATATTCCTTTTCCTATGTTCGCCGCCCTTTCTTCTTCGGTCTCACTGGTCTTACTGTCAATGGTGAAAGGAAGTGTAAATGTGAATCTGGAGCCTTCACCGATCTCACTCTTCAATTCGATCTTTCCGCCCATGGCTTCCACAAGTTTTTTAACGATGGCAAGCCCGAGACCCGTTCCCGTGTAATCGGACCCCTTGTCGGTTTTTTCCTGGGCAAAAGGTTCAAAAGCGCTGTTTATGAATTCCCTGCTCATTCCGATACCGGAATCCTCGATGCTGAAGGTGAAAACGACTCTTCTTCTGTCGATCACTTCTTCGCTCACTTCTATTGTAACATTTCCGTTGTCTTTATTGAATTTAACGGCGTTGCTCAACAGGTTGGTGAAGATCCTTCTGGTGTAAAGCTCGCATCCCACCACCTTTGTCACAGTGAGTTCAGAGCTGTCCATGTAGACACAGATGTCTCTTTCTTCGGCCTGTCCCACCGCAAATTCCAGACTTTGTCTCAGAACTTCTCCGATATCAAAGCTCTCGCTGGTGATCTCAATGTCTCCGTTGTCAAGCTTTGACATGTCCAGGATCTCATCTATAAGTACAAGAAGGTGACTGGAACTGATATCGATCTTTCTGATGCAATCCCTGACACGTCTGTTGTCTTCGGGATTCTTTTTGATGATCTCCACCATTCCGTGAATAGCATTCATGGGTGTCCTTATGTCATGAGACATCCTTGCCAGAAAATCCGTCTTGGTGGAATCAGCTGCCCTGGCTGCCGCTGCTTTTTCTTTAAGGTTGTCAGCCATAACGCTTATGCTGTTGGTCACAACACCGATCTCGTCGCTGGCATCGGTCTTTGGTATGGAATCAAGATCTCCGGTCGCCACACCGTCCGCCTGTCTGGTAAGCCTTTTAAGTCTTTTAATGACCACGCTGGTCAGCAGATCCGAGATGGTGACGGAGATCATGAGCATGACAATGGCAACAACGATGTATGACACCCTTGTCGGCTTGAATTCATTTAAATATCTTGTCATCTCCTCGGGGGAATCGGACATTTTTTTGATAAGAATGCCCTGGGCACTGAAAACAAAAAACCCGAAAAACGTCAAAACAACGCCCTGGATAACCGTGATCGAAAGCAGGATCTTTGCTCTCAAAGATGCCTTGTAATTGAACCATGCTACGATTTTCTTCATGCTGACACTCCCTGTAAGTATAAAAGATTATTGTTGCACGTAAATTTGATTATATAACGGGAACTACATCAAAAGTTTATTTTTGAGACATGGCTTCCGCGTAGCCCAAAACACGGTTTCTGGAGGAGATGTCCATTTCCCTCATGGCCTTCACCACAGTGTACTCATCCGTTCCGTTTTCAACCACGATCCTGTCGTCCTGACCGTACTTTGAATTCTCCGTCACCGTCAGAAGTTCATAGGGGCTCACTTCCAGAACCTCACAGATCTTCATTATCTTATCCGATGCGGGATTGGTCTGTTTTCTCTTCCAGTCGCTGACAGTGCTTTCCGAAATCCCTGTTCTTAATGAAAAGTCCTTTTGTTTGATGTTCTTTTCCTTCAGAATTTTGAAGATTCTTTCACCGATCGTCATGTTTCCTCCGAAAAACTTGCAAAAATCCGTTTTTTCGAATATAACAATCTTTAAGATGGCTGTCAAGAACTATCAGTATAAAAAAGGATAAATTTGAGTGGATTTTTTTCGTTTTAAGACTATAATGTAAAAAGACACGGCCTTTAGGGCTTAAACAAAACTGGAGGAATTCATATGAAAGTAACAAGATCCGCATTCGGAAAAACCGGTGACGGCAAGGAGGCTACGCTGTTCACTCTTGAAAACTCCCACGGGATGAAAGTAACGCTCTGCGACTACGGTGCTACCGTTGTCAGCATTTTTACACCCGATAAGAACGGAAAAGCAGAAGACATCACCCTCGGCTACGATGATGTTAAGGGCTACGACGAGAACGGCACCTACTACGGAGCATTCATCGGACGTAACGGAAACCGTATTGCCAACGCTTCTTTCACCATTAACGGAACAAAGTACGAGCTTGACAAGAATGACGGTCCCAACAACCTGCACGGCGGCTTCAAGGGATACAACAATTTCATGTATGAATCCGAGGTCTTCGAAGATCAGGATGAAGTTACCGTTGAGTTCTCCCGTCTCAGCCCCGATATGGAACAGGGTTTCCCCGGAAACCTTGATGTCAGTGTTTCCTACTCTCTTACCGAAGAGAATGAACTCGTGATCGAGTATCATGCCGTTTCCGACAAGGACACCGTTGTTAACCTCACAAACCACACCTTCTTCAACCTTGACGGTCAGTCATCCGGTTCTATCCTCGACACCTTTATGAGGATCGATGCGGATCATTTTACTCCTACCGATGACCTTCTCATCCCCACCGGAGAACTCCGTGAAGTTGAAGGCACTCCCATGGATTTCAGAAAATCCACCAGGATCGGTGACAGGATAGAAGCCGATTACCTTCCTTTAAAGCAGGCAGGCGGCTACGACCACAACTACTGCCTCAACAATTCCGGTACCGATTGCGAACTTGTCTGTGAAGCTGTCAGCAAAAAATCCGGCAGAAAGCTCGAAGTTTTCACAGATCTTCCCGGAATGCAGCTCTATGTCGGCAACTTTATCGACGGCAAGGTAGCAGGTAAAGGCGGTTATGTTTACAAAAAACGTGAAGGTTTCTGCCTTGAGACCCAGCTCTTCCCCGATGCCTGCAACGAAAAGCCTTATTTCAAGTCTTCCGTTCTGAAGGCAGGTCAGGAATACGAAACAGCTACCATCTACAAATTCTCTGTTGAAAAATAAATTTAGTTGCCAATCCCTTTTTGCGGTGTTACAATATCGTGGGCTCGTTGGAGCATCAACCGTTAAATACAAGCGAATTGAATAAAAGCTCAGGAGGCAAAAACATGTCAACAACTTACATTATGGATCATCCGCTCATCCAACACAAGATCGGTATCATGAGAGATATGAACACCTCAACAAAGGAATTCCGTGCTCTCGTAACGGAAGTGGCAATGCTCATCTACTATGAAGCAAGCCGCAATCTCCCTCTCGCAGACAAAGAGATTGAGACTCCCATCACCAAGACCACGGTCAAGGAGATCGCAGGAAAGAAATTGTGCGTGGTTCCCATTCTTCGTGCCGGAATGCAGATGGCTGAGGGCGTGCTTCAGCTCACCCCCAACGCAAAGGTTGGACACATCGGTCTTTACAGAGACGAAGAGACTCTTGAGCCTCATGAATACTTCTGCAAGCTTCCTCAGGACATTACGGAGCGTGACGTTTTCGTAGTCGACCCCATGCTTGCAACAGGCGGTTCCGCTGATGCTGCCATCACTCTTTTAAAGAAGCGCGGTATCAAGAAGATCCGTTTCCTCTGCCTGATCGCAGCTCCCGAAGGAGTTGAAAGACTCCAGGCTGCTCACCCGGACGTTAACATCTACATCGGTGCTCTCGACAAGTGTCTGAACGAGAACGGTTACATCGTTCCCGGTCTCGGAGACGCCGGCGACAGGATCTACGGAACAAAATAGATAAACTCAAGAACGCGGCAGTCACCTGCCGCGTTCTTTTTAACCAACATCTATTTTTTAGGAACTTATAATCTTATTTAAGGACGGAAACAGCATCGGTGATCGTCTTTTCCAATGCTTCACTGCCGTATTTGTCCACCTCGGCTTTATTCTTTTCGCCGTGAGTGAGGCAGCCTGCGCCTCCGATACATCCGCCCACGCATGCCATGCCTTCTATGAAATTGGCCTGCAGTCGTCCGGCTTTCTTTTGAAGCAGCGCCACCTTACACTGTTCTATTCCGTCACAGGAACAAGGCTGAAGAATAAACTCAAGTCCCTGCTCCTTCACGGCTTCCGCCACCGCATCAGCCAGTCCTCCGCTTCTCGCAAAGATCCTTCCGAAGTAGGAAGCATTGTCGAGCACGCCTTCTTCAAGTGTTGTAATGTCTATCTCCCTGCTGTCAAAAAGAGCCTGAAGCTCTTCGAATGTCATAACGGCATCCACGTAAGGCTTCACTTCTTCCCTTTGCACTTCAGCCTTTTTGGCCGTGCAGGGTCCTATGAAAACGATCTTGCAGTTTTTCTCATGATCCTTTATGTACCTGGCAATAGCCGCCATGGGTGAAAGATTGTGTGAAATGAACTGTGTAAGATCCGGGAAATTCTTTTCTATATAGCTCACAAATGCCGGGCAGCAAGAACTTGTCAGAAAGCCTTTTTCCGCCAGTTCCCTTGCTTCCGAAAGAGCTACCATATCAGCTCCGAGGGCCGCTTCGATCACTGTGTGGAACCCCAGGGAATGTATGCCTGTGATCACCTGTCCCAGCTTTGCGTACTTGAACTGACTGGAAACCGAAGGCGCAACAATGGCATAGATCTTGTAATCCTGATTTCCGTGGCTGCCCTTTAACATGTCGATCACGTTCAGAATGTAGGACTTGTCCGTAATGGCACCGAAGGGGCAGGCATAGACACAGGCCCCGCAGGAGATGCATTTGTTGTTGTCAATGCATGCCTGCTTTTCATCCCCCATGGAAATGGCCTTCACCTTGCAGGCTGTTTCGCAGGGACGTTTGTAATTGTGGATCGCGCTGTAGGGGCAGACCTTGGAACACTGTCCGCATTCACGGCACTTGGTCTTATCGATGTGGGCAACATGGTTCTCATCAAAAGTGATGGCCCCGAACTTGCACACGTCTTCACATCTGTGAGCAAGACAGCCTCTGCAGGCATTTGTTACTTCATAACCGCCCATGGGGCATTCATCACATGCAATGTCAATGACTTCGATCACGTTGGGATTCTGTCTGTTCCCGCCCATGGCAAGCTTTACGCGCTCTGCCAGGATGGCACGCTCTTTATAGACACAGCAGCGCATGGTGGGCACTTTACCCGGTACGATGATCTTTGGTATATCAAGGAGATTTTCCTGCAAAGTATCGGCCCATGCCTGTTTTGCAACTTCACGCAAAACCTTGTATTTCAGGTGCTGTACTTTGGTATCGAACTTTCTCATAGTTTTTCCTTTTTTATCTGTATTGATGGAGCTGTTTCCGGCTGTTCGTATCAGAAATAGCTCACCTTGATGCGTTTGCCCATCTTCTTTAAACAGGAGGACAGGTCTTCCACCAGGTTCATTTTAATATTGAAATTTATGGGCAGTTCCGGATTCTGATGAGCCGGATTCACCGCTCTTCCGACGTAGAAGTTGATGTCCGTCGCCTCTTCGAAAAGCATACGGCTGATCATGGAAGCTCCGTCATGTCCGAAGCCCCACTTTTCATACTGCTTGTTTTCTCCGATGGCGTCATGGGCGTATTCCACGACCCTGTTGACGGTGATGACTCCTTCCGTGACCAGATCCACTCCCTCTATCCTTGCGATGGGCGGAAGATCGGTGCTTCTGAAATTCAGATCCGCCTCCACCTTTTTCCCGAGGTATTTGGCAGCAATGGAGGAAGTGGTCCCACCGCAGATTATATGCTTGCCTTCCTTTGCAAAGAAAAGAGCCATCATGCGGTTTCCGTCGTCATGATCCCGGGGCGGTCCGAAAAGGATGTTCATGGGAACACGCTTGCGGATCTTTATGACACATGCCGTGGCATCGTCTCCGGGACGATTTCCGTAAAGCCTGTTCACCTCATCCAGAAGGATGGTGGAAAGAGTTTTGGCAGTATAGCCTCCTGCTGCGTTTGCTTCCATGAAGCCCACAATGTCTTCTCTCTTCCAGCCGAAATTGTAGGCCATTCCTATGCCTGCATGAGGACATCCGTCGCTCATTGCAATAAAGGTGTCGTCCTCTTTTAATTTGATGATGGAATGGTAGATCTTCTTTCCTCCGATGTTCATCTCGGTCATGGGATAATCGTAATTCTTTCCGTCCCGGAGCAGGAGCGTCAGAGGATTGTCGTATTGTATCAGTTCCATTTCACGGTTTTCAACGATGTGAAGGATCGTGAAAGTCGAATAGGCCACGCCCCTCACCGAGCATATGGGGAGTGTCTGGGCTATGGTTTCCACGCAATCGGACAGGGACAGCCCCTCAGCCATCATGGTGGAGATTATCTTACTTGTAAGTGTGGACAATATGCTGGCCTTAACCCCGCTGCCGAGGCCGTCTGCCAGTACAACAACGGTGGAATTCTCGCCGCTTTCCACCACATCCACATGGTCACCGCAGAGCTGCTCCCCCACATGCTTTATGCTCCGGTAACCGATGTCTGCGCATAGATCATTCATCGGAAACACTCTCCTTCAGCTTGGTCAGGGCGATCTTGGTCTCTGCTGCCGTTTCCCCGAGGAGGGAAGCGATCTCCTGCACGATGCGCATCTGCTTGTCCACGACCCTGTCCGCCGTTTCAACGGTCTGATTCCTCTGGGTTTCTCTCTTCTGTCTCTGCCGTTCTTCCTCCGTCACATCTCTCATGATGCAGAGAAGCATATGGTAAGTGGCGTCATAGATTATGGACTGTTCCACGTAGCGATTGTATTCCGCAAGGAAAGTCCTGCAGTTTTTAAGGCTCTTCCTGCTTTCCAGCACCTTTATGAAGGGCTTGGGATCCAGGATCCGGACAAGCTGATCCCCCAGGATGTCGGATGCGTATCTGATGTTCAGGATCTTCCTTGCGGAAGGATTTACAAGCTGCACCTCCAGGGTCTCATTCACAACGATAAGAGCATTGGGAGTGTTGCTCACGATGGCATCCGAGAAGCTTTCCGCCTTTTCCTTGAGATAGGGCAGACACATGGAGATGTCGGCCTTTCCGTGATAGATGGCTATGGCCTTTTCCCTGCAGGTGTTGTAACCGCAGGAGCCGCAGTTCAGCTCATCCTCTTTACGGTTCTTCCCCATTTTCTTGAGGATCTCATCTATTTCACTTTCGGAAGGCGTTCCGTTTCTTAATTCGATCGCTTCAAAATTCTTTCTGAGTTTGTCCGCTTCAGGCTGAGGGACATCAAAATCCAGATGTCCGGCGTATTTTGAAACAGCTTTGTAATCAGCCACCGGAGATCTGTTGTATTTCTCCATTACAGGACCTCCGACGCAGCTTCCCACGCATGCGGACATTTCAATAAAACAGTTATGGATGTTGCCCTGCTGCAATTCCTTAAGGGCAGCGATACAGTTTTCGGTCCCGTCTATGGCAAGGTAGGTGTATCCCGGAATCTCTTCTGCCATGGTCTTAAGGATCCCTCCGGTAGTAGGAAAGAAGCGGGCACGGCTTTTTTCACACTCATCCATGTCCTGATCGAGAGTGATGTTCTGCTCATTGAGCCATTCCGTCAGTTCCTCGAAGGTGAGGACCGCATCCACCGGGCCCTCGTAATGCTCGGCTTCATCTTTTTTGGAAACGCAGGGTCCGATGAAAACAGTCTTTGCATCGGGATGAGCCTGCTTTATAAGAGAACAATGTGCCTGCATGGGAGACATGACATCCGCAAGAAAAGGAAGCATTGATGGAAAATACTTCTGGATAAGAAGATTCACCGAATGACAGCAGGATGAGATCAGAACATCTCTCTTCTCATCACGCAGCATTCTTTCGTATTCGTTCTTTACAATGGACGCACCGATGGCAGTCTCTTCCGCTCCCGCAAATCCCAGACGTTTTAAGGCTTTTTCCAGAGAGGAAAGGCCCGTGCCCGGGTAATTGGCAATGAAAGAAGGTGCAACACTTGCATAAACAGGTGCACCTGACTGTATCATTACTTTAACTTTTTCTGTCTCATCAACGATCTGTTTTGCATTCTGGGGACATACAACAAAGCACTGACCGCAGAGAATGCATTCGTTTCCGATGATATGCGCCTGGTTGCCCGAAAAGCGGATGGCCTTTACAGGACAATGACGGATACATTTGTAACAATTTTTGCAATTGGATTTTTTAAGCGTCAAACACTCTGACACGCCTATACCTCCCTTGCTTTAAGAACCGCGGGATAAACGGTTTTTTCCCAGAATTCACCGAGGCTTTCCGGAGTGATACCTGTGTAAACTTCATCTCCCACGGAAATGGTGACTCCTATACGATTACACCTGCCGGAGCAAAAAGCTCCGGTCAGGATGATCTCGTCTTCCAATCTGTTCTTTTCGATTTTTTCCTGCAGCATTTCCACTATGCGGGGTGCGCCCTTCAAATGACAGGAACTGCCGACACAGATCTCAACAAACAACATTACTGCACCTTTGCCTTAATTTCCTTCTCAAAGAAATCCTTTACAGTTTCGGGAGTGACAGAGTAGAACTCATCGTCAACCGTTACGCAGACGCCCATCTGGCATTTGCCCATGCAGAAGGTTCCTCCCAGTTCAACTTTATCTCCGAGCTTAGCTTCATTAATGTAATACTGAAGGCTTTCTACTACCTGACGCGATCCTTTGATGTGGCAGGAAGAGCCGATACAAACCGTTACTTTCATGATCATTCCCTTTCTTTTGCTTTATTCGTAATCCACTACGTTTACCCAGCTGTGAAGGAATTCCCGCTCCTTCTCGTTACCCTTTACGGACTGGGAAGCCGCTACGATGGGCATCCATTTCTGGATGTACTGCTTGTCGGTCTTACTCTTTAGGCAGAAAAGATCCAGATACTTCTCAGCACCCTCTATGTCTCCGTTCAGCCAGAAAAGCAGATAGGTTCTTGCCACATCTGCAGACGCATTACCCTGAGTGGCATGAGCCCAGTCAAGGATGTAAGGTGTTCCGTCAGAAGTAATGATGATGTTTGAAGGGTTGAAATCTCCGTGGCAGAGCTTGTTGTGCTTCGGCATTCCGTCAAGCCTTGTAAGAAGCTCATATCTTGTGGTGGCATCGAAATCCGTCATGGAGATCTTACGGTTCATCTTGTCTTTGAGTTTGGTGAGCAGAGGGCAGCTCTTGGACTGTACTTCTGTCTGAAGGTTTACAAACATTTCAAGGTACTCGTCCTTCTTCTCGGGTTTTTCCTGCATGAGCTGGGCAAGTGTCTTTCCCTCCACGTACTGTGTAATGATGGTCCACTTTCCGTCAAGGACAGTAACTTCATGGATCTTGGGAATGTTCAGTCCCGTCTCTTCTACCCGCGCCTGGTTTAAAGCTTCGTTCAGAACGTCTGCCTTGGAATAGGTCGCATCAAAGACCTTCATGCAGAGGTCTCCGTCACGGTAGACCGTCTTGTTGTTTCTGACTGCTATGATTCTGTCAAGTTTCATGATCTTTCCCTCCTTATGCCTTCTTCAGACCGCTCTTAGCACGGCGATAGGGCTGCTTAAAATTGTGAACGTCGTCTTCCGTTGTAAAATCAGATGCCTTGGGCATTGCGGGCTCTTCAAACTGTGCCTCGCCATAGTATGCATTCAGATACATCTGCTTTATCTCGCTCATGAGAGGATATCTGGGGTTAGCGCCTGTGCACTGGTCGTCGAATGCCTGCTCTACCATTGCGTCAAGTCTGTCAAGGAAGTCCTTCTCATCGGGAACATAGTCTCTGATGGTGGGCTTGATGCCAACTCTTGCCTTAAGATCGTTAACAGCCTTTATAAGGTTTTCAAGCTTCTCTGAATCCGTGTTTCCACCGAGTCCGAGTGCATCGGCAACTTCTGCATATCTTGCAAGTGTGTGGGGATGATCGTACTGTGAGAAAGTTCCCATCTTAACGGGAGCTTCCGCTGCATTGAAACGGAGCACCTGCTCAAGCATCAATGCATTTGCGACACCGTGAGCGATGTGATGGAATGCGCCCAGCTTGTGAGCCATGGAGTGGCAGACACCCAGGAATGCGTTTGCGAAAGCCATACCTGCCATTGTTGCGGCGTTTGCCATCTTTTCACGTGCCTCAACATCTGTCTGTCCGTTATCGTACGCTCTGGGGAGGTACTTGAAGATGTCGATCAATGCCTGCTTTGCAAGGCCGTCGGTGTAAGCTGTTGCCATCACGGAAGCATATGCTTCAAGTGCGTGTGATACCGCGTCGATACCGGATGCTGCTGTAAGTCCCTTAGGTGCGCTCATATGGAAATCAGTGTCGATGACTGCCATGTTGGGAAGGAGCTGATAGTCCGCAAGCGGATATTTGATGCCGCTTTCCTGATCTGTGATTACAGCGAAGGGAGTTACCTCGGAGCCTGTACCCGCAGATGTGGGGATTGCTACAAAGTATGCCTTTTCGCCCATCTTGGGGAAAGTGTAGACTCTCTTTCTGATGTCGATAAAGCGCATTGCCATATCCATGAAATCTGCTTCGGGATGCTCGTAAAGAACCCACATGATCTTTCCTGCGTCCATTGCGGAGCCTCCGCCCAGTGCGATGATGGTGTCCGGCTTAAAGGAACGCATGAGTTCCGCACCTGCCTGTGCACATGCAAGTGTGGGATCGGGAGCAACGTCAAAAAATGTCTCGTGAACTATGCCCATCTCATCCAGCTTGTCCTCGATGGGTTTTGTGTATCCATTATTGTAAAGGAAGGAGTCTGTTACAATGAAGGCTCTCTTCTTGTTCATAACTGTTTTTAATTCGTCAAGAGCTACGGGAAGACATCCCTTCTTTAAGTAAACTTTTTCCGGTGCACGGAACCAAAGCATATTCTCTCTCCTTTCGGCAACTGTCTTAATGTTGATGAGGTGCTTGACACCTACGTTCTCGGAAACGCTGTTGCCGCCCCATGAACCGCAGCCGAGGGTAAGGGAAGGAGCAAGCCTGAAGTTGTAAAGATCTCCGATTCCGCCCTGGGAAGAAGGTGTGTTTACAAGGATACGGCAGGTCTTCATTCTGCTCTGGAACTCGGCCAGTTTCTCCTGTTCGGTCTGAACATTTAAGTATATGGAAGATGTGTGTCCGAAACCGCCGTCTGCAATGAGCTGTTCAGCTTTCGCAAATGCATCCCTGATATCCTCAGCCTTGTACATCGCAAGAACAGGTGACAGCTTTTCATGTGCGAACTCTTCGCTGATGTCAACGCTTTCAACTTCACCTATGAGCACCTTTGTTCCTGCTGGAACCGTAACTCCTGCGAGTTCAGCGATCTTAGCAGCCTTCTGTCCAACTATCTTTGCATTCAGTGCTCCGTTAATCAGGATCGTCTTACGGACCTTTTCTGTCTCTTCGGAATTCAGGAAGTAGCAGCCTCTGTCCGCGAACTCATTCTTAACAGCGTTATAAACATTCTTGTGAACAATGACGGACTGCTCGGATGCACAGATCATTCCGTTATCGAAGGTCTTGGAATGAATGATGGAGTTTACGGCAAGGACGATGTCTGCGCTGTCATCGATGATGGCAGGTGTGTTACCTGCACCTACTCCAAGTGCGGGCTTTCCCGAAGAGTAGGCTGCCTTTACCATTCCCGGTCCGCCTGTTGCAAGGATGATGTCAGCTTCCTTCATAAGGAGATTTGTCATATCAAGGGAAGGAACATCGATCCACTCGATGATGCCCTCGGGAGCTCCGGCCTTTACGGCTGCATCCAGAACGATCTTTGCCGCCGCGATGGTGGAAGCCTTAGCTCTGGGATGGGGGCTTATGATGATGGCATTTCTGGTCTTTAAAGCGATGAGTGTCTTAAAGATCGCCGTTGATGTGGGGTTTGTCGTAGGGATCACGGCTGCGATGACACCGATGGGCTCAGCGATCTTCTTGATCCCATATGCCTTGTCCTCTTCGATCACGCCGCAGGTCTTTGTGTTCTTGTAGGCATTGTAGATATACTCTGCTGCATAGTTGTTCTTGATGACCTTGTCTTCAACGATTCCCATTCCTGTTTCTTCCACTGCCATTTTGGCAAGGGGAAGACGGGCCTGATTTGCTGCGATGGCGGCAGCTTTAAAGATCTCGTCCACCTGCTCCTGAGTGTAGGTTGCAAAGACCTTCTGGGCAGCTTTGACACGTGCAAGTGTCGCTTCAAGCGCCTCTACGTTATCGATGATCTGTCTTTCTTTGATTTCCATAAGGACCTCCTGTATATAAAAAGAATCGGGGTTTCTTTTTTAGTTCGCCCATACTATACTCCGAAAAAGATTGTTAAAGAATTGTCAATTTAACATATCAGATATATATTTTTTGATATAACATTGAAATTCACTATTCACAAGCATTCCAAACAAAAAAAGGTGAAAACTCGTCGTTTTCACCTTTAGCTATGTATCATAAACCATAACATCAATCTGCTTTTCATTCAGATTCAAAAGTCTCTCTTTTTACCCTGCAAAGCTCCGTAATGAAAGCCTTGTCCATTTCCGAAAGAGTGTAATCCTTCTTGTAAATGATAACATCCTTGTAGATCTTGTTATTTTCCGCACATACCCTCTGTACCAGACCATAGCGTTTCAGAAGCTTCCCGGGGATCGTGGAGACCCACATGAAGGTGTCCAGGTTTTCCGCCAGTAATTCAAACTGGCTTGCCCTTTCAAACACAAGGATACGTTTGTCCATGTCCGGGAGCTCCTCTTTTCTTACCTCGGATAATGCAAGAGAAGGTACATAAGGATCTCCGTGTGCTATCTCGATGTGGTTCCTGAGATCCGAATAACTGATATCCGGGATCTTTGCCAGAGGAGAATTCTCACTCATGATGATGCTGTAGCGGAACTTTGTGATGATCTCATAAGTAAGCCCTTTGCTTTCCAGCATTTCCTTATAGTATTTGTCAAAATGCTCCGAGTACCGGATGATCCCCAGCCGGTAATTCTGCTCCAGCACGTTTTTTATGGCCCGGGATGCATTTGTTTCCTTATAGAAGATCTCGAATTCATTTTCATCGGACAAAGTACGGGAGAAATTGGCAAAGGCCTCACAGATGTAGCTTGCCCTGGGAACGGACACTGAGAATTTCTTTTTGTCCGTATAGCCTTTTTTAAACATATTCTCGACAGTATCCACCTGCTTAAGGATGCTGCCCGCATACTTCAGGAACTCCTCTCCTTCGAGAGTTACCTTCATTCCCTTGGGAGAACGCTCAAAAATGGTGACGCCCAGAGAGTTTTCCAACTCCTTGATACACCGGCTCAGATTCGGCTGATCCATATAAAGTTTTTCCGCCGCTTTATTGATGGAGCCCGAGGACGCTACTTCAACAGCGTATTTTAAATACATTAAGTTCATTGAACTACCTCCGGAACCATAATATCACATAAGGCAGGAATCAAAAAGGGTGATCTTTTAAGAATGATACCTAAGAAATCTGTCGTTATCGTTCAAACAATTTACCCCAAAAAAGAGGAGAAGCCCATCAGAATGGGGAGGGAATAACTGATGGGCTTGATTTATGAAAAAAATCTTGTAAGCTATTTAATTGGGATGACCTTGTCATCGTCTGTATTATATACAGAACTTAAAAAAATGCAAGAGCAAAAAAGTGAACAATCTGTTAACAAATTAACAGATTGTTCGCGTTATAAGATAGAAGCGAGGTTGAAAGCATTTTTAAAAGTCTACTTGAAGATCCTCTTGTTTGTGAGCAATATCATAGCCCCCAGGGGAATCGTAAACAACGCAACAGCGAAGTCACCTTCCGTGGCAACAAGACCTGCAACGGATGAAGCCATGAGAACAACTCCTGCAAATTTCTGCATGAGCAAAGATCTGATCCTCTCATTCTTTGCCTGCCTGCCTTCTTCAGGTCTGTATTCTTTAATATGAGAAGCGGAACGCTTTGCTCTTCCGAGTTCTCTGAGAGCTGCATTGTATCCTTCGGTATAAGCTGCATCGTATAAGCTGACTGTCTGTGTCATGATCGTCTCCTTTTCTTTCTTGGGGCTACCGGTGTTTAAAGCACCGTAGCAGGCTTTGTTCTTTTTACATCTCTATCTTACATCATACAGTGCGGAATTTTCTCCACACGTCCTATTTTCAGTTCAAAACTTTTCCAAAAACCGAGATCTCGTCATTTTCCGATACTCTGATGGGTTTGTAATCGGGATTCAGTGAGATAAGGCTGAGGCAGTCATCACTCTTTTGAAGCTTTTTGCAGTAGGCGTTTCCGTTAAGGAAGAAAATGCCGATCTCACCGTTCTGCAGATCATCACATCGTTTAATCCAAACAGTCTGCCCATCGGTGTAGCGGGGCTCCATACTGTTACCCTTTATCCTGATGCCGAAATCTGCCGCCACGGAAACCTCGGGTCCCACCTCGACCTCGGTGTAATCCTCTCCGTCCAGAAATTCACCTGTTCCTGCGGAAGCCGGAAGATTGTAAAGTTTAAGGATCCTGATGCTGTTTTTGGAAGTCTGTGATTCTTTCCGTGACTTCTCTTTTTCGCCGATCCTGTGAGGCGGCGAAACGATTCCTTTCGGAGTGTCTGTTACATCAGCTTTTACTTCTGTGAACTCTTTTGAAAGTAGCAGGAGAGAAATGTACTCCTTCGCTCTCTTTCTTCCTTCGTCGTTAAGTCCGTAGAAAACATCGTTTACAGCATTGGGGGCATCATCGAATTCCCCGAGGATGTTGTCGATCTTAAGCACTTTGCAGACAGCCATGAACTGCAAAGCATTGGGAACGCTCACATCCTTTTCCCAGGAGCTGATGGATGCAGCCGAGGGCGCAAATCCAAATGCTTTGAGTTCTTCGGCCAGTTCGCTCTGGGAGAGCTTTGCTTCTTTTCTTTTTTTTGCTATCGTCGATCCGATCTTTTCCATATGACTCCGTAAAAATCAATTTTAATTTGACTTTAATGTAATTATATCAATTATAATTTGATTGTCAAGACATTTTTTCAATTCTGAATTGATTTGTAATTCTTTTTACTGTTCACAGATATACAAGGTGCTAAAGCTCTGAAAGTTCACTTTCAAAGAGTTTCAGCACCTTGTATATTCTGCGTAGCAGTAACGCCACCCCCAACATGAGCAAGTAGCGAAGCGGATTGCGAATGCTTGGTCGTGGCGTGTGAACAGTAAAATTTTTTCACTATCGGTTACGGTCTACATGATACTGTATTTGTCCGGAGCTGCAATGATTGATGCTTGCAGATGTGCCGTTTCTAAGTCATTTTTGAAAAATAGTTTTTTCAAAAACGACTTAATAACGGCATATTCTGCTTTGCAGAATACCGCGGGATCCCCGCGGCGCAAGCATCAATCAACCGCCACACAAATGAGCACTGACTATTTCAGATCAAGTAGTGAAGCACATTGCTAACATTGTCATCCCATCAACCTTTATACGTTTAACCGAAAGATTTGTTTGACATTTTCGCCCTTAGATGCTATTATTACTGACTGTAGGGCAATTGTGTCCTTACAGATTTATTTATTTTTTGGAGGATTTCAGAAATGCATAAGGGTACTGTTAAGTGGTTTAACAACCAAAAGGGCTATGGCTTCATCTCTGATGAAGAAGGCAAGGACGTTTTCGTTCATTACTCAGGACTTAACATGGAAGGCTTCAAGTCTCTTGAAGAGGGCCAGGCTGTTACGTTCGATGTAACCGAAGGATCCAAGGGACCTCAGGCAACAAACGTTACAAAGTGCTAATCAATTAAGCTTTTCAATGTACCTTTTTCAATATAAACGATATTTATATAGGAAACAGTTATATTGTGAACTAAGTGAGGAGACAAAAAAAGGAACGCGAAAGCGTTCCTTTTTCTGTATCTGTAGAATTCATCCCGGAGCACTGCTCTCTCCCGGGGTTTTGAGTCTGTTCGTTTGACATTATAATGTAGCAGCCCTGTCTCTGACCTGCTTGTCGAAATTGATTATCTTATGCTCGTATTCCTTGTCCATAAACTCGGAATGAAGCATGAAATCCGCAGTGGCCTTGGTGTTGGCGATGGGGATGTCGTAAACCGCGGCGATCCTGAGCAAAGCCTTAACATCAGGATCATGAGGCTGAGCGGTAAACGGATCCGAAAGGAAAATTACAAAATCCACCTTTCCTTCCACGATCTTTGCTCCGATCTGCTGATCTCCGCCAAGAGGGCCTGAATTATATGCCCGCACGGGAAGTCCGGTCTTGTCGGTTATCATTCTTGCGGTAGTTCCGGTTCCGCAAAGGAAATGATGCTTTAATATGTCCTTGTTCTCATTGCACCATTCGATGAGTTTCTGTTTCATCCCATCATGGGCGATCAGTGCAATATTCTTCTGTCTTCCGATGGTCATAGTAATATATTCGTTATCCATATTATCCTCCGTTATTTCTGTCTTCTTATATGTGATGTTATCAACTAATGTCGTTACTGTCAATGAGATTATGAAACAAAGGGTAGATTTGGAGTTTTCAGAGGTTAACGTAGAGTTTTCAGCGGTTAATGTGGTATTCTCAGCGCTTAATGCAGCTTTCTCATCAGCCAATAAAGTTTGAGATAGGAAGAGTAAGAAAACATAAAAATAAAAGCATTACACGGAAAACCGATTCCAAGAAGGATCTGTGGGCAGATCCCGGAATGAAAGATAAATCATCTTTGATAGATACTTCAAAAAGAGTAGCTGCAGCTGTATCGGTGAAGAACCACCAAAAGAACAATATTGATTATATAAGGTGAAGACGCGGTTTTCAATATACAAAGTTCACAAAATCAAGTGCTGAAATGTACAAGATACACAAAAAGTCCAAACAAGAGTCAGAGCAGAAATAGGATTAAAAAAAGCACAGCCTAAACGACCGTGCTTTTGTAAAGTCAGTAAATTGTTACTACCGGAGTCTTCTCTCGCCAGTAGCCTTGTTCATCTTCTCCCGCAGGAATATATGTGACGCTCATGTTGGAGGGCATAATGAATTTAGTAAGATTATTGCATTCATAAAAGGCATCTTCAGCGATATAAGTAACGCTGGAAGGGATGGTTATCTTTTTTAAATTTGTGCAATTTCTGAATGCTTTGGATCCGATATATGTAACACCCTCAGGGATGATCAATTCCTCTATGTTTCTTGCGGATGCGAAGGCCTCGTCCTCTATTCTTTCAACATTGTTCGGTATTGTAAGTTTTTTAAGTTTCAATAAACCACTAAAAGCCTCTTTTTCTATTACCCGTACGTTATTTGATATTTTTAAGTCCGAAAGCCCTTGCAGCCTTCCAAATGCGCCATAATCAACCCGGGTGACACTGTCAGGTATTATAAGTGACTTTAATTTTTTACAAGAATAAAATGCTGATCCCTCAATATGTTCAACACCATATTCTATGGTAAGATCCGTCAATCCTTCGCAACGATAAAAAGACTCTCTTCCCACCGTCTTTACGGTTCCAGGGATCTTCGCACTTTTCAATGATTCACAACCATCAAAAGCCCATTCCGAGATCTCAACAAGCTTATCCCAAAAGGGGAAATATTCGACGCTTGTGCAATAGGCAAAAGCTCTTTCGCCTACTTTTTTTACACCTCTCATTCCCTTAATATCTTTCAGCCTTATACAACGAGCAAACGCATTTGTTTGAAGTTCCTCAACGCTGTCAGGCACTTCAACGCTTATTAAATTTATGCACTCTCTAAAAGCTGATGCTCCGACCGCTTTCGGACCGTTTTGTATTATTACTTTTTCAAGAGACTCGCATTCATAAAACAGCATGCCCTCAACTTTATCTATTCCAGACGGCAAAGTCATTTCTTTTAAACTCTCACAGCCATAAAATGCAGCATGTCCGATGTATTCAACCGTCTCGGGGATGTCCATTGAAAGAAGTCCTTCACAGTCCATAAATGCACTGTCTTCTATTCTTTTCAAGTTTTTCGGTAAAACTATTGTCTCGATCTTCGGACAAAATCCCAATGCACAATCACCTATAGTCTCTACAGTGTCCGGTATTACGATCTCAATCAATTCAGAACATCCTTTAAATGCATATTTACCTATTTCAACAATCCCCGCAGGAAGGACAACTTGCTGAAGTCCTGTGCACCCTTCCAAACCATAGTCGGAAATGCCATAAAGGCCGTCCGGCACCGCCAATTCCGTAGACTGAGAATAATCTGTCACCGCCCATTCAGGTCCGCTGTATTTTTGAAGACTACAGCCTTTAAAAATATTGGGAGCAAAATATTTAAGTCCCGCCGGAAGGACTGCTTCCTCTAGTTTTTCACACCCTACAAAAGCAAGACTCTTAACACAAGTCACATTATCCGGTATTTCGATATGTGTAAGACTCGAGTTCCACGCAAATGCATATGTGTCTATTGTTTCAAGAGTGCTTGGAAAAACAACTTCTTTTAGATTTTCCATGCCACAGAAGCAATAAGGTCCAAGTTCACTTATGCCTTCACCTATTATCAATGTCTCCACATAACGAAGATTCCGTAACGCATCTTTTCCTATCGTACTTACTCTCTTTCCTTCGATCACCCCGGGAATATAGAGTACTTTAGATTCTTCCTTAATATCATTACTATATATAGTAAGCGTTCCGTCAGCGTTTTCTCCTATTTTCAACACCGATAGTGAGACCGTCGGAATCGGTGTCGGCGTCGGCGTCGAAGTGTTAGTTGGTGTCGGCGTATTGGTGGGGGTGTCTGTGGGTGTGTTGGTTGGAGTCGGAGTATTAGTTGGCGTCGGTGTGTCAGTGGGCGTTGGAGTATTTGTAGGCATATGGGTCGGTGCTACAGTATTTACCGGCATAGGAGTATCTGTCGCCACAGATACAGAGGCTGATTTCTTCTCATCCTCAACTTCTTTACCGATCGTTTCTGTTGTCTTTTCATCAATGAGCTTCTCTTCTAAGCCAAAGTCCGATCTAACATCAACGGGTGCAGGCTGCCCGCCTTCGTTTGCACATGCACTTGTATTCATTAAAAGCGCCAATAGCACAATTGTGATAATAGTTTTTCTTCTAAATTTCTTCATTGTCGATATTCTTACGATTCTTTCTTTATTTCGTAAACCCATCCCCCGAGTACATTGTTAAACAAATATAAGCCATGCCAGCATTGTATCCAGCACAAAATAGACCACAAATCTTACTGACATATTCCACGCATTAAGATTACCTATCTTCCGTCTTTTCACACAATATACAACAGCTCCCTCTATTGAAAGAAAAAGCCAGCAGCCACCAAGACTCATCATTATAGTTACAACTGTCTGTTGTGTTTTTGCAATCAATCCGATAACAAGGATCATGATCAGCGGGATCCAAAAGAAAACGCGTATTACCGAGTGATAATGATCCACATTGATCATGTACTGCGTCTTGGCAAACGTAATCAGATACATTTCTCCAAGAACTACAGCCCCAATTTCCATAAATGTTAAAAAGAATATGATGATGTTAACTGCATTTTCAGTAAACCAGTTCATTGATAACCTCCTGCAAATAATTACGGATCGATAATAGTTTTGCCGTAAAAAGATCCGCCAAATATAGCGTTTTTTCATAGGCCGATCCGGCAGAACCAAACAGCCCTTCCCTCTTCACATTCACTTTTACAGCAGCCCTTTCCATACCCGCCTCAAGTTCCGAGATTCTGCCACACACATTTTCACTGTCCCCCAAAAAATCTATCATTTTTGAATAGTGTTCATGCCTTTCCGCCCACTCTTTTTCAAACTCGGAGATCAGATTCTTGCCAATCCCTGTGTTTTGCTTATTTAACAACACCGCACCGAACCCGGTCACAAGCAGTACAGCGGTGACAATAAGCATCGCTCTTTTCGCAATAGCAATTACCTTTTCCTCCCTTGCCACTCTCTTTTCAAGTTTTTCCTGTCGCTCAATACCGATTTCATCCTTTATCCTGTCAATAACAGCCGTAAAAATCCGTTTTTTATTATTGTCACTGATCGGCTTTCCGCATTTTCTGCACATTAAACCGGAATAATAATTTTCTTCTCCGCACTCGCATTTCCATATAGACCGCATGTTATTCGCCTTCCCTCATATCATTGTCTTTAAATTCTTGTTCCAAACGTTTTTCCCTCATCGTCTCAAAAACATGAACATAATTTGCCAGTCCTTTAAAAAACAGATCATCCCGCACGGCATAAACAGCTTTTTCTTCTTCTATTTCAAGACAATTAAAATCCGTTTTTGAAACCGCAAGGGGTTCAATATATTTTTTCCTTTGCTTATTATCTCCAAACTTTGAATAGGGAAGGGCTATAAACGGGTACTTGAAATGATCCGGCTTAACAAAGAAAGCATCGCGATATCTGATATCGGTTGTGACAGCATTGGTTATCTCATATACTGCATCGTCCTTTGAAATATACCCTTTTCTTTCGTACTCCATCAATCTCGAGTTTATATCTTTCTGTACTATGTCATCTATCTCTATCTTTTCCCTGGGTGGTATGGTCCATTTTGCATCTGCATTCTGCATACTACTTTTAGGTAACTCCATCCCCGCTTTCAAAACCATCCCTGTAGCAGCTTCAACCTGTATCTCACGTCGAACTATATATAATGCAGTTTGCTCAACAATTTCATCTGCATTCTTCCCCTCGTTTTTTCTGAGAGTCTCAAGTCCCACTTCTGTCAGATTTCCTTCACTGTCTATATGATTATATGTAAGCATCTCGGTTTGAAGGATCTTAAGTACCATGTCGCGATCAAGTCCGGTTATATCTCCGATCTCATCCGCACTACGAATTCCATAAAAGCATAAACGGAGGATCAACAATTCTACACTACTGTACTCTTCAACAACTGTTTCCTTTACCTCGATGTCAACAAGGGCAATAGGGCACCAAAATGGTTCCATCACGCTAAAAGCACCTGCTCTGATAAATTCAGGACACGACTCCACAAGTGTTTGGATCCGCTTTTTTCTTTCTTCTTCAGACCAATTCATAGTGCCCCCAGCATTTTGCTAAAATCTCTTGCGGAATACAGTTCCGCCTTTCCCTCTTTAACCTGATTCAACATCATGGACATGAATTCCGAATACTCCTTTTCGCTGCTATGCTCGACAACATTTCCGGACTCATCCGTTTGCTCATACTCACAGCTTGTCAGATAGTCAAAATCTCCTATTATAACAAGCTGCCTCTTACAACGCGTAAAAGCAACATTTAATCGTCTCAATTCCTTCATAAATCCGACTCTTGCTTTATCCGGAGTCTTGTATGAAGTGCTTCTCGTAGAACTGTAAATGATAAGAGGACGTTCCTGCCCCTGGAAGCTGTCAAGAGATGCTACCATTCCCTGTATCTGTTCGTCAGAAAGGTCAATCTTGCATTTTGCGACTTTCTTTCTAATCAGGCGGACCTGTTTACCATATGCAGAGATTATGCCTATGAGATCCGGCGAAGGCTCATCCCCCGTCTTTTTAATACTTTTAATAATGTCAGACACAATGTCCGCTTCTAATGGATTTGCATAACCGGGCATATTGTCGCCGGAGGTCGGTCCTTGTTCGAACCTGTTAGGCTCGTCGCTTGTGGACACAAAGATCAACGGGGATCGTGTTCCTCTAATGACCGGCGTCCATTTTGACATGTCATAATGAGCATAGTATTCCCCGTTATAAAATTTCTTTGCAATTACTTCAGATATGTTTTCAGGCATTCGGAACTGCTCTTTCAATCTCGTAATATGTTCCGAACAGTTTTTTTCCATCCTTTTGAACAAGTATTCAAAAAAGCTCTGTTCAAGCAATTTTGTCGAGATTCCCTCAGCTTCGCAAACCGCTTTTATCTCTTCTCCTACCATGGGCGGGATCTGTAAGTGGTCTCCAAGCATAAGCGTCTTGGGAGCCCTTGTCATAGGTACTATAACGTTATGGATCTGAATCTGTCCGCTCTCATCTATGATCGAAACATCAAAATCCAATTCCTGAAATTTCGCTCTTGTATTAATACCGATACAAGTAGCCCCTACTATATTTGAATTTCTGATCAGGAGGTCTGAAATTATCTCATTACGCTTTTTCTTTACTATTTCCTCCCAATCACACAAAGCACTTAACACTGCTTCATTTTTGTTTTTAACTCGTTTCAGATTTCCCCAAAACTCCTCCAGAGTCTCTATCTTGTATCTTCCAAATTTGTCGCGTTCAAGATCCAACGGCATTTCAGCCTGAATTTTCCCATGAAGCTTTGTTCCGATCGTAAAGTTTCGAAATGTGTTTACGTAACTTTCCAATTCCGTTTTCCATGCTCTGTATTCATTCGACTTAATATATGCATACAGTACTCTTGTAGATCCGTTGTAATTTTCGATAGCCTCCTTAACCGAAAGCACGCTGTTTTTCAGTTTTTCCCGATCAGAAGATTCTTTATCACGCATTCTGTCAATAACGCGTTTTAAAAAGAACCTTTTAATCCATCCAAATTTAGCCACTTCCTGAAGCGCAATGCTGTCTTTAACGTTTTCATCGTATATTTCTTCATAAAAGCCAAGTTTTTCGTCATAGTTCCTTCCCGCTGTCTCCACTTGTTTTACAAGATTATTGATATACGTTCGCTGTAATTCCAGGTTTTCCAGAGCATTACCGAATGTCTTATAACATTCTCTCATCCGTTCAACTTCATCTATTCTGTTGTTAAGCACCTGTATATCTTCTTTTATGCCTTTTTTACTGCATTCCAGGGTCTCAATGTACCTTTTCTCTTCATTGTCTATCTGCTCTTCTATTGAGAACTTTTTACAATTATCCTGGATTTTTTCATACTGCCCGATCCTTATGGCATGAGCCCCGTCGCAATCGCCAACCCTCTCAAGTACATTATCCACTGCGGCATTGTTTTGCGAAGAAACAAGGACACGTTTTCCCTGGCGTATAAAATATTTGATCCAGCTTACAATTACCGTTGTTTTACCGGTTCCGGGCGGTCCTAATACAAGTTGAAGGTCTTCTGTTTCAATCCCCTTTCTTATTGCCTCCATTTGAGAGGGAGTAGGAGGATACTTTGCACTGTTTAATTCCTTTTCAAACTCTTCAAAGCCTTTGTCCTCTTTATAATCCTTTAATCTGTAATTCGAAAAGAAACTGTACATCCATGCGGAAACGGCAGCACCGCTTACGATCTTTTTAACAACCTTTTCCCTTACACGCGTTTGGACATCATTTAATTTGGGGTGTATACGACCACCGCTTAAAGGAAGCACCGCGTCATCAAACTGTTCAAAAAATTCAATTGTGACAGCAACGCCATCTTCACTCAATTCCCTGTTGTTTATGCATCCTGCCAGAGATTTATTTACATCCCCATTTTCCCATTCTTCGGTCTCAACTACCACATGTGAACCGACCTGATAACTGGGCGCCTCCGGATCAAGCGTCCCAACGTAAAAAACCACTTTTTTCTTTTTTGCATTTCCTCTGGCTGCATCCCTTTTTTCATATACAATATAATTCTCGCCATAAGAAAGCATCTCTTCAACTTTCTTTTCGCAATATGTATAATCTCTGATGGGCGCCAATA
>JAEFAR010000076.1 GCA_016287675.1 Lachnospiraceae bacterium
AAGATAGGCGATGTTTTGAAGCGATTCTGGGGTATCATCTTTGGTACCATAGCCACAGGCTTTGTATTTTATCTGATGTTTACCATCGATAAATTTGCGGTCATATTCATCATCTGTCCTTTGCTTGGAAATTTTGTTTTCGGAAGCATAAAGAACAAATTTGAATACAAGCGCTACAAAGAGCAGGTGGCGGGAAACAAGATGCTGAACTACGTGAGCCGTGCCATGTATCTTCCGGACTATGCCAAGGAGATCAGGCTATTTAACGTATACAACATACTTAAAAGGCAATACAGCGAAGCCACGGACAATAACATAAGGGCTGCGAAAAGATATGCCTTTCCGAACGCTTTTACAAACTTTTGGAAGATAACCTTCACTTTCTCGGTCATCTTTGAAGGGGTTCTGTTTTATGCCATATACAGGAATCTGGTGACGAAATCCATCTCCCTTGCGGATCTCACCATAATGACCAGTATGATGGTGTCCATGACCTGGATTCTCATCGGGCTCTTTGATGATATCGTGAACTTTATGAAGGATGGCGTTTTCATCAACAATCTGAGGGGCTTTCTGGAGTACGAAGAGAAGATCCCCGAGGATTACGACGGCATCGTTCCCGAGAGCTTTGAATCTCTGGAATTTGATGATGTTTCCTTCTCGTACACCGATGAAGAGACCATAAAGAACCTTTCCTTTACGATCTCGAAGGGGCAGAACGTGGCGCTGGTGGGGCACAACGGCGCAGGAAAGACCACGATCATAAAGCTGCTCTTAAGGCTCTACGATCCGACCTCGGGAGTCATCAGGCTGAACGGCAGGGACATTAAGGAATACAACCTTCATGCATACAGAGATCTTTTTGCCACTACTTTCCAGGATTTTGCCATCATGGGCATGTCAATAAAGGACAATGTTCTGATGGGGCGTCATTATGAAAATGATGATGAGGTGGTCAGCAATGCGCTAAAAAAAGCAGGTGTTTACGACAGGGTTTCAAAACTGGAGAACGGCACTGAAACCGTGATGACAAAGGAATTTGATGAAAACGGTGCGGTGTTCTCCGGCGGTGAAAGCCAGAAGCTGGCTGTTTCAAGGACTTTTGCAAAGCCCGCGCCCGTAAAGATCTTTGACGAGCCCTCAAGCGCTCTGGATCCCATTGCGGAGTACGATCTCTTTAATAACATCACAAAAGAGGGAAGCGATCACACCCTTTTGTTCATATCCCACAGGCTGTCCAGCGTAAAGCATTGCGACAGGGTGTTTATGCTTGAAAAAGGATGTCTGGTGGAAGAAGGCTCTCACGAGGACCTTATGAGAACGGACGGAAAATATGCAAAGATGTATCGCCGTCAGGCCAACAACTATCTTGCAATAGATGAGAAGGAGGCAGCGGTATGAGCAAAAAGAAAAAAGACGAAAACAGGCAGCCCTTCAAAAAGGTGCTGTCAAATAATCTGTTTCTGATAAAACTGTGTTTTACGGCTTCTCCCGCACTGATCATCTTTCCCGTGCTGGATGCGGTGAGAAACCAGGTTTCCATCTTCTTTGAGCACACCGTGTGCATAGGCTACGTCCTTGAAGCTGCGGAATTCGGTTATCCCTTTAAGAAGGTGGCTGCGGCCATTATCCTGCTGTTCGTGTGCATATCCATCGGTATGGTCTTCACCGTTTGGGTGGGAGACTATGTCCGGGCAAAGGAAGGTCCCAAGGTCAGCAAAAAGATCAAACTCATGCTCTACGACAAAGCGAAAGAGCTGGATCTGGAATGCTACGACAATCCGGAGTATTACAACGAGATGGTGCTGGCGATCTCCGAGGTCGACAAGCAGATAGAAAGGTGCATACAGTTCCTGTGCAACCTTTTCTCAGGGCTTGCCGTATTTATCACCACAGGCATATATTTCATGAAAAAGGACGGCATTTCCATACTGTTTGCGGTAGGATCTTTCTTACTCACCTTTTTCTTCATGCAGGCATATAATAAACTGTCCTACAGGATAAGGGTTTCCAGAAATCCTTTTGAAAGAAAGAGGGACTATGTAAAAAGAGTGTTCTATCTGCCCAATTGTGCCAAGGAAATGCGTTTGAACCCGGAGGTTGGGGATATACTTTACAAGGATTTTGATGAGGCAAACGATGAAGTGGCAAAGGTCGAGAAAAAATGGGCTCGGAAGCACTTTATCATGAGCTATGTGGCAAGGTACATCGGAAACGATTTCTTCTGCGACGTCATCTACATTGCGTATCTGGTCATGAGAGCCACGGTTTGGGGATCCCTTTACTTTTCGAGTGTTGCCATACTTTACAATTCCTTCGGAAGGATGAAGAGGGGGCTGAGGGTGTTCACCGACACTTATCCCTTTGCATGTGAGACCAGCCTTTATGTTCAGAAGATACGAAGCTTTCTGGAGTACGAGAAGAAGATCGTTTCTGCGGAAGGGAAAGAGCCGGAACAGTGTGCAAAGGATGTTCGGGTGGAGGATCTCTCTTTTGCCTACAATACAAACGGAGACATGCTTCTTAAGGATATTAATATCAGCATAAAGCCCGGTGAGAAGATCGCTCTTGTTGGATACAACGGAGCCGGAAAGACCACCTTTGTAAAGCTTCTTATGAGACTTTACGATCCGGTGGGCGGCAGGATCATTATGGATGGAAATGACATAAAAGCCTACGATGTTGAGAAGTTCAGAAGATCCATCGGAGTTGTTTTCCAGGACTTTAAGATCTTTGCAGGCTCGATCTCCGAAAACGTGGTCATGGACAATCTTAAAGGCGATGAGGAGGAAAAGGTACGGGAAGCTCTTTCGAACAGCGGATTGCTGAAGAGAGTCGACAAGATGGAAAAGGGCATGGAAACATTTCTTACCACTGAAACCAGAGAAGACGGCGTGGAAATGTCCGGCGGTGAATCCCAGAAACTGGCCATATCCAGAGTGTTCTATCAGGATGCGGGGCTTATGATCCTTGATGAGCCTTCCAGCGCGCTGGATCCCATAGCCGAGTATCAATTGAACCATGCTATGCTGACAGCGACCAGGGACAAGACGGTGATCTTCATTTCTCATCGTCTGTCCACAACACGTATCGCAGACCGCATCATCATGCTGGAGAACGGCCGGGTGGTGGAAGAAGGCACTCACGAGGAGCTGCTTAAACGCGACGGAAAATATGCAGGCATGTGGAAAGTGCAGGCGGGAGCGTACATGTAAGGGCATTGTAACCCCAAAGATTCAAAAAAAGTGTTGACTTTTCGATGGGTTTCTGTTAAAAATAATGCATATCAAATTTTTTTAGGAAAGCGAGGTAATCATTAATGCGTGTATCAAGAGAGAATGTAGTTTTATATAGTATGATGACCTCGGTTTATGTTCTTTGATCCGTATAGGGATGATTGATAACGATCTTTAACCGTGGCATATTTGTCACGGTTTTCTTTTGCCCTTATTTGGGCGGATTTCCGATGCAGAAGAAGGTCTCCATACTATCAGTGCAAAAGTGAATTTATCATTTAAGAGGAGACAAAAAGTTGAATAACGTAATTATCAGAAAAGAAACTAAAGAAGACTATTATAACACAGAATTAATGACTATGCGGGCATTCTGGAACCAGAGCAGACCCGGCTGCAACGAGCACTACCTTGTGCATGTGCTGCGGGATGCTGCCGAGTATCTGCCTGACATCAGCCTTGTTGCCGAGCTTGACGGAAAGATCGTCGGAACCATCATGTACACGAAGGCGAAGGTGGTTGACGGAGAAAAGGAGCACGAGGTGTTGACCTTCGGCCCCCTTGCAGTGGAACCGACCTGCATTTCCATGGGGATCGGCGCGAAGCTCCTTGAGACCGGTCTTGAAAATGCGAAAAAAGCAGGCTACAAGGGAGTGGTCATATGCGGAGAACCGGGCTACTATCCCAAACATGGTTTTGTGACCTGTGACCGTTTTGACATTCATCACCCTGCTTTCGGAAATGCCGATCCCTTCATGGCTTATCCGTTGAACGACGGTTTTGATGAGATCCACGGGATGTTCATTGAACCTGAAGTGTTCGAAGCATGCGAGGATGAAGAAAAAGTGCGGGAATTCACAAAGAAGTTCCCCTATTACAAGCCACTGGATTTCCCCGGACTTTGGCTTCACAAAGAAAAACTCGGAAGGATCTCCGAAGTGAGCAAAAACAGCTATAAGATCAGGTTCTGGGAGCAGGAGGTACCTGCAAGACTCAAAGGGAATTTTTATGAGAAAGATACCGATAAACTTCCTGTCGTAGGTGACTATGTCACATTTTTGTACAACAGGCAGGGAGACTCTTTGATCCTGTCCGTCTGTGAGCGAACGAGTTTCCTGCAAAGACCGGATCAGTCAAAGACAGGTGTTATGCAGTACATGGTGGCAAATGCCGACTACTGCTTCATCGTGACTTCCCTTAATGAAGACTACAGCTTCAATCGCATGGCAAGATACGTGAGCGTGGCTTTACAGGGCGGAGCAACTCCCGTTGTGATCCTCACAAAATCGGACCTTTGCAGCAATGTGGGACGATATGTACGGGAAGCGGAAAGCCTGTCGGAAAAGGTACATGTGCATGCGATCTCGGCAATCCTGAACATTGGCCTTGACGAACTTGATGCATATATGAAGCCC
>JAEFAR010000041.1 GCA_016287675.1 Lachnospiraceae bacterium
AGCGTTTCGGCCTTGACTTCACTGCTCTTCCCGATGAAGGCTTCGATTCACCTCTCGGCTCAGGTACCGGCGCAGCCGTTATCTTCGGTGCTACAGGCGGTGTTATGGAAGCAGCTCTCCGTACAGCAGTATGGAAGCTCACAGGCGAAAAGGACGGATCTCCCATCGAGTTCAAGGAAGTACGTGGCGTTGAAGGCATCAAGGAAGCTTCCTATGATGTTGCAGGTCTCAAGGTTAAGGTTGCAGTTGCATCCGGCCTCAAGAACGCTCATGACCTTCTCACAAAAGTACAGAAGGGTGAAGCTGATTATCAGTTCATCGAGATCATGGGTTGTCCCGGCGGTTGCGTAAACGGTGGCGGTCAGCCTCAGGTTCCCGCAAGTATCCGTAACTTCACCGACATCCGTGCAGAGCGCGCAAAGGCTCTCTACTCACTTGATGAAGCCAACACACTTCGCTTCTCACATGAGAATCCCGATGTCATCGCTCTTTACAAGGAGTATCTTGGCGAGCCCGGAAGCCACAAGGCTCATGAGACTCTCCACACAACCTATGTTAAGAGAAAGATCCACGAGATCTGATTATAAAAAAATTTACCGCACCTCGTAATGAGGTGCGGTTTTTTTGTCTATTCCAATGCCGGTGCATCACACAGGGAAACAGCATCGCATGCTTTTCCCTCGGTTTCGAAGATTATGATCTCATTCCTGCCGGTTTTTACGAGAGGACCGGGAATGTAGAGACGCTTTTGCGGTCCGATCTCCCAGAAGCGTCCGAGATTAAAGCCGTTGATGAAAGCGCATCCTTTTCCGAATCCGGTCATGTCAAGGAAGGTGTCTCCCTGCTCATCCGCTTCGAATTCGTAACGGTAAAATGCGGGATCGGAAGTATTTTCGTCCTGCCTTAACCCGTTCTTCACATCAAAGACGAGTTTTTCAAGATTATCCAGAGGAAGCGTGTACTCTTCCCATTTGTAATGCTGATGTCCGTTGATCAGTACTGCTCCGTCGATCCCTTTTCTCTGCTTTTCCATGAAGTAGCCGTAATTCACGCGGCCCATGTTCTCCATAAGGATCGAAAGTTCTGTTCCTTCCGGTGCAAAAGCGCGTTTTTTCCCTTCTCCCAGAGGAATGAATACTTCCTTTTCTTCGGCAGTCGCCAGCTTCGTTTCAGTAAGAAGCTCGCGATCGTAAAGCGTCAGGAGCTCTTTACCGTCCAGGTAGACCTTGGCTCTGTCATTGGCTCCCATCAGTCTGAACTTCTCAATTCTTCTGTCCTTGACAAGTTCTGTTCTGTAAAGCGTATATCCATAATTCTGCCCAAGCTTTTCCATACATACGGGGCTGTTCGTCTCATGCTTTTCTGCGATCAAAGGAAGTGCATTTCTGAGACTCACGCGACCTGTGAGCTTCGCCTCACCGTAGGCCCTCTTTTTGATCTCCGCAGAAAATTCCACTTCCGGATTCTTTACGTACTTTTCGATCACCTTCTTAAAGGCATGATATTTCTCGGTGATCTCTCCGTCTTCGGTTATCAGCGCGTCGTAATCGTAGGAAGTCACATCGGGCTTCAGCTCATCGTAGTAATTTGCGCCGCTTGTAAACCCGAAGTTGGTTCCTCCATGGGCCATGTATATGCTTACTGAGCCCTCTGCAAGGATCTCGTCAAGGTCCTTTACATGTTCTTCGATGTCTCCCTTATTGTGCTTCTCATCGCCCCAGGCATCAAACCAGCCCACCCAGAACTCAGTGCACATGAGGGGCTTGTTTTCACCGGTACGGGCCTTAAGGACCTTGAACTGCTCATGTCCCTTTGATCCGAAATTTGCTGTCTGAAGCACTCCGGGGATCCCGCCGCAGGCAAGGTAGTCGCCCCAGGGTCCGTCGGATGTGAACATGGGCACTTCCGCGCCGTATTTCACCATCATATCGCGTATGCTCTTTAAGTACTCCGTGTCCTCACCGTAGGCACCGTACTCATTCTCGATCTGGAACATGATAATGGGGCCGCCCTTGGTGATCTGTAAGGGGGTGAGTATCTTGAAAAGTTCTTTATAATAATGATCTACAGCGTCAAGGAACGGCTTGTAGGAGCTTCTGAGCCTCATCCCGTCCTCTGCCATGAGCCAGGCGGGAAGGCCTCCGAATTCCCATTCCGCACAGATGTAAGGCGAAGGTCTTACTATCACGTAAAGCCCAAGTTCCTGTGCTGTTTCTATAAATCTTTTAATGTCACAAATGCCTGAAAAACTGAATTCGCCTTTTTTGGCCTCGTGCATGTTCCATGCAACGTAGGTTTCCACGGTGTTGCAGCCCAGCGCCTTGATCTTTTCGAGCCTGTCTCTCCAGTACTCGGGTACCACGCGGAAGTAATGCATTCCTCCCGCAATGATCTTAAACTTCTCTCCGTTCAGATAAAAGTCTTCACGGATCTCAAAACTTCCCATTAAATATGATTCCTCCAAACAACTATTTTTTCACCTCGCAGCAGCTTCCTCTGATCTTAAGCTTTGAATGAAGAAGCACCACCTTTGTGTAATCTCTGGGGTTTTTCTCTCTTTCCGCCAGAAGATCCACAGCGGCGTAACCGATGTATTTTGTGGGGATCTTGACTGTTGTAAGAGGCGGAAGCATATATTTAGCATTTGGTATATCGTTAAAGCTCAGTACGCTGATGTCCTCGGGGATCCTCAGACCCGCCTCGGAGATGGCGCGATAGGCGCCGATCGCCATGGTGTCGTTACTCGCCATGATCGCTGTGGGGATGTTTCCTGCGGCAATCTCATCAGCCACTTTTCTGTAAGCATTCTTCAGAGAAAAGACTCCCACATCGAACACAAGGGCGGGATCGTAAAGTCCCTTGCTCTTCATAAAATAGTCATATCCTCTGTCTCTGTCGTCCCTGAAACCCTCTGTGCCGTCCTCCGCCGGAAGCCGTCCGCCGAGATGGGCGATCCTTTTGTGGCCGAGGGAATAAAGGTAATCCAGGGCTTTGATGGTTGCGAGCCTGAAATCGGCTCCCACGTGATCAAGATCCTTTTCGGTAAAATCATTGTCGATAACGATAACATTCTTGTTGTATTTTTCGCTGAGTTCTTCAAGGGTACTGTTCTCAAGGCGGCCAAGTACAAGTATGCCCACATTGGAAGGATCGATGCTGCTAAGGCTGTCGGCGTTCACCACATGAACCCTGAAGCCGTATTCCTTGGCCTTTTCTTCTATGGCAAGACGTATCGAGAGATAGTAGGGATCTTCGATCTCCTGCTCGTAATTGTACCAGTAGACCACGGAGATGCTCCTTACAGGCTCTTCCTCCTCGGTCTGGTTTTTTCTCTTACGGGGCACGTATTCCAGTTCCTCAGCTATCTTGAACACTCTGACTCTTGTATCTCCGGAAACATTCAGGGTGTCATCCATATTCAATACTCTTGATACAGTGGTAACGGACACTCCCGCCCGTTCCGCTATTTCCTTGATCGTAGCCATACCTATCCTACCTTGATTTAAGTCTGATCGTTACTATTGATTTCCCCTCAATGTTGATCACGGTATCTTCGTCGAATTCCCCGGAAGCTGTCAGCTCCAGGTCTTTTTCTTCTGTGGTCGTGAAAATTTCGTAGTTATCATAACCCTTTTCGCCCTTAATGTCCAGCCTGAAAGTCTTTTCATCCTCTCTGTTTGTAAGGACGATCACCAGTTCTTCCTTTCCGGAATCTCCCACACCCTTAAAGGCTACACTCTGCATGTTCATGAGATCCGTGAAGGGAGCCGAAGCATCCACTCTCACAAAGCCCGGACGGATGAAGCGGGAGAAATTACCCATGGCCCAGAGTCTTCTTGTGGCTCTGTATGCCTGCTTGCTCTCGTTCACATGGATCAGTCCGTCTCTGTAGCCTCCGGGTGAGATCGCAACCCAGAGCTGCCAGCTGCTCACGTCTAAGATCTTAATGTCTTCCATGATGACATCAGCCATATTGAATGCCGAATCCATGGTGTAGTCCGAACCGTTGACCATTTCGCACCATTCGGATGTGCGGAGCGTGACTCCGGGATAATTCTTTTCGATCCAGTTCTTGAAATCCGTTTTGGTTGCTGTTTTTGTCCAATAGGAATGACAGTCAAGCACCTTGAAGTAGTCCCTGAGGGTGGGATTCTTCATGATAGCGTTGACGTAGTCCTTGGTCTTTCCGCCCCATTCGCCGCTTTCAGGTCCGCTGATGGTAACGTCCGCAAGCTTGCTGCGGTTCTTAATGTCATTTACAAAGGTCTCAAGTATGCCAACAATGGCCTTTTCATCAAGATGCATGCCCTCCTGGCCGTCAAGCCATTCCCACTGTGGCTCGTTTATGGGTGAGATCTCTGTTACGGGAATTCCCATGTCCAGAAAATGCTCGGCCACATCAAAGCAGTAGGAAGCAAATTCACCGTACTTCTCGGGTTCTATGTTTGTTGTGCTGTTCTTAAGGCTCTGGGCCTTTCCTGTCTTTGTGAGCCTTTCAAGGGGGCTGTTGCAGAAGAGGATGATGTCAATGTCCTTATTTAACTCCACTGCCTTCTTAACAAACCAGACGGCGTTTGCGTCCTTCGACCAGTCATATACCCCCGGTGCAGACTCAAAGCTCTGAGCTCTTCTGTGGGGATCGTAGTAGGTTCCTTTTCCTGAGTCTGCGGAACCTGCTCCCATGTTATATCTGAAGGAACTGAGTCCTATGCCTTTTTCTTTGTCAAACAGCAGGATGGCAAGATCATCTCTGGGAGTGATCTCGGAATAACTGTTTTTCTTGTCCCATCCTCCTATATACTGTGCCCACCATGCTCCGCTGGCGCCAAAGCTTTCCCACGTCTGGTGAGTCTGTGTCAGATCGATCTTGATTTTTGAATACTCCACCCTGTCCTCCTTTTCCGACGCCGGATCCGTTGCAGTCCCTGCTTCGGGTGTTACGGCCGGTACCGGTTCGGTTATCTTACTTTCATTTGCTCTGCAGCCACCGCTTCCCAATGTGAGAAGCAGTGCCGCTGCCGTTAAAAAAATTATCTTTCGCATTTTTCCCTCTTATCCTACGATACCTGCGTTCTCGATGTTCTCAACCAGCCAGTGCTGTGTTATGAAGTAGAAGATGAGAAGCGGCACCATGTAGATCAGCGCCCCGGCCTGCTTTACCGCATCAAATGCAAATGCATTTGCTATGGGAAGCTTGTACCAGGTCTTGATGGCGTTGATCACAAACTGCTCGTTTGCCGACTGGAATGCGGTGTTCAGGATCACACCGAGATAGGATCCGTCGGGATCAAAGTAACCTGTGTAGTAGGTATCTCCGTAGTTCCACACAAAGCCCAGGACCGCAACCGTTGCGATGGCAGGCTTTGCGCAGGGGAGCATGACGCTTAAGTAAGTCCTGTTAAAGCCGCAGCCGTCGATCAGCGCTGCCTCTTCAAGTTCCTTGGGTGTGTTCTTAAAGAACTGCCGGAAGACAAAGACGAAAAGGCTCTGATTCACGCCGAAGCCGAAGATCGCAAGAAGGTACAGCGTGATCGGTCTTCCGATAATGTTGATCTCCTTACCGAAGAACCAGAAGTGCTGGAAGTGGATGTACTGGGAAAGGAGAAGCGCCTGAGGCGGTACAAGGAACACCAGGAGTACCAGCATAAAGATCACATTCGCTCCCGGGAACTTGACTCTTGCTATGGCATAGCCCACCATTGCGGACATAAAGATCTGGATCACGGTGATGAGACCTGCATACCCCACAGATTTAAAGAGGGTCATGATCCCTTCCTTCATGGTGAAACGCCATGCTGCGGTAAAGCTCAAAGCGGAACGGTTCACGGGGATCCAGATGACATCCGGATTTCCGAGATCCGTTAGTTCGCCGAAAACGTTGGGAAAAAGCTTTATGATCGGGTAGATCATGGTGAAGCACATTCCCGCAACCATTATACCAAACAATACGCTTACAATGCTCTTCTTTGCAACCACTTTAAAAGGCTTCGGAGGCCTGTTCGGTTTTTTATTTTTCTTATCAGACATCTTTCTTCACCGCCTTTTTTGAGACCAGAAGTACAAGGAAAAGCACCAGAAGCACGTTGATCATGTAAACCACCGACAATGCGGAAGCGATACCGATGCGGCTCTTTGTGAAAGCGAAACTGTAAACCTCGGTTGCTATGGACGATCCGAGGAAGTAGTCAACGATGGTGTAGACCACAACAAACATGGTTATGTTTCCGATCAGGGGAAGTGTTACCTTCCAGAAGGACTCATAGGTCGTGGCACCTTCGATCTTTGCCACCTCATAAAGGCTGGGAGAGATGGACTGCAGCCCCGCAAGATAGATCAGGGTCTGTACACCCGCTCTGGAAACCAGCTGGAAGATGTTGTCAACGTAGGAGGTGATGGTCAGGATGATGTCGCTGCTGATGGATGTGTAGCGAAGGAGCATCATTGCGGCGAAGCCCTGGGAAAAGAGCCCGTTTCCTCTTGATACCAGATCTCCTCCCGTTGTGATGGTAATAAGGTCCGTGATGACCTTAAGTCCCAAAACTATAGGCAGGAAGAAAACCGTTCTCACCACTCCCTGAGCCTTGAACTTCACGTTTGCGAGGATCGCAAGGAAAAGGCTGAAGATCACGATGATGGGGGTGTTCACCAGAAGATTTGTGTTCTCGTTGGTAAAAACCTGAAGGAAAGTGCGTGATCCCGACGCAACCTGCTCCGTAAAGAGGGATACGTAGTTTCCGAAACCTGCCCAGGTCAGGCTCATACCTCCGTTTTCGCTGACTCCCACCGAGTTAAAGGACCACCATATAGTCTTAAAGATGGGAACCGCAAAAAACAGGACAAAGCCTATGATCCATGGAATGGTGTACATGAAGCCGCACAGTTTTCTTTTGTTTTTGTATTTCATCTTATTCATCTGCATATCACATACCCGTTGGCGGGAATCTCCATCCCCTCCGCCTGTACCCCGATGCCGTTGTAATTAGTGTAGATCTTTGTTCCGTTTTCGTAAACCGTAAGGAAGACGTTGTCGTTTACGATCCTGTGATCGATGATCTTTGTCTTCTCAATGATCTCCATTGCTTTTTTGTATTCCTCAACCGTCCTCTTTATGTCTTCCTTAAGAAGGTCATACTGGGCGGAATAGATGTAGGAGTATTCGGTGTCTCTCAAAACATCCACGCTCTTTGATGAAAGAGTGAATTTAAGCTCAGATCCGGTTTCAAGAGCCTGCATGAGATAGTAATCGTAACCCATGGAAGTGTTGTTTGCAGTGACCGTCGTGTACTCGCACATTCCGTTCAGAACCAGCTGATAGAAGGGGATCGTTGCACTGAACACTGCATATTCCGACGAATCCCTCGGTATGTCACAGGCTACTGTTCCGTACTTTATTTTATCGGCTCTGGGAGAATCCAGAGCAAGCTTCCTGTTTTCACTTAAAGCATCCAGCGCCGTGTTTACCGCATTCTGCGCGTCCGTTGGGGTGATGCTGCTGTTTCCGTAATCTGCATAGTACTGATTGGTGAGCGCTGCAACGTAAAGGTTCGAATCCTTTTCACCGGTCTTCTTTAAAAAGTCTCTGACAGTATCCACAAGATAGGAAGGCTTCAAAAGGAGATAGCTGAACTTGCTGTTCCAGGCTTCGCCAACTGCTTTGTTTGTGCCGTAGACTCTCGCGGGCTGTTTCGTGTAATCCTCGTCCGCATGTATGCCTGTTGCAAAGCCGTTTCCCGTGGAATCCCAGATCCGCATGAAATCTGTTCCCAGATAGAGGGTGGATCCGGTTTCATCGATCAGCTCCTTAAGCTGCTCCAGTTCCTTTTTGCTTCCGTTCTTTGATACAAGCTTTCCGTGATTCATGAGCATGTTGTCTTTTCCGCCGTCAAATGCTCCGAGGTAGGAAACGTTGGCGTTCTTTGCGTCAAGATCCGTAAGGATCTCCCCCAGTTCCTCGTAGGTCGTCATGGAGTATCTGCTGTTGTAAGGTATACCGATGATCCTCTGTGTTGTGGAAAGTGTGCCCAGTATCTCAAGATAGAGCTTTGCAGAGGTGTTGTAAACATCTCCGTCCTTTGATCCGAAGAGATGGTTTCTGTAAACCTCCGCCATTTCAAAGTAGTCGGCGCCTTCAGAAAATGTAGCATAGCGTACTCTGAAATTTTCCTTTGTCTGAGGCATTACGGAAAGGTAGGTACTTGTGTTGTCGGAAAACTCTCCGAAAACAGGAACCCACTCGTACTGGCTCACGTCAAAGGAGGCATATACCTTATTGAACACTCTTCCCGTGGAAACCTCCGCCGAAGATGCAAGCATCGCTTCTATGTTTGCATAGTCTGCGCCGCTCTCGATCATTCCCAGGATGGAAAAGGGCTTCATGGCGCCCGTCCTGTAAATGACTCCGAAAACAGGCATCATGAGCTCCGTCGTGTACTCAGGTGTGTAGAGATAGTCCTTGTAAAAATCGTTATTGTAGACCGGACGGAAATAATCCGGAACTTTGGGGTTGTATCCGTTCATTCCGATCAGTGCTCCGCAGCCGTCCGGAACAAAGAGATAACCTTCCTCCACTTCGGAATTGGTCACAAGCCCGAAGTTGGGGAGAAGCTCTATGTTTGTAATGGTGAAATAGGGATTGCTGCTGACTATGCCCGAGGCGGGGACATCCACAACGAGTTCGTCCCCTTCAAGTGTAACATCCAGAACAATGTCAAAAACAGGGGCCTCTTTGAATTCCACCTTAAAATCGTATTTCTTGGCATCCTCAAGGAGCATTTCCGTAGTGTATCCCACCATCTGAGCCATTGCGATCATCTGTCTGCAGGCCGACATGGGAGGATTTCCGATGTAGGTGCAGTTGTAGTACTCATCCTGCTTGCTCTTTTTAAAGACAAGGGTCAGAGTGGTCAGATACTTCTTTTTCAGCGCTTCATCGATAATGCCCTCTTCAACCGCTTTGTCCAGTCCATCCTTAAAAAGGCTGTAGTTTTCCGGAGACATCTTTTGGGGAAGATACTCGTAAAACCTTTCGCTGGCTCCTTCATTCAACTGCATTGCGATCCTCACACCGTTGTCGATGGCTGTAAGGCTGTAGCTCTCATTTTCACGGGCTTTTGTAAAGGAATCCCACTCGGAAAAAACATTGTCCTTTCCGACAAAATTCACGATCATAAGGGACTTTTCGAATTCCGTGGCCTTTTTATCGGATGAAATGGCGGAATAACGTTTTCCCGTCGTTTTGTCCTCGAGGATCAGGTTGAGGGAGGAAGGATTCACGTAAAGGATCTTTCCCTCAGTCTCAGCCACCGCAACATCCTTTGACACGGAGATCTCGATCTCTTTCCCTTTGTTCACGGAGTAAGAGTAGTCGGTGGTGAAGGGAGTCTTTGATATGCCCATGATCCCGATCCCTCTTACAAGGAGAAGGACAAGGATCAGCGTTCCGGCTGCGATTGATGTAATTGTGATAGTTTTCTTTCTCATAGTTTCACCGGTAATTTATATCCTTCGTGAAAATTCTTTGAAAAACGTTGTGAAAAAGCCCAGCATCTGCTCGATGAGGGAGATGAAAAGCACCAGCAGGAAGATGATGATGGCCGCTGCCACAGCCGTAATGAGGATGGTCACCAGGTTCTTTGCAAGGCCGTACTCATGCACCGTGCAAAGCCCGGAGATCATCATGAAGCCGAACCATACCCAGGAAAAAGCCGTCACTGCATAGAGTATCGCTGCCTCTTCACGTATGATGTAATTACTCAGGAAGATCACGATCAGTCTGCAAAAGATCACAGGTACCAGGGAGTAGGTCGTAACAAGGAAAATATCGTTCAGTTTCCCCTTGCCGTCCATGAGCGTTGTCACGGTCCAGTTGCTCAGTGCAAAAAGCAAAAAGATCGTGATGGAAGAAATGAAGGTACGGACCGAACTCATGTTGGAAACGTGGTAAAAATTTATCACGAAACCCTTGTACTGCACATCTATGCAGGAAACGATCCCGTAAAGCGCAAGGATCGCCCATGGGATCCATCTGCTTCCCATCCCTCTGTGCTTTGTTTCGTAGAAACCGTCAAAGGGGTGAAAAACACAATGTGAGACATATTTTAATTTGTTCATCACGACTCTTCTCCCTTCCGGTTCTTTTTGTGGTACTTAACCTCTGATCTTACCAAAAGCACCATCAGTGCCGTAAACACAAGAGCGAAGATCCAGAACTTTTCTCTGATCTGCTCACCTCTGTAGCCCTTGTAGGCCTTTGAGTAATAAAGTCTGGAGTTTCCCAGCTTAAAGTAGTACATCGCATCCTCGTATCTGTCCTGCATGAGAAGGTTCTTTCCCAGTCCCACGTAGGCCACCTCGTAGTTTGCGTTTAGTTTTATGCATTCATTAAAGAATTCCGTCGCTTTTTCCCACTGTCCCAGGTAGTAGGCTTCGCTTGCCGCAAGGGCAGCTCTTCCGAAATCCGTGGGAGTGAGGATGTAGGCGCATCTCAGCTCAGTGTCCGTTACGACCAGATTTGTTCCCAGCCAGGAAAGAGAGGTGGGCTTTTTGAACTGACCCTTGGAGTAGCCGTAGCCTCCGAAGGCATTCAGCATGTTACCGTCAAAATCATAAAGGAAGATCCTTCCCTTGGTTTCATCAAGAACCGCGGCAACACCGTAATCCGTTACCGAAACGTCGATAAAGGCGCTGTCCCTTGAATTGTTTGAACTCAGATGAAGATCTCCGATAAGATCGAAGCTCTCCGCACGGATCACGTTCTCTCCGTTGGAATTCAGCCTGAAGAGCTTTGTTGCTGCGTTTGTTTCTTTCGTCACTGCATATACAAAGCCTTCGGAATCAAGTGCCACGTTTGTAAATCCCGGCGCATAGGTCTTTCCCATCTTCTCCTTCTGCTTGTCCGTAGCGATGGACTTCCAGAAGTACTGAACCAGATTGATCCTGGGTTCGTTTACACCGTAGTACCCGGAGAAACTTCCGTCGGGGTTCAGCTCAACTATGCCTTCATAGCTGGATGCAACCACGATGTAGATCCTGCCCGCGTTGTCAACGGTGATCTTGGAAGGCGCGTACTCAGTTACTCCCGTCATGTTTTCCGGCGCGGGTAAAACTCTGTTCAGGAAGTAGGTCTCGCCGTCAAGGACGTAAACATTCTTGTTGGCGGAATCGGCGATGTAGAGCTCCTTCGTTTTTTCCTGATACCAGGTTCCGGAGGGCTCGATGAGAGACATCTGGCTTCCGTCGGGATTCAGGGCGATCTTTCCGACCCCTGTCTTTAAAACCTTTATGGATGTCACAAATTCTCCGTTTTCATCAAAGATGTTCACTCTGCTGCTCAGCTTGTCGCACAGGAAGATCCTTCCGTCCTTTGAAGTGCTCACATCATCTATGGAGCCGAAGGTAAATCCCACCAGGGACTCATCGTTAATGATGGTGGCAAGGCGAAAGGCGGCGGGAGTGTCCTGGGCATTTCCCCAGTAGTCGTAGGTGTAGCCTTCGTACTCGTAGGCCGTTCCATCCGCTGCATATGCGTTTGTAAGAGGTGCTGCGGCGAGGATCGCTAAAGCTCCGATCACAGCCGTAACTCTTTTGAATGTTCCTTTTTTCATGATTAACCCTTTAATCCCGAGGTTGACATTGTTTCAATAACGTTACTCTGCGAAATTACAAAAACCGTGACAGGCACTATCAGCATGATCAGTGAAACTGCCGAGGAGACGCCTGTGCGGGCGATGCCCGAGGATGTGATCTGTGAAAGGACGTAGCTCAAAGGCTTCAGTTCCTCGGAGTAGATGAAATCACCGCCGGAATTGCCCCAGAGTCCCTGAATGGAAAGAATGATGAGGGTGATCCATGCGGGTTTGCAAAGAGGCATCACGACCTGAAAGAAGACCTTCAGCTCTCCGGCCCCGTCGATCTTTGCCGCTTCGATCATCTCGTCGGGGATCTGCACCATGAAGTTCTTCATGAGGTAGAGTCCGAGGGTCCCGCCGATGGCCGGAAGGACAACAGCCCAGTAGGTGTCGATGATACCGAGGCCGCTCATGATGAAGTAAGCGGGGATCGCAGTTACAGAACTCGAGAACATGAGGGAGTAAACTATGATCTGTGACATCACTTTTGAGCCGGGGAAGGTGTACTTTGCAAGAGGAAAGGCTGCCATGGAGCCAAGGAGCACCGTGCCCGCGGTTCCTATGCCTGTAATGAACACCGTGTTAAAAAGATACCTTCCGAAGGTTATGTCAAAGCCCTCGATGATGTTTCCCAGATCAAAGAAGTTGTTGAAAGTGGGGTTTTCCACCGTAATAAGCTTCGGAGGGAAAAGAAAGATCTCACTCATGGGCTTAAAGGCATTTGCCACTATGTTCAAAAGGGGCAGAGCTGAAAACGCACCGAAGATCGCAAGTATCAGGGTCAGGGCTATGTCTGTTCCGAGACTCCTGTTTCTTCTTCTGATCTTCCGACCCTTTAAATATTTGATTATCTTACCGGGTTTTTTGTTCATATGACATTAACCAATCTTTCTCAAAAGCTTCTGTACAAGCACGTTGCAGAGCATCATTATGAGGAAAAGGGCAACTGCTATGGTGCAGGCATAGCCCATCTCGTAGCGCACGGTACCGTAGTCGTGAAGGTGGGTCAGGATCGTGTGTCCCGCATAGTTTACGGAAGGGAAGCCCGCAAGCTCAATGGATATGCCTGAGATCGAAAGTGAATTGGTGATCTGCATTACCGCACCGAACATGAGCTGAGGTTTCATGGAAGGAAGGGTGATGTACCAGAGCTCCTGCCAGCGGTTCCTGACTCCCTCCACCGCAGCCGCTTCGTAGAGGGACTTGTCCACGGTCTGAAGACCCGCGATGAATGACAGGAAGCTGACTCCGAGGCTCAGCCACAGCTGAACCACAATGAGGATGGGGAGGATGTAGTCCGCATTTTCAAACCACAGTATGGCGTCCTCCGTGAGTCCCAGTTTCAAAAGCCATGCGTTTGCGTAACCGTAGGTGTCCGAAGAAAAGATCAGTTTCCAGACCAGGTACGCATTTCCCGAAATGGAAGGAGCGTAGAAGATCAGGGTAAGGATCGCTCTGGGCACTGGAGGGAGCTCATTGATGAGCCATGCAAGTACAAAGCAGAGGAAGTAGCTCAAAGGTCCGGTCACTATTGCAAGGACGAAGGTGTTCTTCACCGCAGTCAGGAACACATCGTCATCCACCAGGAGACTGATATAGTTTTCAAATCCCACAAACTTCGGCATTTCAGCCATGTTGAAGGAAGTAAAGCTCAGGACGATAGCCACGATCACGGGGATCAGTGAAAATGTCACAAAGATCAGGGCAAAGGGCAGGATCATCAGGTATTTCGAGCCGTGCCTCTTCCAGATCTTCCCGAAGCTTTCTTTTGTTTTTGTTTTTTCCATTACCTATTCTCCTTGGATAAGTCCAAACTCTTTTCGCTTTTTCATAAGCTCCCTGTCGATGGCCTTAACGTTCAGATAGAGTGTTTCTCTGGGGTTTGCGTTGTTGGAAACAACGTCGTCAAAGGCATATGTTACCATTCTGGTCGTCATGTAGCTTCCGGGAACTGCGGGAATGCCCTTTGTATTTTCAAGCTGTTTGCTGAGCGCTCTGTACTCCGATGCACTCCAGGGAAGGGACGCCAGAACTTCTTTGTCTGCCGCTGCGTATCTTGCCGCGGTTCCCATTACCGACTCGATCTTTGTTGCGTAATTCAGCTGGGCTTCGGTCCCTGTCCACCATTTAAGGAAGGTCCAGGCCTGATCCTTCATCTTAGTTGAATTCAGGATAACACTCTGGCTTGTGTCCGTAACGAAGGTATTGTCGATGGTTCCGTCCTCTTTCAGTGTTCCCGGGAAGGGAGCAAATGACCAGAGTCCCTTGATCTCCGGCGCGAAGATCTCAAGGTTACAGTAAGTAGTGTAATTCGTGATACCCACAGGCATCTCACCGGTCCTGAATCTGTTGGAGAAGTCCGCGGACACCTGTAATTTGTATGCAGTGAAGAAATCCGTCAGGTTTTTAAAGGCCTCCATTGCAACATTCGATGAAAGTCCGGATCCGACACCGTAATCATCTCCGTTTCCAAGGTAGTAGTCTCCGCCGTACTGGAACACTATGGATGAGAAGATCTCGGTCTTGGGCATATAAAAATCGTAATTGTTTCTTTGAAGGATCGGGATCAGATCCTTGATCTCATCCCATGTCTTGGGAACTTCAACCCCCAGTTCGTCAAGAACGTCTTTTCTGTAGAAAGTCATCATGAAGGTCTGGGTCTCCGGAAGACCGTAAACACCGTCAAGATACTTTGCTCCGGTGATGGCGCTCTCGTAGAATCTTTCGGATTCCTCCTTAAAGCCCGGAAGCTCCGAAATGTCCACAAGGGCATTTCTCATGGCAAAATCCGCCAGAGTTCCCTGTCCTACACCCACCAGCACGTCCGGGCCGTTTCCGGTAAGAGCCGCTCTCAGAACCACTCCCAGAGGGATGAGCTGCAGCTTTACGGGGATGTCGTATTTGGGAATGAACTGCTCGTCGATCATGTTCTGAAGGATCTGTGCCTGTTCCTTACCGGATGACACCATCCATACAACCAGCACATCGTCGTCTTTACCGTCGTAATCCTCTGAACTTGTAACTTCGTTCGTCTTTACAAAGAAGGAAGCAAAGAATCTGAACACATCGTAATAAGCATTTTTAATGAACCCTGCGGTAGCTTTCGGAAGCTTTTCATTCTGACCGGAAATATAGAGGCTGTCCAGCTCCAGGGGCATTTCTGAAATGCTCACCGCCCAGGTTCCGAGAGCCGAGATGTTACTCTTCCATCTGGAAAGCTCTTCTGTCACGCTTTCAGGTTCCTTTGCCAGTTCTGCTGCTTCGATCGCCATTTTTTCCAGAAGGGTGGTGTTCTCTCCCTTTTCGCCTGTGATGGCAACCATTTCGTTCAGGCATTTTGTAAGTCTTTCAGATTCCGTACTCATCACGCTTTCAAAGTCCGGAACTTTTTTTCTGATCTCGTAATCAATGTATTTGCTGGGTGCTGTTCCCGTGAGCGTTACAGTTTTAAGGTAGAGTCTGTTGAGATTGAACATACTCTCTTCGACTTCGGTGAGAACGCTTCCGAAATCACCGAGAACAACCTCCAGCGTAACTGTGTTCTTTCCTTTGTTCAAAAGGAAGAGCATGGGTTCTCCGTCGTTTGTTCCCACGGTGTAATTTGTCATATCGCCGGAGTAGCCGAAAGAGATCCTGTCTGCCTCTGCGTAGGGAACGACTCCGTTAACATACAGTCTTCTGTAAGATGTGACACCTCTTTTAGCCGATTGTCTGCCCTTAAATGTGATCTCGTAAAGTCCCGTCTCCGGAGCATCGATCTCCCAGGTAACATAATCACCCGAAATCTTGAAGGAATCTCCGCCGATGGTGTTGTAGACGATCCTGTAGGGATGATAGGGCGACAGATCCGCGTCGGAATAGTTCTTGTTGATGTTTATGGATGAAGAGCTTTTGTATATGCCTGAAGTGATACCCTCGGTCCTTTCGGCTTCTCCCTTCAGGGTTTTGCCGCTGTAAACGGGATAGGTGCTCTTTAAAAGAGCCACCGCCTCCGAGTAGCTCTGAAGCTCTCCTCTTGCTTTGAACACAAGTTCCCTGATGGCAACAGGTTCCTTGGCGGACTCAAAAGTGATCGTATGCCTGCCTTTTGAAAGGTAGAACATCAGCGGTTCGCCGTTTCTTCTGCCGTAATCCTCTATGTAAACCGTTTTCTCCGTGAAGACTTCATCGGAGCCCGGTCTGATCTCGTTTTTATTTTTTGTTTTGATCTTCTCGTCGCTGTACTCTCTCTTTAAAAGTATCTGGGAAAGAGCGTTGTAGCAGATCTCGTTGTCAATGCTGATCTTTCTCTGGATGTCAGAGGTGGTTCCCTTAAGGGGAAGATAGGTGAGTAAAAGATTGTAGAAGCCGGCTTCTTCGACCGTAAAGGAAAAGGTGATCTTTCCCTCTTCTCCCGTGAGGACCAGTCCGTCTGCATAGGAGGCTTCCATTACTTTGTCCGCGGTGTAGGCGGAAACATCGACAGCCACCTCATCCGAGGCCAGCCTGCCGGTGTATCCGTTCTCCGCGAGATAGTTTAAATAAGATTCTTCGTAAGTAAGTGTGTTAAGTCTTTCCCCTGAAAGCTCCATGGTGTTTTTGCGACCGATCCTCCTGATGGCAACAATGGCGACAAGGAGTACAACTATCGCAGATATTGTAATGATGAGTTTTTTCTTCTTCATTGCTTTTTCTCCGTGAGCTTTATTGGGATAAGTGAGCCGAAGGGATCCCCCGGCTCACTTTAAGTTCTGATCTGTTACTGTGCAACAACCTTAACCTTAACGGTCACTGTTGTAACGTTTCCTGCATAGTCAGTTACGGTAACCGCAACATCGTATGTGCCTGCTGTTGATGTATCAAGAGTGGAAAGGTCGGGAACTACGTTGGGAGTAACATCAACTCCGTCAGCATCCACAGCTGAGAGGATAAATCCATTCTCACCTGCCCACACCAGTGTTGAAACATCTGTGTTGAGAGCAACGTCCGCAGCCTTGTCATTAACCTTTACTGTGGGTGCTTTCTTGTTGTTGGGATTGTAAACATAAACGCTTGCTGTATTGTAATCAACATTTCCCGCTGCATCCGTGAACTGTCCCTTGAAGCATCTGTGATAGTAGCCGGGTGTCTTGAAGATGTCTGCCGAGAAGCCTTCATTCCACTTAATGGAGAATCTGTCCATTCCCATTACACCGTCAATATTATCTTCTGCAGAGTAGAAATCGCCCCAGATAGCGGAGGCTTCGGTTGTTCCCACAGGAACCGCAATAGGATCGATGTGAGAAACCTTCGGCTTTTCAGTGTCGTTCAGCTTGTCGCTGGAAAGGATAGCCTGCATCTCATTTACAACGTCAAGGAACAGGTTCATGTTCTGAGCGATGGAAACGTCATAGGATGCGAATCCGTCAATTCCAAAGAAGGATTTGCCGATGACATCATCCCACTTTACACGGTAGCCGAGAAGGTCGGAGTAGTCGTTTCCGCCCTGAACCTTGTTTGTAAGATACTTGAAGGAATCAAGGATGGAATCACCGATCTTGTCGTGGAAGATATCAAATCCGTACTCTGCAGCCTTAGCTGTGGAAGCAGCATCAAGATACTCTTCGTAGCTGCTTACGCCGCCTCTTTCGCAGAGATAGGTCTCTGTGTAAAGAAGAAGTGCCTTGATGGCAAGCTCTGTTGTGGCATCATCAACACCCTTGGGTATGCAGATGGAATCGCCCACTGTCATTACCTGATTGTACTTTTCATCATTAAATGAAAGCTTGTCGCTTCTGGGCCAGGGAACGATACCGATGGATTCGCCTCTGTCTGCGCATCCGCTTGCTGCACCGTTGATGAGCCAGTCAGGGCAGTCTGCAAACACTGTCTGTCCGTCCTGAAGATGGTAAGCGGGCCAGCACCAGCCGGGTGTGTAACCGTCATCGTAAAGCTCAACGGTGATAAGGTTGGACTTAAGAAGGCTGTTTACAAAATTCCAGGCATCCTTCATGCCCTGGCTCTCAACGCCGAGACCGTCTTCGCCGTAGATGGCTGCACCTGCGGAATAAGCTGCCGAGAGAGTTGCGAAACGTGTATCTGTGTAGTAAGCATCGATCTTGTCGTTGTTCTTGTAGTAAGCATCGATCTTTTCAAGATAATCCTTGAAGGTTGACCATGTCCATTTGCCCTCATCAAAGAGAGTGTTGGGATAGATGGTGTTTCCGTTGGCATCCTTAAGGCTGTCAACTGCTTCGATCATAGTGATGTTGTAGCAAAGGGGCCATCTGGGCATAAATCTGACAACATCGCTCATGAGATAGTAATGATCGTACATGGGAGCGTCGAGCATCCAGCTCATGGACTCATTCTCTTTGAACAGATGAGCAAAATCATCCAGCTTTCTGCAGACATTCTGCTTTAAGATCGTGTTCTCGGATCCTCCCCAGAGAACGCAAAGATCTGCAACAGGATTTCCTGCCATTACGCTCTGAAGAATGTTTACCAGAGTGTCATACTGAACATACTCAAATTTTACACCGAGCTGCTCAAGGCACGCATTTTCCGCTGCGATCCTGGCTTCACGCTCTTCAGCCTGCATTGTATACTCGCCGGTAACCTCATCCTGATTCCAGGGATTGAGTCCGGGCATCCAGTGTGTACCCCATCTGATAGTCTTGATCTCCTTGGGCCCTTCTGTGGGAACGGGAGTAGATGTGGCAGTGGCGGTGGACTGTTGTGCGGGAGCTGCTGTAGGAGCAGTCTTATCCTCAGTCTCCTTGTTGCCGCATGCGGCAAGAGAAAGCACCATCACTGCAGAAGCCACGAATGCTGTGAGCTTCTTAAGATTTTTCTTCATATTACCTCCTTCTACGGTTCATCCGTAAATAAACGTGAGTTTTACCCCATAGTTTAGTAAAACTTTACCTGAAGTTTACTTCCGTTTTTACTACTTGTCAAGGAGATTTTTGTACATTTTTTACATTTTATACTTTTTTGTGCCTGACTTCTTTGTGCATATTTTTCGAAATCCGTTAAGTAATGCAATAAAACAAACAGGATAGCAATCCTGTTTTACTGACTTGATTTCTATTTTAGTAAACTTTCTTTTTATGACTTATCCGTCTCGAGCTGTCTTTAAGCCAACGATACAGAAATCCGTTGACATGTGCTTTCGTTCTCTGATAAAATAAATCATCTATCTATTAACATGTTAAAGTGACTTAAAAGTCGAAAGGGGGTTACCATGGACAAAAACCAGATTCTAAACAGCCTTGCGGGAATATGCCTTGAAAACGGCACCATCGATCCGTCATTATATGCACGGTATGAAGTAAAAAGAGGCTTGCGCGACCTGAACGGAAAAGGCGTGGTCACGGGCCTCACCAGGATATCCGAGATAATCTCCTCCAAAACGGTAGAGGGCGTGTCAGTTCCCTGCGAAGGCATACTCAGGTACCGTGGCATCAACATAGAAGATCTTTGCGCGGGATTTCTTAACGACAAGAGATTCGGTTTTGAAGAGACCACCTATCTCCTCCTCTATGGCAAGCTTCCCAATGCATCGGAGCTTGAGGAGTTCACCTCCCTTCTTTCGCACATGCGTTCCCTCCCCACCAACTTTGTGAGGGACGTCATCATGAAGGCTCCCAGCAAGGACATGATGAACACTCTGGCGAGAAGCGTCCTGACCCTGGCCTGCTACGACAAGACCATCGACGACAATTCCCTTGAAAACGTGATGCGCCAGTGCCTCCAGCTGATCAGCGTGTTTCCCATGCTGGCTGTTTACGGCTATCAGGCATACAACCACTACGAAAAAGGAAAGAGCCTTTACATACACCGCCCGGATCCCAAGGCATCCACGTCGGAAAACATATTAAGGCTTCTCCGTCCCGACAAAAAGTACACGGAACTTGAAGCACGGATACTGGACATCGCCCTCGTGCTCCACGCAGAGCATGGTGGCGGTAACAACTCCACCTTCACGACCCACGTGGTCACCTCTTCCGGTTCCGACACCTATGCCGTAATGGCGGCTGCCCTCGGTTCCTTAAAAGGACCCAAGCACGGCGGAGCCAACATCAAGGTCGTGCAGATGTTTGCGGACATGAAAAAAAACGTCTCCGACTTAAAAGACGAAGACGAAGTAAAAGCATATCTCCTTAAGCTTCTCCACAAAGAAGCATTTGATCAAAAAGGACTGATCTACGGTATGGGCCACGCGATCTATTCGCTGTCCGACCCCAGAGCGAAGATCTTCAGAAGCTACGTTCAGCAGCTGGCCCACGAAAAGAACCGTGACGAGGACTACGCGCTCTATTCCATGGTGGAGACCCTGGCTCCGAAGGTCATCGCGGAAGAACGCCGTATCTACAAGGGCGTAAGTGCCAACGTGGATTTCTACAGCGGTTTTGTCTATTCCATGCTGGATCTTCCCCAGGAGCTTTTCACGCCGCTTTTCGCAATGGCCCGCATTTCGGGCTGGAGCGCTCATCGCCTGGAAGAGCTCATAAATCAGGACAAGATCATCCGCCCGTCCTACCAGCCCATAATGGCCCCCGAGGACTATATCCCTTTGTCGGAGCGCTGATACCGGCTTCTGCCTGCCGCTATTTTTTCCTTTTCCCGATCAAAACCACAGCACACGCCGCTGCCACAAAGATCCCGGCTATTGTAAGAATGATCGGGACAGGATCTTTCCCTTGAACATCATCATCGCTGCGTTCCTCTTGTTTGGGAACGGGTGTATGGGAAGCAGTCTGAGTCACTGCTTCCTCTTTTTGTTCGGCTTTCGCAGTTTCCTCTTCCTTCCTTGCACCGATTTCACCTGCTTCAAGCCGCGTTCTGAATTCTTCTTTTATATCATTATCCGCTACTGCCCACAGGATCTCCGAGGGCTTCTCCGACCTGCCGGCAGCATTCACGCCGTAGGCCACATAGGCATAGTTCATCCCTTCTTCACGCTTTATGGGCGGGTCAGCAAACATGCCCTCCGCAGCATAGCCCAGAAGTTCAAATCCCGTGATAAAGCCTTCCCTGTTCATGGAAGCCCGCTCTATCTCGTAAAAATCCGCGCCCTTCACGGTCTTCCACTCCATGTGGAAGTACTTTTCATCATACTTCTTTGTGTTAAACTTTACATCTCCCACATTGGCAGGCACAGCTTCTGCCGCAGCGGGAGCTTTATAGTACTCCGACACTCCGGGAAGCTCCAGTTCCGCTATTCCACGGGCCACAAACTCAGAAAGCTTCGTGGCGCCGAATTTCTGAAAGTGAGTTGAGTCTCCCGCTCCGTCAATGTAGTTTTCGTATATGCCCGCCCTGAAGCAGTTGAAAACCACATCCTTCAGGAAACCGGAGCCGTACTCATCGTAAACTGATTTAAAGTAGGCCTTGGACTTGGCATTTAAGTCGATCAGCGGACAGTTCATTTCCGCAGCCGCTTCCTTCATGGCATTCACGTAATCCGGGTAGCTCTGCAGCACCTCTCCCTCTTTCGAAAAGATGTTCTGGTTTCCGAGAGTCACCAGCACTGTGGTACCGCCTCTCTGACGCACACCTTCCACGTAACGTTCTTTAAGATACATCTTGTAGTCTTCTACGCTGCAGGCGCGCCCCGCAACTCCGCCTCCGTCGTTGTGTCCGAAGGTCACCAGCACGCAGTCTCCCGGGCGGACATTTACAAGTACATCGTTAAGACGCCCCTGATTTATGAAATTCATCGTACTTCTTCCGCCGATCGCGCGATTTACGATGTTCACATCCTTTGTAAAGAACTGAGGCAGCATCTGCCCCCAGCCTGTCATGGGGTAGTAGGACGAATTGTAGGTCTGTACAAGAGAATCCCCGATCACGTAGATGGTGGGTTTCTTCCCGGGCTCTTTTGCCTCTTCCGCACGGATTTCCACCTTTTCAAGGATCGCGTCCCCCGCTACGATCACCGTCAGCACATCGTCGATTGCAGCAACCGTAAATTCCCTTGAGTCTGTGACTCCCGGTGTTGTGACTTCGTAAAGAAGTCCGCTCCTGTCATCCACGTTTTTTGCTTTGTAAGCCGGCTGCACATTGGGCACGCACTGGTCGTACATCACATCCTCGTAGTAAATCCTTACGGGGTTCAGTGTCTTTCCTTCTGCCTCGATCCCCGTAAAAGTCACCTTTATCCTGTAATTTGTTCCGGGCACCACAGGGATGTCCGTGGTAATGTTTTTCTCAATAACCTTTCCGTACTCGTAAACCTTTTCCGTGGTGACGGGCTCTTCTTCGGAAGTCTCCGAGGCATAGGCATTCCCGACCCCCGCCGGACTGATACCCAGCGTAAGCACAAGCGCTACCGCCGCAGAAAATCTTGCAATTCTCATCTTCATTCTCTTTCTCTTGTCAGATCTTTTTTGTCTTTTTACCCTTTGCGGCTCTTCTGATCTGCTCCGTCTTTAATGCGGTGTTGTAGAAATCCTTTGCGGAGCATCCCGCTCTTCCGCCTCCCGCACAGGCACATGCACAGGCGCAGGCACAAGCGCATCCGCCTCCGCCTCCGTGGTAGGTGCTCGTAGTTTTCCTGGGCACATGCACAACATAGGGAACCACATGAACTCTTACGTAAGTGTTCGGTGAAGCATCATACCTGAAAACACCGTCTCTCTGGTACTTTCCGGGATCCTTGATCTCGGTCTCCTCCACTTTTTCTTCACTCTCGATGAAGCTTCTGCCGCAGTACTCACACTTTTCGGCATTTTCAGGTCTCGCTGCTCCGCAGCCCTGACAGGTGGGATAGTACTTGACCAGAGTCCTCTCTATGCGTCTCTTGGTAACGGTCTCAGTCTCACCAAAGCCGCTTCCGCTGCCGTATTTAGCCATTTTTGCAATTACACTGAGAACGATACCGATGACAACCGCAAAGAAAAAGAAAAATCCCACCGCGCCATCATCATCGTCATCTCCGGAAT
>JAEFAR010000042.1 GCA_016287675.1 Lachnospiraceae bacterium
ACCGTACTCACCGTACCACTCGGCTGCCTGAGCTACGGGAACGAACGGAGCCGCACGGTCGATGAGGCCGAGACCGCTGATAGATGTATGAGGTCCGATAACTGCAAGCCATGTATTATTGTCGATCTCCTGATCGTAGGCGTCGGTTGTGAAGCCCTTGCTGTCTGTCTTGATGCCTACAGCATTCCAATACTGCTTAAGAATCTCGTACTGATCGTTCTGGTTGTTGTCGCCGAAGAAATAGAAGGTCAACAGAAGATCTGAGCCATCGGCAAAATCATAGAAACCGTCGCTGCCCTTCTTAAGTCCGCAAGACTCAAGAAGCTTTCTTGCTGCTGCAACGTCATATTCTGTCCACTTGTTGATCCACTCTTCGTCATAGCCGAAGTTACCCTGCTGAGGAGCACACTGTCCGCCCTTAAGGAAGCTGTCGCTGAGAAGTCCGGAAACTTCCGTACGGTCTACGGAAATGGACATAGCCTGACGGAATTCTTTCTTTGCAAAGAGTTCCGCAAAGTTCTTATCTGTTGTTGTGTAATTGAATGTAACCTGAGGTCCGCCCCAGTCACTCATCTGATACTGCTTTAATACAGCTGCGGATCCCATGTCGGCAAGTGTTGAGGAAATATCCTTAATGTCAACATCTATCTGATCAAGTTTGCCGTCTCTCACAAGGAGAAGCCTCTGATCGTCATCGGAAACCTTTGTAAATGTGAGCTTGTCTACATAAGGAAGCTGCTGTCCCTTAGCATCTACCTTCCAGAAGTATTCGTTACGAACGCACTCGCAGTAGTCACCCTTATTGCTGTTCTTGCCGGGTTCTGTGGAAAGTACCCACGCATTGAGAGTGGGAAGTCCAGAGATGTTCCACCAGTTGTATGATACAGCTTTTCCGAGGTCCTTAACTGTTGCGTAAGAGAGACCTTTCTTCTGAGCATTGATGAGAGCCTGCTCATCGGAAATGGAGCTTTCGGGCCAATAGCTGTTGGGAATGAGGTCTGTGAGATAATGCTTGGGAGCCCAGCACCACTTGAAGTCACCGTTCTCGATGAAAGTTGTGGAATACTTGGCATTTTCAAATGTCCAGGTAACTTCGTAATCGTTAACCTTTGTAAGAACCGCAAAGTTTCCTGTCACATCATCCTTGGGTGCAACCCATGATGCCTTTCCGTCGAAGTTGGTCTTATGAACAGCCTCATACCAGAAAACGATATCATCTGCTGTGAAAGGCTCACCGTCGGACCACTTCATTCCTTCACGAAGCTTGAATGTCCAAACCTTGTAATCGGAGCTTACGCTGTAAGACTTGATAACGTTGGGATAATAAGTTCCATCGGAGTTATAATGAATGATGGATTCAAGCATAGGTCTGGAAAGATCCCAGCTTCCGCTTGCCTGAAGGAGATTGATCTCTCCGCCGTAGGTTCCGATCTCGAGGGGATCGCCCTGTGCATCGACCTGCTCTACAAACACGTCGCTCTTAACGGGAAGTCTGTCTTCAACTTTAGCTGTTGCCTTAATTCCGGGTGCCTGTGTAAATTTCATTTCTTCCACAGTAACCGGAGTAGGTGTTGCGGTTGCCTTAACCGCCTGAGTAGCTTTTGCAGCCTTTGTGGGAGTCGGTTCCGTGCTGCCCGAAGGTGTCGCCGAACCGCCACCGCAAGCTGCTGCGGAAACTACCATTGCTGCTGCAAGAAGCAGTGACAAAAGTCTTTTCTTCATAAAAGAATCCTCCTTAGATTTCCTGAGCTTTAAGCTCTAATAAGAATAAAATCGCCATTGCCTGTCCATAGGGCATGGATTTTATTTCTATTTCTTTGTAAAACTGTTTCGATTCCCTACCCATTGCTGTTCCGTAGGAAACCTGGGTTACCACTCCGCTCTCATCGATGTGCGAAAGCACGGCAGGCAGCGCCTTTCTTGCAACTTCTTCGTACTCTTTTCCGATGAGTCCTTCGTGGACTCCTTTAAGTATGCCATAGGCAAATCCGCAGGTAGCGCTGGTCTCCACATAGGAAGTGGGATCATCCACAAGTGTATGCCACATTCCGGAAGGATCCTGGTATTTTTTCAAAGCATCCACCTGTTTTCTGAAAGCCTCCGTAAGGAAACGCTTTACGCTCGGCTCGCACTCCACCATACCGAGGAACTCGGGGATCGCTGCAGTCGCCCAGCTGTTGCCTCTGCCCCAAAGGGCTTCGGCGAAATTGTGGTTACCGTTAAACGTCCAGCCGTGGAACCAGAGTCCCGTCTTTTTGTCAGCCAGATATTTAATATGTAAAAGGAACTGGTACTTTGCTTCATCTACCCATTCCTTTTTACCGAAGATCATTCCGCACTTGGCAAGAAACAGTACTGACATGAACAATGTATCATCCCAGAGTTCCTGATCGTTCAGCGTGTCGCTTGTCATGTGCTGGAACCCGCCTTCCTTTGTTTTCGGAAGTCCGGTCATCAGCCATTCGGCCCATTCTTTACACAGATCGCCATACTCTTCTTTTTTCGTATGTTCATAAACGAAAGCCAATGTCAGCATGGGAGCGGTGGTGTTTACATTTTTGGAAGGAAGACCTATGCCCATCTGCCTCTCGTAGTACTTAAGGAGAACATCGAGCATCTTTTGATCGCCGGTCTTTTCGAACATCTTCCACATTCCGTAAAGTCCGACGCCCTGAGTCCATTCCCAGAATCTGTATTTGTTTACATCATCTCCCGCAAGGTTCTTCGTGGCCATTCCCTTAAGGAACTGATCGTCTTCTTCGTAAAGGACCTTTTGAAAGCTGTCAAACAGAAGTTGCAGTTTTTCGCTTATATCATCCATTATAGCTCTCTTTTCTAAATATCATGTAAGCATTTGGTAATTTTTTGGTAAAACTTTGGTATATCCTCTTTTTTTACCAATATTATAATAGCAAGATAGGACAGACAATTTCAACGCTTTATTTGCTTTCTGTGCCAAAAAACATTGCATTTTTTGCTTTTCTATGTTACAATTTAATAGACAGACAGGGAATTTTTATGTGTCTTTTTAGTAAAAGTGCACAATGCATATGCTTGGCATTTTAGCGAGGACTTACCAATGTTGATAAATGATATGGTTTTATACGAGCAGGGATTTGTGGAGAATATAGGCAGCGAATCCGATCCTTTGTACTATCTCTTCGATTACGATGTCAGAAACTACAACATCAATATGGAGTTTCAGCATTTCCATCGTTTTTTTGAGATACACATCCTCCTTGACAAAGAAGCAGGACATCTGGTGGACGGAAACCTGTTTGAGCTCAGGCAGTTTGATATCACGCTGCTTCCGCCGCTGAAACTGCATAAATCCATATACCATCAGGGCAATCCCTCAAGGCGACTGATCATTGATTTTGCCATCCCCCCGGTATCGGATCCTCTGTTCAGAAAAGATCTTGATAATCTTCTTTCGGTCTTCTACACGGATTCGCCTGTGCTCCGCTTCAATGAGAAGGAACAGTCGGAGACATTTTCCCATCTGAATGAGATCTTCAGGTTGCTGAAATCAAAAGAGGACGGATTTGTTTTACAGCTTCATTCGGAATTTCTGCAATTTCTTTACTGCCTTTACAGGTTTAAGGGAGACAACATTTACAAACAGGTTGCGGAAGGCACGCTGGAAGAAAAGATCTACAAGATCACATCTTACATACATGCTCACTTCTCGGAGGATCTCTCTCTGGAAAGTCTGGCAAAGATGTTTTACATTTCGCCCCACTACCTTTCCCACCGTTTCAAAGAGATCACGGGATTCAACCTGGTAAATTACATCCAGATGACCCGGGTACGGAACGCCCAGCAGATGCTGGTTACTGGTAAATCAAAAATAACGGACATATCCATCGCCTGCGGCTTCAATTCCTTCTCCCAGTTTAACAGAACCTTTAACAAACTGGTGGGGAAAAGCCCCAGCGATTTCAGAAGGCCTTCATGACGCACAAAAACGCCCGAGAGTTTCCCCTCGGGCGTTTTTATATCATCAGATATTTATCAGATCTTAAATACGTCCAATTCTCCTTTGAGTTTTCCTGCTTCATTCTTAAGAGCGGAAATAACGGAATTGAGACTTTCAACCTCTTCCTGAGTAACCTTTGAACTCTTTTCAAGTTCTTCAGCCATGGCCTCAGTTTCATGAAGTACCGACGAGATACTCTGGATCGCACCTACTGTGTGCTCCTTGGCATGCTCGATCTCCTTGACCTGACGGCCGATGTCCGCAAGACTTCCGGCGATGTTGCTTACACTGTTTTCGATGTCCGTAAACTTCTTTAGAGTGCTCTCTACCGCTATGCCCTGCTGAGTTACGATGTCATCTGCCTTTTGAGCGGAAACAACGGTTTCTCCCGTTCTCTTAACGATGGAACCGATAATTGAACGGATCTCGTTTGCAGCCTGCTTGGACTGATCTGCCAGCACTCTGATCTCATTTGCAACTACCGCAAAGCCGCGACCAGCATCTCCGGATCTTGCTGCCTCGATGGAAGCATTGAGTGAAAGGAGATTGGTCTGAGTCGCAATGTCGTTAATGGTCTCAACGATCTGGTTGATGGCTTTTGTTTCCCCTGCCAGCGACTGGATGTCTGTAATAACGATCTTTGTAACGGAAGCTGTTTCACCGGCTTTTTCCTTAAGTTCATCCACCGACCTTACGCCTTCGGAAACAGCAAAGGTGGCGCTTGCAGCCATGTCTTCAATGGCAGTTACATTCTTTCTCACATCATCGATCTTTTCATTCAGTACTTCCGTATCTGCAAGGCAATCGGAAGCATCGCTTGCCTGCATGGTGATACCGCGCTTGATCTCATCGATGGATGTGTTCATTCTCGCTGAGGAACCAAGAAGCTGGTTGGCTGAATCAAGCAGTTCTCCGGAAGATGTGTTCAGGGCATCGGATGCAGTGGCTGCCTGAACGATCAGCTTCTTGGTATTGTGAAGCATCTTGTCCGTGGCATTGGACAGTTTTCCGAATTCATCCCTGCGTTTTGAATGCATTCTTTCTCTCAGATCGCCTTCAGCCGCCTTACCAAGTACCTTAACTGTCATATCGACGGATCTGCTCAGTCCGACAGATACAAAAAGTCCTATTCCTGTGCTTATCAGAACGCACATGATGGTAATAACGAAGGTGATGGTCTTAATGCTGTCAGCAGTCTTAAGGATCTCCTTTTCTTCTATGCGGCCGCAGATCATTGCGCCCGTGTCTCCGATCTTATAGAAAAGGCAGAGGTACTTTTTACCGTCCATCTTTTCGTGGGAAATTCCGCTTTTTTCAGGTGATTCCAGAGCTTTCTGATAGAATTTGGTTCCGTAGAAAATGGTTCCCGAAAGACCGTTTCTTGTGGTCTCGTTACCGTCCCTTGTTACAAGTGAGAATTTAGCCGTATCACCGAGATTGATCTGTGAAAGGGCATTCTTTACAACTTCTGTGTTGACATCGGCAGAAATGTATCCGAGCTTGTCGCCGAGAGAATCATAAAAAGCTCTCACAAAAACCCAGCTGTAGTCTCCTTCTTTAAGTTCGAATCCGTCTATGTAGGAATGTCCGCCGATCCACGCTTCCTTCTCTCCGTAGGAATTGAATAGTTCGCCTTCGGTCGAAGCATCATAGGATTCAGCCCCCGTTGATCCAAGGATCAGGAAGGATCCGTTGGAAGAAAAGCTTTTATTTATGGAGTAGCTGAGAACACTGACATCAAGAACGATATCGTCCGCGTTCGCAACCTGTTTCATCTGTGTCTGTATCGCGCTCTTGGCCATTCTTTCCTCTTCGGAACCGCCTTCAAATGCATCTCCGAAGTAGGAATTGACCGAATTAACGGATAAAACCTGTGCAGCTTTTGATTCAACCATCTCCGATATTAGATCGAAATAGTTACCGGTGGACTCGATGGTTGAACGGGCAGTATCTTCGTAGCTGCCTGTAAGGGCTGCTTTCGACTTCTCATAGGAAGTGATGCCTAAAACCATTACCAGTATCACCGGAACGAGGAAGCTCAATGTCAGCTTCATCTTAATACTTACCGTCCCACTGTTTCCGGCAACTTTCCCGATCCATTCCAGAAGGGTTTTGGTTGCCTTCTTCAAAAAGTTAACGACTTTAATAACGTATTTCATGGTTTCCTCCGTTTAATTCTGCCCTGAACCGCCGGATTTACAGCCCCGTTTTCTCAGCAATAAACTTACGGGCCATCATGGCATACTTCAGGGGATTCGCTTTGGCGGGATCCTGTTCGGCTTCCACAAGGAACCAGCCCGAGTAATTCATCTTCTCCAATTCTTTAAATACAGCATCAAAATCAACGCATCCGTCTCCCGGCACGGTGAAAGTTCCCTCTCTTACCGCTTTCAGGAAGGACCATCTGCCTTCAGTTGCCTTTTTGAGCACATCCGCACGAACATCTTTTAAATGAACATGACCGATCCTGTCGGGATAATGCTTCAAAATGTACGTGGGATCCTCACCGGAAAAAGTGAAATGTCCGGTGTCATAGCAAAGGAACACAAGATCGGGATCGGTATCGTCCAGCATTTTAGCCGTTTCTTCTATGGTCTGAACGCCTGTTCCCATGTGATGATGGAAGCAAAGCTTGAAGCCTCTGTCCTTTGCAACTTTTCCCAGCCTGTTGAGGCCGTCGCACATCTTTTTCCACTCTTCATCGGTAAAATGTACCTTATTGTCAAAAATGGAAAGGGCTTCATTTCCCTGAACCGAATAACTCTGTTCCGAAACGTTGATCCTGTCTGCGCCCATAGCTTCAAGGTAGTCCAGTTCCTTAAGGAATTCCTTTTCCGTCTCTTCGTAGGGCTTTGTTGCCAGAAATGAGGAAAACCACTTGCTGGCGATCCTCATGCCCCGAAGTTCCAAAGCTTCCTTTAAAACAGCAGTATCCTTGGGATACTTGTTTCCAACTTCACAGCCTGTGAAGCCTGCAAGGGCCATTTCACTGACACACTGTTCGAAGGTGTTTTCTCCTCCGAGAGACGGCATGTCATCATTGGTCCAACCTATAGGTGCAATTCCCAATCTTACCTTGTCTTTGCTAAACATAACAAAATGTCCTTTCAATTATAATTTAGTATAACTTATTTTTTGTTATGCCTGCTCTGCCAAAAGCTCTGTGGTTCCTTATAAAAGGCACGTTCTTATGGAACTTCAAACGCCGTTTTGTCCACAAATGCTCTCTAAATGATAGCAGAAAAAGCCTAACAATTCCACTGTTATTTTATATCAAGAATAGTGGATGTTTACAGATTTTTTGTTGTAAATGGCGATATTTAAAACTTTTTCGCACGTTTCAGATGATCCATACGGTTCTTAAAAGCCTCATGGATATCGGGGTTTGTATCGGAATCACCGAGCCCCACATTCCACCAGGAAAGATAACCGTCAGTCATAGTCTTGGGCATTACCTTGATGTCGATGAGCACGGAAACTTCATCCTTCTTTGCCTCTTCAAGTGCTGTTTCCAGCTCTTTCATAGTGGTGGCTGTGTAACCTTTACAGCCGTAGCCTCTCGCGATCATTGCAAAGTCAGTGGGGATGAGATCTCCCTTGAGTTCATTATTGTCGTCCCTGTAACGGAACATGGTAGCAAGTGAGCCGATACCATTGCTCATCTGAAGATTGTTTATGCATCCGAAGCCGCAGTTATCAAACAGAAGCACTATGATCTTCTTCTTTTCCTGTAAGGATGTGGCAAGTTCGGAATGGAGCATCATGAAGGCGCCGTCCCCAACCATTGCGTAGACCTGACGTTCGGGTCTTGCAAGCTTCGCACCGAATCCGGCGGCGATCTCCCAGCCCATGCAGGAGTAGCCGTACTCCATGTTGTAGGAATCCTTTTCCTCTGTTGTCCACATGCGCTGCAGATCTCCGGGAAGACTTCCGGAAGCCGCGCAGATTATGGCGTTGGCTTCTATTTTTTCCCTGATCAGACCGATAGCTGCAGTCTGGGTGATGACACCTCCGGTAGCTTTTTTGAATTCCTCGAGGACGCCGGGCTCCATAGCCTTTATCAGAGGTTTGTATGACTCACCGTACTCTGTGTGAGTCAGAAAATCCATTTCCTTATCCCAGGCCGCTTTTGCTTCCTTTATCTCATTTCCGTAGCCGCTCACGTATTTAAGCGAGCTCAGGTAGTTCACAAGTTTATCAAGTGATGCCTTGGCGTCTCCCACCAGGGGCATTCCGTTCATTTTGAGGCTGTGGTAACGCGAAACATTGATCCAGAGGAATCTTACACCGGGATTTGCAAAGAGTTCCTTTGAGCCCGTGGTAAAATCGGAAAGCTTTGTACCGACACCGATGATCAGATCCGCTTCTCTTGCGATCATATTTGCGGAAAGATTGCCGGTGCATCCGAGTCCGCCGAGGTTATAAGGATTGCTTCCCTTCGTTGCACTCTTTCCGGACTGTGTCTCTGCATAGGGGATGTTGAAAGCCGTACAGAATTTGACCACTTCTTCTCCCGCTTCCGAGTACCTCACACCGCCACCCACGATCACCAGTGGCTTTTTGCTGCCTCCGATCAAAGCCACCGCATCGTTGATCTCTTCATCAACGGGAAGGCGTCTTGTGATCTTCATCACTCTCTTTGCAAGGAATTCTTCGGGCCAGTCGTAACGTTCTCCCTGAACATCCTGGGGAAGTGAAATGCAGACACCGCCTGTCATTTCAGGATCCGTCAGAACTCTCATGGCATTTATCATCGCAGACATGAGCTGTTCCGGCCGTGAGATCCTGTCCCAGAACCTGGACACAGGTCTGAAAGCATCACTTGTGGTGAGATTCAGATCCCAGGGCTGCTCCACCTGCTGCAGCACGGGGTCCGGCTGACGGGTGGCATAGGTGTCTCCCGTAAAAACAAGAAGGGGAAGACTGTTGGCCGTAGCATCCGCAACCGCTGTGACCATGTTGGCCGCTCCCGGGCCGATGGAAGAAGCGCATGCGATTATCTTCCTTCTGTTATTCTGCTTGGCAAAGCCTGCCGCTGCATGAGCCATGCCCTGTTCATTACGTCCCTGGAAAACCTTAAGCTTACCGGGGTCCTCCTCCAGAGCCTGACCGAAGCCCAGCACGAAGCCATGTCCAAAGATGGTGAACACGCCCTCCACAAATTTGTTTTCTACTCCGTCAAAGGAGACATATTGATTATCGAGGAATCTGACCAGAGCCTGGCCTACCGTAAGATTAACTGTACCCATAAGTTGATCTCCTTAAAAACTTTCGTTATTTTCCTTCTGCCCGTATTATCACTCATCCAGCAGCCATACATGATCCGGATCGTTGTCTCTCGTGGTCCAGGGATCGTTGGGCAAGTGCCTTATCATCCAGCAATAATACATGTTGTATCCCGGTGCGGCAGCCATGGGATGGGTGAGACCGCCGGGGATCTTTATGCAGCTTCCGTCACGGGACTTAAACACATTGTCTCCGATAAAGGCTGCTCCGAAGCCCTGAGGTTTTTCAAACTTAAAGTAGTACACCTCGGGCTGGCGATGGGAATGGGGAATGTAACTGGACCATCTCCCGGCCTTCGTGATGACTTCTCCCATCACCATGTTGGAATAGGGTGCATTCTGATAGTCAAAAACCGTCAGCACCTCGCGCTTTGCGGTCCCTTCCCATTGTGTGGCGCCCATGAGTTCGATCTTGTTCTCGGCAGGAGTGTAGAACTTCGTTGCAAATTCTTTTCCATTTTCCGTCTTCTGAACAATGATCTCCGAATCCTCATCCGCAGTGATCGTTGCTTTTTTTCCTCTGCTCATGTGCAGACAGTAGGGCGGTTCCTCAAATACATTTTTCCTGGAGGCCGGTTCTTTTTTGCCCTCCCATGCATAGGTCACCTTCCCTTCCGTGAGAAGGATCGCTGTCTCGTCCTTTGCATCGGTAAATTCAAGGCTGTCGCCCTTCTTCATCCTGAAGATCTTTATATCCATCATCATATCGGAGTTTTCTTCCGACACGATCTTTACACCGTTTTCGTTAAATTCAGGTCTTTCAAACATGCTCATATTCTTCTCCGATCAAACAGCAGAAATTCAGACACGTGCCACCATTTCGCCGTATTGTTCTTTTTCTTCTCTGATAAATCTCTTTACTTCCTCAACCCCGGGCATATCCTCAGAGCAGGCATGGCTCGCCACCAGCATTGCAGCTTCCGCACTCCCGAATTCCAGTGCATCCTGCATCTCCCATCCCTCCATGAGTCCGTAAAGGAAAGCGGATGCATAGCCGTCTCCTCCTCCGAAGCTCTTTAAGAGTTTTACGGGGAAAGGCTTGACAGAGTAGCTCTTTCCGTCACTCGTGTAGGCTGTGGAGCCCTCTTTGCCATGTTTTACAACAACGATCTTAGCCCCGCACCCATGCCAGTAGGCTGCTGTATCCCTGTCCGTACCGGAGGTTCCCAGAAGTCTTTCCGTAAGGTCAAACTCTTCTCTCGAACCCAGGATCACTTCGGCCTCTCTCGCTACGGTTGAGTAATAAACCGAGATCTCGTCATCATTCTTCCATGTGTAAGGTCTGTAATCTATGTCAAAGATCACGACCGTTCCGTTCTTCTTTGCAAGTCTTAAGGCTTTAAGGGCTGCTTCCCTTGAAGGGCTCTTGGCAAGCGCGGTCCCCGATATCAGAAGAGATGCACTGCTCTTAATGTAGTCCTCGTCAACCTCCGAAACATCAAGCTCAAGATCTGCGATGGCATCTCTGTACATCAGTATGCTGCTCTCCGTTTCGCTCTTTATCTCCGTGAAAGTAAGTCCCAGCTTTTCTCCGTTCTTTGCTCTCACAAGGTGTGAAATGTCTATGCTTTCTTCTTTAAAACGATCCTCGATAAACGTTCCGAACTGATCGTCGGAAACCTTTCCGATAAATCCCACTTTCTTACCCAGTCTTGCCATTCCCACAGCTATGTTTGCGGGAGAGCCTCCCAAATACTTTTTAAATGTGGTGCTTTGATTTAATGGTTTGTAAAAGTCCGTCGGATTCAGATCGATCGCCGCTCTTCCAAGAGGTATGATGTCAAATCTCCGATCTTTGGCAAAATCTATATAGGCCATTTTCTTCTCCTTTATCTCCGTTCAGAACTGCCTGTCCATGGAAAAGACCTGCATATGCTTTTTAATGTTTTTGTATGCTGCCACGGTCATGGCGTCACTCATGGAAAAGTAGTCCGTCTTTTCATTTTTCAGATAATCCGCCGCTGCATCCTTTACCGCACTGAATGTGGCTGTTGCCACGTTGATCTTGGTGATACCTTTTGAAATACATTTGCGAAAGTCCTCATCGCATATGCCTGAACCGCCGTGAAGCACAAGAGGCACGGGGACAAGTGCGTTTGCTTCTTCAAGTATCTCAAAATTCAGCCTGGGAGCCGCTTTGTAAAAGCCGTGCTGGTTTCCTATGGAAAGGGCGATGGCATCGACCCCCGTCTCTTCGTAGAGACGCTTCACTTCTTTGGGATCCGAGTGGATCTTTGAAGCATCTCCGCTTCCGTCCTCCGAAACGCCCAGCTGTCCCACTTCCGCTTCCACGCTCGCGCCGTACTTTTCAGCCATCTTCTTGATTTCCGCCGTGATCCTGATGTTCTCCGAGATGGGGAGCTTTGAGGCATCGATCATTACCGATGTAAAGCCAAGTTCAAGGGCTTTCTGTATCATTTCCCTGTCAAGGCCGTGATCAAAATGAACTCCCACGGGGACTTTTGCGTTCTTTGCCGCAGCTGTCATCATGGGGGCTATCTTGTCCAAAGGCGAGAATGGCAGTCTGACCTGAGCGATCTGCAGTATCATGGGCATGTTCAGTTCCTCGGCCGCTCTCACTGCCCCCAGGATCATCTCCATGTCCGCCACGGAAAATGCTCCCACTCCGTATCCTTTTTCTTCGCCCGCAGCCAAAAGATCCTTCATTGGTACAAGTGACATCTCTTATCTCCTTTCAATCTTATCATATTATTATGAAAAGACTGGTGTATTTTTGTTAGATTTATGATAAATCTACCATTTATTTAAGGAGCGGTCAATGTCATTTTTCGGCAAAAATTGGTAGATTGCCTGCTTTATCTTCCTTTGCAGGAAGTGACCAGTCGTACCTTATTCTGTTCACAGTAAAGAATCGCTTTTTTGTCGATGGCATCATCGGTAAAAAATGCATCCATCTCGGAAAGAGCCGTAAAATTCAGAAGGGAACTCTTGCCGAACTTTGATGAATCCGCGATGAGATACTTCTTTGCGGAATGCGCCATGGCTGCTCTTTTAACTTCAAATTCCAGAGGGGATGAATTTGAGACATCGCCTGCCTCGGAAATGCCTGCAGTTGCAATGAAAGCCTTTTTGATGTTGAAACGCGAGAGGACCTTGTCAGTGTCGGAGGTCACAAAAGAATTTGTCCTTCTGTCAAGGGTTCCGGGCAGACAGAAGATCTGAATGTCCGGAAACTGCACTCCTCTTACAATGGCATTAAGGTTGTTGGTAATGACCGTTACATTCTTCTTTTCCGCAAGAAAATCGGGAAGATACATGGTGGTGGATCCGGAATCTATGAAGATTATGTCTCCGTCTTCCACAACTTCCGCAGCTTCTTTGCAGATCTCTTTTTTAATGTTGGAATTTGTCATTTTGCGCTGTTCAAAAGGGATCAGTGAGTTTTCTTTGATGCTGGACACACCGCCGTAAACCTTTTTGATCGTACCTTTGGAGCAGAGCTCAGCCACATCCAGGCGACAGGTGTTTATGGAGATATCGAACACTCTGCATAGTTCGTCCATGGAAACATGTTCCTTGTCCAGGATGTATTGCTCCATTCTGCTGATTCTGTAGCTTTTCATTGCCATTTTAAAATCCTCCCTTTGGATCTCTTTCATTTTTTCCTAATTTAATGTTATACATCATAATGTAATAGAAATCAACAAAAAAAAGTAAGTTTATGTAAATTTAGTTGTTGAATTGTGTTCTTTTCGGTGCTATAATGCCTTTGAATTAATAAAAACATGCTAACTATGTATTAAATTTTTAGGATGAATAAAACATACGACACGGAGGATTTACTTATGGTAAAGTTGGGTATCATCGGAGCCGGCAGGATCGGAAAAGTTCATGCGGAAAGCATCACTTTTAACATTAAGAACGCCGAAGTTCTTTCCATCGCCGACCCCTTTATGAGTGACGAAGCCGCAGCATGGGCAAGAAGTCTGGGGATCAAAAATGTTTCCAAGGATTATCACGACATCCTTAATAACCCCGAGATCGACGGCGTTCTCATCTGCTCATCCACAAACACACATGCAGACATTGCCATCGAAGCCATCAAGGCAAAGAAAAATGTATTCTGCGAAAAACCCATCTCACAGGATCTTGCAAAGATCAAAGAGGTAATGGAAGCTTTGAAGGGTACGGATCTTAAGTTCCAGGTGGGCTTTAACCGCCGTTTCGATCACAACTTTGAAGCAGTCCGTGAGGCTGTTAAAGCAGGCAAGATCGGCGATGTTCACGTTGTAAAGATCACTTCCCGGGATCCCGATGCTCCCTCACTTGATTACGTCAAGGTTTCGGGAGGCATCTTCCTGGATATGACCATTCATGATTTCGATATGGTACGTTACCTTTCGGGCAGCGATGTCGAGGAAATATATGCAAGCGGCGCCTGCCTCGTAAATCCCGCAATTGCAGAGTGCGGAGACATTGACACGGCGGTCATCACAATGAAGCTTAAAAACGGCGCACTGGCAGTGATCGACAACTCACGTAAGGCTGCTTACGGTTACGATCAGAGAGCCGAAGTCTTCGGATCTAAGGGACAGGTTGCGGTTACCAATGACGCTCCTTCCACCGCTGTCATCAGCACCGAGTCCGGCGTTACGGGAGAAAAGCCTCTCTACTTCTTCCTTGAGCGTTACATGGCTTCCTTCTCAAAAGAAGTCTCCATGTTCTGCGACGCCTGCGAGGGTAAGGGGGAAGTTCCCGTGGACATAAACGACGGACTTCAGCCCGTTCTCATCGCCAAGGCAGCAAAAAAATCTCTCGACGAGGGCAGACCCGTCAAGCTTTCGGAGATCGTTTTCTAAGACAATTCCATTTGTTATTGTTTCCTTTTCGAGGCCCCACAGCAACTGTGGGGTCTCTTTTTTGGTATTTTTTTCTTGCTAATTTCAAACTAAGAGAGTAAAGTAAAGAAAGGTAGCAAAAAGAAAGAGAGAGAATATGTCCGTAAAATTCAGAGATGACGAGCCTTGCTGGTGCGGAAGCGGTAAAATGTACGCGAACTGCCACAAGGCCTTCGACCAGAAGATCAAAAAGATCCGTCTTTTACATCACAAGGTTCCCGGGAGAAACCTTATCAAAACTCCCGAACAGATCAAAAGGATCAAAGAAAGTGCAAAGATCAACGTCGCAGTCCTCGACTACATTCAGGACGTGATCAAAGAGGGTATGACAACTGCCGAGATCGACAGGATCGTCTACGACATGACCACTAAGATGGGCGGTATCCCTGCCCCCCTGAACTATGAAGGCTTTCCTTACAGCGTCTGCACTTCGGTGAACGATCAGGTCTGCCACGGATTCCCTTCCGACAAGGTGATCCTTAAGAGCGGGGACATCATCAATGTTGACTGCTCCACCATTTTAAACGGAGCCTACTCGGATTCCTCCAGAATGTTCTGTATCGGAGATGTGAATCCTGAAGTGCGCCGCCTCGTGCAGGTTACAAAAGAAAGCGTGGAGGAAGGTTTCAAAGCGGTAAAGCCCTGGGGCTTTCTGGGCGACATGGGGCAGGCGGTCCATGACTACGTTTACAAGAACGGTTTCACTATCGTCCGGGAGATAGGCGGTCACGGAGTAGGTAACGAGTTCCACGAAGATCCCTGGGTGGGCTACCACTCAAGGCGCGGCACTGAGATGCTCCTGGCTCCGGGACTCATGTTCACTATCGAACCCATGGTAAACATGGGTAAAGAAGGCATATACATTACTGACGAAAACGACTGGGAAGTTTACACCGACGACGGACTTCCGTCCGCTCAATGGGAGATCCAAGTACTCGTGACAGAAGAAGGAGCGGAAATAATATCATGGTAAATGAAAACAATGCAGCAATTCGTATGGACTCGAATCCCGAAACAGGGGAAGAAAGGAACGATATGAATGTAACGATCAGAAGCGGAAAGTACTCATGTGTGATCAGCTACCACGGAGCTGAACTTAAGAGTTTCAAAAAAGACAACACAGAATACATCTTCCAGGCCGATCCCGAATTCTGGCCCAGATCGTCACCTGTGCTGTTCCCCATCGTGGGTGCCCTGAACAACAAAAAAATAAAGATCGACGGTAAGGAATACTCCATGCCTCAGCACGGATTTGCCAGAGACACCGATTTTAAGCTTCTTGAAAAGAATCCGGACAGCTGTACCTTCTACCTCCGTTCCTCGGAAGAAACGAAACAGCTCTATCCTTTTGATTTTGAACTCCGGATCGAGTATGTGCTCAAAAAGAGCCGTCTGACAGTTTCCTGGAGGGTGATCAACATCGGTGCGGAAACCATGTATTTTTCCATCGGCGCTCATCCCGCCTTCTGTTGTGAACCCTGCAATGCAAGCGTCCGTCTTTTTAAGGAAGGGAGAAGGCTGGAGTCCTTCGAAAACCTGGGATATGCAGGCGGGACCTTAAGCGGAGAAAAGTCGGTGGTACATCTTGAGAACGGCAAGCTCCTTTACGAGCATCACACCTTTGACAATGACGCCTACGTCCTTGGAGACCGTCAGGCTGATGAAGCGGAACTTTTGGACAAAAAAGGAAAGCGCCTGGTCACTGTGCGTTTCGAGACCCCGGCTCTCGGGATCTGGTCTCCCACCGGTAAGGATGCACCCTTCATCTGCATCGAGCCATGGTACGGCATCCCCGATTTCAAAGGCTTTGACGGCGAATTCTCGGAGAAACCGCTTTCACTCGCCTGTGAGCCCGGAGGAAAATCCGAAAAGAGCTACACCATCGAGATCTATTGATGTCATTTTACTGTATTTAAACAAAAGAGCTCCGAAAAGCTTTGTGACTTTTCGGAGCTGTTTTTATTCGCCGTTTTGTATCTTTTTTGCCAGATCTTCAAGGTACTCCCAGCGTTCCATTTTATTAAGAAGTTCTTCTTCAAGTTTTTCCTTTTCGTTTGTCAGTTCCATCAGTTTGCCGTAGTCACTGGTGTATTTTTCCGCTTCAAGTGTCAACTCCTCCACTCTTTTTTCAAGAGCCTCGATCTCGCTTTCTATAGTCTCGTATTCCCTTTGCTCTTTGTAGGAGAATCTGGCCTTCTTCGGAGCTTCCTTCCAGGTGCTCACGGATTCGGAAGAACTGTTTTTGGCATTGTTTCTTTTTTCGTTTACGGAGCTCTGAAGGCCTCCGGACTTTTCCAGAAAGTCGGTGTAGCCTCCCTCGTATTGCTTTATGACACCGTTTTCTTCAAAGGCAAAGATCCTTCTTGCAATACGATCCAGGAAATAGCGGTCATGGGAAACCGCAACAACTATGCCTGTATAATGATCAAGAAAATCCTCAAGGATCGTGAGGGTTTCGATGTCGAGATCGTTGGTGGGCTCATCCAGAAAAAGCACATTTGTGGCTGTCATGAGGATCCTGAGCAGGCAAAGTCTCCTCTTCTCTCCTCCGGAAAGCCGTGAGATGAGGGCATAATGCATGTCGGGAGGAAAAAGAAACCTTTCCAGCATCTGTGAGGCCGTGAGATTTCCTTCAGTAGTGCGAATGACTTCAGCTCCTTCACGGACATAATCGATCACACGCATACTTTCATCAAGACTCTCGTTTTCTTGAGAGAAAAAGCCGATGCTCACCGTCTGACCGATCTTTACGTTTCCGGAATCCGGCTCGATCAGTCCGTTAATGATCTTTAATAGAGTGGATTTTCCGCAGCCGTTGGAGCCGATAATACCGATGCGGTCATTTTTTAAAAAGATATAGGAAAAGTCTCTGATGAGCACTTTATCCTCATAACTTTTTGAAATGTGCTCCAGTTCTATGGTGGTGTTTCCCATTCTCGAGGAAAGAGTCTTCCCTATCTGGGAATTAAGTTCATTAAAGCCTGCCTCAACGTCCCTTTTCGGAGGCTCCACATTTTTAAGATTTTCATATCGCTCGATGTGGGCCTTCTGTTTGGTGGAACGGGCTCTGGCTCCTCTCATCATCCACTGTATCTCTGTTCTCAGGATGGATTGACGTTTCCTTTCCGCAGCGTTTTCATAGGTCTTTCTCTGTTCTTTCAGCGCCAGGTAGCCAAGATAGTTGTCATCGTAGCTGTAGAGTTTTCCGTGATCCAGTTCCACTATGCGTCCCGCCACGCTGTCAAGGAAGTACCTGTCATGGGTGATCATGATGATGGCACCCTTGAAATCGTTAAGGTAGTGCTCCAGCCACTCTGCCATGGAGCTGTCCAGATGGTTTGTGGGTTCGTCCAGGATCAGAATGTCCGCTTCCGAAAGGAAAGTGCGAACCAGCGCCACGCGCTTTCTCTGACCTCCCGACAGTTCGTTGATGTTCTGCAGAAAGTCGGGGATCGCCAGCTTGTTCAGCATCTTTTTTGCTTCGGGCAGCAGCCTGTCGTAATCCTCTTTCGGACATTCGCTCATGGCAGCATCCAATACGGACATTCCTTCGGAAAAGACAGGAGTTTGCGGCAGGAAGCCGATCCTGAGGCCCTTCCCTCTTGTGACTGTACCCTCATCCGGGTGGATCATCCCGGCAAGTATCTTTAAAAGTGTGGATTTTCCGGTACCGTTAATGCCGATGATCCCCACTTTCTCATTTTCGTTAAGGCTGAAGGAAGTGTCATCCAGAAGCTTTTTCGATGTATATGAATGTGACAGGTGTTCTGCTGTAAGTAGATTCATGTGTTTTCTCCATCGATAAAACATGCCGAGACCGTAAAGTACACGGTCAAAGCAGGCAATTTTGTGTTTGGGATTATAACACGATTTGTGAAGTTTCACAATGCATCGGATTTCGCGAAAAACTCCTGATTCGATGCTTTTCGTCCGGGTTTTGTAAAAATGGCCCATACGGTTCCCGGGGGTCCAACTTGCATTTTTTTGATTTTGTGCTATTCTGTTTCCGTTTTATGATGTAAGTATAAGGAAAGGAATTAATCATGTGGATGCTTCTCGTTTTGTTTTACGGCGTGGTAAAGGGTGCCCGTGAAGCAGTCAAAAAGAAAGCCCTTAAAAAGAATACAGTGATCGAGGTTCTGGTGGTCTATACGCTGCTTTCCTTTCTCCTTTGCATTCCTCAGGTGAAGGACGCAGGCGGTCTTGAGTCCTCACAGTACCTGTGGATCGCACTCAAATCCTTTTGCATATTTGTAGCCTGGATCTGCAGTTTTAAAGCCATAGACAAGCTCCCCATCAGCATGTACGGCGTTCTTGACCTTTCCAGAGTCATTTTTGCAACGCTCCTGGGTGTTGTTGTTTTAAGTGAGACCATGAGCCCCCTCCACATTTTGGGACTTTTCATCGTTCTCTTCGGTCTCCTGCTTTTAAAATTCAAGCCCGGTTTTATAAAACGGGCTGAAATGAAGGACATGCTCGAATCAGGCACCGTCATGGAAAGAGTGAAGGAAGCAGGGCTCTCAGATTCTTCAAAGACCTGGTTTTACGTTCTTCTCGCCTTCATATCCTGTATCCTTAATGCCGTTTCAGGCACCATGGACAAGATCCTCATGAAGGATATGAACAGCAGCCAGCTCCAATTCTGGTATATGCTGTTTCTCACCCTTTATTATGTCCTGTATATTCTTGTCACCCGCACAAAGATCAGTCTCTCCGTTTTCAGGAACGGATGGATCTGGCTGCTTGCCGTGCTGTTTGTAGCCGCTGACAAAGCTCTTTTTATCGCCAACGCCGATCCCGCAAGCCGCGTGACCGTCATGACTCTCATAAAGCAGACCGGAACCATTGTTACGATCCTCGCTGGAAAATTTGTCTTCAAGGAAAAGAATGTAGCCTACCGTCTCTTCTGCGCCGGGGTGATCCTCGCCGGCATTGTATTGGGAGTGGTCGCCTGAAGCCGCAAAAAGCGGTTTGAGGCAGGCATCGAGCTTCATGTTTCCTCTCTTATAATTGAATTCAAAAATAATTATAAATAATCTATCACTTTACCACTTGACAATGGCGAAAAAAGGTGTAAAATGCTCTCATACATTAAAGCGACAAAGGGGTCGTGGATTGCACAGGCAGTCTGCGGCCTTTTTTTGATTCAGAAAAGGAGCAAAAGCTATGTTGACAAATGAGTATTTAAAAAGGGTGATGGAAGACGTCACTAAGAGAAATCCCGGCGAAACAGAATTCTTCCAGGCAGTGAGCGAGGTTCTCGAATCACTTGAGCCCGTAATCGAAAGACATCCCGAGTACGAAAAAATGGGTATCATCGAGCGTATCACAGAACCCGATCGTATCATCAAATTCCGTGTGGCATGGGTAGACGACAACAATAAAGTCCAGATCAACCGCGGCTTCCGTGTACAGTTCAACGCTGCTATCGGACCTTACAAGGGCGGCTTGAGATTCCATCCCTCAGTAAAAGAAGGCACACTTAAATTCCTTGGCTTCGAGCAGATCTTCAAAAACAGCCTGACCGGTCTTCCCATCGGCGGCGGTAAGGGCGGCAGCGACTTCGATCCCAAGGGCAAGTCAGACATGGAAGTTCTTCGTTTCTGTCAGGCATTCATGACAGAACTTTATCGTCACATCGGACCCGACGTTGACGTTCCCGCAGGAGACATCGGTGTAGGCGGCCGAGAGATCGGTTACCTCTACGGTCAGTATCTCCGTGTCCGCGGCGCATCGGAATCCGGCGTTCTTACAGGAAAGGGTCTTTCCTTCGGTGGTTCCCTTGCACGTACAGAGGCTACAGGCTTCGGTCTTTGCTACTTCACAGACGCTATGCTGAAGGCTAACGGTCAGTCCTTCAAGGGAAAGACAGTTGTTATCTCCGGTAGCGGTAACGTTGCCCAGTACGCTCTCGTAAAGGCTACAGAGCTTGGGGCAAAGGTCATCACTCTCAGTGATTCCAACGGATACATTGTTGACAAGGACGGCGTTGATTTCGCTACAGTTAAGGAGATCAAGCAGGTAAGAAGAGGAAGGATCAAGGAGTACCTTGAGACACATCCCAATGCAGAGTATCACGAAGGCTGTAAGGGAGTATGGACCGTTCCCTGCGACATCGCTCTTCCCTGCGCTACACAGAACGAACTTGATGAAGAATCCGCCAAGGCGCTTGTCAAGAACGGATGTAAGGTTGTTGCCGAGGGCGCAAACATGCCCAGCACGAAGGAAGCTGTTGAGTACTTCCTTAACAACAAGGTTCTCTTCGGACCTGCAAAGGCTGCAAACGCAGGCGGCGTAGCTACTTCCGAGCTCGAGATGAGACAGAACTCCGAGCGTACAAGCTGGACCTTCGAGCGTGTTGACGAAAAACTCAAGGGCATCATGGAGAACATTTACGCTAAGTCTGCCGCTGCTGCAGAGGAGTACGGTCATCCCGGAAACCTGGTTCTCGGCGCTAACATTGCAGGCTTCCAGAAGGTTGCAGACGCTATGATGGCTGAAGGTATCTTCTAATAAAAAAATGACGATTGACTTTATTTCGATAGCTGTTCAGAAAAACCCGCAGGCGAAAGCCTGCGGGTTTTTCGTTGGAATAGTACTATTGTTTTTGCAACAATCCGGAGAAAACAAAAAAACAGAATGGACGCACTTGAACCCATTCTGTTTATTATTTTATTTATTTCTGTAGATGATGTCGTCTCTTCCGGGTCCGTTGCTGATCATAGTGATGGGGAAGCCGATCTGCTCCTCTATGAACTCGATGTACTTACGGCAGTTCTCGGGAAGATCCTCGTACTTCTTGATGCCCCTGATGTCGCACTTCCAGCCGGGAAGCTTCTTAAGAACGGGCTTTGCCTTTTCAAGCTTTACAGTTGTGGGGAAGTCTGTTGTAACTTCGCCGTCGATGTCGTAGCCCACGCAAACGGGGATCTCATCAAGATAGCCCAGAACATCAAGGACTGTGAAAGCAACATCCGTTGTACCCTGGATGCGGCAGCCATACTTGCTGGCAACACAGTCGAACCATCCCATTCTTCTGGGTCTTCCTGTGGTTGCACCGTACTCACCGCCGTCACCGCCTCTTCTTCTCAGCTCGTCAGCCTCATCTCCGAAGATCTCGGAAACGAAAGCACCTGCGCCCACTGCGGAAGAATATGCCTTGCAGACAGTGACGATCTGCTTGATCTCGTAGGGAGGAACTCCTGCTCCGATGGCACCGTATGCTGCAAGTGTGGAGGAAGATGTAACCATGGGGTAGATTCCGTGATCGGGATCTTTTAAGGAACCCAGCTGACCCTCGAGAAGGACTGTCTTGCCCTCCTTAAGTGCTTTCCAAAGGAAGGCGCTTGTGTCGCAAACGAAGGGATCCAGCATCTTCTTGTACTCCATGAGGGTGTTGAAAAGCTCATCCTCGTTGATGGCAGGCTTGTGATAAAGATTTACAAGCATAGCGTTCTTGATCTCTGCCACTCTTGCGATCTTTGCCTTAAGGCTGTCGATGTCGCCGTAAAGCTCGGAGACCTGGAATCCGATCTTGGAATACTTATCGGAATAGAAAGGAGCAATACCGGACTTTGTGGAACCGAAGGAATTCTTGCCCAGTCTCTCCTCTTCAAATTTATCAAAATCAATGTGGTAAGGCATTACCATCTGAGCTCTGTCGGAAACAAGGATCTTCGGCATGGGAACTCCCTTGTCCGTAATGCTCTTAACTTCTTCAAAAAGCTTGGGAACGTTCAGAGCAACACCGTTACCGATAATGCTCGTCGTATGATCGTAAAATACGCCTGAAGGCAAGGTGTGAAGCGCAAACTTACCGTATTTGTTCACAATAGTATGTCCTGCATTTGCTCCGCCCTGGAAACGAACGATGATGTCCGCATCCTGTGCCAGCATGTCAGTGATCTTTCCTTTTCCTTCGTCGCCCCAGTTGGCTCCGACAATAGCTTTTACCATATTAACACTCTCCTAATCCATCGGTATTTGCGGCAAATGTTTCCATCCCCGCACCGTTATCGGGCAGGCATATGCATTCTTCATCATGCCACCCACGCAACATTATAATTTTAGCACATTTGTCAAAAAAATCACCAAGAAGATTATGATTTATTCTTATAAGTGAACTTATAAGAGGCTGAGCATATGAGCAGTAACCGCGGG